>JAGBDN010000094.1 GCA_017937485.1 Thermoguttaceae bacterium
CCGGCAAGTCGCGACCAATCGCCGAAACGCGCCTCGTTCGGTCGGACGTTTGAAAACGTAAACGTCGACGCCGCGCCCGTTTGCAATTCGAATAAATGAACGGTCGCCGACGGAAAACGGACGTTCGCGCCGCCGCCGAGACTCAACGCGAACCTTTGCCCGTTCGCGTTGGCCGTTGTCAAAACGTCGTCAAAAACGACGGCGCCGTCGACGAAAAGTTTTTGCCCGACTTGCGGCGCGACGTCGCCCGAAACGATCGCAAAGCGCGACGTCGCCCAACCGTTCGACGTAAGAAACGACGGCAAAACGACTTCCGTTCCCGTCGCGTCGGCGCCGATCCAAAATAAATCGGCTTGAAGCGTTTCATACGCGCCGGGACTACACGTTGCGACGCCGTTTGTTTCGCGGCCTCGAAAGTTTCCGTCGAGGTCGTATTTTGACGCCGCGTCGACGTCGCCGGAATCGCGGTAAGGAGACGGGTTCGGCGATGCGTCGTCGATAAGTCGCAAGTCCCAGTTTTGCCAAGCGTTGGCGTTCCAAGTTTCGACGCTTAAATCGTCCGGCGGCGACGCGACGAAACCAATAGACGACGACGCGACGTCAACGACGCTTCCAACGTTTTCGTTCGACGTTTTAACCGTCGAAGCGCCGATAATCGAGTTGAAAAACGACGCTTTTCCGCTTCCGCCGGCGTCGTTAACTCCCGTCGAATCGACGTTTCCGACAACGGTCGAGCCGGAAACGGACGCGACGCCCGAAGCGCATAGGCCGCCGGAAGTCGACGCCGCGCGACAACCGACGATAAGCGAATCGCGAACTTCGGCGTTCGAACCGGCTTGAACAAAAATCGCGCCGCCGGAACGCGACGTTTTACAACCCGCGAAAAGACAACGGTTAAAAACCGCGTTTGAGTTTTCGGAAATAGTCGCGCCTCCGCCGTGATAATAAGTCGACGAGTTGACGCCGCCGACAAAATCGAAACCGACAAACTCCGCGGTGGCGCCAGAACGAACGAATACCAAGCCGGTCGCGCCGCCGCCGACGAGCCGAACGCGACACGGCGCCGCGTCGAGCGTCAAGTTTTTAGCGACGGTAAGCGTCGACGCGAGAACGATTTCGATGGTCGAGCCGCGTTCGAAGACGGTTTCGTCGGGGCGAATAACGTCGCTGGGTTGGGCGTTGCGAATCGCTTCGACAAGGCTTCCGGCGCCGGTCGACGCGTTCGACGTAAAGTAAACGGTTGCCATTAGTTAGAACTCCTTAGAAAACGGGAAAGCGGGAAAGAAAGGGGCGAAATAGGAGCGATTTTAACGAGAACGCGCCGTTGCGTTTTCGCCCCGCTTAGCGCAATTAGAAAAGACGCGCGAAAAAAATCAATTTTAACGCCTACAAAACGCATATCTTACGGGGCGTTAACGTAAAAAAACGCGGGAATCGGCGAACGGAAATCGTTTGAACGCGGCGGCGCGGGAGAAACGGCGAATCGCAGGGAACGACGGAACCCTCGAACGTTGGAAAACTTAAATCGCAAACGTAAAATGGAACAAAAAGCCGTAGCCCAAAACGTCGAAGAACGCGTCGGACGTTTGCGCTAAATAAGCGTTGAAACGCAAGGAAGAAGTCGCCGTTTAGAGGAAAATCCTCTTCGACGTTCAAAAAAAGTCGCGTCTACCTAGAAACAAGACGCGTTCCAAAAGATCAAAAAAAAAGCTCAAACGTTCGCAAAACAAACGTTTGAGCTAGTGGCTGAAACTGGACTTGAACCGGTGACCTACGGCTTATGAAGCCGCCGCTCTAACCAACTGAGCTATTCAGCCTTTTTCTTCGTTAAGGCGATAAGGGTGGGAGGCGTTTACCGCTCACCCCCTTAACACACATAATCATAACACGCTTTCGCGAAATGTAAAGAGCCTTTTTCTAATTTTTTTTATTTTTTTATACCGACCGCGGACGGGCCGTTATTCGCGGTCGTCGGCTCGAGTTTTGATTTGAACCGCCGCGGCGCCTCGATAGAGACCCGGGCGGCACAGGAAGCGCGGCGCGTCGTTCACTAGGCCTAAAAATAGGGCGTTCGCCGGAACGTTCGTCGTTAAAACGTCGCCCGGTTTCAAGCGGCGCCAAGATTCCGTCGGCATTTCGTTCCGCTCGACGACGACGGCAAGTTCAAAATCGCCTTCCGACGGTAAAACCGAATCGACGGCGGCGTCGAGAAAACCCGGCGCGTCGGAAAGAAAGGGCGTCGACTCGGTCGGCTCGGCGGCGCGTCGCGAGAACGGCGGGGAAAAAAGAGCGGACGACCGCGAGTCCGGGACGTTGGCGCGCGGCGTTTGCGTCGACGAAAAGGAGGACGGCGCCGGTTCCGAAAAATCGCGAGGGAGCGCGGCGTCGGCCAACGGCGCGAGAAAACGCGTCGAAAAAACGAACGTCCAAGGAAAATAACGGTCGGCGAGGCGCAGAACGCGGCGCTCCCAATAAAATAGGGCGTCGTCGAGTTCGAGCGCGACGCGGTCGAACGTTGGGCGGAACGCGACGACGGTCGGCGAAGAAGAGAACGCGGCGGTTGGGAAAAGCGTCGCGAAACGAACCGATTCTTGCGCGAACGCTTCTTCTTCAAACGGCGTCAACGGCGTTTGCGCGTCGGCGTTAAAATCGTTCCAAAGCGTCGCGTTTGCGCAAAGGGCCGCGACGTCGAAACCGAGCGCCGCGTCGAAGAGGAGCCGAAAGGTCGACGGCGGCGCGACAAATAAGGAACGCGCGCCGCGATCGTCGCCGAGAAGGAGCGTTTCGGGAAGGACGTCGTTCGAACGCCTGAAACCTCCCGCGACGTCGTCGAGAGACGCGAACCCGAAACCGTCGAAGAGAACTTCCGCCGTCGGCGCCGTTAGTCGACGAGCCGCTTCGACAAAAGAGGATTCAAATTCGGCGAAAAAGGGGGCGTCGAGGGGCGGCGAAGCGTTGGGGGCTTGGCGACCCGCGAAAATTGGCGCGAACTGAACGGCGTTGGGAAAACGGGCGCGCGTCGTCGTATGCGCAACGTCGTCGGAAGGAAGTTCGGAGGAAGAACGGGGGAACTGCATCGTTGGGCGAGAAAAGAGAAAAGGAAAGGAATAAAGGCGGGAACCAAACGTCGGCGCGTTAGTTTAGCGGAATTAACGCCGCCAAGCAAGAGCGGTTTTGAAAAATGCGTTGAATATAGGCGGAGTAAGGGGGCTGGCGATAAAAATTAGGGTTTTGATAACAAAGTATAAAAAAGGAGGGGAGGAAAACGAAGAGCAAACGGGAAAAAGAGAAGCGCGGGAAAAGAGGGCGTCTTGACTTGGGGGCGAAGATTTTTTAAAATTCAACGAAGAGCGCGCTCCTAAAAGAAAAAAGTTTTTTTCGATAAAAGTTGGCGTTCGACGTTATTTTGTCGGCGGTCGCGTCGTCAATATTAATAGACGGCGTTCCAACGAGAAAATAAAGCCGCGGTTGCGGTACGCGCTTGAACGGTTTTAAGACTTGCGTTGGTTTTTGACGGAAAGCGTGGAAAACGCCGTCGACGACGTTAAGGTAAAAAAGGCGTTGAAATTTCAAACGAAGAATTTAAGGGACGAACGATGAACATTCGGAATCGACGAGGAAACAAAGGACGCGGAAACGGCGCGACGCTGGGAAAAACGGGCGTGTTCGCGACGGTTTTAACGTTTGCAACCGTTTTAACGACGTGTTGGGGCGGCGCTCGAACGGCGTCGGCGGCGGAACCGAACGTCGATAAAGATTGGCGACCGATCGCCGTCGTCGCGAGCGCCGGATACGACGCGGTTTGGGGAGCGGCGGAACGCGTCGCTAAAGAGCTGAAATTTGCCGAAGCGGTCGAGGCCGCGCGGGCGATTTACGGCGACGTTCAAGGCGTCGACCGCGAAAAGCCGTTCGGCGTCGTCGTCGCGACGAACGGTTCCGAAGTCGTTCCGTTCGCGTTTTTGCCGGTCGCGAACGTCGAAAAACTTGAATTTGTCGGCGCTTCCGATTTGAAAGAAAAGATCGAAACGACGCCGGAAGGAACGTTTTTCGGCGACGATCCGCGCTTCCGCTTGCTCGAAAAAGACGGTTGGCTCTTCGTTTGCGAAGCGGGAAAAGAAGCCGTCCTTCCGACGACCGACCCAACCGCTTGGCTTGGCGACGAGAAAGCGGGCGTTTTGACGTTTCAAGCCGATTTGACCGCGCTTCCGGAAGAACTGCTCGAAGCCGGGTTCGCGGCGTTGCGGCAAAAGGCCGCCGAAGCCGCGCCGACCGACGACGAAGCCGCGCTCGAACAATTCGACGCGACGCTCGAATATTATTCGGCGATTTTCGATTCGCTCGAACGCGCCGCTTGGACGCTTAACGTCGACGCGGCGACCGGCGATCTTCTTTGCGATTGCTCCGCCGTTTGCAAAGACGGCTCGCCGTTGGCCGAAACGTTCGCCGGAACGCAAAACGCCGAAACCCGTTGGGGCGCGATCGCCGAGACGCCGAACGCCGTTTTCGCCGCCGTTCAAGCGGGCAAACGCTCCGCGCTCGACCGCGAGTTTCTGGCGAAACAACAAGCGATCGCGTTCGATAATTTTAAAACCGCGCTCGAGATCGGGCTCGACTCCGACGAAGAACGAGCGTTGGCGGAAGAAGTGTTGGCCGTTCTTGAAAGATTCGCGAAGTCGGCGAACGCCGACGGAACGTTCGACGTCGCCTCGGCGTTTGCTTGCGACGCGTCGGGCGCTTGCTTTTCGACGGCGGTCGCGTCGGTCGACGGGAACGAATTGACCGTCGCCGCGCGTAAAATTTTCGAGAAATTGAAGAAAGACGAACCGGAAATCGCCGAACAAATCGCTAAATTCGTTAAATTTGACGCGGAAACGGTCGAAGGTTTCGCCGTTTCTAAACTCGACGTTCCGTTCGCCGAGTTGGGCGCGGATTTGCCGGAGTCGCTCGCCGCGTATTGGAGCGATAAAACGTTCGCCGTTCGTTGGGGAACGTGCGCCGACGCGGTTTTGGCCGTCGTCGGTCTCGACTCGACCGCCGTCGACGCCGAGTTTGCGCGAATCGCCGCCGCTTCAAAGTCGAAAACGCCGGCTCCGAAACGCGTCGCTTTCGCCGTCGCTCCGTTGGGACGCTGGGCGCTCGCCGCGCTCGACGGGGCGGACGAGTTGACCGCTTCCGCTCGAAAGGCGCTCGAACGAGTCGCCGAAGCGGACGACGCTCGCTTCGAAGTCGAATATTCGGTCGACGGCAACCAAATCGCGGCGCGGTACGTCGTTAAATCCGGCGTATTCCGCTTAATTGGCGACGTCGCGCGAATCGCTTTCGCCGCGAAACTCGGTTCCGGCGGCGACGGCGAAGACGTCGATTACCTTTTCGAAGACGGCGAAGACGTCGATTACCTTTTCGAAGAGGAATGACCTTGGAACGAAAAGACGCTCGCGAGAGCGAAGAACGACCGTTTGAAGCGACGGCGCAAAGCGACGCAAGCGCGCGGATTGGCGAGGAAGCGCAAAATAAAGAAATTGGGCAAACGGAGCGCGACGGCGAGAACGGGCGTCGTTCCGTTTCGCCCGGGCGTTTTCGCGTCGTTTCCGCGTCGGGAGCGTTTTCCGTCGGCGTTGGCGCGCCGTCGAACGAGGGAAAACGGCCGATAAAAACGCCGAATGGGAACGACGACTCGGAAGAGTCGACGGATTCGGTAAAATCGGCAAATTCGAGCGAATTAAACGCCGATTGGGAAGCGGACGACGGCGAATTTGACGACGAAAACGCCTTTTTCGCCAGTTTTTCGTCCGATTCCGAGTCGCGAAGGGCGGCCGATTCGTTCGACGACGCGTTCGCGGGCGGTTTGCGGTCGCTTTTTGACGCGGAGGCGGAAGAGGGCGACGGCGCGGAAGCGTCGGACGAGGACGAATCGGACGGCGAACGATTTCAACGCGATTTCGAACGCGAGCGGCGCGAATCGCTCGACGGCGTTTTGCTCCAAAACGACGCCGATTTTCTGCGCGAAGCGGGCGAAAAATTCGAGCGTTCCCGCGTTTCGGACGCCGATTTCGAACGAAAAAGCGGAGCGCGTTCCGGCGTTAGGAACGCGATAAACGGTCAAAATAGAGAAAACGGCGAAAATAGCGAAAGAAACGGCGGCGATGAAACGAACGTCGACGCGACCGTCGGACGTCGCGTTCCGATCGGCCCGGCGTCGATTCTCGAAGCGATGCTCTTCGTCGGCGACCGAGAAAATCGCCCGCTGACGCTGGCCCGCGCGACCGAGTTGATGCGCAACGTGTCGGAGACCGAGGCGATCGAAGCGCTCGCCGACCTGAACGAGCGGTATCTTCGCGACGGCGCCCCTTATCGGATCGTGCGCGACGGCGACGGGTTCCGAATGGCGTTGCGACCCGAGTTCGACGCGTTGGCGGCGCGTTTTGTCGGCGGGAAGACGAAGGAATTTAAGTTGACGCAAACGATGATTGACGTCTTGGCGTTGATCGCCTATCGGCAGCCGATCTCGCTCGACGAGATTCTCGAAACGCGGAACAACGCGACCGGCGCGCTTTCGCAGTTGGTTAAACGGGAACTTGTCGCGCAAGAAAAACGCGTCGTCGACAAGAAAAAAGTCGCGTTTTATACGACGACGCCCCGATTTTTGCGCCTTTTTAACTTGGAGTCGCTCGACGATTTGCCGATCGTCGGCGACGTCGACTACCGTTGAATGTTAAAACGGGAAGAAAAACGAGATTTTAACGACGTCGCGTTGGAAAACGCGGCGTTTTTTGGGCGTTTAATTGCGTTAAAATGGAGAAAAAGCGGCGTTGAGGAAATTTAGCGGGTAAAATTGAAGCGAATTAAGGGAGAAAGAAGAAAAAAAATTTTTTTTCGGGCGCAATTTGCTTGCAATCGGGCGTCGCGTTTGGTATAATCGCGAACGTTCTGAAACTGTTGGCGTCGCGTTGTTGACGACGGACGTTAAAATGTTTCGATTTTAAGGAAAGTAACGCCGCCTAAACGGCGATTTTCGATTTCCGTTTCCCTTCGTTAGCAAGGACGAGCGCTTGCGCTTGCCAAACGTCGCGCGTCGTTTGAGGGCGCGGGCGTTGGAAAAGCGCGTCGCGTTGAAACGTCGAAAATCGCGCCGTCGAGGCGGACGACGACGAACAAAACGAAGCGTCGAAGCGCGTCTTCCGAACAGAGATTTTGACGCCGCTCGACCTCCGTTTGCGAAAGGAACGAACGATATGCAACGTCAATGGACTCGCCGCGATTTTATGGCGACGACCGCGCTCGGCGCCGTCGCCGCGACCGCGAATTTGAACGGTTTTTCGAGCGTCGCTCGCGCCGACGAGAGCGCCGCGACCTATAAAACGCAACTGCACAGCGCCTTTATTCTTGGGAAAGCCGATAAAAAACGCTTCGAAGAGTTGGCCGCCGTCGGGATCGAAGGCGTTGAAATTTCCGGTTGGAACGTCGAAGTCGCCGACGCTCGCAAAGCTCGCAAAGACGCGGAAGAAGTTGGGATCCGCATTCACTCGGTGATGCGCGGTTGGACGAACTTCAACAACGCCGACTCCGCGAAAGCCGATATCGAATCGGTCAAGAAAGCGTTGGCCGCCGCCGCCGCGTTCGGCGCCTCCGCGATTCTGCTCGTTCCGTGCCGCATTGGCAATCCGGGCCCGAAACCTTGGGACTTCAAAATTGATTTCGACCCGAACACGTTGATGGTGAAATCGGTTTGCGAAGGCGACAACGCGCCGTTCGCCGAATATATCAAGTTGCAAAACGAAGCGACCGAAGCGACCTACCGTTGCATGGAAGAAATTCTTCCGGTCGCGGCTTACGAAGGCGTTACCATCGGTATTGAAAACGTTTGGAACAACCTTTGGTGCGCGCCGGACTTTTACGCCGCGTTCGTTCGTTCCTTCTCGAACGTTTGGGTTAAGGCTTACTTCGACCTCGGCAATCACGTTAAATACGCGAAAACCGAAGATTGGCTTCGCGCGCTTGGCAAAGACGATATCGTCAAGTTGCACATCAAAGACTTCCTGCTCGACAAATCGAGCGGAAGCGGCGGTTCCTTCCCGCCGATCGGAAAAGGCTCGATCGATTGGAAATCGGTGCGCGATTGCATCGAAGAAATCGGTTATAACGGTTGGGTTACCCAAGAGGCCGGCGGTTACACCGACAAGAGTTACGCGCAAATCTTCAAAGACTTCTTCGCGGGCAAACCGTTCTCCGTTCAACCGGACGCGTGATTGGGAGAAAAATCGAACCGTTAACGTCGGCGTTTGACGAATAAGAGCGAACGCCGGTCGTTATTAACGGCGTAAAATAGGGCGGCGCGGCGTGAGTCGAGACGATTCGACGAACGTCGCGCCGTTTTTTTTGCGTTAAAATCGTCGCGACCGGAACCGTCGGGCGTCGGGCGGAGAAAATCGACCGTCGTTTTCGGTCGCGGCGAGGGGAGGAGAAAATCCGGTCGCCGAAAGCGGTTGGCGTTTGGGCAAGCGACGGAGAAAAACGAGACGAAAATCGGACTTTCTTCGTTAAATTAAAAGGACGCAAAGAACCGCGGCGACGCCAAGGGGGGAAGCGCGTCGCTTAACGAACGTTCAAGAAAAGAAAAAACGCCGCGTTCTTTTGCGAGAACGCGACGTTTTATTTTCGCATAATGTTAAAATAGACAAAGCGAGTTCGCCTATTTTAACGCGCGGCGGCTAAAAGCCCGTCGACAAGGGAAGTCGATCAGGCGTTGCCGGCGGTCGGAACGACCCAAACGTTCAAAGACGTTTCGACTTCGTGACCCAAGTAAATGCGAACTTTGTATTGCGCCAGTTCCTTGAGCGGGCCTTCGAGACGAACTTGGTCGGTCGAGATCGCGACGCCTTCGAGTTTGAGGGCGTGAACGATTTCTTCGGCGCCGACGGAACCGTAAAGTTGACCTTCGGCGTTGGCGTTCGCTTCGATGCTGACCGTCTTTTCGGCGATGAGATCGGCGAGTTCGCGGAGACCGGCGAGACGTTGTTTTTGGATTTCGAGCAACATCGCCTTGTGTTTTTCAACCATACGGCGGTGGTGATCGGTCGCGAAGGTCGCGAGACCTTGCGGAAGCAAGTAGTTTATCGCGTAACCGCGTTTGACTTCGACGACGTCGCCTTGTTTGCCGAGGGAGTCGACCGATTGGATCAAAAGGAGTTGGATACCGCCGTTCGGGCCCTTCGGCAAACGTTTGCCGGTGCGGTAAGCGCTGCGAGCGCGTTTGTTGCGTTGTTGTTGCATGATTAAACCTGCTATATTTCCTATTTTATTTTATTTCCAATTTCAAGCGCCAAAAAACGCTTTTCCGATTGACTGCGTCGCGTTCTAAAATTAGAACGGGATGTCGTCGCCGCCGTCTTGCGCAAAGTCGTTGTAGTAATCGCCGCCGGACGAACCGGAGTTCGACGCGTTGGAGCGTTGCGGTTGTTGGCGTTGATACGACTGTTGATAGCCGCCCTGTTGGTAACCGCCGCCTCCGCCGCCTTCTCCGCGAGAACCGAGAAGGACGGTGCGTTCCGCGACGACCTTCAGTTTGGTTCGACGTTGGCCCTCTTGTTCCCAAGAGTCCATTTTCAAGCGGCCTTCGACGAGGATTTGCGAACCCTTGCGGGTGTACTCGGCCAAGACTTCGGCGCTGCGTCCCCAGACGGTAACGTCGACGAAAGTCGCTTCTTCGACCCAATTGCCGCTCGCGTCTTTGCGACGGTCGTTGACGGCGATTCCGACGTCGAGGACGGACATACCGCTGGGAATCGAACGAAGTTCGGGGTCGCGGGTCAGGTTGCCGACCAAAACGACTCTGTTGTAACTAGCCATATCGCTCGCCTTTCGTTAAACGGATTGCGCAAACGCGCGATTTTCGGGAAAAACGTTCGGTCGGCGTCGTTAAACGAACCGAACCGAAATTTCGGCGCGACGCGAAGAGCGTCGAAACGAAAATTATTCTTCGTCTTCGGCGGTTTCTTCTTCGTAAACGTCGGCGACCGGCGCGGCTTCTTCGGTCGCTTCTTCGCGTTGAGCCGGACCGGCGAGCGCGTGTTCGACGAGAGCGTCTTCAAGGCGCGGGTCGATCGTTTGGATGAGGAAACGAATGATGTTGCCGTTGAGTTGGAATTGGCGATTCAACTCGACGAGTTTGTCGGTTTGCATGCGGAAATAGGCGAGCCAATAGGTTCCGCGACGATGGTTTTTGATCGGGTAAGCGAGTTTGCGTTCTTCCCAAAGACGGCTGACGCGAACGACGCCGCCCAAGGACTCGATCGTTTTCGCGATTTGGCCGGAAACTTCTTCCGGATTACGGGCGTAGGCTTCGGAATTCAAAATGAACAAGCCGTCGTAAACGTGTTCCTGAGTCAATTTACTGCTCCTAATATATGGACGACTTCGAGTGTCTCGGAAGTCGTTCTCGTCGCGCGGACGAGTTTATTTCATTTTTAACGGTCGTCGACGTTTAAAAACGACGAACGAACCTTCCGGTTAATGGCGAAATCGGTAAAATCGTTCGTTCACGAACCTTTTTTCTTTTTCGCGTCGGCGTTGAAGAGGTTCATCGTTTCTTCAACTCCGTCGGCGACCCAGCGTTCGAGCGCGTCGGCGGCGGTTTTCAGCGCCAAATCGACTTCGATTCGCTCCTCTTTTCTAAAGGGCATTAATACGAAGTTGACGACTTGCTCTTGCGTCGCGGGACGACCGATTCCGACGCGAAGTCTTGCGAACTCTTGCGTTCCGAGTTTCGCGATCGCGTCTTTTAAGCCCTTTTGTCCGCCGGCCGATCCTTGCGAACGAACGCGAATTTTCGCGATCGGGAGGTCGAGGTCGTCGCAAACGACGATCAAGTCCGCTTTCGGATCAAGTTTGTAATAACGAACGGCGGCGGCGATCGAGCTTCCGCTAAGGTTCATATAAGTTGTCGGACAAAGGAGAAGAACGTTTTTCCCTCCGATCCGAGCGTCGAGCGCGTCGCCTTGGAATTGGTTGCGCGGTTTGCCGGTCGCCCAACGCGACGCAAGTTCCGCAAGAACCATATACCCGATGTTGTGCCGCGTGTCGCGGTACTTGGAACCGGGATTTCCTAAGCCGACGATAATTTTATCCGGTTTCATTTCGTTTTTCGGCGCCCTAAAGACCTTGAATAAAGTCTTGAGCATTGCGATAAACTCCGAAAATTACTTCGACGATTAAGCGCGACTCGCGGCGCGACTTGCCGAAAGACAAGGGAGCGAGGCGCGAAAGTCGAATTATTCCGCTTCTTCTTCGTCGGCCTTTTTGCGACCGATGAGTTCCGGTTCCGCGCCGTCGACGGCTTCTTCGGCGGTTTCCGAAACTTCTTCTTGTTCGGAGCATTCGACGACGACCGCGTCGGCCGGAGCGAGCGCTTTCACGCCTTCCGGAAGGACGAGATCGGCGACGCGAACTTGTTGGTTGAAACCAAGTTCGTTAACGCTGACGGAAATGCGTTCCGGAGCGTTCGTCGGGTCGGCTTCGACTTCGAGACGGTAAAGAACTTGTTTGACGACGCCGCCTTCTTTGACGCCCGGCGCTTCGCCGCGCAGTTCGAGCGGAAGTTCGACTTGGACTCGTTCGTTTTCGCTAACGCGGGTGAAGTCGACGTGGAGAACCGTATCGCCCCAAGTGTTCCATTGAACTTCTTTGATGAAAGCGCGTTCGTTGACGGCGCCCGCGAGGTTCACGAAACGGTTGCCGAGACGGATCGCGGCGTCGAGTTGGTCGGCCGGAACGGTCAGATTAATAACGTCTTTCTTATGACCGTAAAGGACAGCCGGGGTTTTGCCGCTTTCGCGAAGACGACGATTTCGACGTTTGCCGACTTCTTCGCGGCGTTCGACCGATAAAGTCAAAAATTCGACCATTTATATTCCTCTTCGAGGTAAAAGTACGCCGTTCGCCATAGAAAAACACGCTTTTTCGTACTCCGAACGGCCAATCTTTTGTGTATAAAATAATATGCATTATAACGCGTCTCAAAATTTGCGCAAGGCCGTCGACGGATTTCGTTAAATAAATTTTATTTTTTCTCCAGGTTTTTTCCAAAAATTTTTAGAAAGCAATAAAATAGAGGCCGGCCCTAATTGATAAAATCGGAAATAAACGGATTATAGGGAATATGACGCTTTGGGACGCGTTTTAAGGAACGTGAAAATTTTTTAAAAATTTTAAAAAAAATGGAAGCGCGTTTAAGAAAAAGAGCGTATAATAGACGGAAGGCGAGCGAATCGGGCAAAAAACGCGTCGCCGCCGTTTATCGACAGCGCGCTCGCAAAACTTTAAAATTTTTTTGTCCGCCCGCTTGCGCGTCCCCCGGGTTTATGATACAATACAATCGTTCTAGCCCCGACGGTAGCGTTGTTTTTTTGTCGGGTCGCGACGGCGCGCGGAGAAGTCGCGTCGTTAGAACGTCGTTAATAATTTTATACGAAAACGGCTTTGGCCGCGTAACGAACGCCCCCGTCGCGGAGCGCGAAGATCCTCCTGAATTCCTTAAATTGGTCGTCACCCAAGAAGAGGAATGCAAGTTCTCGTTGCAGGAATTCGGGTTTTTCCAAGTCTTCGCGTTTCCGCGACGGGTTTTTTCTTGTCGATCGCGTTGGCGCGCGACCGTTTGGCGCGTAAGACGGAGCGCGTTGGGCTCGTCTTTATGGCGCTAGGGTAGCGATTTTCGGCGCTTCTTGCAAGCCCGGTTTTAAAATTTTCTCGATCTTTTCTAGACGCGCTTTGTTGATAAAAATAGCGAAATTGGTTAAAATAGACAAAAGCGCACGGGCGGCGTAAGGCGTTTGAAAAGAAAACTCGAAAATGCGCGACGCGCGAATAACGGTTGCTTTTGCGTTGAAGCGGCGCGTTTGCCGGCGTTAAAAACGGTATAAACGGTTTAAACAGTATGCGAGGGGGGCGATGAGAACGGATAACGCGGACGAGCGCTTGGGGAAAATTTTTCTCAATCTTTCTAAGGACGCGATGGAGGAAGCGTTTTTTTGGACGCGAGATCGAATCGTCGCGACGGTCGCGGGAGGAGCGCCGCCGAAAATAAGCGGTTTGGGCGAATTGGCGAATTTGCCGGTCGGGGGCGCTTTTGTTAGTTTAAAGAAGCGGGGGCGTCTGCGTTCCTGTATGGGAGCGATGCGCGAAGGGATCGCTTGCGGCGTCGCGCTCGATTCCGCCGCCGTTTCCGCCGCGACGTCGGATCCGCGCTTTCCGCCCCTTTCGCCGGACGAATTTTACGACCTCGATTTGGAAATTTGGGCGCTTGGGGAAACGCGGGCGCTTTCCGAACGCGGCGTCGACCGAGTCGGCGCGATTCAAATTGGGCGCGACGGTCTCCAAATCGAAGGGCGGGAGCGGCGCGGACTCCTTTTGCCGAGCGTCGCGGTCGAGTTCGGTTGGGACGCGGAACGCTTTTTAGAGGCCGTTTGCGAGAAAGCCGGGTTGGCGCGCGACGCTTGGACGAGCGACGAAACGCGACTTTTCGTTTTCGAAGGCGTTTCGTTCAAGAAACCGTTCGTTTATTTGGCGAGCAAAAATCCGACGTTGGCTCAAATCGTCGCCGAGCGAAATAAGACAAACGGGGAAGAGTCGGCGGTTTCGGCAAGCGGCGCGAATAAGGCGGCGTCGGCAAAGTCGGCAAGTTGGGCAAACGAGTCGCGACCGACGTTTCGCCTTGCGCCCGATTTTTTCCGTTGGAATCTTCCGACGAGCGTTCAAAATAGAGGGATTGCGCAAAATAACGGGGTTGGCAAAGAAATCGTTGCGAACGACGCAAGCGCGACGGTTCGACCGGCGGCGGTCGCGGGGCTCTTTTATCCGGCGACTCCGGCGGAGCGGTCGGCGTTAATCGACAAATTGGAGCGGACGGCGCAAAGTAGGCGAAGCGCGGGAAACGGCGGTTTCGATAAGATTAACAAAATTGACGAAATTGGCGAACTTGGAAGGTTTGGCAAAGTTGGTGAAATTAGGACGGACGGCGAAAGTCGGCGGCGTTGGAGCGCGGCGCTTGTTCCGCACGCCGGTTGGATTTATTCGGGTCGCTTGGCGGCGGCGACGCTAAAACGGGTCGAAATTCCGGAAACGGTCGTCGTTTTCGCGCCGAAACACCGAGCGGAGGGGGCCGATTTCGCCGTTATGCCCGCCGAGCGTTGGGACGTCGGGGGCGGGGAACGCGTTCCGAGCGATCCCGATTTTGTCGAACGCTTCGTCGCGGCGGTTCCGCCGTTCCGCAAGGACGTCGTCGCGCATCGCCGAGAACACGCGGTCGAAACGCTCGTTCCGTTGATCGCTCGTTTCGCTCCGGCGGCGAAGGTCGTCGGGGCGGTTATTGGACGGGCGACGGTCGACGAATTGACCGCGGCGGCCGCAAAGTTTGCCGAATTTCTCCAAAATGAAGAGAAAAACGGTCGAAAAGCGCCGCTAGTTTTGATTTCTAGCGATATGAATCATTTTTCGAACGACGAAACGACGCGCCGCCTCGACGCTCTCGCCCTCGACGCCCTCGAATCGCTCGACCCGACGCGCCTTTTGGAGACGGTTCGGCGCGAAAAAATCTCGATGTGCGGCGTCTTGCCCGCGTTTTTCGTTTTGACGGCGCTCGGTAAAATCGGTAAATTGGGCAAAGCGGAGAAAGTCGGATACGCGACGAGCGGAGATTCGAGCGGCGACCGAGAGCGCGTCGTCGGGTACGCCGGGTATCTTTTCGGGTGAAGCGGCGCTTTACGGCGTCGGCGACGTTTGAGAAAATAAGGCGGTTGAGCGAGAATAGGTCGATTGGCTGAAACGCGTTGGTTTTAACGGCGTTCGAGCGACGCTTTCGACGGGAGTTCCAACGGGCGCGACGCGAAAACGTTTGACGTCGGCGTCGCCGTCCTTTATAATGAAGCGCGTCGGTCGGCGGCGAACGTCGCTTTGGTCGGCTTTGTTGATTTTATCGATTTTGCGGACTTAGCGTTTGGCTTTTAGGCGTTTGGAGTCGCGGAGGCGACCGCGGTTGAGAAGGAGAAAAAGATGCGTTTTTCGGCGATTTTGTCGTTATTATTAATAGGGGGCGTTTCGACGTCGGTTTTGCCGTTCGATTGGGCGTTGGAACGAACGACGATTTTGCCGTCGATTTCCGCGCCGGTTTGGGCGCAAGAAAGCGGGGCGGAAGCGGCGACGTCGGCGAACGAAGCGCCGGTCAACGCGGCGTCGAACGCTTCGACGAAAGAGGCGGCTCCGGCGCGGCGCGACGTCGAAACGGTCGTTCCGGCGTCGGACGAGCGGGCTCCGGCGGGGGCGCCGATCGCGTTCGAGAAGCGGAACGGAGCGTTCCTCGGCGCGGATTGGCTCGCCGATTTCGCGACGCCGCCGCGCGAGTTTCGACCGCTTCAAATCGTTCACGGGCAAGATTTGACCGATATTAAGACGGTCGAATATTACCGCGACCAATGCGGGCTCGGCGGGCTCGTCGTCAACGTCGGCGGGGCGGGGTATGTTCGCGAACAGGCGAACTGGGATCGCTTCGTCGCCGGGCTCGAAAACGTTAAAGAAGCCGGAATGCGCGCTTGGATTTACGACGAAGACGGGTACCCGAGCCTTAGCGCCGGGGGCGTCGTGATGGAGGGGCGCCCGGAGCTTTGCTCGCAAGAGCTGGCGTTCGACCGCGCCGCCGCCGAGCCGTTCGTCGTCCGCGACTGTTACGAGTTCACCCATTCGAGCAACAACGTTTTTGCCGCGCGAAAGTACCCGAATCCGCTGAATCGGGCGGCGACCGAGCGCTTTCTCGACGTTACGCATCGCCGGTACCGCGCCGAAACGGGGCCGGAATTGTTCGATTACGTCGAGGCGTTTTTCACCGACGAACCGTCGATGATGGCGGTCAATCTCGGCGAAATCCAAGAGGATATTCGGCGCGGCGTCCGAACGCTCGACCCGCTCGACCCGAACAAAAAGAAGTTGCCGGTCGTTCCTTGGTGCGACGACCTCGAAGAGCGGTACCGCGAGAAATACGGGGCCGAGTTGCGCCCGAATTTGCGCTCGCTCTTCGAAGGCGATTCCGACGCCGACCGCGCCGTCCGCCGCAACTTTTGGACGCTTGTCGGCGAACTCGACGTCGAACGATTTTACAAACCGTTGCAAGATTTTTGTCGCGAGAATAAGGGCGGCCCGGTCGCGTCCGGTCATACGCTTTACGAAGAAAATATCGCCTTGCACGTTCCGCTCGACGGGAACAAGTTGGCGGTCTTGAAGACGTTCGACTTGCCGGGGCTCGATATGTTGAACTCCGACCCGCACGCCTATTTTTGGGGATGCTGGCTCGCGGCGGCGTTTCCGGCGTCGGCGGCGGAGTTTATCGGTCAGCGTCGGGTGATGACGGAAGTTTGCGACTTTTCGCAGATTCACGCCGGTCATAGAAAGCCTTGCGACTTGGCGATGATGGAGGCGACCGCGACTTGGCAAGCGGCGTTCGGCGTTACGGAATATACGCTTTATTACGGTATTAACGGCGGCGAAAAGGCGCCGGAGCGAAACGAAGCGTCGCACCGCGATTACTGCCGATACGTCGGGCGGTTGAACGCCGTTTTGCGCGACGCGGCGCCGGTTCGGCCGGTTTTGCTCTATTATCCGATCGAAGAATTGCAGGCCGAATATCGACCGATCGCGGAGAAATTTGAAATCGCGACGCAAAACGAGAAAACGCGGCAAATTTTCGACTCGTTCAACCAACTCGGCGAGGCGCTTTCCCGGGCGCAAATTTCGTTTTACGTCGTCGACCGCGCGACTTTGCGGAGTTTAACGAAAAATCCGGAGAACGCCGAGGAAGCGGCGCGGCTAGCCGGGAAGTTTAAGGGCGTTATTTTCCCGCGTTGGTCGGAAAAAATCGAGTACGATTGGGCCGACCCGAACTTCCGCGAGCTTTGGATCGCGGACGAAAATCCGATTTGTCGTTGGGAACAGATTCGGCCCGCGACCGCCGACTTCGCCGGAGAGCGCCTCGTCGCGGAACCGGCGAATCCGGACTTGATCGCCGGAACGTTCGAGCGGGAAGGGCGGACGATTTTCGTCGTTTCGAACCCGACGACGAACGATTGGCGCGGTTCGTTCCGCTTGGCCGGGGCGGACGGCGTCGAGTTCGCGTCGGAGCGTTGGACGGCGCTCGACCCGAAAACCGGGGCGGTCGAGACGTTCGCGACCGACGGCGGCGCGTTTCCGGCGGAACTCGGCGGGCGGCGAACGCTGATTTTTGTTTCGCCGGCGAGAAAGTGAACGCGAAAAAGTCGGCGGTTCGAGAAAGACGCGTCGACGGAGAAACGGAAAGCATCGGACGACGGGCGGCGTTAAAGTTTGCGTAAACCGCGTGGTTTAGCGTCGCCGAGCGTTCTGGAAGAGGGACGGCTGAAAAAATTTGCGTTTTCGACGAAAAATTTGCGAAAAATGGGCGCGTCGGCGATTTTTTCCCTTGGCGGCGCGCTTGGCTTGCGTACAATAGAGATAGTTCGATTTCGTTTTGCCGAAAAAACGCAAAATTTTTTCTCCGGGGGCGAACTGGGTTCGACCGGGCGGGCGAAGCGTGAGTTGCGCGTCGAGGTTGATCGGTTGGCCTCGTTAAAAGCCGATTATAAATTTCAATTGCCAACAATCAAGTGGCTCTGGCCGCCTAAGAACAGGCGACCCCGGGTTTGACGCTTCGCCGAAGAGCTGAAAAACCTGGTCGATAATTTCGGATCGTCGCTCGTCGCGCCGAACACGCGAGCGGTTAAATTTGGCTTTCGGATCGTTCCTGAGAAACCGTCGTCGATAAGGGTTCGAGGGGATTAAATTTTAAAGAATCGACTATACGCGTAGACGCTCTCGTAGAGACGTCGCGGGACGCGGGTTCAATTCCCGCCGCCTCCACTTAAAACGAACGCCGATTTTGGCGCGAACTTCCGAAGAAACGTCGTCCCAGCGACGTTTCTTTTTTTATTTCTTGACGGCGTTCTTGCCGACTTGCGTTGAAACGTCGATTTCTCAACGGCGGTTTGCCGACTTGCGTTGAAACGTTGATTTCTCGACGGCGAAACCGGGCGACGGCGCGGGAAGCGTTGGGCGGCGTCGTTTGGGTAAGTTAGACAAGACGGAAAGAGGAAAGAGGAACTTCGCCGGGAGGGAATTTCGGGCGTCGTCGCGTCTTGGCGAACGTCGCGGCGGGAACGATTGCGCTTGACTTGACGAGCGAAATTTTGGTAAAATGGGAAAACGGTCGTCCGTCGCGACCGGAAATTTTTGCGCGTTTTGCCCAGTGTTCCTTGCGATGAAGAAATTTTTGCGAAATTTTGCCGATTACGCGGTTTATTTGCTCGTTCGCGTCGTTATTTGCGTCGCGCAGTGTCTTTCGCTCGACGTTTGCCGTCGCGGCGCCGAGTTATTGGCGTTTCTTTTTACCGACGTGTTGAAGGCGCGCGGGCGACTTTTGGAAACGAATTTGTCGAAAGCGTTTCCGGAATCGACGAAAGCCGAGCGGCGCGAGGAAATTCGTCGGATGTGGACGCACCTTTTCTTGATGGCGGCGGAGGTCGCGCACGCGCCGCGGGAGCTGCACGAGTTAAACTGGTGGAAATCGGTAAAATTGGAAAATCCGTATTGGATGCTGAACGCCCTGATGGACGACCGACCGCTGATTTTGATTACCGGACATTTCGGGAATTTTGAAATGGGCGGTTATATTTTGGGGCTTTTAGGTTATCCGACGTTTTCCGTCGCGCGGCGTCTCGACAATCCGTATTTGAACGATTTTATCGGCGAATTTCGCGGTCAAACGGGACAGTTTCTCATCGATAAAAACGAGGGTTACGAAGAAATTCTCGACGTCCTGCGCAACAAGGGAACGATGGCGTTTTTGGCCGACCAGTCCGCCGGGCGCAAGGGCGCTTGGATCGACTTTTTCGGGCGGCCCGCGTCGGCGTTCAAGGCGCCGGCGTTGCTCAGCGTTCAGTACGACGCGCCGATGTTGGTTTGCTCCGCGACGCGCAACGACGATAAACCGATGCATTTTACGTTAAAACATATCGATTGCGTCGACCCTCGCGATTTGCCGGAGGGGATGCGGACGATTCAGCAGATGACGCAGTGGCACGCGTCGGCGCTGGAAGGGGAAATTCGCCGCCAACCGGATCAATATTGGTGGTTGCACAACCGCTGGAAGACTTACGGGCGCAATTTCGATAAAAAGTAGAAAAGCGTCGAGAAAAAACGACGACGGCGTCGACGCCGTTTCGAGGCGTTTTGAAACGCTAAATAGCGGAATAAGCGGCGAGCGAACGACGGCGGCGCGGCAAAATTGTCGCGACGTTGAAGAAAATTGAGAAAAATTTAAAAAAGACCCTTGCGCGTTTCGGGTTTTGTGGTAAGATATGAAGCGTTGAGGGGAAACGAAAGTTGCTTCCCTTAACGGCAAGCCCTGATAGCTCAGTTGGTAGAGCAAGCGGCTGTTAACCGCTGGGTCCTAGGTTCGAGTCCTAGTTGGGGCGCTTAAAACAAAAAACTCCGTTCTTTCGAGCGGAGTTTTTTTGTTTCTTGACGGCGCGGGCGGCGGTCGGCGAAGCGCGGCGGTTCGAGGTCGGCAAGGATTCTAGAATTGCCGTTCGGGCGTCGGAAGGAGCGAAGCGGACGCTCGACGTTTCGGCAAACTCGGGCGTTTGTTGGAGACCGAGTTTTCTAAAACGGTCGTTCGAGCGTCGGAAGGGACGAAGCGCTGGTTTGGTGTTTTGGGGGCGACGCCGACCGTCGTAAGCGGGGCGAGGCAAAAGGGAGAACGCGGAAACGACCGATGAAAATCGCGTCGCGGCGTTTTCGGAAAATTTTGGAAAAATTGAAAAAAGGGGCTTGCGGTTTCACGCTTCTCGGTTATAATAGTTTTTGTTGTTGGGGGACGTAAGACCTTCAATCGACAAGCCCTGATAGCTCAGTTGGTAGAGCAAGCGGCTGTTAACCGCTGGGTCCTAGGTTCGAGTCCTAGTTGGGGCGTTTAAAACGTAAAACTCCGTTCTTTCGAGCGGAGTTTTTTTATTTCTTGACGGTTTGCGCTTCGGAAACGCCGGGCGACTTGCGCTTGAATCGGCTTTTCGACTCTCGGCGAAACGACGCGGCGCGAAAATCTTTGCGACTCTTTGTTAAAACGCCGTCGACGAGCGGAAGGAACGCGGAGCGAAACGGCGCGGGCCGAAGTGAAACGGGAAGAGCGCGAAAAAACGCCGCTTCTCGTCGAAAAAGGACGAAAAACGGCGTTCGGCGGTTAATTTCGGCGGCGCTTACTTGGAAACGCCGCTAATTTGGCGAAGTCGCGTCGACTTTAACGCTTCTCGAAGACCGGTTCGAGAACCATTACGTCCTCCGAAGCGAGCGTCGCGGTCAGTTTGCGGTCTTTTAGCTCAAACGTCTTGCCCGAAACGCGGTCGACGAACGCTTGCACGCGATCAAAGTTGCCGTTGCGGAAGACGATTTCAAACGTCTTTTCCTCTTGCGAATCGTTAAAAACGGTGAAATAGAGCGACTTTGCGGGCGTTTGCGACGCGGTTTGCGGCTTGCGGAGGTGTTCGAACTTGCCGAAACGCTCGACGTAAACCTTCTCGTCGCTCGACGTCGCGCCGGTTTGCGCCTCCCAACCGGCTTCCGCGACCGCTTTGCAGAGCGGCATATACTTCTTGAAAAGCGGACGGTCGCGCTCGTAAAGCGCCGGATTCGAGAAATAATGCTTCGTCGACGCGTCGGCGCTGAAAAAGCCGGGGAACATCCCGTACGCGAGCGAACGCTTCATAAACTTTTCGACGTAATCGGCGCCGAATTTGTCGAAATCGGTGTTCATTAGGAAACAGTACGGTTTTCCGTAGCAGAGCGCGCGGCGGTACAGGAGGTCGGCGTCGCTCATCGGCGACCAGCGGTCGTTCCAGTTCCAGTTCGTTTCCGTCCCGACGACGTCGAGCTGCGGAACGAGCCAGAAGAATTGGCCCGGCGTCGAGTTCGCCATCGCCAGCCGACCGCGCGCGTGAACGTCTTTCGCGATTTTTTCGACGTATTCGAAGGCGATCAGGCCGCGATAAATCGCCGGGCGTTTCGTTTTCGCGTCGAAAACAAGGGGCGTCCGCATGCCGGCGAAGTGCGAGCGGTCGAAGTCGAGAAGCGCGGTAACGTAACCTTCGCTCGAGTCGATATATTCGCCGTCGAGACCCGGGCGCGACTGCGCGGCGGCGAACTGCTCCGGCGTTCGCGGAAGCGAAACGGACGACGGCGGAAGCGCGGGGCCGTAAAGGTCGTCGGCGATTTTTTCGCTCCACTTCGTTTCGAAACCGCCGAGCGACGGGACTTTCGCGTCGCCCAGTTTGCCTTCTTTCGCTAATTTGACGAGGCCGGGCGCGTCGTTGAGGCTCCAAACGGCGCCGTCGCACCAAGGCGTGTCGAGGAAAATCGCGCAAAATCGACCGTCGCGGTCGCGATGCCCGCTCGTTAAGAGGGCTTGCGCGGCGGCGTTCCCGTCGGCGGCCAACTTTTTCGCCAATTCGAGCGCGGCGTCGACCGTTTTCGGCGTTTCTTTCGGGAGCGCCTGCCACCAAGTCATCGGCTCGGTGTAACGGAAGGTCGTAACGCCGACGGAATCGTCGTAAGCGATTTCGTCGTTTCCTTCTTTGAATTGGAAGCCAAAATCCTCTTGGTTCGGGACTTTAGAGATCGGCGCGAACGGCATCCAGTTCCCTTGATTTGGCGCGCGAACGACGAACGCCTCCGGAAACTTTTGGCGGTAGGCGTCGAGGAGCCCGCGGAAGGCGTCGGTCTTGCCGACAAGTTGGGCGCCCAGAGGAGCGAAGCGAAGTTCGGCGGTCGGCTTTTCCGGCGTCAGCGCGACGTCGAAAGCGATATAAAGTTCGCGCGACGCGGCGTTGAACGCGATTCGGTAAAACGCCGGATAGTTCGGGGCGACGCCGAGACCGATCGCGCTCGTCTCGCTCGTCGGGCCGCCGAGCCTGCCGGGCGCGAGGACGCCGCCGATCGGATAATGCGAAAGACGACCGCCGCCGATTTCCGGAACCGAACGCGCCGCGATAAACTCGCCGTCGCCGACGATCGGGCGCGAACGTCGCGGGTCGTCCAGCCAAACAAAAGGCGGCGTTTTTTCTGTCGACGGCTCGTATTGGAAATCGGGAACGCTAATTGAATAAACAAGCGTTAACGCGCGGTCGACGGGGGCGAGATTTTCCAAAACGAACGTTTCAAATCCGTATTTGTCAAAACGCCGAGCAACGCGGACGCCGTCGACTTCGCCGCCGTTATTGCCGACGCGCAAGAAATCGCCGTTTTTCGCGACGTCGCGAAGCAAGACGCTCGAGTCGCCGATTTTCGGATAAGGCCCGCGAAGCGTCGCGCCCGTTTGAGCGTCGCGCTCGACCGGAACGCCGTCGAAGAGGTAAAAGGCGTTCGAGAGCTTCATTTCGCGCAGTTCGAGGTCGCGGAACGAGGCTTTGCCGGAACGGTTGCGGAAAAGACCGTAAAAGGTTAACGATTTGATCGGTTTTTCCGGGAAAATCGCGACGCGCTCTTGCGTCCAGTCGGAATCGCCGGTCGCGAACGGCGCGGTTTGGCCCCAAAGCATTTGACCGTCGGCGTATTCGAGGTCGATATAAAGGGAATAATCGTTACCGACCGAACCGCCGACGTTCTCCGCGCGGCTCCAACCGGTCGCGACGATCGGCGCGGCGGTCTCTTGGTTGAGAACGTAACGTCGCGCGACGCCGAACGCTTTGTCGGTCGCGTCGCCCGCGTCGCAGACGTAAACGCCGTCGGTTTCGACGAAACCTTCGTTGTACGGGTGAACGCCGACCGGCTCGACGACTTGCATCGCGTCGAGTTTGTCGAGATTAATGACTTTTTTCGCGACTTCCGGTTTCGACGCGGCTTGGTCGGCGGCGTCGACGGAAAGCGGGAGGAAAAACGTCGCGGCGGCGCAACACGCGGCGAAAAACGTCGCGCCTTTTCGGAATTTTTGTCGCATCGGACGGCCTCTTGAGGAAGAAAGAAGGGGAAATGGGGAAAATGGGAAACGCGGGTAAAAAATAAAGGCGAACGCTTCGCAACGTTCGCCTTTGTCGTCGGCCTCCCAACCGTCTGCGACGGCGGCGATTTGAAACCGCGCCGTCGGAATCCGATTTATTGGACGAAAAACGTCGGTTCGAGACCGACCGAAACGGGGGCGCGAACGCTCTTCGACAAAAGTCGGCGGCGTTCGCGTTCATCGACTCGAAGCGGGCGCGCCGAAAATCCGACGCGCCGCTTAATCGAGCGCAACTTATTTGACGCGGTTCGACGGGGTCTTCGAGTTTTGACGGCTCAGCAACCAAAGGAGGAACGGCGCGCAAATGAAGATCGAGCTGAACGTCCCGACGATAACGCCGACGCACATCGCGAACGCGAAGGTGTGAATCCCGGCGCCGCCGAACGCGTAGAGGACGAGCGCGGTGAAGAGCGTCGTCAACGACGTCAGCAAGGTGCGGCTCAAGCATTCGTTCGTCGCGCGGTTGATAATTTCCTTCGTCAACGCTTCCGACTTGCCGCGAACTTCGCGGATACGGTCGAAGAGAATGATCGTGTCGTTGAGCGAGTAACCGATCAACGTCAGGAACGCGGCGACGGTCGCGAGACCGATCTTGAATTGAGCGATCCCGAGGAAACCGAGGAACGGCGCGAGCCAGTAGCTCAAACCGAGCAAACCGAGGGTGAAAAGGACGTCGTGGATAAGCCCGACGACCGCCGAAACGCCGAAGATCGCGCGTTTAAAGCGGAGCCACAGGTAGCCGAGAATGCAGAGGAGGCTGCCGAAAATCGCCAACATCCCTTGAACGCGAGCGTAACCGGCGACCGAGCTACCGATCGAGCTGGACGCTTCGAACGCGACTTCTTCGGCGACTTGCGCGGCGACGGCTTGCGCGAGCGCTTCGACTTTCGCTTTATCGTTCGCGTCGACGTTGATCGTCCATTCCTTTTGAGAAGCGGTCGCGTCGGCGCCTTGCGGGAGCGAAACTTCGAGCGCGTCGGCGTTTTGGGCGCCGTCGTCGGCTTTTTGCGCGTCGTTAAAGTAACCGAGAACGACTTCGCCGCTCATCGGGCGGTTCAGCTTCGCTTCGACGGCGATTTGCGTCGTCGGTTCGGCGGCGCCCGGAAGGACGACGTCTTGCGGTTCGCCAAGCGTGAATTCCATCGCGTAGCGCGGCATCTTTTCGGCGAATTTTTCCTTCATCAGGTTTTGAACTTCTTTTTCGAAGTCGGCGGTTTCCATACCGGGCGGGCACGACGCGCTAATCGAGTAGCACGAATGCGCGGCGACTTCGTTTCCGGCGCTGTCTTTCGCCAACGTCAGTTCGCCGACGGTGAGGTCGGGGAGTTCGCTCAGGTTGGCGCGGACTTCGGAGATTTCGACCGGTTCGGTGAAGACCGTTTGGACTTCGACGCCGCCGACAAAGTCGACGTCGAAAATACCCTTGCCGCGAACGCCGACGGCGATCAAGCCGACGAGAATAATCGCGCAGGAGATCGCGGCGGCTTTCTTGCTCATCGCGTAGAAGTCGAAGTTGTAACGCCCGATCGGTTTCAAACCGGGGAGAATCGGGTAAACGCAACGCTTGGTGAGCCAACCGTTCTTTTCGCAGGTTTCGAAGATAACGCGGCAGACGTAGGTCGCGGTGAACATACTGAACAAAACGCCGAGGAACAACGTAACGGCGAAGCTCTTGATTTGTTCCGAACCGACGAGGTACAGAATCCACGCGGTGAGCATCGTCGTGATGTTCGAGTCGAAAATCGCGGTGAAGGCGCGTTGGTAACCGTTGCGAACCGCCATACGGAGCGCGGCGCCGCCGTTGAGTTCTTCGCGAATGCGTTCGAAAATAAGGATGTTCGCGTCGACCGCCATACCGACGGTGAGAACGAGACCGGCCAAACCCGGGAGGGTGAAGGCGGCGCGCATCGCGATCATCGCGGACATAATCATCACGAGGTTCGTCAAAACGGCGAACGACGCGATGAAACCGCCGAAACCGTAGTAGGCGATCATAAAGAGGAGAACGATAACGCCGCCCCAAATAACCGCGTTTTTACCTTTGGCGATGGTGTCGGCGCCGAGGGTCGGGCCGGTGGTCATTTCGGTAACCGGTTCTTCCGAAAGTTTCGCCGGAAGAACGCCCGCGCGCATAACGGCGACGAGGTCGTCGACGTCTTTTTGAATGCGAGCGTAGTCGTCGGCCGAAAGGTTTTGACCGAAGTTGATCGAGCCGTTTTTGCCGATCGGTTCGTTGATGTTCGGCGCGCTGTGGAGGCGGTCGTTCATCACGACGCCGAGTTGACGGCCTTCGTATTTAGTCGTCAAGTTGCGCATGCGTTCGGCGCCTTGCGGTTTCATTTCGAAAACGATTTCCGGCGTCATCATTTCGTTGAAGGAGTCGTTGACTTGCTCCATATGCGTCCCGTCGACGTCGTAAGCGGCGACCAGGTCGAGGACGAGAACGTCGAAATTCGGTTTGATTTGGCCCGCGACTTCGTTCGCTTGCGAAGGACGGGTCAGGTTGCGCGCGGTAACGCTGTCTTCTTGAGCCGGGTCGACCGGAACCCAAGTCGCGCTTTTAATAACGCCGTTCGCTTGTTCGTCGGCGGGAAGAACGACGGTCCAAGCGTCGGCGTTTTCTTTCGCGAGCGCGCGGTCGACGACGGCTTTTTCTTGCGGGTCGCTCGCGCCGGAGACCGCGAGAATGCGGAATTGGAGCTGACCGGCGTTATTAATAACGCGCTTCAAGCGCGCGACTTCGGCCGGGTCGGCTTCCGGAATCGTGATGCGGATATCGGTGTTGGCGCCGAGTTCTTGAATCGAAATTTCGCGAACGCCGGACGGGTTGATACGCTTCATCAACGCGTTTTTCAGGTCGTTCATTTCGTCGGCGGAAACGTCGGTTTTCGTCGCGTCGCTCGGCGAAACCTTGTAGACGAGAATCGAACCGCCGCGCAGGTCGACGCCGAGGTTGACGCGACCTTGTTTCAAACCGGTAATCGTCGAAATCAAAGCGCCGACAAAGCAGAAAGCGATAATGAAATACGCGGTTTGGAAGTGTTGTTGGCGGAAACGTTTCGCGCAAAGGACGGCGACGACCCAAGCGAACGCGGCGAGCGCGGCGAAGGCGGCCAAAACGAGATAGAAGTTCGATTTTTCTTTCGCTTCGGTCGGTTCGGACGCGACGATCTCGAGTTCTTCGGCGGCCGGTTCCGGCGCGGCGGTTTCTTCGGCGACCGGTTCGGCTTCGACGGCTTCTTCGACCGCCGGTTCGGTCGCGGCGGCTTCGTCGACGGCGACGGCCGCGGCGTTATCGGCGGGCGTCGCGTCTTGCGCGAACGTCGGCGCGGTCGCCGCGGTCAACGCAAACGCGGAAAACAGAGCAAGACCGAGGTAAAAGGGTCTTTTCAAAATGTTGGTGCGTGTCATTGGTTAATTACTGTCGCGTTAATTTTAGTGTGTTTCCCGAAACGACGCGCGGGCGTCGTCGGGCGAAAAGTAGGCGCGGAATAACGGCGGACTCGAAACGAACGACGTGCGTCGACGAATCGAGCGGCGAGAACGGCGGACGCTCGGCGTCGCCGTCGACGGCTCGACCGTTCACTTTTTCTTCGCTTGCTTATCCTTGGCGGCTTCTTTCGCTTCTTTCGCGGCTTCTTTGTTGAAAACGAAGCAAATCGCGCCGAGAGCGAAACGAATTTTGGCGCCGGACGTTTCGTCGACGCGGAGGACGATTTCGCCTCCGTCGCGGTCGATGGAAACGACGGTTCCAATAATGCCGGCGGTGGTCATTACTTTGTCGTTAATCTTGATCGAGTCGAGCAACTTTTGCGCTTGCTTGTCTTGCGATTTTTTCGGCAAAACAATCAAGAACCACAAAACGATCAACATCACGAACGTCGTCATAACGACGGCGAACGGGCCGGAGCCCGCCGGAGTCGGCGCCGGAGCTTCGGCCAAAAGAGCCGCGAGGGTCGGCAAGGCGGATAAAACGGTCATCGCAAATCCTAACGAGGAAACGAACGGCGAGCGAACGAACGCGAAAACGCGACCGCTCGACGGCGTTCTTGGAAGGCTGTCTTTTCGGAAAGTGAATCCTTTTCCATTAAACTATTATAATAAACCTTCTTCCCGGGGACTTCAAGCCCGCGCGTCGGGAATTTTGCCCTTTTTCCGATTTTTTCTTCGACTTTTTTAAATTTTTTTTCAAAAAATTGGCGCGACGTCGACTTTTTCGCTCTTTTCGCTTCCGTTTATCTTAGAGCGAAACCCAAAACGCGACTTGCTCGCCGCGCCGCGTCGGCGACGAGAAAGAGGGCGACGCGGCAAAAACGCTCTTGCGTCTCGACGATTTTTACGGTACAATGACGCGCCTTCGAGAGCCGACGCATATAAAAACGGAAAATAGGCGAAATAAAGCGAATGAAAAGAACGCGCGATTTAGGAAAATCGGCGATGTCGCTTGCTCGAAGGCGAAGGGGCGACGCGGAGCGTCGCGACGAAACGAAGGAGCGTATTTTGAGCGAAAATCATTCGGTTCTTTTTGACGTTCGTAAAACGAGCGAAGCGACCGCCGACGGTTTGCGATTGCGTTGGCTTTGTCGGCGCGACTTCCGGGCGTTGCTTGCGTTGGAGCGGGCGGCGTTCGAGTTTCCTTGGACGCGCGACGAGTTCGAATATTGCTTGCGGACGCGGAATTTCGGCGGTTTCGTCGTCGAGCGGGACGGCGCGCCGGCGGGGTATCTCTGCTTTGAGGCGCGCAAACGGTCGTTTCGGCTGTTGAGTTGCGCGGTCGCGGAATCGGAGCGACGCCGAGGCGTCGGGACGTTGTTGACGCGGGCGCTGATCGAGCGTTTGGACGAACGCCGTTCGAAAATTGTTTGCGTCGTTCGCGAACGGAATTTGGCGGCGCAAGTTTTCTTGCGAAGTTTGGGCTTTCGCGCCGTTTGGGTGGCGCGCGGATATTATTTCAAGACGAACGAAGACGCGTATCGGATGACGTATCGCGCCGACGTCGCCGTCGCGGCCGACGCGTCGGAACGAACGCGGCGACGATTGTTGAGTCGATAAATAATAAGCGTCGAATTTAAAGGAAAACGCGCCGTTTAACGCGGCGTCGAGAACGCGTTCCGACGGGAGCGCGTTTTTTTTGCGCTCTTTGGAGCGTTGAGAAAAAGTCGGAAGGCGGGGAAAGGCGGGAAAGACGCGGCGTTAAGGAAAAACCGGCGCGATTTAACGGTCGCGTCGGTTTTAGCGTTTTTGAGGACGTCGGCGTCTTGCGTAAACGGCGGCGCGGAAGCGAAGCGCGTCGGAGAACCGTTTAGAAGAAGGAGCCGGCGCGCAACGTCGGCGGTTCGGCGTTCAATTCGGTTCGTTTTTTGACGCGTTTTTGCGGCGCGGCGGACGTCGGCGGAAGTTGCGCGACTTTCGCGACCGTTGGAGTTTGCGTCGCTTGCGCGTTTTGCGCGACTTGCGTCGTTTCTTTTTCTTCGTCGTTTTGCGCGTTTTGTTTCTTTTGCGCGACGGCGGCCGCGTCGCCGGAACCGTCGGAGAGGCGCGACGCGTCGCCAGTTTTCGCGGTCTTGGCGGTCGCGTCGGCGACTTCGGACGCGACGGCCGGCGCGATCCATTTGACGTTTCCTTCGTCGACGATCTTGCGACGCGGCGCGGCGGCGACGGCGGTCGACGCGGTTTCCGTTTGGTTGGCGGCGAGCGTTCCGTCGACGTCGGGACGAGCGAAGAGAACGACTTCGTCGGCGCCGAGCGTTTGCGGAGCGTTCGTCGTCGACGCGTCGGAAGCGTCGTCGGTTTGCGTCGCGTCGTCGAAGAAGGTCGGCGACGGGAGCGTCGGCGCGTCGGTTTTGACGTCGTCGGTTTCGTCGGTCGCGGCGGTCGGCGCGACGAGGGTCGTTTCGCTTTCGAGATCGGCGATTTCGTCGGCGGTTTTGGTCGCTTTTTCGGCGCTTTGTTCGAGCGCGGCGCGCAGTTCGGTCGCTTTTTTCGCGAGCGCGGCGTCGGTCGGGTTGAGGCGCCCGGCGATCGTCGTTTTGTCGAGCGCTTCTTGAACGTTTCCGGCGCGTTCTTGGAGGACGCCCATCTTGTAAAAGGCGCGATAGTCGTTCGGCGCGGCTTCGGCGACCTCTTCAAGAACCGCGTAAGCCTCGTCGTCGCGCTCTTGCGCTTCGAGGAAATAAGCGATTTCGAGTTTCGGCTCGATCGATTCCGGGTTGCGGTCGCGCCAATCTTCGAGCGTTTGAAGGGCGGTCGCCGCGTCGCCGCGCGTCGAAGCGCTCGTCGCGAGCCCGCGATAACAGCAAACGATCGTTTCCGGCGCGGCGTCCCGTTCGAGCGCGGCCCAATAGGCGTTTTCCGCTTGCGTTAAGAGGGCGTAATCGCCGGTCGCGAGCGCTTTGCGTTGGTAGGCGGCGCCGAGATTGTAAAGCGTTTCCGCGTTTTCCGGATTTTCCGCGAGCGTTTCTTGGAAGACGGCGATCGCGCGGTCGTAATCGCCGGTCGCGTAAAGTTCGACTCCCCGAGCGTTGCGCGACGCGACGAGGCCGGTCGGCGACGAGCAGCCGGTCGCGACGAAAGTCGGCGCGACGACTCCGAGTCCGAGGAGCGCGAAAAGGGCCGCTCCGGCGAGCGTCGGGCGAGACGCGGGCGACGGCGAGCGGAAGGAAAGCGCGACGGACGGCGGGAAAGTAAGAAACGAGCGGAACAACATAACGGCGTCCTTGCCGGGTCGCGGCGGTTTTCGCGGAGGAAAACGGGCGACTTGCGACGTATATATATTAATAATGACAAAACGGGCCGAAAACGAACGCGAAAATTCCCAAGGACGGGCGCCGACGCGGCCTCCTTGCCGGCGGCGCGACCGTTTTAACCGGAATAATCGCGATAAACCGTTTCGATAGTAACGTTTTTTCTTTGCGGAATCAAGAGCGATTTGAAAATTCGCGCTTCCCCCTTGCGTTCGACGCGGCTTTTGGAGTAAAATAGAGAGCGTCGCGGCGGAGCGAGAACGCGTTGCCGTCGCGTTAAACGAAACGTTGGGGAAAAAGAGTTGGGTTGCGAAATGTCGGTCGTTTTGGAAAAAAAGAGAAGACGAACGCGAGTTGGCGGCGTCGCGGCGATGTTGTCGGTCTTGGGCGTCGCTGGCGCTTGGCTTTGGAGCGCGACGCAAACGGTCGAAGGCGCGCCGCCGCGCCGGACGGCTCCGCTAACGAGCGGTTTTCGCGACGACGCGGCGAAACCGGGCGCCTCCGGCAAGTCGGGGGAATCGGCGAAACCGGGCGCTTCCGTTAAGTCGGAGGGAACGGCGAAACCGGGCGCTTCCGGCAAGTCGGGGGAATCGGCGAACCCGGGCGCTTTCGAACGTCGAAACGGCGCGCGTCAAGCGGAACGGAACGACGGCGCGCTCCCGGCGGCGGTCGGAACGTCGTTTTTTTCGGCGGAAGAGGAGCGCGACGCGGCGGCCCTTTGGCGCGACCCGAGCGAAGCGGAGCGGTTGCGAGCGCAAGTTCTCGACGCGGCCCGGCGTCGGCGCGAAACTTGGCCCCAATTCCCGCCGATTAACGAGAAAAAAGCGGCGGAACTCGGGATTCGCCGCGTCGAAGGGAAGAACGTAACGCTGACGACCGACCTGCCGCCGTCCCCGGGCGTCGACCAAATCCCGGCGGCGCTCGACGCGGCGATTCCGCATATTTGTCGCTTTTTTAACGTCGACGAACAAAAATTTGAAAATTGGAAGATAAACGCGTTTTTGATGAGGAACGTCGATTCTTTTATCGAAATCGGCGTTCTCGACGGGCCGCCGCGTTTCCTTTACGGTTATTCCGTTTACGATCGGATTTTGGCGAAAGATCAAAAGATTGAATATTACAACCGTTTTCTTTTGCTGCACGAGCTGGTTCACTCTTTTATGCACGAGGTTTTCGGCGACCTCCGCCCGCGTTGGTATTCGGAGGGCTCGGCGGAATATTTGGCGTTGCACCTTTGGAAACCGACGGAAAAATCGATAAAAATCGCCCAATTTCAAACCGCTCCGGACGCGACGCCCGGTTTTGGGCGGTTGCAAGAGATTCGCGAGATCGTTCGCGCCGGAAAAGCGCCGACGTTGCGCGAGATTTTGGCGTTCGAGCCGCGCGATTACGTTCGAACGTCGACATACGCTTGGAGTTGGGCGCTCGTCGCGTTCCTGAACGAGTCGCCGAAATACCGCGACGTCGCCGATTTGCTCCCGTATTGGTCGACTTACTGGGAGCCGAACCGCGTTTTTGCCGATATTGTCGGCGACCGTTGGGGGGAATTGGAGACCGATTGGGCCGATTTTATCGGTCGTATCGACTTCGGATACGACTTCGACGCGACGGCGGTCGACGCGGCGCCGGGGCGACCGTTCGACGAAGCGGCGGCGGAGTCCGGAAACGCGGCGGTCGTCGTCGAGGCGGCGGCGAATCGCGGTTGGCAAAATTCCGGCGTCGCGCTCGAAGCCGGGACGACGTATCGCTTGGCGACGGCGGGGCGGTTCGCGCTGAACGTCGAGGAAGCGGGGAAAAAGTTGGACTTCGAGGCGCCGGGCGCGACGTTCCGATACGTCGAGGGCGCGCCGCTCGGGCGGTTGCAGGCGGTCGTCGTTCCGCTCGAAGGAGCGACGTTCGACGAGTTTTACTCGTTAAATTCGGCAAACGGGGCGAGCGGAGCAAACGGGGCGTTCTCGAACGGCTCGGCGAAGACGGTCGGCGGGTTAAGGCGGGGAATATCGGCGAACGAGGCAAAGTCGGCGCCCCGCGGAACGCTCGAACCTTGGGACGCCGCCGTCGGCTTCGAAACGTCGACGGCGACGCTGACCCCGGAACGCGCCGGAACGCTCTTTTTCCGAATCAACGACGCGCCCGGCAACCTCGCGAAGAACGCCGGAAAGGTCAAGATTCAAATCAAACGCGCCGCGTCGAACGGAAGACGGGAAGAATCGGCGAAGTCGGTCGAGTCGGTCGAATAGAACGTCGGGGGAAACCGGGCGAACGGCGCGGTTTGTAACGGCGTCGCCGACGGTCGCTTGACGGCGCTTTGGGTAAAATGGGAAAAATGCGGGTTCGAGCGCGGGACGGAAAACGCTCTTGGGCCGAACTTGCCAACGATATAAGGAGAAACGACGATGAAAAAGTTCGCGGTGATTATCGCGGCGGCCGGAAAGAGCCGTCGTTTTCAAAAGGGCGGTTCGCCGCTGACGTTGAACGCGCCGAAAAAGCCGTTCGCGCCGCTCAAAGGGCGCGCCGTTTGGCTTCATTCGGCGGAGCGGTTCGCGCGGCGTCGGGACGTCGCGCAGTTGATTTTGGTCGTTTCGCCGGAAGATCGCGCCGACGTCGAGCGGAAGTTTGCGGCGGAGCTTTCGCTGTATGGGATCGAGATTGTCGAAGGGGGCGTCGAACGCTTTTTATCGGTTGAAAACGGGTTGAAGGCGGTCAAGGCGTCGGTCGATTACGTCGCGGTGCACGACGCGGCGCGGCCCTGCGTTAGCGACGGCGACGTCGAGAACGTTTTCGCCGAAGCGACGCGAACCGGCGCGGCGATCTTGGCGGCGCCGATCGTCGGTTCGATCAAGCGGGCGCGTCCGGCGTCGAGCGGCGGGAAGTTGGAGACGGAAGTCGTTCGCGAAAAATTGGGGCTTGGCGCCGCGAACGGCGAACGGCTGGCGGTCGACGAGTCGACGCCGCGCGAGAACCTTTGGGAAGCGCAAACGCCGCAAGTTTTCGAAAAAACGCTCCTCGAACGCGCGTTTCGCGAACGCAAGCCGGACTTTCAACCGACCGACGACGCCGGACTCGTCGAAGCGCTCGGCGCCGAAGTCGCGATCGTCCCGGGCGCGCGGACGAATATCAAAATCACCTCGAACGACGACTTGGCGATCGCCGAAAAATTCCTCGAAATCGTCGCTCGACGCGACGCGAAACCGAAAGGGTTTTTCTGAACTCGAATACGGTCGACGCGGAAAAAAAGGCGACCGACGCAAAATTTGCCGTCGCGGGGAACGTCGGCGGCGAAAATCGACGTTCGTCGTTAAAATTTCCGGAACGCGAAAAAAATAAAAACGGTCGACGAGGGGAACGTCGGCGGCGAAAATCGACGTTCGTCGTTAAAATTTCCGGAACGCGAAAAAAATAAAAACGGTCGACGCGGGGAACGTCGTCGGCGAAAATCGGCGTTCGACGCTAAAATTTTCGGAACGCGAAAAAACAAAAACGGTCGACGAGGGGAACGTCGTCGGCGAAAATCGGCGTTCGACGCTAAAATTTCCGGAACGCGAAAAAACAAAAACGGTCGACGAGGGGAACGTCGACCGTTTTTTATGTTGAAATAGAAAAGACGGGAAAACGCGGCAAGACGGCGGAAACGGACGCGACGGCGAAACGCTAAGCGCCGCGGCGGTTGCCGTACCATTCGAGTTGCATACGCGGGCAATATCGGTAGCCGCGCGGCCCGGCGTAGGCGGTAATCCATTCCGCTTTTTCCCGCATTGTCGCGACGTCGATCGCCATCGGCATCAGGAGAACGCGATCCGCGCGGACGCCGCCGAGACGTTCGAGATATTCTTCAATTTCAAGCAAATCTTCCGGTTCGTCGACGACGAATTTTAGCTGATACGGATAGCGGTCGATCAAACGGCGAACGACTTCGGGACGGTCGCGGTTCGTTTCGTGCAACCGAATCGCCGATTCGAGCGCGCCGCGCGGCGTCGAGTTGGAAAGTTTCGGGCTGATCGACATAAGATCGCAGGCGACCGGAAGGTCGATGGTGCCCGCCGTCTCGATCGTAATCGTCAAGTTACGCTCCGCCAACATTTGCGTTAACGGAATCAACTCCGAATACATCATCGGTTCGCCGCCGGTTAAAACGACGTGTCGGCAGTTGAAAAGAAGGACGCGCCCGACGATTTCCTCGACCGAAAGGTCTTCGCCTTCCTCGCGACGCCAAGACGCGTAAGTCGTGTCGCAGAAAGAGCAACGGAGATTGCAACCGGTGGTGCGCACAAACGCGGAGAGGACGCCGGTCCAAAGGCCTTCGCCTTGTTTCGAGTTGAAGATTTCGACGACGCGCATAGATAATAACGACGAATAGCGGTTTTAGTGCGAAAAATAAAGGGAAAAACAAACAAACGTCGCCGCCCGACGCAAAAAAAGGCGACGAGTTCGCGGAAACGTCGAGCGGGATTTAAAGGTCGCGGGCGTTATCGTTGCGCTTGGGCGTTTTTGTACGCCGGGTCGTCGACGCCGTAAACGCCGCGAAAACGCTCCGACGGGTATTTTTCGGCGTTTTTGCGCATTTTCGCCGCGAACGCCGACGCGAAATCGACGCCGAGTTTGTCGCAAAGGTTCAACAGGTAACTCGCGACGTCGGCGATCTCTTCCGCGACCGCGTTCAACGCTTCCGGGTCGTCTTTAACCGCGAACGATTCCTCCGGCGTCGACCATTGGAAACGCTCCAGCAACTCCGCCGCTTCGATCGCGACCGACGCCGCCAAGTTCTTCGGCGTGTGAAAACGGCCCCAATCGCGCTCTTCGGCGAAACGAACGACGAGTCGTTTCAGGTCGGCGACGGTCGTCGTTTCGTCGGTAAATTCGGTATTGTCGGAAAAATCGGACGGCGCGTTCATCGGGCGAAGTCGACGGCGGGGAAGGTTAACAACGGCGGAACGCGTCGACGGGAAAGGTCGACGCGTTTCGGCGAAGAAAAAATAAACGCCGACGGCGAAACGGTTTGCGTCGCGCCGTCGGAGCGGGATTATTCGGCGGCTTGCGCTTCTTCCCAGTCTTGACGCGCCAAACCGGCGGCGCCGACGTAACCGGCGTCGTTCCCCATCACCGCGTAGTCGATGCGGAGGCGTTCGGCCAAGTGGAGGAAGATGCGGGAACGCGTTTCTTGCTCGATCGTTTCGAGGAAGATGCGCCCGGTCGCGGTCGTTTTGCCGCCGAACGTCATCGCGCCGCCGATGAGGATGCAGCTCGGGTCGATCGTGTGGATCAGCGCGATCATCCCGTGCGACAGATAACGCGCCGTTTCTTTGACGATGCGAAGCGCGACTTCGTCGCCCGCTTCCGCTTCTTCGAAGACCATTTTCGGAATCTCGTCGTCCCGTTTGCGAGCGCGAACGCGTTCGGTCAGCGACGTTTTAAATTCCGCTTCGACGTATTCGATCGTGCGATTGGCGACGCCGGTCGCGCTGGCGTAGGCTTCCAAGTGGCCGCGTTGACCGCATTTGCACCAACGCGCGTTTTCCGACGTGTCGATCAGGTTGTGGCCCGCTTCGCCGCCGTGGCTGTGCGTGCCGTTCCAAACGTGGCCGTTCAGGACGATCCCGCAACCGACGCCGGTGCCGAGCGTCAACAAAATGAGACCTTCTTCGCCTTGACCGGCGCCGACCCAATATTCGGCGAACGCGGCGGCCGGGCCGTCGTGCGCGAACGTAACCGGGAGGCCGCTGTATTCGGCGAGTTTGTCGCGAATCGGAAAGAAGTTCCAACCCGGGAGGTTCGACGGGCGGACGAGCGAACCGGACGGAATGTCGAGCGTTCCGGGGGAACCGAGCCCGACGCGGGCGACGTCGGCGGGCGTCAAACCGGCTTTTTCGACCGCTTGCAGAACGGCTTCGGCCATCCGTTTCATCGCGTCTTCCGGGCCGCGTTCGACGAGAGTCGGGGTCGTAACGTAAGAAAGCGTTTTCCCGGCGTCGTCCAAAACGCCGACTTTAATGTTCGTGCCGCCGAGGTCGACGCCGACGAAGTTCGGTTTTTTCAGGTTCGCAGAATTGGGCATTTGAGCGTTCGTTCCGTTGTGTTGCGGGAAACCGTTCGAGAAAACCTTCCTCGAACGCGTAATTTTTATTATTTCGGTAAAAAACAAGGCGCGGAAAAATTTTTTTGACAAAAAAAACGGCGCGACGTAAAGTCGGCGCAAAAATTTTTCCAACAAACGATAAAAACGCGCGATTTTGTCGAATTTGCCGTTTTTTACGACCTTTCAACGGCGCAAATTACCGTCGTTTCGTATTATAACCGAAATCGCCGCCGTTGGGAAGGGGCAAACAGTTCCGACGCGATTTTTCTTTTTGTGTTTTTTTCCTCGGAAGGGCGATTTATACCGTTTGGTCGCTTGCGGCGCGGCGTTTTTTGCGTACAATGAACGAAAAAGCGGAAGCGAAATCGGGACGCGTCGTCTCAAGCAAACAAAGGAACGGACGTTGGGAACGGAAACGGAAACGAACGAAAGAAGCCCGGCGTTTCGGCGCGTCGTCGAGACGGCGTTCGAGCTGGTTTATCCGCGTTCGTGTTGGATTTGCGACGAGCGAATCGTCAGGGCGGAGTCGAGCGGCGGTCGCGTCGTCGTCGGTGCGAGCGTGTTTCGCGTTCCGTTGTCCGCGCTTGTTTGCGACGAGTGCCGGCGGGCGGCGAGCGTTCCGGCGCGGACGTTTTGCCGACGTTGCGGTCGGGTCGCGCTTCGGGAGACGGCTCGCGGGGACGACGCGCTTTGTCGGTTCTGTTTGCGGAAGACCGGGGCGTTGAAATTCGCGTTCGACGAGGTTCGTCCGATGCATTTTTATCGGGGGACGACGCGGGCGCTCGTTTTGCAGTTGAAGCGAACGACCGATCCGACGTTGGCGGAGATCGCGGCGCGGCTTTACTTCGAATCGCGGCGGCGCGTTTTGAAGGCGTTTCGCCCGGACGCGGTCGTTCCGGTTCCGATGAATTGGCGGCGACGGTTCTTGCGGAGCGTCAATTCGCCCGATTTTTTAGCGTCGGCGTTGGCGCGGGAGTTGGGCGTTCCTTGTTGGGCGAAGACGATTCGCCGAGTTCGCGCGACGCCGCCGCAGTCGTCGGTCGATTGGGCGGCGCGGCGGGACAACGTCGCGGGCGCTTTCGCGTTGAGCGGAGGAAAAAAAGACGGCCCGCTCGAACGCTTGAAGGGGAAACGGATTTTGCTCGTCGACGACGCGTTCACCAGCGGCGCGACGGCGAACGAAATCGCCGCTTTGCTGAAAGAGAGCGGCGGCGTCGAGGCGGTTTGCGTCGCGACGTTGGCTCGCGCCGGTTTGGGAAAGGGACGGCGTCTTCAATGCTTCGGCGGTTAAAGGGAAACGCGGCGACGGCGACGCTTCGACGTTTCGGCGGTTGCGGGAAAGCGCGGCGACTTCAATGTTTCGGCGGTTAGGAACGCTCGGGCGGTTTGGGAAAAATAGAGAATTTGCAACGGGCGGCGCGAGCGGTTGCGTCTCCGTTTTTATCGACGTCTTTTCATTAATATTAATGAGAAACTTCAAGAAAGGAAAATCGAATGAAACTTGTCAATTTGGGCAAGCGAATCGCGGCGGCTCTTTGCGGCGTCGCGGCGGCGTTCGCGGCGTTTTCGACGACGGCGGCGACCGTTCAAGCGGCGGAAGAAGGCGAACTGCGCGCTCCTTGTTATCCGCTGATTACTTGCGACCCGTATTTTAGCGTTTGGTCGAACGTCGACGAGTTGGCCGACGCGTTCCCGGTTCACTGGACGGGGCGCATTCACGCGCTGACGTCGTTCGTTCGCGTCGACGGCGAAAACTATCGCCTGATGGGCCGTCCGACCGAATTCGACAAAAACGCGAAAAAAGCGACGCAAAAATCGGTTTCCGTTCGCGCGACGAAAACCGTTTATACGTTCGAAGCGGGCGCCGTCGAACTGACGCTGACGTTCCGCCGAACGCCGTTGCCGAACGATTGGGACGTCTTCTCGCGCCCGGCCGCTTACGTCGTTTGGACGGCCAAAGCGACCGACGGCAAGGAACATAACGTCGCGATTTATTACGACCAAACCGCCGAGCTTTGCGTCGACAATTCGAACCAAGAAGTCGCCGCCGGGCGTTTCACGACCGAAAATCTCGACGTTCTCCGCTTTGGAACGACCGAGCAGCCGATTCTCGAAAAGAAAGGCGACAACCGCTGCATCGACTGGGGAAGCCTCTTCCTCGCGGTCGAAAAAGGAACGGCTAAAACCGCGTTCGCCGGACATATCGACGCCCGCGCCGCGTTCCTGAAAGACGGTTCGCTTCCGAGCGACGACAAACGCTTCCCGCGCCGCGCCAACGACGATTGGCCGGTCTTGGCGGTCGCGTTCGACTGCGGCAAAGTCGGCGTCGACGCGGTCGAAAAGCGGATTATCGCCGCTTACGACGACGAATACTCGATCGAATTTTTGGGCCAAAAATGCCGTCCGTACTGGCGCCGCAACGGGCTCGAAGGGCTTTCGATGCTCGAACTCGCCAACGCCGAATACGCCGATTTGACCGTCCGCTGCGACGCGTTCGACGCCGAAATGGTCGAAAAAGCGACCGCGGTCGGCGGGCCGAAATACGCGTCCCTTTGCTCGATCGCTTATCCGCAAGCGGTCGCGGCGCACAAACTCGCCGTTTTGCCGAATGGGAAACCGATTCTTGTTTCGAAAGAGAATTTCAGCAACGGTTGCGCGGCGACGGTCGACATCCTTTACCCGACGGCGCCGGTCTTCGCCGTTTACGACGCGGGGCTCCTCAAAGCGACGCTGACGCCGGTTCTCGAGTACGTCGCGAGCGGCCGTTGGAAGTTCCCGTTCTCGCCGCACGACGTCGGGACGTATCCGAAGCTGAACGGCCAAGTTTACGGCGGCGGCGAACGAACCGAAGACAACCAAATGCCGGTCGAAGAGTCCGCGAACATGCTGATTATCGCCGACGTGATCGCGCGTCTCGACGGGAACGTCGAATACGTCGCCGAATATTGGGACATTCTTGAATCTTGGGCCGAATATCTCCTCGCCAAGGGGCTCGACCCGGAAAACCAACTTTGCACCGACGACTTCGCCGGGCACCTCGCGCACAACGCCAACCTCTCCGCGAAGGCGATCGTCGCGCTGGCTTGCTTCGCCGATCTTTGCGAACGGAACGACAAACCGGAACTCGCCAAAAAGTTCCGCGCCAAGGCCGAAGAGTTCGCCGTCGAATGGGTCAAGTTGGCCGACGGCGGCGACCGTTTCCTCCTCGCGTTCGACCGCAAGGATTCTTGGAGTCAAAAATACAACCTCGTTTGGGACAAACTCCTCGCGCTGAACCTCTTCCCGAAGGAAGTCGTCGCGAAGGAACTCGCCTATTATAAGACGAAGATGAACAAATACGGGCTTCCGCTCGACAATCGCGCCGATTACACCAAGCTCGACTGGGAACTTTGGACCGCGACGATGGCCGATACCCGCGCCGAGTTCGACGCGTTGACCGCTCCGGTTTACGAGTTCGTCGACAATACGCCGAATCGCGTTCCGCTCTCCGACTGGTACTTCACCAGCGACGCGAAACAACGCGGCTTCCAAGCCCGCGCGGTCGTCGGCGGCGTCTTCATTAAGCTCTTGGAAAACAACGAGAAGCTGACGAAGTAACGCTCGCGGCGCCTTGCGTCGGATAAAACGAAAACGCTCGTTCGGTTTTTGAGCCGGGCGAGCGTTTTTTTCGTTTTTAGCGACTTTAAGGGGGAAAAAGGAAAAAAAAGCGCTTCTTTTGGCGGAAAATGAAAATTTTGGGCGATTTCCTAAAAAAAAACGCCGAAAATACCGACGTCGTTTAGGGAGACATTTCGACCGACGCGTTTTCGACGGATAATCGCGCGAAACGCGTTTCGGTTTCGACGATAGAATAGAAACGAAAGGAGCTTTTAATGAGAAACGAATCTTTTATCGACGGGATCGGCAAGATTCACTTCGCCGGGAATATGGTTCGCTTTGATTGCGTTACGTTGCAACCGGGCGCCGACGGCGAAAAACCGACGTCGGAAGAAGTTTTCCGCGTCGTGATGCCGCCGCAAGGTTTTCTGTCCGCGTTCAACAGCATGCAACAGCTGATCGACAAACTCGTCGCCGCGGGCGTTCTTCGCAAGAACGACCAAGCCGCGATTAGCGAGTGAGCCGAACCGTCGGCGCGCTTTAAGCGGCGAAAAGCGATCGGTTTCGCCGCTTAAACGTTCCAATCAAAAACGAGCGTTCGACGCGAGTCGACGCTCGTTTTGGCGTTTCTTGGGAACGTCGGAACCGAAAACGGCGAAGCGTTGGCGCGACGAACCGGAAAAAGCGTTAAATTTTGCCGCGTCGACGCTAAAAAGCGCCGACGCGACGTTCGGAAGGCCCCGAAATTAACGTCGACGGCGAATCGGGTTCGGCTTCGGCGCTTCTCGCGTCGGCGCGGCGTCGGCGGGCGTTTCGACTTGCGCTTCCGTTTCGGGCGCGGGTTCGGGGTCCGACGTTTCCGTCGCTTCGGTTGCGGCGGGCGTTTCGGCTTTCGCTTTCGGCGACGTTCCGAGTTCCGGCGCGGGCGCGGCGGCGTTCGGACGCGCTTCCCAAATCCAGCCGTTCGGTTGGAAAAGAAGACCGCGACCGAAAATCGCGCAAGCGGCGAAAACCGCGTAAACGAGGAGCGCTTTGCCGAAGTTGCAGTCGAAGAAAATCAGCGCGCCGAACGAACCGACGACCGCGACCGGAATCAACAACAGCGCCGCCGTCAAGCCTTGACTTCCTAAAAACGCGACGAAAAGCTCGAAAACGATCCAAGAACCGCCGAAAACGAGCGCGGCGAAGAGCGATTTTTGCGTCAACTCGCTCCCGTCGAGCTTTTCGAGGTCGTCGGCGTCGCGAATCAGCATGTACCCGAAGCGCGCGATCGGGAAGGCGATTCCGAAAACCGCGACGGCGCCGACGATTCCGCTCAAAACCGCCGATTTGACGAGTCCGACGCCGAACGCCGCGCCGAAAACGAGCAAAATCCCGAGCAAGCTAAGGAGAAGACCTTGCGTCGAAAACTCGAACCGCTTTTGCTCGATCGGCCGCGTTTCTTTCCCGACGCGCGTCGTTTTGCCGTCTTGAACGACTTCGTCCGGCGCGTGAACGACGACTTGAACCTTCGGAATCTCGATGATGTGGCCGCACTTCGGGCAGGGGCCCTTCTGACCCGCGAACTGATCGCCGACTTCGAACGACGTCATACACCCGGGGCAGAGAACTCGAATCGCCATAAAACTTTCCTTGCGTTGCGTTGGTTGAGGGACGAAAGCCGCCGCGTCGGCGACGCGAACTCGGCGAAAAGGAGGGAACGCGAGACGCGGAAACGTCGAAACGACCGCGCTTTCTTCATTTTAACGAGACGACGCGAAAATTTCAAGCCCGTTTTCCGGTTTGTCGGGCTTTTTCTCGATTTCCGACGGCGTTAAATTGGCGAAAATAAAAAGAAAAAACGGAATAAGCGGAACGGCGAAGCGCGGCGGAGTCGCGAAGTCGCGTCAAGGTTTGAGTCGCGAAAGCGCCAAACGCGTTCGACGCGACGCGGAAACGGGGGACGCGCTTGCAAAAAACGGAGAAAGCGGCGAAGACGCGGGAAATTGCGAGGGGAAACGGGGACGCCGTTGGTGAAATCGGAGGAATAGATAAAGTAGGGCGGCGAAAGTCGCGTCGGCGAAACGCGCAAAAACGGCGGAGACGCGAAGTCGCGTCAAGGTTTGAGGCGCGAGAGCCCCAAACGCGCTCGGCGGCGGTTGAGTTCTTCGAGGCATTTCGGAACGGCCGATAAAAAGCGAACGATTTGGCTCGCCGTCGTTTCGAGCGCGGCGGCGGTCGCGGGCAAATTTTCGTCGTTCGCTTCGAAAACGTCGAAAAATTCCGAAACGAGAATCGCGTAATCGAAACTCGACGGCGCGACGCGGATTTTGCCCCCTTGGAGCCGCGCGAACCAACGAAACGAGGCGCGGAGGTCGGCGGGAAGAACGCTTAAAGCGCCTAAATTACCGTCGGCGGGCGGGAGGGCTTCTTTCGTTTCTGGATTGCCTAACGCGCCTAAATTGTCGGCGGCGGAAGAAGCGTTTTCTTTCGTTTCCGAATTGGCTAACGCGCTTAAATTGGGGACTGTCGAAGGGGCTCGCGTCGCCGAAACGGGCGTGCGAACGGTCAGCGCGATTTCGATTCGGAGCCGTTCGAGCGCGATTTTCCGGTTTTCGCCTTGATAACGCCGCTCGGTCGCCTCGCCGACGAGCCCGGTTTCCGGATGATAAAACCGAACCGCCGTTTCGACTTTGTTGCGGTTTTGCCCGCCGGGCCCGGAACGGCGCAAACGCTCCATTCGGCAAGCGCGTTCGAGCTTCTCCGGTTCAAGGTAAACCGGCGAACGGAACGGCGGAGCGGAAAAGTCGGAAGCGGAGGGGGAAGAGGACGACATTGCGGGTTGCAAAGCGGGGAAAAAAGTAAAGGGATAAAAAGACCGCGAAAGTTTGAACGGTCGCGGGAAATTTGACGGTAGCGAAACGGCGCCGTCGCGTTAAAAAACGAAAAAACGCGAAACCGTCGGCGCGAACCGGGCGATTTCGCGTTAAATTAGGCAAGACGCGCAAAAAGGGAGACGAAGCGGGGAAAAGCGGCAAACCGACTCAAATTAAATTCGTTTTGAGCCGGAGCGCTCGTTCCGCCCCCGACCGACTTAAAAACGGCGATCGGGGCCAAGTTTCCCTTCGCGTCGGCGTTCGATTAGAAGTGCAAACCGAACGGGTTGTCGCCGGCGTTCGAGAGACCGCCCTTGAGCGGGCCCTTCGGACGGTTTTTCTTGATGCGTTCGCGAACGGCGGCGGCTTCGGCTTCCGCTTGCGCTTCGGCGGCGGCTTCCGCGGCGGCGCTTTCGGCGTCGCGTTGACGTTTCGCTTCTTCGCGCGGGTCGGGCGTCAAACGCTTGATCGACAAGGAAATCTTGCGTTTTTCGCGGTCGATCGAAAGGATTTGAACGTCGACGAAATCGCCGACTTGGAGCGCGTCCGAAACTTGCGCGATGCGTTTGTAGCAAATTTCGCTGATGTGAACGAGCCCTTCGACGCCCGGCGCCAACTCGACGAACGCGCCGAACGCCATCAGGTTCGTAACGCGACCGCGAACTTTGTCGCCTTCGACGAACGTTTCGTCGATCTTCTTCCAAGGATCGCTCCCCGCGTCTTTGTACGAGAGGGAAATGCGATTCCGTTCGAGATCGATTTTGGTAACGATAACGTTGATGCGTTCGCCTTCTTTAACGACTTCGGACGGGTCGGAGACGCGGCCCCAGCTCATTTCGGAGACCGGGAGGAAACCGTCGACGCCGCCGAGGTCGACGAAGGCGCCGACGTTGATGATCTTGCGGACGAGACCGTCGCGAGTTTGACCGACGGCGAGTTCCGACATCGTCTTTTCGCGCATTTCTTCGCGTTCGCGTTCCATCAGGACGCGGCGGCTGACGACCAAGTTGCGGCGTTCCGGATTGACTTCGGTAACGACGCACTTCCAACGTTCGCCGACGAATTGTTCGGCGTTTTCGACGAAGAACGGCGCGATTTGACCGTTCGGCATAAAGCCGCGGAGTCGCCCGACTTCGCACTCGAGCCCGCCTTTGTTGACGCCGGTAACGCGCGCTTCGACGATCGCGCCGACGGTGAGGCTGAGCCAGTCGCCGACTTCCGCCGCGGCCAACGGGAGCGAAACTTCGTAGACGCCGTCGTCGGCGTTGAAACGGGAAACGACCGCTTCAAACTCTTGACCGACCGTCGGTTGCGCGTCTTCCGGGAATTGTTTCAGCGGAATGAGACCGTGTTCGCGCCCGCCGACGTCGACGAAAACGGAGTCGCGTTGGACGGCTTCGACGCGGCAGCGGACTTTCGTTCCTTCTTCGAGCGTTTCGGCGCCGACGTTCGCTTTGTCGTTTTTCATCAGCGAGTCGAGCGATTCGCCGCTCAAAAGCGCGTTAAATTCGTCTTCGAGGTCGTCCGAAAGGCGGGCGCGACGGTTCGGCGTCGGAACGGACGAGAGCGGGCCGCGCGGCGCGGCGGTCGGACGTTCGCGGCGTTCGCGACGATTGTCGTCTTTTTTACCGTCTTTGCCGTCGCGGTTTTCGCCTTCGCGGCGACGTTTGTTTTCGTCGCGGATCGCGCCGAGCGGCGACTTGCGTTCGCCGCCGGCTCGTTTGACGCGTTCTTCGATGACGCTCGCGTCGACGACCGGAGCGTCCGCGTTCATCGCTTCGTAAGTGGCGAGCGGGGACGGCGCGGCGGCGTCGGCGGGTTGTTGGGCTTGTTGGACGGGTTCGACCGCGGGCGCGGCTTGTTCGGCGTTGAGATTTTGCTCGTTGTTTTGCATTTTTAACGTTTAACCGACTTGACGGCGCGAAAAGCGACGTCGACACAAAGTTGAAAAAACGGGAACGGCGTCGAAAAACGCGCGTTCGGGATTCTTTTGGGGTAATGTTCGATTTTCAAAGCTCGAAAGCGTTCGCGGCGTTCGGAACGAAGTCGAGCGGGGGAAACGAGCGAGCGCGGACGGCGCCGCGATTCGACGTTTCCCTATTTTACCGCAAACGCGTCCTTAAAAAAGGGGGGCGTCGCGCGTTCGTGTTACGGCCCGACCGCGAAACGCACCGGGAGGACGATTTCTTGCGTCGTCTCGGGCGTCGCGCCGACGGCGAAGACGATTTCGCCGAGTTGTTCTTTGCTCGGGCCCATAAAGGCGCCTTGCGGGGAACCGGCCGGAACGCGGACGGTCGCGTCGACCATTCGGACGGGCGCGGGGGAATTTTGCAATTCTTCCGGCGGATACTTGAATTCGACTTCCAACCAAGAAGGACGAACGCTCTTGACGCGCACCGTCTCGGCGTTGGTCGGGATTTTGTCGAAAATCGTCAAGCGGAGCGACGATTCGGTCGTTTCGCGAGTCGAGACGGAGTTCAAAACGAGGTGCCCGGTTCCTTTGTCGTCGTAATGACGACCGGAGAGGCGAACCGCGTTCCCGGCGACTTGCCCGCCGACGACGATTTCCAAAACCGGCGTTTTCGGACTGTTCGTGCGAACCCGGACGATTTCTTGGAACGCGCCTTGCGGCATGCCGGATTTAAGGGTCGCGACGCCTTTGAACAGATTCGTCGTGTTGGCGAAAAGGTTGTGTTCGCGTTCTTTATCGGTCAATTCGGCGAGGTCGGCTTTCTCGATTTTGAACTCGAGCCGCGCGGAGTCCGCGACCTCGACGTCGAGAATTTCCAACGGGAACGGCGTTCCGTCGTCGTTGTGTTCGAAACCGAAAAGACGGAAGGAACGCGTCGTTTCCGCCGTCGCCGAAGCGTTTTGGAAGGAAATTTCGTTCGGTTCGCAAACGATCGGCGCGGTGTAGAGTCCGCGGACGGCGAAGTCGACTTCCGGCGCTTTCGGGTCGTTCGTCAAAACGCGAACGCCTTGGTTGAAGACGCCGCCGGAGCGCGCCGCGTCCCATTTAAAGAGGACGGTCGCCGTTTCGCCGGGACGGAGCGATTTGTGCGAAATTTCGAAATCGGTGCAGAAACAGCCTTTGCCGCCGTTGGCGAGCGTCAACGTTTCGTCGCCGACGTTTTTAATCTTGAACGGATGCTCGCCTTTTTCGTTCGCCGCGCTCTTTTCGAGGATTCCGAAGTCGAACGACGTTTCGAGAACCTCGACGCGCGGGCCGCTTTGCTCGGCGGGGGCGTCGGTTTTCGCGGAATCGGCGTTCGCGACGGCTTGCGTCGCCGCTTTCACCGTCGAATCGATTTCCATTTGCGGCGTCCAAAAGCGGTAATTCGATTTGAGCTTGCCGATTCCGACGCCAAGGCCGGCGCCCAACAGGACGCCGCATAAAACGGTCGCGACGATCGCGCGCATTCGCAAAACTCCTTCGACGTTTCTCAACGTCGCAAGAATTAAAAAGGGGGGACGGGGAAAAGTTTAACGTAAAAATAACGCGACGCGAGCCTCCGCTCTCGACCCGCGCCCGTCGAGAAACGGAGAGACGGAACGGCGAGAGCGGAGGGCGTCGCGTCGCCAAGCCGCGATCACTCGATCGAGTATTGGTCGGCGAGTTGGATGAACTTTTCGAGGTCTTCCTCGGACAAAACGCCGCGACGTTCGATTTCGATCTTCGCTTCGCGGTTCGTCAGTTTTTCGCGCGCCGAAACGGAGATGCGCCCGGCTTTGTCGAAGGAGTAGGTAACTTCGATCGGCGTGCCCTTGGCGAGCCCTTCCGGGAAGAGAACGCGGCATTTGCCGAGGAGCGCGCAAGCGGTCGGGTCCGGCGCGTCGCCTTCCATAACTTGAACGCTGACGCGGGTTTGGCCGTCTTTGTTCGTTTGGAAGGTTTTCGAGATCGAGTACGGCAGCGTCGTGTTGCGCGAAATCATGATGTGGTTAATGATTTGCTTCGTCGACGGGTCGGTCGCGACGACGCCGAGGCCGTGCGAGTTGACGTCTTCTTCGCGAACGTTTTCGAGCATTTTTCGGACGCGTTCGCTCAGCTGAGTGTTTTCTTTGTTGTATTGCGCTTCGAGGATCGCGGCGTGAATCGCGGCGCCGCGCGCGACGGCGGTGTGCGGGTTCAAGTCTTCGTGAATATAAGGCTTTTGGCCGGTCAACTTTTCGAGCATCGCCGGAACTTGCGGCATCAGCGTCGAACCGCCGATAAGAACGATCGCGTCGAGATCCGCGAACGTCAGTTTCGCCGATTGAACGACGTATTCGGTCGTGTCGGCGGTGCGTTGCAGGAGGTCGTAGGTCAGGTTTTCGAAGAGTTCGCGCGAAACCGGAACGCTGACCGACTTTCCTTCGTGACGGACGGAGATCGACGTGTTTTCGCGGTCGGACAAGATGATTTTCGCGACGTCGCAGTCGTTGCGAAGGATTTGCATCGTTTTCGGGAATTGATGCAGGTTGACGTTATGTTGTTCGAGGAATTTTTCGCAAACGTAGTCGGCGAGGCGGTCGTTCCAGTCGACGCCGCCGAGTTTAACGTCGCCGTCGGTCGCGACGACGTGGAACGAGTTCGACGAGTATTCGACGACCGTCGAGTCGAACGTCCCGCCGCCGAGGTCGTAAATGAGGATACGGTGCGTTTCGGTGTGGTCGGCGCGACCCAAGTGGTTGCGGTGCCAAGCGTAGGTGAGGGCCGCCGCGGTCGGTTCGTTGATGATGCTGACGACGTTCAAACCGGCGATGCGCCCGGCGTCTTGCGTCGCTTTGCGGCGCGTGTCGTTGAAGTACGCCGGAACCGTGATGACGGCGTTCGCGATCGGGCCCAAGCGGCGTTCGCAGTCTTGCTTCAGCTTGCGGAGAATCAGCGACGAAACGAATTCCGGCGTAACGTCTTGACCGTCGAAGGTGCGGTGGTAGCCGACGCCCATTTGACGCTTAATCCGTTCGACGACGTTTTCCGGGTCTTCCATCGCGGCGCGACTGCGGTTCGGGCCGACGATGACGTGTTTGCTTTCCGCGAGAAGAATAATACTTGCGGTTTCGACCTCGTCGTCTTCGTTCGGAATCGGCGTCGGTTCGCCTTCGTTGTCGACGATCGCCAACGTCGAGAAAGTCGTGCCCAAGTCGATGCCAACGGTATTGCCGTTTAAAAATTCCATATTCAACCTGCTTCGATTCGTTTCGGAAAAAAGTTCGTCGGTTCGCGAGTTTTTCGACGCGTCGTCGGGACGCCGTTTTGTCCTTATTAATATACAAACGGAAAAAATCGTTAACAAGGCGAAAACGGGGAAACCGAGCGACCGAGCCGCCGAACCGTTCGTTCGGAGACGTTCGGGCGTCCGACGGTTTCGCCACCCGCGCGCTCGCCGCCGTCTCGCGTTCGTTGGTCGAACGAAGAAGGGCGACCGAAAAGCGCGCCGCGCGAAAAAACTCTTCGCTATCCTCTATGCTAACCGTTTTTCCGTTCCGCGTCAAGGAAAAGTCCGCTTTTTCGTCGGAAAAACGAAATTTTTCTCCGCAAAATCCGCATAAAGCGACCTTCGCGCCCCGTTTGCGCTCCGTCGGGGCCCTTCAAACGTTTCGAAGAGCGGGCGAGCGAGAGGAAAAGCGGGGCGAAGCGAGGCCGCGTCGCGGTCATTTTTTCGACGGCGTTTTCGGCGCGTCGGCTTTTTTCGCGTCGGTTTCGTCGATCGGGGCGTCGCCGAAGAGATCGCCGCTGAAGAAGTCGTCTCCTTCTTGGTCGTTCTTTTCGAGCGTTTCGTCGTCGAGGACGCGCGGGCCGAGGTCGAACGGTTCGTCGGCGTCGGTCGACTCGGCGTTTTCTTCCGAATTTTCCGCGTCTTTCGGTTCTTCCGCTTTTTCCGACGAAGGCGACGTTCGAACGGTAATTGTCGGCGCGAGCGGGTCGGCGGCGTCTTCGGCCGAGTCGGCGTTTTCGGCTCCGTCGGCGTCGATTTCGAGTTCGGACGCGTTCGGGTCGGCTCCGGTTCCGGCGGCGGGGGCGTTCGGATCGACGCCGATGGCGGCGCCGGCTTCGGACGCGGCGTTCGGGTCGGCGCCGTTTTCCGCGTTCGGCTTCTTCGCGGCGTCGGCTTCCGCTTGCAGTTTTTTCAGCTCGTCGGCGGAGAGGGCTTCGCCGGAGTCGATCAGGAGGTAGCCGGCCCACCAGAACGGAAGCGCGTAACTCGGCGCGGCTTCGGAGCGACCCGGCGTTTTGAGGCGCGGTTCTTCGTCGAGGACGACGTCGCGTTTCATCAAGGCGAGGACGGCGCGTTTCCAAGCGTCCGCGACCGGCTCCGACTCGTAATTTTTGAGGAAGTCGGTCGACAGGTCGAACGCCGAGCGTCCGCCGGTTCGCCAACGGCTCAGCAACATCGCGTCGGCCCCGGTCGACTGCGCCGCGAGAATCGAGAGGAAAAGTTCCGAACCGTCGCCGCCGTTTTTGAGCGCGTTTTCCGCCGGCGAGCGGAACGCCGGGAGAACGAGCAAGCGCGGCGCGCCCCAAGGCGCCGGAATCCAATCGGCGACGCCGTGTCCGCGTCGAGCGTCGCTCGGAACGACCGGCGCCCAGTTCCAACCGTCCGCGACGATTTCGTCGAAAACGACGAGACGGCGCAAACGGGTCGCGTAAAGGGAGCCCGGGACGGCTTTCAGCGCGCCGCGACGGAGTCCTTCGGTCTTCGAAACCGCTTGCGAAAGACGGTCGAACGCCGCGTCGGTCGTTTCTTTCGTTTCTTTCGGGAACGTTTCGCCGAGGAGAACGGTCGTGTCGACGAAGGCGTTGCGTCCGAAGGCGTTCGGGAGCGCGAGCGCGACGGTCGCGGAGTAGCGAATCGTCAAATCTTGCGCTTGAATCATTGGGATTAGCGTCGCTTCGTAAGCGTCGAGTTCTTCGCGTTCGCGAGCGGAGCGGCTGCGGCGGCGCGGTTTCGACTCGTCGGTCGTTTCGGCGTCGGCCGCTTTCGGCGCGGTCGTTTTTTGCGGTTTCGACGCGGTTTTTTTCGGGGCTTGCGGCTCGACGTCGGCGTCGGTCGTTTCGGCGGTTTCGTCGAGCGAGTAAGCGGCGTCGAGGTCGTCCGTTTCGGCGTTTTCCGCGTCGTCGGCGTCCGTTTGCGCCGTTTCCGCTTCCGTTTCTTCGTCGACCGTCGCGGCGGCGGCCGGGAGGCAAAGCGCTTCGAACGGCAGGTACCAAAGGACGGAGTCCGGAACGACGACGAGTTTCGAGAAGACGACGTTGAACCGCTCCGCTTCGACGTCGGACGCGCCGAGAACGATTTCGCGGAGCTTGGCGCCTTGCGACTTCCAGCGCGCTTCGTTCAGGTCCGCCGAAACGACTTGACGCGTTCCTTCGACGCAACCGAGCGAGCGGAGGAAGGCTGAAACGGCGGCGCCGACGCGGTCGGTCGGGCCGACGCGCCAAGAGTCGAGGCAGTTTTTGCCGATCATGAAGCCGAACGTTTCTCCTTCCGCGTCGAGGAACGACAAAATCGCCGTGTCTTCCGGGAGGCGTTTTTGAACGTCTTCGGCGCTAAGGGACGGCGGGAAAACGTTCGGAACGTAATCGCGTCCGGCGACGACGCAACGGAACGCGACTTCTTGCTCTTTCGAGAGTTTGTCGAGGCGAACGAAGAGTTGCGTTTGTTGGTCGCGACCGGCGGCGTCGCGGGGGACGGTCGGGAGCGCGTTCAGCGCCGCGGCGACTTCTTTCGACCCCTTCAAGGACGCTTCGAGCGCCGGGTATTGAAGGAGGAGCGTTTGTCGCGCCGTTTGGTTCGCCGTCGTCAAAAGCGCGTCGTCCGCCGTCAAGAGGTAGCGGAGCGAAACCAAGCGACCGCCGTACTTTTGCGTCGCGTAAAAGCGTTCGCGGCGGATGCGCTCGGCGACTTCGAACGCTTTGTCTTTGAGGTCGCGTTCGAAGAGGAGGCGGAACCAACGCTCGTAAGCCTCGGGGGGCGCGATCGAGCGAATCGCGATCGACTCGGTCGGGCGGAAACCCCAGTCGACGGCGGTCGGTTCGCGAAGGAGAACGGCGTAAAGGTCGGCGGCGTTGCGCGGCGTAACCGGGCCGTTCGAGGTCAGCCCGCCCGCGACGTAACGGTCGAGACGGCGGAGCTGGAGCGCCCAAGTCGAACGAAGACGCTCGCCCTCGACGACGTTTTTAAGGGCCGCGTCTCCGGCGGCGACGTCGCCGGAAGAGTAATGGAGGAGCGCTTGCAGGTAGTTCCAACGGTCGGCGGCGCGACTCGTTCGGAGACCGCGACCGGTCGTCGCTTTCATCGTCGCGTTAAGGGCGCCGAGCGCGGAGGCGGCGGCCTTCGTTTGCCCGGCGGCGAACAAATCTTCCGCGACTTCGAGCCCGAACGACGTCGATTGGAACGCCAACTTGTGCGACTTCGCCCAAAGGTAAGCGTTGCGCAAAACCGGGTCGGGGTCGCCGTTTCCGCCGGCGGCGCGGCGGGCGTTCGCGTAACGGCGGAGCGACTCTTCGACGAGCAAACGATCGCCGTAATGGAACGCGGAAATCGACGCTTCGTAGTAACACTCGGCGGCTTCGCGCGGCTTTTCGGCGGCGAGGTAAAGGTTCCCGAGTTCGTAAAGCGCGACGCCGGTGAACTGGTGGTCGTATTGACCGCCCATCAGGAGCGCTTCGCCGAGAACGCGGCGCGCGTCGTCGTCGCGACCGTTTTGAACGAGCGCGATCCCGAAGAGAACGTCGAGCCAAGTGATCGACCAATGGTTCGGCGGAACGGAGCGTTTCGCGTAAAGGTTCAAAATTTCTTCGCTCTTCGGGTCGAACGGCGCGAGCGGGCCCAAAATTTCGCCGCGACGGCGCGTCGCGAGCATTGTGCAACGGATAATTTCGGCGGCGTCGATCGAAACGGCGCGTTGCTCCATCATCGCGCCCCCTTTTTTGAGGCGGTCTTGGGTGATTTTGTCGCCGACGACGATCGTCGCTTTAGGAGGGAAAACGCCGAGCGGAACGACGCGACGGCTCGCGCCCCAAGGAGACGCCGGTTTCGCGACCGTCGAAACGCCGCTCGCGTAAGTAACGCGGGAGAGCCATTTCGGATATTGCAACGCGAGCGCGAGCGCGGCGTTGTAATTTTTCAGCGCGTCGTCGAGTTCGCCCGCTTGGTAACAGGCTTCGCCGAGCATCGCGTAATAGCAAAGGGAGTCGAGCCATTGGTCGGTTCCGAGGCGAACGGCGTCGCGCAGTTCCTCTTGGTAAAAGAGCGCGGCTTTGGTGAAGTCGCCCTCTTCGATCAGTTTGACGCCGCGATAGTAACGGTCGGACGGAATCGGGCGAATATCGGCGCGACCGGCGGAACGGCTTCCGGTGCGAACCGGAGGCGAGCCGGGGCCGCGGCGCGGCGGCGCGGCGGTTTGCGCGAACGCGTCGGCCGACGCGGCGGCGAAAAGCGCGAAGATCGCGACGAAGGAAAAGAAACGGCGAGAGCGCGACATAGCGAGACTCCGATAAAATATTTTCTTGAACGACTTTTTATTTTCGTTTGATTTTGCAATCGACGGCGGCGACGAGACGCGGGCGCGGGCCGCCAATATAACTATAGTCGACAGTCGAGCGTTCGTCTCCGAACGAAATCGCGATTTTTGCAAAAAACGGGGCGCCGTCGACGCCGAGAAGAGCGGATAAACGGAAAAGGTAAAATAGGAAAGACGCAAGAAAGCGCGAAAACCGACGAACGAGCGCGGCTTGCGTCGGGCGTTCGTCGGTTTTCCGTCGGGGCGCGGTTAGTAACGGGCCGGAGCGTCGGGCGCGGCGGCGTTGAAGATCGCCGGGTCGTATTCGTCGCGATATTGGCGTTTCGGCGCGTAACCGCCGCGTTTGAGGACGTTTTCCGGCGAGTTCGGATCGTCGGCTTCCGAGGCGGCGTCGGCGACGCTCGGGACGGCGAGGTCGGGGAGCGCGATTCGACTGGGCCGCGGAAAGCGCGTCGTTTCGGGCGTTTCCTCCGCTTGCGCGTCGAAGAGACCGGCGAACGGGTTCGGGTTCGTCGGACGCGGAGGGGCGGGCGCGGCGCTTGCGGCGGCGTTCGGCGCGTCGACGCGGTCGTATCGGGAGACGGCGTTCGGGCGAAGCGTCGCGGCGGACGCGTCGCGAACGCGGCTTTGGCGGTGAACGTAACGCCCGAGTTTGCCGTCGCCGAGCGATTCGACCCAAGAGACGAACGTTTGGCAGTCTTGCGCCGACCAACGCCCTTCGCCGAACGGGTAAACGCGGTTTCCGTCGGCGTCGGCGACGACCGGATGGTTCAAAATCGGGCTCTGCGCCGGATCGTTAAAATCGATAAAATCGAACGTTTCGCGCAAATTGAAGTAAAGGGCGAGGCGCGCTTGGGCTCCGACCGCTTTCGGGCGAACGCGGAACGCCGAGTTCGGGTTCGAACCGTCGTGGCAACCGGCGGTCGCGCAACGCTTTTGGAGAATCGGCTGCGCGCGGCGAGCGAAGCGGTCGAACGCGGAAAGGGGGAGTTCTTTCGCCCAACGTTCGATTTCGGCGATTTCCGGATCGCTCGACGGCGTCGGCGACTTCGAGCGCGGCGTCGCGGCGGAGGAAGAAGCGGAAGCGGCGGCGCTCGTTTGAGCGGCGGAGGCGCGCCATTTCTCTATTTGACGCAATTCCTCCAATTTGGCGGAGACGACGCGGCGTTCGCCGTCGGAAAGCGGCTCGGCGAGCTTCGTTTCGAGGAGCGCGATCGCTTGCGGCGCGAGTTGACGGCGGTTCGCCCAATCGGCTAAACGAAGCGTTTCGTTGACGTCTTCGAGGCGCGTTCGGCTCTTTTTGAACGCGAAAACGTCGTCGCGACTCCCGCCGATAAACTGAACGTCGAGTTTCGAAACGGAGACGCCGCCGCCGTCGAGAAGCTCGATCGAAAAGACGTCGCCTCGGTCGCGAACGACGCCGACGTGAACGACGTCCAAGCGCGTTAAGACGAAGCGCGTCGGTTCGGAAACCGCCGGAGCGTCGGGCGTTTGCGCCGTCGAAACGGGCGGAGCGAGCGGCGTTTGCGTCGACGCGTCGGAGGCGAAAAGGGGCGAAACAAGCGTCGCGAACAAAACGCCGGCGCCGAGCGCCGAACGGCGCGAGCGGAGCGGGCGAACGAAAAACGAAAAGGTTGGGCGCGGCGTCATCGGTCGATTAAGCGGGCGTCGCGGGGACGTCCGGCGTTGAAAAAAAGGAAAAAGGACGATTAAAGGAAAAAACGGTCGGGGGTTCTGTTAACATTGGGGTTCCGTTGGAAATGGAACGGGATTTGGCGGCGGAACGCGAAAGTCGGCGTCGACGTCGGCGCGGTTAGCGTCGCGGGCGATTTCGCGGTTCGACGCGCCAAGCGGAAACTTTCTCCGCGTCGGCGATAATTAGGCGCGGAACGCCGTTCCAACGGGCGACGCAAACGCCGGAAATTTCGGCTCCGTATTGAAAAACGTCGAACGGTTCGCCGGTCGCGCGGAAGAAGCGAACGACGCCGTTCGGGGACGCGACCAACCATTCGTCGACGCCGTCGCCGTCGACGTCGCCGGAAACGACGCGCTCCATTTGTCCGCTTTCCTCCCAATCGATCGGCGTCTTCCAAAGGGTCGAACCGTCCGCGCCTAAGCCGACGAAATACGCGCCTTTAGGGTTCTCGTTTTCGACGATCGCGACGACGTTCGACTCGCCGTTCGGCGCGTCGGAAACGGCGAACCAAACGAAGGAGCCGCCGTCTTCGGCGCGGTATTCGGCGAGGCGTTCTCCGGTCGCCGCGTCGTTTTCGACGATCGAGCCGACGAGCCCTTGCGACCGCGTCGTCGCCAACAACGTTTGACGCGGCGTCGCGTTCGGACGATAACGGACGCCGAGCCGGTAAGGTTCGAGGACGCTTTCGTCTTTCCAACGGATTTTCGGACGCTCCGACTCGACGACGTAAAGTCCGCGCGGCGTCGGAGCGGTCGAGGAGGGCGCGCCGACGAGTCCGAGCGCGAGTTCCGGCGTCCCGTCGCCGTCCGCGTCGAGGAAGCGAGCGTCGCCGACCCGTTGATTTTGGAGCTTGCCGAAGTCGAGCGTTCCGAGGTCGTTGAAGTTTTCGTCGAAGCGGTGCGCTTTTTGCGATTGCAAACGAGACGACGCGACGTAATAACGCCGCCCGCCGTCGAAGCGAATCGTTCGAACGAAGGAAATCGGTTCGCCGACCGCCGCGGCCGGGGTCGTTTTGCGGACGAGGCGGCCTTGCGCGGTTAACAGGGCGAGCGCGTTGCCGTCGCAGGGGACGATTAAAAGGTCGCCCGGGAGCGCGTCGGCGACGGCCAACGGGACGAACGCGTCGGGGGGCGTCTCCGGTTGAGACGCGTTCGATCGGGGGGGCGCGACGCGTTCGGCGGTCGCGGCGTCGTTGGGGGCGTCGGAAGCGTTTTCGTCGTCGGGAAGGCGTTTGAAAGCGCGGGCGGCGTCGAAATCGGGGTCGGACGCGGAGACGGCCAACGGGTTCGTCGGCGCGTAAAGTTCGTCGAAACGCCAAATTTCGCGCAGTTCGAACGTTTTCGGGTAACGGCGCGGCGGAATCGAGGCGGGCGTCGGCTCGCGTTGTTCGGACGCGACGCGGTAACGGTCGTTGGCGTCGGCGGCTTCGAGCGACTCGACGAAGCGTTTGACGGCGGCGTAATGCGCGTTGAAGTCGTCGTTGTAAAGGTCGCCGCCGTCGAGCGCGCGAACGAGGAGCCGTTGGAGCGCGACGAACGAAATCGGTTCGCGAACGTATTTTTGAACGACGCCGCGTTCGTCGAGGAGCGCGAAAGACGGAACGTCCGGCGCCGGAAAATCGAATTCGCGAAGGGCGGCGCGGTCGAGGCGAAAGAGCGGAGCGGTCGCGCTTTTGGTTCCGTATTCGGCGCGAACCGCGTCGTCCGATTTTTCCGCCGAGTCGAAATTGACGGCGAAGAACGCGAGTCGGGCGTCGGCGGCGTTGTATTGGGCGGCTTGCTCGAATTCTCGAAGCGCGCTTCCGGAGAGCGAACCGGCGTTCGGCGCGTCGGCGGTCGAAGAGCCCCAAAAACAGACGAGCGTTTTCTTGCCGTCGTTGCGCGGGCCGCCGAGCGTCGCGTCGGAGAAGCCGGAGACGAGCGAGCGAACGCGAACCGCCGGGAAGGAGCGACCGAGCGCCGACAATTCCGGCGGCAAAAAGCGGTCGACGACGCGAACGGCGGGCGTTTCGGCGTCGACGTTTTCGCCGTTGTTTTCCGCGTCGACGAGCGTTGCGTCGACGTTCGGGCGGGGCGAGACGTTCGGTTCGTTCGGGCGGCGCGGCGGTTCGCGGAAGCGGGACAAGTCGGTCGGCGCGACGTCGGAAAGAATTTGGTTCGGAAATTCCAAACGCAGCTCCGCGACGCGGTCGACTTCCTTCGGAACGGAAACCTGTTCGAGCGGGAACTCGAAACGGACGAGCCCTTTCGTTTTGCGGTCGAGCCAAAGGACGCGGACGCCCCCTTCGGCGTCGATTTCGACGCGGTCGCAAGCGACGAGCGTTTCGGCGCCGGTCGCCTCGTCGACGAAACGGAGGTATTCCGGACGCAGAAGCCGGGCGCGCGCGCCCTCCGGAACGAGCGTTCGGAGCGGATCTTCCGCCAAGGTCAAAATCGCCTGCGGCGGCGCCCAAAAAACGCTCGGCGAGACGCGCAAGTCCATCGCCTTCGCAAGTTCCGAATCCGGGTAAAGCTCCTTAATCGACGTCAGCAACAGCGGCGCCGGGAGTTCGAGCCGTCGACCGGCGCGGGCTTCGTCGAGGATTTCGGCGCGAATCGTTTCGCCGTCCGACCAAAGGACGCCGGAGCCGACTTCCATTCGAACGAAATTCGGTTTCGCGAACGCGAAGGAACAGGGGACGCGGAGCGTTCGGCGGTCGCGTCCTTGACCGTCGAAGTCGCAAACGAGTTCGAAATAAGCGTCGTCGGCGTAAAATTTGGCGTTCGCGTAAGCGTCGACGGTCGCGCGGAGCGCCGCGGCGGCGGTTAATCCCGGAATTTCCGGCGGACGTTCTCCGGTCGGCGTCGTTAACGTTCCGTTCGACGGCGCCGTCGTTTCGGCGGTTTCGGCTTTTCGTCCCCAGCGTTCGCGCCAACGCTCGCGACGGCGTTCGCAACCGGCGCAAAGGAGCGCGACGACGAGAAGCGCGACGAGCGTCGACGTCGCCGAGGCGAACGTTCGCTTTTTTCGCGTCGTTTCTTCGTTGAATCGCATCGTCGTTCCTTTCTTGCGCCGTCGTCGATTTGCGGGGAGGGGGCGAGCGTCGCGGCCCGGGCGGAGCGCGACGCTTTAACGAGTAATATAAACGTATTTTGCTTTTGAGGGCAAGAGCGTTTTCGGAAGATTTTGGCGCGTCGGCGTCGGCGCGACCGACGTCGAAGGCCGAGTTAGACGAGGCGAAGTGAACGACGCGCTTTTCTGTCTTGCGTAGAGCGCCTAAATTAACGCGGCGAAGCGGACGGTCGCGATTTTTTTTCGAGAACTGTGAAAAATCGACGGCGCCGCGATTGCAATTTTCCGACGTCGCGGTTATACTAAGAGTCAAACGGAAACGAACGGCGCGTTTCGACGCTTCCGCTTTCGTCTTCGCGGTTTCGGAGCGTTTCGGCTCTTGGCGAAGCGAAGAGCGCGGAGAGCGGCGTTTGCCGCGCCGTCGAGTTTTTCCCCCGATTTCCTCCCCTTAATTAATAAGGACGAAAAAATGCGCAAATTGTTCTGCTGCGCCGTCGCGTTGTTGGCGACGGTCGGTTGCTTCGCGGTCTCGTCGGCTCAAGCGGCGGACGTCGAAGAAGGTTTCGTTTCGATTTTCGACGGCAAATCGCTCGACGGTTGGGCGAAACACGGCGGTTCGGCGAAATATAAGGTCGAAAACGGCGAAATTATCGGCGAATGCGTTCCGAACACGCCGCACAACACCTTCCTCGTTTACGAAAAAGAATACGGCAACTTCATCTTGAAGCTCGACTTCAAAGTTTCCGTCCCGGGCAACTCCGGCGTTCAATTCCGCAGCCAAATTCGCGAAGACGGCGACCGTATGTTCGGTTACCAATGCGAAATCGCCGGCGACCAAGACAACGCCCGCATTTACGACGAAGGCCGCCGCGGCCACCAAAAAGGTCGCGTTTGGCTCGACCCGACTCCGGAAGAAACGCTGAAAAAAGCGTTCGCGACCTACAAAGCGGGCGACTGGAACACGCTCGAAATCCAATGCGTCGGCCCGTCGATCCGCACCTGGATCAACGGCGTCGCGGTCTCGAACTTCTTCGACTACGTCGACTTCAAAGGCTACTTCGGTCTCCAAGTTCACGCCGGCGGCCAAGGAACGATTCACTGGAAAAACATCCGCGTTAAGGATTTGGGCGTCAGCGAATGGAAGTCGTTCTTCGTCAAGGGCGACGCCGGTTGGGAAATCAAAGACGCGTACAAATTCGTCCCGGCTTGCTGGAAGTTCAACGAAGAAGAAGGCTACCTGATCGGCGAACACCCGGCGTCGGAACCGAAAGACGGCCTTATCGTTACGAACGACAACTACGACGACTTCGTCGCGAAAGTCGACTATCGTTATTGGGGCGGCAACAGCGCGCTCTACTTCCGCGCTCACGAAGTCGACACGACTTGGCTCCTCCGCGGCTGCCAAGACGAAATCGCCGGGAACGGCAAAGAAGCGGCCATTTGGCACACCGCCGGTAAAAACGAACCGGGTCGCGGTTGGCTCGGCTCCGACGACGAATTTGTCGAAACGATCCGCAACAAAGACGGTTGGAACACGATCGCCGTCGCGGCTTGCGGCGACCGCGCCACGACGTTCCTGAACGGTTTCCGCGTCGTTGATATCGACGACCCGAAACTCGAAAAGACCGGCAAACTCGGTCTGCAACTCCACGGCCACGCCGACGGCAAAATGTGGTTCAAAAACTTCCAAGTGATGCCGATCACGAAGGAACAACGCGCGTTGATCGAACGTTAGTCGACGCTTAAAAATCGGCGCCGCTTTGAACGCGTTTTTCGAAGCGGCGCCGTTCGCTTTGTTCCGTTTATTCCGCGATTTTTTTCGCGACGCGTTTTTTGAAAACGCGACGTTATCGCAACTTTACCGCAATTATTTTACCGCATTAATTATATCGAAAGGCAACTACGATGAAAAAATCGTTCGGTCTCGCTCTTGTCGCGATGTTGTTTGGCGCTTCGTTCGCGAGCGCGCAAGAGTTCACCTCGCTGAAACAAGTCGCCGAATTTGAAAACGGCAAATATATCGACGCGTACAATATTCAAGGCGCGTACTACGAAGAAGCGAAAAACCGCGGTTATCACGTGATCGCTCGCGGCGCGGACAAATTCGACGTCGTCGGTTACCAAGACGGTCTCCCGGGCGCCGGTTGGGATCGCTCGAAAGCGCGTTTCTTCGGGACGGGCGAACTGGTCGACGGCAAACTGGTCGTTACCGGTCAAAAGATGGATATTCCGCGTTACGAAGAAGACCGCGAAATTATCTTCACCGACGAACAAAAAGCGACGAAGCTGATCGGCACGATGGAAGGCGACCAATTCTTCCTCGAATTCCGCGGCAAGAGCGAACTGAAGCGCGTCGTTCTCGAAAGCCCGACGCTCGGTCAAAAGGCTCCGGAAGGCGCGAAGGTTATCTTCGACGGAACGAACCTCGACAATTTCGAACCGGGCGCGAAGATGAACGAAGAGACGAAGGCGCTTTGGTCGGAAGCTCGTATTAAACCGTTCGAAAAGAAGCCTTACACGCTGCACATTGAGTTTATGACGTCGTTCATGCCGAACCATACCGGTCAAGCGCGCGCCAACAGCGGCGTTTACATCGGCGAAGCGTACGAATGCCAAGTTTTGGACTCGTTCGGTCTTGAAGGCGAAAACAACGAATGCGGCGGTTTCTATCAATTCGCGAAACCGATCGTCAATATGGCCGGCGTTCCGCTGACGTGGCAAACCTACGATATCGACTATACCCCGGCGAAGTTCGAAAACGGCAAAAAGGTTGCGAACGCTCGCGTTACGGTCAAACACAACGGCGTCGTGATTCACGATAACGTCGAGCTCCCGAAAGAAACGCCGGGCTGCAAGGGCGAAGCGGACGAAGCGCGCGGCTTGTACCTGCAAGGCCACGGCAACAAAGTCCAATACCGCAACATTTGGGTTCAATACAAAGACTAAGTCGAACGCGAAGTCGAGCGGCGTTCGACGTTATAGACGAAGCGACGTTAAATCGTTCGCTCGTCGACGTTTAGCCGCCGTTCCGACATAACCGCAAACAAGAGAGACGCCGCGCCGGTTTCCGCCAAGAAGCCGTCGCGGCGTTTTTTTATTTTTCGCGCGTTGTTAGAACGACGATAAAGACGCGCAATGCGAGAAACCGCGGAGAAATTATGCGAATCGACTTGCAAGTCAACCTGAAATTCTCATTCGTCGCCGCTCGGCTCTTGATGAAAACGACAAAGTATGAGAAAATAAAAACGAAATCAATCTTGCGCGTTTGATTTTACTTCGAATAAAATTGACCGCGCGACAAAAGAATAATTACGGAGAGGCGAAACGAATGAGTGAAGGCGCGGGATTTTGGGTAATTGTGGGGGGCGTCGTGGGGGGCGTCGCGGGGATTGCTACCACTATCAAAACCGGGATTGAAATTTGGGATTATTTTAGCGCCAAACGAAAAAATTCTTCGGAATTGGCGCCTACGTCGACGGCGGAGACAGCGCGACCGCGACCCGGAGAAATGCCGGACGATTGGTCGGGCGTTTATACGGCGGGAACGCGTCGAACGCTGAAAGCGAAAGGCGTTGATTTTGCGTTCCGTTATTGTCCAGCGGGAACGTTTTGGATGGGAAGCCCGGAGAGCGAAGAAGGGCGCGAGGACGACGAAACGCAACATCGTGTAAAGTTGACGCGAGGTTTTTGGATGTTGGAAACGCCGGTAACGGTCGGTATGTGGCGTTCCTTCGCGAAAACGACGGGATATCGGATGGGCGACGGTTATAACGGCGAAGGCGGCTGGGGGGTTAACGTTTTCGGCGAGTTTGTGCAAAGTTTGAGTTTTACTTGGGAAAACCCCGGTTTTCCCGAGAGTTTTCGACAAACGGACGACCATCCGGCAACGCAGATTGACTGGGCCGGCGCTGTCGCTTTTTGCGATTGGCTGGCGAAGGAGACGAGAATGCCGATTCGCCTTCCGACGGAAGCTCAGTGGGAATACGCTTGTCGAGCGGGAACGATGACTCCGTATTTCTGGGGTTCGACGTTGAACGGGGATAAAGCGAATTGTGATGGGATTTTACCTTATGGTACGGTGGTCGAAGGTAAATTTCTTGCTCGAACAACAGAAGTTGGGAGTTACTACGCGAATCCTTGGGGCTTGTATGATATGCATGGGAATGTTGGGGAATGGTGTGCGGATTGGTACGACAATTATAGCGTGGTTTCGCAATTTGATCCAACAGGGCCAGAAAAGGGAATGGAACGGATTTTGCGTGGCGGTGGTTGGGGGGATTTTGCAGAAGTTTGTCGGTCTGCTAAACGGAGCCATGATAAGCCGACGTGTCGATTCCACGACTGTGGTTTCCGTCTTGCAATAGATCAACAGTGCGAGGAATAGATTCGCAATGAAAGTTTATGCCGCGACTATATTAAGCATAAACGCGGTATTGGGGCTTCGGCGTTTTTTTTCGGCAAAAGGTCGCGCGGCGGGTGGATTTTTCGCGGCGACTCGGGTATAATGAGGGAACGTCGGGCGCTTCGGGCGTCGGAGTGCCGCGTTTTTCGCCGTCCGTTTGCCGTCGCGAGTCGAAATGATGCCGCCGCTTAATCGTTCCGCCGAATCTTTAGTTTCCGATTCCGTTTCCGAACCCGTTGCCGCGTCGAGTTGGCGGCGTTGGGCGCAAATCGCCGTTGAAGTCGCGCTCGTTTTCGGCGTCTTTTTCGCGTATGGCGCTTGGCCGATTCCGGACGTCAACGAGCAGTATTACGTCGGGAAGGCGATTCATTTTTGGAACCCGGAATGGCTTGCCGCCGACCCGTTCCTGAACTCGCCGGACTCGCATTGGCTCTTTTACGCCGCGTTCGGGACGCTTTCCTTCTTTTTTTCGCAAAACGCGCTCGTTTGGGCCGGGCGAATTTTGATTTGGGCGCTGACCGCCTGCGCTTGGGTTCGGCTGAGTCGAGCGTTGATTCCGCGACGCTGGGTCGCGCCGCTAACCGCCGCCGCGTTCGCGTTTTATCTTGAATCGTTCCATATGGCCGGCGAGTGGATTTTCGGCGGCGTCGAGGGGAAAGGGTTCGCGTTTCCGTTTGTTTTTTGGGGGCTGGCGTGTTTCGTCGAAGGGAAATACAACCGCGCTTGGATTCTGTACGGTATTGGGGCGGCGTTTCACGTCTTGGTCGGCGGTTGGGCGGTCGTCGCGTCGTTGGGTGCTTGGGCGATTGCGGCGCATTTCGATTTTAACGCGACGCTGAAAAACGGCGGCGCGAGCGGCGGCGAAAACGGCGAAACAAGCGCGAAACTTTCGTTCGGCGTTCGACTTAACCGCCGTTTGCGCGGGTTTGGAGCGGCGTTTTGGAAGACGCTTCCCGGTTTGCTCGTCGGCGGCGCGATTTCGTTAATCGGCGTGATTCCGGCGCTTAAGCTCGACGCCGGGGCGACGGCGGACGTCTTGGCGCGCTCTCGGGAAATTTACGTCTTCGAGCGGCTGGCTCATCACTTGGTCGCGTCGTCCTTGCCTTGGACGTTTTTGCTCCGCTTTTCGCTCTTGACGGCGGCGTTCGTCGCGGCGGTCGGCGGGACGGCGGCGCTCGTTCGGCGTTCGCGGAAGCTCGAAGCGGCGGAAAGCGTTGAAAATAAAGACGTTCAACAAAACGACGCGGCGAATCCGGCGAGCGAAGAAGCGTCGCGGCGATTTTTGCGAGCGACGGCGTTCGTCGGCGTCGCGATTTTGATCGCTTGCGTCGGTTTGGTTCTCGACTTCGGCTCGAAGCGCGTCGCGAATCCGGAAACCGCAAACTCCGCGGTCGCGGTCGTTTACCGTTCGGTCGCGGAGACGTTCGGGCTGGTCGACCGCTTCGACGACCCGCGCGCGGCGGCCGGTTGGCTGCGTTATTATTGGTTCCGGCTCTCCGACTGGGCGGTTCCGTTCGGCTTGGTTTTCGTCGTCGCTTGGTCGCTTTCGCTCTTTTGGCGGCGGTTCGAGCGGCGAAGCGTCGACGGCGCGGCGTCCGGGCGTTCGTTCGGCGCCGTCGTCGAGCGGCGAATCGCGACCGCGCTCGGTTGGGCGGCGGTCGGCGGCTTGACGTATTGGCTTTTCCGGAGCGGATTCGAGGAAACGGCGCGGACGTTGGCGGCGGCGAACGCGATTCCCGGGACGATTCCGCTCCCGAAACCGACCGAAGACGTTTCGTTCGCGGCGACGGTCGTCGCGTTTTCCGGCGTTTTGGCGGCGTCGGCGTTGGTCGCGGCGGCGTTTGGAGCGTTCCGTCGAGAGAAAACGGGCGCGAGCGGTTCCGAAAACGACGGCGAAATCGGCGCAAACGTCGCTCCGATAAGCGTTTGCGGACGGCGAACGGCGCGAGTCGTCGCGACCGGCTGGGCGTTTTGGTGCGTCGTTTTGTTCCTTGTCGCCCCGACTTGGCGACTTGCGACGTTTGTTAATTTGCGCGGAACGCATGTGATCCCGCGGAGCGCGCCGCCGAAAGAGTCGATCGCCGACGGTTGGCTCGACGTTTGCCGTTGGGCCCGCGAAGCGACGTCGCCGGACGCCGTCTTCCTCGTTCCGCGCGGTTGCGACTCCTTCAAATGGGAAGCGCAACGCGCCGAAGTCGGCTCTTGGAAGGAGATACCGCAGGACGCCAACTCGATCGTCCGCTGGTTCCGCGATATGGAACGGTTGTACGCGACGCCCGGAACGAAGCGCGATTCGGCGACCCGATGGACGTCGCCCCTCGTTTGCGTTTTCGCGATGCGCGGTCGCGACCAAATTTTGAAACAGAGCGCGGAAATGGGGTATCAGTTCGCGATTCTGGAGACGCCGCCGTATGTGCTGATCGCGTATCCGGAGTTAATGAAGAACTTAGAAGCGTTTTGGGAAGCCGACGAGGTTTACCGCAACGACCAATATATCGTCCTGCGACTCGACAAAACCGCCGAAATTAAGGAAACGCGCAAAACGGCGGCGGAGAAGGGGAACGCGACGGCTCCGGATTCGGCGGAATGACGAAACGACGAAAAAGCGGCGAAAACGAACGGTCGGCGAGAGCGGAAAGCGGCGATTTGAGCGTTTTTAACGGAAGAAAGGGGAACGGCGGCGCCGCCGTCGACCCGGAAGCGTTCCGAGCGCGCCCGAATCGGCGAACGACGCCGCGGCTCGAGCTGGTTCCGCTAACGCTCGACGAATTCGCGCTTTACCTGTCGGACGTCGACGCGTTGGCGCAAGAACTCCGCTTGGCCGAACCGCCGAGCGAACCGGACGCCGAAACGCGCGCCGCCTTCAACTGGCTCTTTGAAAACGCGTTCGCGCTCGACGCCGCGTCGCTCTGTTGGTCGACCCTTTGGGCGGCGATTTTGCGGAGCGAGAACCGCGTCGTCGGATTTCTTTGTTTTAAAGGCCCGCCGCGACCGCTCTTTGATTTTTTAGAAACGGCGCCGAATTTCAAACTCGACGTTGAACCCGGCGCCGACGAGTATCCGGAAACGAACGAATCCGGCGCCGACGAAAATCCGGAAGCGAACGAACTCGGCGCCGACGGGAATCCGGAAACGAACCAATTCGGCGCCGACGAAAATCCGGAAGCGAACGAACTCGGCGTCGACGAGAACGCCCGAACCGCCGCCGAACCCGTCGTTAACGAGAAGACGCAAGCGGTTGCAACCGCCGCCGAGTCCGCGTCGACCGCCGTCGTCGAAATCGGATACGGCGTCGACGAAGCGTTTCGCGGTCGCGGTTTGGCGACGGAGGCGGTCGGCGCGCTCGTCGATTGGGGGCGCGAGCGGGAGGACGTCGGCGTTATTGTCGCCGAGACCTTGACGGCGAACCTCCCGTCGCGCCGCGTCTTGGAGAAAAACGGTTTTCGACGTCGCGGCGAGTCGAACGACGCTCTTTTTTGGCGCGTCGACGTTTCGGAGCGAACCGACGGAGCGGTCGAAAACGGCGAAAACGGCGTTTTTGATTTTTAAGTTTTTGTCGCGGTAAACAACGTCGGAGACCCGGGACGACGCGCTCGACGTTTCTTGCGACGACTGTTGGGGAGGACGCGCCGTCCGCGTTTCGAAAGGGGCGCGTTCGGGCGTTCGACGGCGCGGCGGCGTTGGGGAAGGACGTTTTTAACCGTTTGAACGATCGACGTTTAAGGCGTCGAGCGTTTAAGCGTTTTCGTCGACGAGCGAGACGACGCGGACTCGCGATTCTTCGACGACGCGAATTTTTCCTTCGCGGGCGAGCCAGCCGATTCCCTCCATCACGTAGTCGCGCGGCGCGCCGATTCGCTTGACGATCGCGCTGACGCTCTGCTTCCCGTGATAGCGCAGAATCGTCCAAATGCGCCCCGCCATCGTTCCCATCGCCGGCGTTTGATCGCGCCCGCTTTCCAAGCCTTCGCCGTTCCAAGTCGAAATCGTTTCGGACATTGCGTTTTTCCTTTCGTTGGGTCGTTGTTTGTTGTCGAGCGTTCTTCGCGGCGGCGTTTTTGATTATTTTGTCGCTGAAACGAAAATCGACGTTTTCAAAGCCGCTTTTGAAGCCGCCGCGCGAGTTCGGCGAACGCGTCGACGCGGCGTCGACGTCGCGTTTTTTCCGTTCGGCGTTAATTTACCTCCTTGAAACGGCGGCGGAACGGAGGCGCGACTTTTTTCAACGGCGGCGAAACGAACGGGGGAAACGGTCGCGGAAAAGTTGACGCGAACGGTCGCGGCGGCGCGGAGCGCGAAATTTTCGCGGCGCGGCGGCGAACGGTTCGACCGTTTTTGACGGTCGCGCGGGGGAGCGAAGCGCGTCGACGGCGAAAGTTTAGCGGTTAAAACGGTCGCGCGGACGCGGCGTCGAAGGTTTCGCGTTAAAGTCGGGCGACGCCCTTTCGGAAATTTCGATTTTGTATATAATAAGAAAAGAACTTGCTTTCGCAATCGACGCGAGCGCCGCCGCATCCCGACGGTCGTTCGCCGTAAATCCCGCAATTCGGCGATATAGAAGGAAATAAGAGCGATGTCGAAATTGACGCAGTCCCCCGCTTGGCAAAATCTCGAACAACATCAAAAGGAAATGGCGCCGGTTCAAATGCGCGATATGTTCGCGAGCGACCCGGATCGTTTCAATAAATTTTCCGTCGAGTTCGGCGGGATTCTCTTCGACTACTCGAAGAACCGCATCAACGAAAAGACGGTCGATCTCCTTGTCGCGCTGGCCGAGCAAGCGAAGGTTCGCGAAATGGCCGAAGCGATGTTCACCGGCGAAAAAATCAACGTTACCGAACGTCGCGCCGTTCTGCACACCGCGCTTCGCAACCGTTCGAACAACCCGGTTTACGTCGACGGCAAAGACGTGATGCCCGACGTGAACCGCGTCTTGGCGAAGATGAAAGATTTCAGCGACCGCGTTCGCGACGGGCGTTGGACGGGTTACACCGGCAAAGCGATTACGGACGTCGTCAACGTCGGCATCGGCGGCTCCGACCTCGGCCCCTGCATGGTCTGCGAAGCGCTGACGCCGTATCAAACGAACCTCCGCGTTCACTTCGTTTCGAACGTCGACGGAACGCACGTCGCCGAAACGGTCAAGAATTTGAACCCGGAAACGACGCTCTTCATCGTCGCGTCGAAGACGTTCACGACGCAAGAAACGATGACGAACGCCGAGTCGGCGAAGGCTTGGTTCCTCGCGACGGCGAAGGACGAAGCGGCGGTCGCGAAACACTTTGTCGCGCTCTCGACGAACCGCGACGAAGTCGTCAAATTCGGGATCGACCCGGAAAATATGTTCGAGTTCTGGAGCTGGGTCGGCGGGCGTTACTCGCTGTGGTCGGCGATCGGGCTTAGCATCGCGCTGGCGGTCGGGTTCGAAAACTTCGAAGAACTCCTTAGCGGCGCGCACGAGATGGACGTTCACTTCCGAACGACGCCGTATCGCGAAAACATTCCGGTCTTGATGGCGCTTCTCGGCGTTTGGTACAACAACTTCTTCAACGCGGAAAGTTGCGCCGTTTTGCCTTACGACCAATACCTGCGCCGCTTCCCGGCCTACCTGCAACAGGGCGATATGGAGAGCAACGGCAAGGGCGTCGACCGCGAAAACAACCGCGTCGACTACTCGACCGGCCCGATCGTCTGGGGCGAGCCGGGCACGAACGGCCAACACGCGTTCTATCAACTGATTCACCAAGGGACGAAGCTGATTCCGTGCGACTTCCTCGCGCCGGCGCAAACGCAAAACCCGATCGGCGACCATCATCAAAAGCTGATCGCGAACTTCATCGCGCAAATGGAAGCGTTGATGAAGGGGAAAACGGAGGAAGAAGCGTTCGCGGAGCTGACGAAATCGGGGCTCGACGAAGCGGAAGCGCGTCGTTTGGCGCCGTCGAAGGTCTTCCCGGGGAACCGTCCGACGAACGCGATCTTCTTCGAAAAGCTGACGCCGCGCATGTTGGGCCGTATTATCGCCGCTTACGAGCTGAAAATTTTCGTCCAAGGCGTCCTTTGGAACGTCAACTCGTTCGACCAAATGGGCGTCGAACTCGGCAAGCAGTTGGCTAAGGCGGTTCTTCCGGAGTTGGTCGCCGCCGAGCCGACGACGTCGCACGACTGTTCGACGAACGCGCTGGTCGAATACTTCAAAGCGCGCCAAGCGAAGTAGTTGACGCGTTATTTTTAGGCGGCGCGATTTTTGGCGCGCCGCCCAAAACGAGCGTCGTTTGACGACGGAAGCGCGAAAGCGGACGGGCGAGAGCGAAAAAGCGTCGACGTCCGTTCGTTTCTCCGCTTCCGGCGCGTCGCGTCGGGGATTGCGTTCGTTGAAACGGCGCTTTCCGTCGGCGAGGGCGGCGCGACGGGCTCGAAACGGGGCGCGTTTTTCGACGGGCCTTATCGATTTTTGGTCGGATATTGACGACGCGGCGCGATAATCTTGTCTTTTGTCGTTCGGAACGCGCCGAGCCGGGCGTTCAAATCTACTTTTAGGAGAAACCTAAAGCGATGTGGCAATCCGAGGCGCTCCGAATAATCGCCTCTCTGCTATCGATTGGGTTGAACGGCGCGCAACTTATCGGAAAATGTCGGGCGAAACTCGTCGCGAAATTCTTCTGGAACGGTAAAAAAACGCGGAGGTTGCGGGTCGAGCCGTCGCCGCTTCCGGAGGCTTGGAAGGAGACGCCGCAAGCGGGAACGCGTCTAACGTTTGAAATCGAAGGGGTCGAGTTCGCTTTTCGTTATTGTCCGGCCGGCGAGTTTACGATGGGAAGTCCGGCGAGCGAAGCGGGACGGCGCGACGTCGAAGCGCTGCGTAAAGTAACGCTGACGCGCGGATTTTGGCTTCTGGAGACCCCGGTAACGCAGGGCGAATACAAGGCGGTAACGGGAAAAAATCCGAGCTTTTTTCGGGCGGGCGACGACTTTCCCGTCGAAACGGTTTCCTGGGCCGACTGTCAAGATTATTTGGAAGCCTTGAACGCTCTGGAAATCGCGCCCGAGAATTTTGCGTTCCGGTTGCCGACCGAGGCGGAGTGGGAATACGCGTGTCGCGCCGGAACGACCGGCCCTTACAACTTAGATCGGCCTTTGGATTGGCTCGGTTGGTATCGCGGAAACAGCGAGAAGAAAACGCGCAAAGTTCGAGGGAAAAACGCGAACGCTTGGGGGCTTTACGATATGCGCGGCAACGTTTGGGAATGGACGGCGGACTGGTACGCGTCGACTTATCCCGACGGCGACGCGGTCGACCCGGCGGGGCCTAACGCCGGTTCGTCCCGAGTGTTGCGCGGCGGTTACTGGGGAACGAGCGCCGCGCGCTGTCGGTCGGCGTGTCGCAACGACAACTATCCGGACGCGCGCCGCGCCGGGTACGGGTTCCGTTTCGCGTTGACTCTTAGGCCCAACGGTTAAAGGACGCGATTTTGGCGGCGACGGCGGTCAAAGTTTCGGGACGGAAGCGCTTTTGGAACGGCGTTTGCGAATTTTAGGCGGGCTTAACGTCGACTTGTCGACCGACGCGCGGCGCTTTTAAAATAAACGCGGTTAACATTTCTTGACTTCGCTGAATATCGAGAGATTTGCTTGAAGCGATTTCTTTGGAGCCGCTTGGGGAACGGTTGGCTTGGCGCGTTTCTAACGATTTTGCGTCGACATTATCGGGCGCCGAGCGTCTGTTGGGCGAACGGCGGTTCTTTGCGTCGCGCGGCTTGAGCGGAAAGTAGCGGTTTCGCCGTCTGCAACGACCAAGAAAAAAGAAAAAAATTCTTTTTCGACGCTCGCCGATATGGAAGAGGCGGCGTCGAACCCTTATAATAGAGTCGAGAAATTAGCGGACGCTTCCGCCGTCTCGCGCAACGTCGAGCGGTAAAGTTTGGAAAATCGGATTCTTCCGCAAAGTTTCCGGAAAACGTCGTCGCGTTTTTCGACCGGCGAAACGGACGTCGGCGCTCGCGTTTGGGAAGCGTCGCGTCTTTCGGGCGAAGGAACGGTCGACCTAATGCGGCGGGAAGCGAAGGCGGTTCGGCTTTTCGAGGCGCGTTCGCGGCGTCCGCTCGACCGGTCGCGTTCGACAAATCTTTTGACAACGATACTTGGAAACGATATTATGCGAAATTGGCGTCAACTGTTCGTTACTTATCCCGCGACTTGCGCGCTCGGCGCCGCTTGCGCTTGGAGCGTCGCGTCTTTGAACGACGGCGCGAACCTCGGCGCCCTTTCGCCGTCCGCCGCCGCCCAAGACGACCCGTTTGGCGACGACTCCGACCCGTTCGCCGAAGACGCGGGCGAGGACGTCGCCGAAGAAGTCGGGGACGATACCGATCCGTTCGGAACCGATCCGGACGAGGAAGTCGTTTTGGACGACGAAGAAGAGGACGCCGACGCGACCGATCCGTTCGGCGCTTCGAGCGACGACGAAGAGGAAGAAGCCGACCCGTTTGGCGCCGCGCCGTCGACCGGGCCCTTCGCGCCGACGAAAGACGAGTTGAACGCTCCGGCGCCGGTCGCGCCCGAAAGCGCCGCGTCGACCGCGCTCGATTACGCCGCCGGGAAAGACGCGAAATACCTCCGTCCGGAAGACGTTCCGAACGCCGAAAAGACCGAGCAAGACTTTTTCGCGACCTTGACGCCCGCCGAAGCCGCGATTCTCGGACAAAATCCGGAAACCGCCGCCGAATGGCTCGTCGCGGCGATTCGCGTCGCGCGAGTCGGTCGGGTCGAGTTCGCGAAGATTTTGGCGCAAAAATCGCTCGACGCGCCCGAGGGAACGCCCGCCGAATGCGCCGCCGCCGTCGATTCGCTCGGCGAAGGGCGGCTGTCGTATTTCGTCGCGAACGAGGCGATCGGGGAAGCGGGAACGCAAGCGGTCGAACGGGTCGCCGAACTCGCGCGCCGACACTGGGAAGACGAAGCGACGATTCGCGACGCGATCGCTCGAATGAATCAAGGAACGCCGGACGAACGCGCCGCCGCGACGCTCGACGTTCGCAAGGGCGGGAACGCCGCCATCGCGCTCCTGACGAAAGATTTGATCGACGGCGACGACGAACGACGCCGCGCCGCGAAGTCCTTTTTGACGTTTTTTAAAGGCGAGGCGGTCGACGCGCTTCTCGCCGCGTTGCGAGGAGCGGACGAAACGGCGCTCGCGCCGGTTGTCGACGCGTTGGGCGAAATCGCCGACAAACGAATCGCCGTCGAATTGGTCGTTCGTTATTGGCGCGGAATCGACGACGCCGACGTCGCCGCGGCGTTCGAAACGGCGTTGACGGCGCATTGGGGAAGCGTTCCGACGCGAGCCGACGCGGCGCGTCTCGCCGACGAACAAGCCGACGGATATTGGAAGCGAACGTCGCTTTTCCCGATCGTTCTCGACGGCGAAACGACCGTTTGGCGTTGGGATGAAGCGACCGCCGCGCCGGTTCGCGAAACGAAACCGCTCGACGTCGCGTATCGAAACGCCGCCGCGTTTTGGGCGCAAGCCGCTTGCGAAGTCGCGACCGACGAAGAAAACGGCGCCGCGCCGTCGGCGTTCGCGACCTCTAAAGCCGTCGTCGCGACCGCCGAGCGCGTTCTTTACGAAGTCGGGCTCGACGCCGGGCGCGACGGAATCGCGACGTTTGAAGCGGAACTGCCGAATTTGACCGTCGAACAACTCGTCGCGGCGCTCGATTACGCGCTCTCGACGAACCGCTTCCGCGGCGCGTTGATTCCGGTTTTGCTCCTGCAAACGCGCGGCGACGAAACGCTTTGTTATTCGAATAATTTCGAACCGACCGCGATCGTTCGCGCCGCGACTTGCGCCGACCGTCGCGTCCGTTTTGAAGCGGCGACCGCGATCGTCGGCTGGAATCCGTCGCGTTCGTATCTCGGTTCGAGCCGGGTCGCGGCGACGTTGGCTTGGTTTGCGACGGCGAGCGGCGAACGTTTGGCCGTCGTCGCGTCGCCGAAACTCGACGAAACGGGACGGCTTGGTCAACTCCTCGCTCAACAAGGGTTTAAAACGGTTCCGGCGACGAGCGGTCGCGATTTGTTGCTCCGCGCGCAAGCGAGCGCCGACGTCGAATTGATTTGGGCGACCGCCGCCGTTCGAACGCCCGATTTGCGGGTCGTCGCGCAAACGCTCCGTTCCGACGTTCGAACGAACGACGTTCCGCTTTTGGTCGGATACGCGACCGACGCGGACGGAAGCGCCGCCGGAGCGTTGGTCGGCGCCGAGCCGAACGCGACGACCGCGCCGACGCCGTTCGATCTCGAATCGGGCGTTTGGGCGACGCAACGTCTCCTTGAAACGACGAAACCGGAGCAAGTTCCGGTCGAATTGCGTTTGGCGCAGTCGAAAGCGGCGTTGCGCGCGCTCTTGAAACTTGAAGCGACGCGACCCGGCGCGCTCGACGACGTCGTCGATTGGAACGGAACGATTTCGCAAACTTTGGCGACGCCGGCGCTCTTCGACGTCGGGCTCGAAGTCGCCGCGACGCTGAAAACGAATTTCGCGCAAACCAAGTTGGTCGAATTGATCGGCGATACTCGCTTCGACGTCGCGACCCGTCGCCAAGCGCTCGCCGCGTTGAAACGTCAATGGGCGACGAACGGTTCGCTCTTGCGCGGCCCGGAAATCGTTAAAATGTACGACCGATACAACGCGAGCGAAAAAGAGGATATTGAAACGCAAAAGGTTCTCTCCGAAACGCTCGACGCGTTCGAAGCGGCGACCGCGAAGTAATCGCGTCGAACGACGCGACGGTCGTCGGCGTTGGAATAATCGGCAAAGTCGACGTAAAACCCGCGAAGTCTTGCGAGACGGCGCGGGTTTTTGCGTTTCTTGACGGCGAAAACGGCGGGGGCGGCGAACGGATTGGAAGCGTCGCGGAGGTTTTGATTTTTGGTCGAGACGGCGCGGGTTTTTGCGTTTCTTGACGGCGAAAACGGCGGGGACGGCGAACGGATTGGAAGCGTCGCGGTCGTTTTGATTTTTGGGCGAGACGACGCGGCGTTAACGACGTTGTCGCCGAAGTTGAACGGCGCGTCCTTTGGAAAATTGGGCGTTTTTTAGGAACTTTTCGCTTCCGCTTCTTCGCGACGGCGGCGTCCGAGTTCGGCGAGCGCGCGGCAAAGGGGCGACGTCGGAACAAAACGCGGAACGCCGAGCGCGGCGAAGGCGCCGGGCGAGCCGAAACTTTTCGAACCGGCGACGCTCGACGCGGCGACGCGGCGGCGAACCGGCGTCGAATTGAGAACGGCGGCGAGATAATCGGCTTCGTCGAGCGTCGCGACGGCGACCGTCGACAAGGTGTCTTGCGGGATAATCGGGCGGTCGCGCTCCTCGTCGAACGGAACGACCGCGGCGCGAATCGTCGAATCCATCCGCCGCCAAACGACTTTAATCGGCGCGAACGTCGCTTCGTCGACGTTGTAAAGGGACCAAAACGGGGCGCGGCTTTGAAACTTGCGATACGCGGCGCGGTCGCGGAGCGTCGTTTCGAACCGGCGCAAATAAGCGAGCGCCGCCGGGAAGTCGCGCCGCATCGTCTCGTCGTCGATTCCGCGCCGTCGAACCGGGTCTTGCGGGAGAAGAATCGCGGTCGTCGGACGCCGCGCGGCGAACTCGTCGACGTCGCGCCAACGGAGGAGCGGGAAGACGAGTTTCGACTCGACTTGCGCCTCGACCGTTTCGACTTTGCGCCGTCCGACGTCGCCGAGATTGCGAACCGAAACGAGCGGAGCGTCGAGCCGTTCGACGTTTTCGAGCCAAAAAACGCCGCTCGCGCCCGCCGCGTTCGCGCCGAGTCGAGCGACGTAAGGGGACGCGGCGGGGTTGGGCGCCGGTTCGACGGACGGCGCGGAGTCGTCGGCGTCGGCGAAAAGCGGAAGCTCGGCGAAATCGGCGGTTTGCGTCGGGCGGTTCAAAGGTTGAAACGGCGCGTTTTCGGCGAAAAGTCGCTCGACGAGCGCGTCGAGTTCGGAGGTCTCGGCGCTTTGAGCGGTCGGGAGGCTTGGAACGGGCGCGTTGCGTTGGGCGTCGAGGAAGTCGAAACGGAGCGGAGCGCCCGGCGCGTCGGACGTCGGCGACGCGAACCCGACGTCGGCGATTTCGACGCGCCAAGTTCGACGCGGACGGCCGCGCCGAGCGGCGGTTTTTTCGTTTGTCGGCGGAGATTGAGGAACTTGAGCGCTCGGCGTCGCGTCGACTTCGGTCGCGCGCCAACGACGAACCGGAATCGGATAACGCGTCGGCTCGCCGCGTCGCGCGCAAAAAGTCGCGAACTTGCTCGAAACGCCGGTAAAAAGCGGCGCTTCCGAAAAATCGTCGATTTCGAGAACGCGAAACGGCGTCGGACGCGTCGCGTCGGGGTTCGAACCGAAACGGCGAAAACCGTTTCCGGCGTCGCGGGATTGGAAGAGGGATTTCGGAACGACGAACGCTAAAACGCCGCCGTCGTGCAAACGCCGGTCGAGCGTTTCGTAAACGAGGAGTCCGGCGAGTTCCTTTTTGCCGCCGCCGTGTCGCGCCGCCGAACCGGACAACGTAAAAAGACCGCGCTCGCGCCAACGCTCTTTCGTCGCTTCGCGGTACTCGGCGGAAAGCCGATCCCAGGCGATCCAAGGCGGGTTGCCGACGACGACGTCGAAACGGCGGGCGAAATCGGGGGACGCCGCCCAACGGCGCGCGTTGAAATAATCGGGAAGAGGCGCGGAAAAAAAGGCGGTTTCGGAGGACGCGGCGAGCGTCGGAACGCGGTCGCGGACGGCGTCGAGATGAAAAATCGGCAAAATCGGCTCGTTCGGACGCGTCGAGCGGCGACGTTCGACGATTCGGCGGAATTCGGCGGCTTGTTTTTTCGACGGAGCCGCCGCCGACGCCGCGAACGCAAGCCGGGCGCGCGCCGATAAAACCGCCAACGGACTCAAGTCGAAACCGGCGATTTGAGAAAGAGCCGTCGCCGGATCGGCGTCGAACGCGATTCGACGACGCAAAACGGGGGCTAAAAACGCGCCGTCGCCGCACGTCGGATCCAAAATCGACGGAAAATCGACCGGCGCCGGCGACGGACGGTTTCGGACGGTTTCGGCGGGGCGCGTCAAAAAGGGAACGGAAGGCGCGTCGGTCGACGACGGGCGGGCAAAATGAAAAAGCGCGCGGTCGACGACTTCGGCGACCAACTCGAACGGGGTGTAAAATTCGCCCAAACCGCGTCGCGCTTCGGCGGGAAAAAGTCGAGCGTAAAAGTCGGCGAGAAAATCGTTGTCAAGGCAAGACGACAAAGAGTTTGAGGACTCTAACTCTTTTAGCGTTTGGGCGGTCGCCGCGTCGAGGAACGGACGGAGCGACGCGCCCCAATCGAACGGCGTCGGGCCGAAAAGTTCCAAACGCTCCGACTCCGCAAGTTCAAACGCCGAGGAAACGAACGAAAAAATCGTTTGCGCGGCGAAAGTTTGCAATACGAAGAGAAGACGTTCCGAAAAATCGGTAAAATCGGAAGCGGCGGCGCGAAGAAACGGAAAAAAAGGAAGCGAACTCAAACGACGTTCAAAAAACGAACGCGCCGACGCTTCAAAATAGGACGCGTCCGAAATCGAACGCCAAATCGAACGCCAAGATTCAAACGGTTCGAAAAAGGTCGACGGCAACTCCCGAGCGCAACGCTCCGTCGCGACGCTAAAAAGAGACGAAGAAACGCCGAAACGTCGAGCTAAAAGATTGCGCGAAAAGGTCGCCGACGAAGAAAAGGTTCGATGAAAAAACACTCGGCGCCTCGTTGGCGATGCAATCTCGACGGCGCTGGTTCTTGACGAAAACGTCGTTAATCGCGCCGTCGCAAAGGAAATTTACAACGGACGCGATTAAAAAAACGACGAAAACGACAAGGTTCAAACGCGGTGAATAACGTTTTTGACGACGCCCCAAACGTTGAGTTCGCTTTCGTCGTTCAACGAAATCGGCGAATATTTGTCGTTTTCCGGGCGCAATTCAATCTTGCGTTTCGAAATGAAAAGACGTTTGACGGTAAATTCTCCGTCGACGACGGCGACGACGACGTCTCCGTTGCTCGCGGCGACGCTACGGTCGACGATGAGAAGGTCGTCCGGGAAAATACCGGCGCCGGTCATCGATTCGCCCGTTACCTTAACAAAAAAGGTCGCGGCCGGATTTTGCACCAAATAAGAGCCTAAATCAAGTTTGTCGGCGGGCGCGTCTTCCGCGGGGGAAGGATAGCCCGCTTGCACTTGATCGTTGTAAAGCGGGAAAGAAAGGCCTTTTTGTTCGATGAAAAGCATAATGCGATCGATCATCGAAACCGGAAGACGAATCGCCTTCGTCGGTTCGCCAAACTTACCGGTTCCTTTCGGACGTCCGGCTCCCTTTCTTTTGCCTCCTCTTGCCATTTTTTTTCTCCTAGCTTTTTGAGGATGATTCGTTTTGACGGCTCAACGCGGCGCGACGCTTACCTCGTCGTTACGCGTTGGAGAACGCCGTCAATATACCGCGAAACATCGTCGATAACCCAAAAAGTTACGACGGAAAACGATCGCGTCGTCGCATATCGGCGAACGAAACAACCATTAAAATCGCACGCTAAATTTTCGCCGATCTAGCCGCGATAAAAACCGTAAACGTCGTGGAAAACGTCGTTTTAGGGTTGTGCGTTATGATGGATTTAATATTGCCGTCGCCGCGCGAAGAGAACGGCGGTTTCTTGGCGAAACGATCGCAACGCGCAATGAAGGGGCGGACGCAAGCAAGTTAACCGCGGCCGACTTCCGCTTTCATTGCGTTTGGAAAAAAGAATGAAATCGCATACTTTCAAACTTCTCCCTAATTCTGTATCCATTATACAGTCTCGCCTTAATTTGCAAGGCTTGTAACTACTTTTTTTATCAATTTTTGCAAAAAATCAAAATTAGTGCGCTCATAATTGGAAAATTTATCCTCTAAAAAGGTTTTAAATAGGCGTTTGCCCCTTAAAAAACCGACGTTAAACGTCGATTATTCGCTCGTAAAAACGGCTTTGATTTATTGTTTTTGGCGCCGACAATCGACGCGTGGAATTTAAATGGATTGTTGTTTGATTCGGCAACTCCTCGCTCTTTAGGGAACGCGAGAAAATCCCGTTTTTCGCCGTGTTTTTATGTTGCGACTTGAGCGACGCGACGGCGACGCTTAGTTAACTTGGACGACGTAGGAAAAGTAGAACAAATTTGTCGAAAAGAGCGCTTTTATGAAATTTATTCGGAGATCGCGCTCTTGAAACGGAGCGTTTGGGGGCGCGCGACGGAAGAAGGCGCGGCGGAAGAAAGGAAAAAGAGCGCGAAAAAACCGAGCGGGAGGAAGGGGGGGGGAAACGGCGAAGGCTCGAAATCGACGGCGAGCGGACTTCGAGCCTTCGTCGCAAAGAGCAAGAAAAACGGCGCGGATTAATGCCAAGCGTCGCCGCGAGCCGCGCCGACGTTGCGGCGTTTTTCCGGGGCCAAGAGCGCGAAGAGCGCGAGCGCGAACCCGCAAAGCGTCGCGACGCCGGACATAACGAGGGAAATAACGCGACGCGATTTCAACGCCTCGTAATTTTCGTAAAAATTGTCGCTCATTTCGAGTTTCTGCACCGAATCCAAATAGTGGTACGAGTGGAAGAAGGACATATTGTCGATCAAGTAGTCGTCGACGTAATAAACGCTCTTGTTAACGGGGTCGTCGAGGAAGTAGAACGAGTAATCGCGGTAGTCGATCGGCGAGGAGTCGCGACGCACCGTTTTGCCGTCGCCGCTCGCGTATTCGACGCGTTTGTAAAAAACGCCGAGCGGGTTGACGGGCTGAACGTTGCGGCAGAGGAAAAAAGCGCCGACGACCGTAAAAACGGCGGCGACGGCGAAGAGACCCCAGCGTTTGCCCGAGGTCGCGGGCGTCGCGACGGAAGACGTCGACGCGGCGGCGGGCGTTTCGGCGTTCGGGGCGTCGTCGACGGGCGCGGCGATATTGTCGGCGGAAACGGGTTCGCCGTCGTCGGGCCAGAGCGGAAGGCGTTTCATCTTAAGCATCGTCGGAACGCGGAGCGTCTCGCCGCATTCGCAGGGAAGCGTTTGACCGGCTTGCGACGTTTCGATCGGGATTTGGCGTTGGCAAGAAGGGCAAGTTAATTGGTAACGCGGGGGCATAACGATCTCCGAAGCGCGACGGTCGAGACGAACGCCGCGATAAAAATTAAAATGAAAACGTCGCCGGTCGCGTCCGACAAGGAAGGCGGCGGCGAAAAGGGGAAAATAGGCGAGGCCCGACCGACGTCGAACGCGACGCGTTTCGGCGGTCGACGCGGGAACCGTCGATGATATATTATATACGACGACGAAGATTTCGCAAAAGCCCCCCGACTTGTTTTTAGGAACGGCGCGTCGGTAAATAACGAGCCGAAGCGTTAAAATCGGCGAAATGCGAAAAAACGTTAAGGCAAAGGAATAAAGAAAAAACGCGAAATGGGAACGATCGTAAAACTCGAAACGCGACGGCGTCGGCGTTCAAGCCCGATAATAGGAAAAAGCGTTAAATTCGGCGTCGCGCCCTAATTTTCGCGCGGAGAAGTTTGCGTGGAAAAAAGACGCCGCCGTCCGCGATCGACGGCATAATCGGTAAAATCGGGAGTCTTTCTCGTTTTTTTTGGTTTTCTTGCGGTAAAACATTGGCTTTTTTTCTAAAACGTGAGTATCATAGTAATAAAACGGATTTGTTTTGACCGTCGCGTCGATCGTTCGCAGATCCCGCCTTGACGCGCGGAGCTGGGGCTCCGGTCTTTGCGTCGTTGTTTGCGTATGAAAGCGACGGAACGTCTCCGCCTTGAAGCGTCGCGCCCAAAAGATTGCGCGCCGCCGAACCTTGGGGAACGTTCGACGACGGCAATTTGGGTAAGATAGTGAAACGGCGCGTTTGACGGTTGCGACGGTTTTGTCGACGTCGCGGTTCTTAGCGGCGACGCGAGGCGAGAATTTACGCGACCCAAGGAAAAGGCGGCGGTTTTTCGCGATTCAGCGCGGTTTTTAGCCGATTTATTACCGTCGCGTCGCAAAATTGCGCGTCGGGAGCGGGCGGCGTTTCCAACGGCGCGGAACAAATTTTGAGTTTAGGTTCAAATTGATCTAGTAGGAGCATAGGTTTGTACGAAGACGCTTATTTAGACGATTTTGACGATTCGACGAGCCGAGACGTCGAGGAACTGGAACTCGAAGAAGTGGACGGCGTTTTCGACGCGGAAGACGATCCGGACGAACGCGATTTGCTCATTGACTCCGACGAAGAAGACGGCGAGGGATACGACGAGGAAGCCTACAAGACCGACGTCGAAGAAACTTGGTCGGACGATCCGGTGCGCATGTACTTGACTCAAATGGGCGAGATTCCGCTCCTATCGCGCTCTCGGGAAGTAACCTTGGCGAAGCAAATCGAGTTGACGCGCTTGAAGTTTCGCGCCAAGCTCCTCGAATGCGATTACGTGATGCAGCACGCCGTGCGAACGTTGCGTCGCGTTTACGAAAACGAACTGCCGTTCGACCGCGCCGTCGATTCTCCGGAAGTCGACGCGGCGGAAAAGCGTCAAATTATCGGGCGTTTCCCGCACAACCTGATTTCGCTCGGCGAAATTTTGAAGCGGAACAAGCGCGACTACCTCGTCGCGACGAGTCTCGCCGCTCCGCCGGAAGTTCGCGCGAAAGCGTGGAAAGACCTGGGCCGCCGTCGTCGCCGCGCCGTTCGTTTGATCGAAGAACTCGGCCTGCGCACGCAACGCATCGAGAGTATGATCGGCACGCTCGAAGCGTACAGCCGCCGCGTCGACGAGTTGCGCCGTTGGATTCGCGAACATAAAGCGAGCGGACGTCCGGCTTACGAACGCCGCCTTTGGCAGATGGAATATCGCAACATCCTGCAGATGACGCAAGAGTCGCCGACGAGCCTGCGCAACCGCGTCGACGAAATCAAGCGAATTTTCGCGAAGTACCAAGAGGCGAAACGCGGCCTTTCCGAGGGGAACCTGCGCCTCGTCGTTTCGATCGCCAAGAAATACCGCAACCGCGGTCTTAGCTTCCTCGACCTGATTCAAGAGGGGAACGCCGGGCTGATGCGCGCCGTCGACAAATTCGAATACCGTCGCGGCTTTAAGTTCTGCACTTACGCGACTTGGTGGATTCGTCAAGCGATCACCCGCGCCGTCGCCGACCAAAGCCGAACGATTCGCATTCCGGTGCATATGGTCGAAACGATGTCGAAAATGCGCAACGTTACGCGCCAACTTTTGCAAGAGTTCGGTCGCGAACCGACGTTGGAGGAAACCGCCGAAGCGGCGAACGCTCCGCTCGACGAAACGCGCCGCATTTTGGCGATGAACCGTTTCCCGATCAGCTTGGATCGTCCGGTTGGGAACAGCGAGGACAGCCATTTCGGCGACCTCCTTCCGGACGGCGCGGCGGAGAACCCGGCGGTCGGCGCGACGCAAGAAATGTTGCGTCGACGCATTTTGAAGGTGTTGAAGACGTTGAGCTACCGCGAGCGCGAAATCATCAAGTTGCGTTACGGCCTCGGCGACGGTTACAGCTATACGCTGGAGGAAGTCGGCCATATCTTTAAGGTTACGCGCGAACGCATCCGCCAAATCGAGGCGAAAGCGGTGCGCAAACTGCAACAGCCGAGCCGCAGTCAAGAGCTGGTCGGGTTCCTCGACTGATTTAGGGCGATTCGCTTTTCCGCCGCCGGTTAAGAATCGGTTAACTTTCGCGACCGGTTCGGCGAAGGCGTCCCCCGTCGGCGCTTCGAAAAAGCGCGCTGAAAACAAAAACGCCGGTTCTTCGGAACCGGCGTTTTTTTGTCGTTTGACGTTATCGACGCGGCGTTTCGGCGTCGGTTCGGTTAAAAGACCTCGACGATCGGGCCGACGCGTTTGGAAAACTCTCGGAGCGCTTGGCGAGCCGGCGTTTGAAGCGGCAAACAGTCTTGCGCGATTTCTCCTAAAGTCAACGGACGCGCGCTTTGCAGACCGTCCTTCGGCATTTCGTCGCCGACCGGCGCCGTGCGTTGACACGCGAACCAAAATTCTTGGAGAGCGACGGCGCGTCGCGTCGCTTCCGATTGCGGCTCCGCTTTTTTTTGCGCTTCGACCGCGTCGAAGAAAGCCGTCAACGCTTCCCAATATCGCAGCTCGGCGCCTCCGACGTTCAGCTTGTCGCGCTCGAAGAAACGTTCGGCTTGCGAGTAATAGATCGTGGAATCCGGTTTCTTAAATCGTTGCGCGACATGCCATTCGGGAAGTTCGACGTTAAAAAGTTCGCCGACTTCCGCAAGGCGTTCGCGACAGTCCGCTTCCCAAGCGCGCTTCGTTTCCTCCAAATCGAGATCGAGTTGTTCGAAGGCGACTTCCTCGCTTCCCACGCAAGACTCGATAAGGCGATTCCAACGTTCCTCCGTCGCGGCGTCGACGGTAAATTCCGGAACGTCGACCGGAAGAAGGCTGCCGTTGCGAATAAGATAACGCGGAACTTGCTCGCGTTGCCAACGCTCGAAAGCCGCCCAAGCCTCTTTTTGTTCGTCTCGACTTAGTTCATCCAAGCGACGAGAATAGTTTTTCCATACAAACCGCGACCAATCGGGCCAATTATTCTCCCGCAATATACTCTGCAGATCGGGCGTCGCGTAGTCGCCCGGCAAAAAGACCTGTTCGCCTACTTGAACGCAAGGATACAGAGAGGGGGCGGAGACCATCGTAAGGTGCGGCCCGGCGCTTAGGTCGCCTAGCTCTTCCAAAAATTTTTGCGCCGAACGGACGAAACGCGAATTTATTTGCGCTTCTCGCCATAGTTGAATCGCCGTCAAGACGAGCGCGCGTTCTTTGGGCGACATTACGTCAAATTTGGCGACGCATTCGTCGATTTCTTGGGGCGAGGCGTAGCAGGCCGCCGTTTTAAAACGGTAAAAAACGAGGCGCTCTTCGAAAGTTAAGTCGTAACAAATTCCGCGCCCTAACAAAAGATCGCCTTCGTAAAACGGATGGAAAAACGGCGAATCCTTATAAAAGTCGTCGTCGAGAAAGTAACTGCGGATTGCCGGAAGCGGTTGAGCTACGCGATGTAAAAAGACCGCTTGGGGAAAAACGTCCATTTGCGCCGCTTCGGTTTTAACGACGTCGAGCAACGTTGGCGCCTTGGAAGGCGTATTCGTAACGACGTCGTCGGACGGCGCGAGCGTCGGGACGTCGCCGACGCTTTGGAGAAGGTCGATTTTCGGAGCCGGGGGCGGGGTGAGTTTAATAGAAATCGCGAAAGTAACCAAAATCTCGTCGAACAACTCGGGGCGTTCCGCGTCGAACGCCTTGACGACGAGCGCGAAATCGTATTTTCCGGGCGGCGGGAGTTTTTTCCAGCTTAACGTTCCGGAAATCGGGTCGACGGCGAAGTATTCCGCGTCGTCGTAATCGATCGTACTGGAACGAAACGCGCCTAACTCGCTAATTTCGTAACGGATAGCGTCGAGCCGGTCGCCGCGATAAGCGACGTTGGACAAAACCGACGACGCGGGAATCGTCGCGCCGACTTCCGCTTTGATCTCCAACACGCTCCAATAAGCGACGTCGCGATCGACGCGCGCAAGGTTGGCGCGTTTTGCAAAAAATTCCGGACGTTCGCAAGCCTTCGAACCTTCCGGCGCCGGGCGTTTGCCGAAGGTCGCGCCGACTTGGGCGAAGGACGACGTCGCGACGCCGAGCGCTAACGCAAGCGCCGTAAAGACTTTAAGATGAAACATAACTTCTTTTCCCGTTTTGTTGAGCGAACCAAAATCGTCGAAACGACGAACCGTTAGGGGATTATATCGCGTCGTAAAGCCGAAGTTAAGTTTTTTTTAATTTTGCAAGAATTTTATAAGAATTTTTATCGATTTTCCTCGCCGGGACGCTAAAATCGAGAGAAGCGGCCCGACGAACGAAACGTCGCGCTATTCGGCGTCGTCGCTGGACGCGGTTGCGTTTGTGGAAGCGGAAGTTAGCTCTTTATAAAGGGTTGCGCGTTTTGCTTCGAGCGGATTTTTGAAAAAATAAAGCGCTCGAAGTCTAAACGAAAAGAGCCAAGCGGCGCGTTGCGGTTCCGGGCGCGTCTTGAACCAATCGACCAACGCTTCAAGCGCGGCGTCCGATTCTTCGCCTTCAGACGCGTCGTAATATTCAAGTTGCAAACGGGTTAGCGTTATTTCATCGCGAAGCGTCGACGGCGCGAACTCCGCTTCAAGGCGTCGCCAACCGTCGACCGTCGTCGGCGCGTCGACGAGCGTCGGTTTCCGCGCGCCGATTCGCGTAAAAGCGTCGGCTCGGTAACTTGCGCCGTCTAAGGAGATAAACGTCGGTTGCGGCCCTTCGTCGCGACGGCAAAAACGCGGCCCTTTCCAGGTTCCGTCGTCGGAACGAACCGGAAACGCGTCGGGCGGCGTCGTTTCGAACCAACGGTCGACCGTCGCTAACTCATTATCGTCTCGACGTTTGAGAACGAGCGTTTTTTCGACGCTCAACGTCGGCCATTGCGGTTGAAGCGCTTGCGCTTCGCGCGCTCCGCTAACTTTTGGCGGGAGGCGAAGTTCGAAACGAAGTCGCAACTCGACGCTCGTTTGTGTTGACAGCTTGTCGCGAACAGCCGTCCAAAACGGATCGTTCCAATCTTCGAGCGGCGGAAATTCGAGCGCGGACGCGACGCGCCGGGTTTTGACGCCCGGTTTCAAGCGTAGCCCGCCGATCGCCATTCCCGCCGCCGCGTCGCCGCCGATCGGTTGCGAAGTCGACGGTTGCGGCTCATCGGAGGGCGCGCGGACGAATAGAGTCGCCAATTCCGGCGCGGCAACGTATTCGCCCGGGACGCCGTCGACGGTCGCCGCAACCCTTGCAACGCATCGAGATAAGGTCGATTCGTTTAATTCGCGTAACGCGGCGTCTTCGTCGAAATAAGCGGCGGAGTCGGAGACGTTTTCGACGTCGAGCGTATAGTACGCGGCATCGCCGAACGCGAGTTCCGTCGGATAAAGAGCGAACGTCGCGCGGAGCGGGTTCGTCGCTAAGTCTTGCGGTTCGAAAGTTTGCGTCGCGACGTCGCCGGAACTGCCGACGGGGGAGAGCGTCAAAGCGTCGCCGCGCCGCGAGTCGGAAGCGGGGGTGCAAGCGACCGTCGCCGCGAAGACGACGATCGAAAGCGTTGCAAAAATTAAGGTTGCGTCGGTTCGTTTCATTGTCGGTTCTCCGTTAAAATTGGAAAAACGCGCCGCTTGTTTAAAGAAAAACGACGCGGCGTCGTCTGTTAAAAAACGGGCGATTGGTTACTTGACGTCGTTTGACGAGCGACGAACGAACGACGGAGATTGCGACGCGTCGGAAGTCAGCGCGGCGCAAAGGGACGCCTTTTTCTCGGCAAGGGGGTTTTTTCGTTTAAAAAACTTGAATTCGAACGCGCCGTCGAAATAGTAGCGCCGCGAGAGAAGGAAATCGGTCAAAACGAGGCGTTGCGGTTCCGGGCGATTTTGGAGCCAATCGACCAACGCCTTGAGGGCGGCGTCCGATTTTTCCCCCTGGGGCGCGTCGTAATATTCGAGCTGCAAACGGGTTAGCGTTATTTCGTCGCGGAGCGTCGACGGCGCGAACTCCGCTTCAAGGCGTCGCCAACCCGTTAGGGTCGTCGGGTTGTTCGGCGTCGACGGCTTGCGAGAGCCCGGACGGATAAACGCCCAAGGCGAAAAGGGATAGGCGTCGAACCAAAGATAACTCGTTAACGTCGCCGGCTGGTCGAACGAGTCCGGGTCGTCGCGCCAAGAGACCTTTTTGCCTCCCTCGACGCGCGGCAAGAGGTTGGCTTCGGACGTTTTAGCGAGCCAGCGACGAAGCGTCGCGGTTTCTTTTTCGGGGCGACGCTCGACGAGAACCGGCAGGCGGCCTTGAACTTGCCGGACGTCTCGGGAACCCGACGGCGCGGAGGTCAGGACGGCGACGTTAAAGTTTAAGTCGCAAGAAACCGGCGCTTGCGCGATTTTTTTCTCCAACGCCGAATAAAACGGCGCGTCGAAATCTTCAAGCGGCGGAACTTCGACGACGAAGCGGCTCCAAAGGCGGCGCTCGCCCGGCGCCAACGTAAATCGCGGCGGGACAAGGAAATCTTCGCCGCGCGTCTGCTTTTCGAAGTAACAACGCGCTTCGGCGTCCAGAATTTCGCGCGACGTTATCGAAAAACAAAGCGGATCGTTGATTTCGCGGTAAAGATTCGAAATGATTTCGAGCGGTTTCGACGCGGCGTTTTCAATGTAAACGGCGACGTAAATCGGGTCGCCGAAACGGATTGCGTTGGGGAAGGCGTCGGCGACAACGTGAAGCACCGGATTCGCGTCGGGCGGATACGGGATCGCGTCGCCGCGTCCCGCCTCTTGGTTGTAAACGAGTCTTTCTTTGAGAGAAACAGTAAATTCGGACGACGCGACGTCGCCGGGCGGCGCGGCGAACGGCGGCGCCGACGTCGGAAAAACGGCTTGGCTAACGCTCGCCGTCGCAAGGATTAGAAGCGTCGCGACGCCGAGTTTAAATTTTCGCGCGAAGCGAGACGGTTTCGCGGCGGACGGGGCGTCGGCGGAAGGATTCGAGTTCATCGGGGTTCCTTTAGTTGAAACGTTATTTGACGTCGTTGATTGGCGTCGACGTCGGAAGTTAACGCGTTGCAAAGGATTGCGTTCTTTTTTTAGCGACGTTCGGGGAAATTTTCGCGTTTTGAACGAAATGAGCGGCGGCGTCGCGGCGGTTAAAAAACGGCGAATCCCAACGCTTCTAAGAGCTTGCGATTCTTCGCGTTAAGGGGGAAGTCTTTGCCGTAGGCGCGCCCTTCGCGGAGGTAGGTTCGCGATTCGTTAAGCGTCGCCGACATAACGTCGCGTTGCGGTTCCGGGCGGCTTTGGAGCCAATCGACTAAAATCTTTAACGCGGCGTCGGACGCTTCGCCTTCTTCGGCGTCGTAATATTCGAGTTGTAAACGGGTTAGAACGATTTCGTCGCGGAGCGTCGACGGGGAAAACTCCGCTTCGAGCTTGCGCCAATCGGTTAATTTTCGCGGCGCGTTCGGGCGGTTCGGCTTGCGGAAGCTGAAACGGACGAAAGCGCGCGGGTCGAACGAACGACCGGCGACGCGAACGCCGTTGCGAGGGTTGGGCGGCAACTCTTCGGAGCGCAAGCGTTTGCGGTTCGCTTCGTCGATAATCGGCAAAAGACGCTCCGGCGTCGCGGCGAGCCAATCTTCGAGGCGGCGCGTTTCGGCGTCCGGGCGTTCCTTGACGACAAGCGGAACGGAAAGCCGTTCGCCGTCGGGAGTTATGAAGTAGCCCGGCGTCCAGCGGCAGGGAACGCCGTCGGGCGCGTCGCGAAGTTTTTCGCGCAACTCCTTGAAAAACGGCGAGTTCCAGTCTTCAAGCGGCGGAACTTCGCAAAAGTAGCGCGAGACGACGCGACGCTCGCCCGGCTCCAAGGGGCGCGCTTCGAAGCCGCGTTCGCAGTAAAGGTCGGTTGGATCTTCCGAAATCGCTTCGTAACGCGTTGAAAAACCGGCGCTTGAAAGCGTCCCAATCGAACCGAAGGGCTCCGGAAAACCGAGCGACCGCCAAGGGAGCGTTTCGGAAGAACGGTTTTCTTCCGCGACGGTTAAATAAACGACGTCGCCGACGTAAACTTCCGTCGGGTAAACGGTTAGCGTTTGAACGACTTCGGGCGCGTCCGGGTCGCCGCGGAGTTCGAACGTCGCGACGGAACCGGTCGAAGCGGCGGGCGGAGCGGGAGGCGGCGGCGCGGGCGAGCGGTCGCAAGCGGCAAATATTGCGACAATGAGTAGTAACGCGGGGAAAAGAACGTTAATTTTGCGCATCGGTTCGGCCTTTTTAGGGTTGAGCGGGAAAAAGGAAAGGCGGAAGTCGGCGCGGCGTCGCGTCGCTTCGTTAATGAAGACGAATCGCGGCGGGGGACGGATTTCGAAAAGTCGCGATTTTTTGAAAATTTTTGGAGAAAAAGGGGAGAAAAAAGGTAAGAAAAGCCAAGCGCCGCGGGGAAAAAAGGGGGAACGGAGAAACGGTAAAACGCGGCGGGGACAGGGAAGAAACGCCAAAAGTCGGCGAAAAAACGAGCGTAAGAAACGCGAAAACGTCGCGTCGGGACGGGGAACGAACCGACGCGGCGTTTCGGGAGAACGCGACGTTCGAGACGCGGTTAAAGCGTTCGAACGTCGCGGGTTATCGAGCGATTAGAGCGCGCCCTTTTCGACTTCGACGAGGAACTCGTAACGGTACTTGCCGCCGCTCAAGCGGTATTGCGGGTACGTTTGAGCGCCCCAAGAGTCGTCGCCGCCGACGCCCTGTTGCGCGAAGTCGACGTTCAAAACGACGAAGTCGCGGCGCGGGATTTGCCAGTTATGTTCGACCGATTCGAGGTCGCGATTCAGAGCGCGACGCGCCGAGAAGGTCAGCGTCGCGGCGCCGTTCGCGTCGGTCTTCGTTCCGTTCGAGTCGAGCGCGACGAAACGGAGGCGTTGGCCGCTCTTGTTCTCGACCGCAACCCAACGGCAGTCGGTGCGTGCGCCAAATTCGCCCGGTTCGGAATAGGTCAAGACGCGCATCTTGTCGACCGTCGTTTGGTAGAAACCGAGCGGCGAACCGGCGTTGCGGTCCCAATAGTTTTCCTCCGGCCCGCGACCGTAATACTCGACCGAAACGTCTTCGTCTTGAGCCGCCGGGAGGAGGAAGTAACCGCCGAGACGCGGAAGGTCGGCGACGTTTTCGCCCTTTTCGATTTCAACCGAAATCTTCGCGGCGCGGTCGTAGAAGACGACCGTTTCCTTCACCGTCGCGTCAATGCGGGCGAACTTGCCGACGCGCTCGAAAGCGGCGGCGCCGTCGACGTCGAACTCGCGCCATTCCGGCGCCCAGTTAATTTCGTAAGCGGCGTTGCGCCAAGCGCTTTGGCGAGTCGGCATATGGTTGCCGCGCTCGTTGTCGATCGGGGCGCGCCAGAAGTCGAGACGGAACGTTTCGTCCAGCATACGGGCGGCGTCCGCGACCGTCGCTTTTTCGGCGGCGATTTCGAGCGTGTTCGGCGCCGCGGAGTAAATCGGGAGGCGGAACTGCTCGGTCGAAAGGAGCGAGCCCTTCGGAAGCGCGCCGTCGTCGACGTTTTGCAGAACGTCGAAGCTGACGACGTACTCGGCGCCCGGTTTCGCGTCGAACTTCGAGAGGTCGGACAGCGAGAAACCGTCGAACGCAAGTTTCAGCGGAACCGTCGTTTGCGGCGCGGCGTTGGCGAAGTCGGCGCCCGGGAAAAGTTCCTTCGTCGCGACGACGACGCCGTTTTCCAGGAGCGACGCGTGCAGTTCGATATGCGCCAAGTCGCGGAAGAAATATTCGTTTTTAACGGTGTAACCGCTAAAATCATTCGCGTTCGACGCGTCGGCGCGAGCGAGCCAAACGTCCGAATAGTACTTCTTGATTTCTTGCGCGCCCGGGTGCGGCGTTCGGTCGGCCGCGACGACGCCGTTCATGCAGAAGTTTTGGTCGGTCGGAACGTCGACCGGGCCGAAGTTGCCGCCGTAACCGTAGTAAACTTCGTCGGTTTTCTCGATTTTCGTTTGATTGAAGTCGACGAAAAGTTCGAGACCGTCGCGGTTTTTGCGGTCGTAGTAGTTCGTCGCGACTTCCTCCGCCGGAAGAGCGCGGCTGTAAATTCGGGCCGTTTGGAGGAGCGCGCCGGGGAGGCGGTTCGTGTGGTAGGAGTTGCGGTTCAACTCGACCGGGAACGGCGATTCGGCGATTTCTTCCGAACAGGCGGTTCGCGCGATTTCCTTGCCGTCGACGTAAACGATCAGATTTTCGCCGTCGTAAACGCCCGCGACGTCGTGCCACTTCTTGAGCCAACCGTCGACTTTGCCGGTCGCGGAGATCCAGCGGTCGCCGTTGTAAACGTAGAGTTGGACGCCGCCGTTTTGTTGTTTCAGCGCGTATTGGTAGTCCGACTTGCCGACGTAAGTTCCTTCGGCGTCGGTATAAGGATAAACGGTCGCTTCGAGCGTGAAGGGCGTTTTGCCGACGAAATTCAACTTGTCGACGTTCGCGGCGGCGCTCGACGGGTCGGCGTTTTTACCGGTTGGGAGGCCGGAAAGACCGCCGACGACGGCGTAACCTTTGAGCGCCAGTTTCGTTTTACGCGGCGAGGTTTCGACGCCTTTGAAAATCGTTCCGACTTCTTCCGGCGGCGCGACGAGACCGACGATTCCGATCGGCAGCTTGTTCGCGCTCAGGTCGGCGACTTCTTGTTTCGGAACGCGCATCGCGATCCCTTGGTCGACCCAGTCCCAAATGAAACCGCCTTGGAGGTGTTTCAGTTCGCGGATAGCGTCCCAATAGAGCTTGAAGTTGCCGTTGCTGTTCCCCATCGCGTGCGAGTATTCGCATTGGATGAGCGGGCGTTTGCCGTCGGCTTTCTTTTCCTCTTTCTTGGCGTAGTCGATCACGCCGGCGACCGACATATACATCGGGCAGAAAATATCGGTGTTCCAGTCGAGTTGAGCGCGTTCGTACTGAACCGGGCGCGTCGGGTCGAATTCCTTCAACCATTTGTAGGTCGCGTGGAAGTTCGGGCCGTTTCCGGCTTCGTTCCCGAGCGACCAAACGATGATCGACGGGTGGTTGCGGTCGCGGAACGCCATTCGTTGGGTGCGGTTCATGTGCGCGGCGAGCCATTCCGGCGGGTTCGCGAGCGATTCTTTGCCGTAACCCATCCCGTGCGATTCGATGTTCGCTTCGTCGACGACGTACAAACCGTATTTGTCGCAAAGTTCGTACCAGCGCGGATCGTTCGGATAGTGCGACGTGCGAACCGCGTTGACGTTCAGCGACTTCATAACGCGGATATCTTGGAGCATCCCCTCTTCGGTAACGGCGTGGCCGCGGTAAGCGTCGTGTTCGTGGCGGTTGACGCCCTTCAAGAGAATCGGCTTGTTGTTGACGAGGAGTTGACCGTCGGCGATTTCGACCTTGCGGAAACCGACTTTAAAGCCGGCGTCGAGCGTCGTTTTGAAATCGGCGTCGTAAATCTTCAGGTTCGCCGGATAGAGCCAAGGGGTCTCCGCCGACCAAAGATACGGCGCTTTCACCGGGATTTCGAACGCGATCGTTTTGACTTCGCGCCCTTTGAGTTCGAAGGAAACGTCGGCGCCTTCGTTCGGGGCCGCGCCGCCGATACGTTCGGCGATATTGACGTTCGTCGGATTGTTCGCGTCGAGCGTCAGGACGGCGGTTCCGGTCTTTTTGTACGGCGTGTTGTTTTGGAGCGCGACTTCGACTTTGAGAACCGCTTCGGTCAGCTCGTCGTTTTTGAACTCCGTAACGACTTTCGTATCGGCGACCGCGACCGCCGGTTGGACGTAGCAGTAGACCGAGCGGAAAATTCCGCTGAGGCGGAAGAAGTCTTGGTCTTCGAGGAACGAACCGTCGGAGCGGCGGTAAACCTTCACCGCGATCGTGTTGCGTCCGGCGCGAATCGCTTTCGAAATATCGAACTCGACCGGCGTGCGGGCGTCTTTGCCCATCCCGATTTCTTCGCCGTTAACGTAAACGTAGAAGCAGGATTCGACGCCGCCGAAATGGAGAATAATTTTCTTGTCGCGGGCGACGTCGGCTTGGTCGACTTCAAATTCGCGGCGGTAGAGGCCGACCCAGTTTTCCGCGTCCGGGACGTAGGGCGGCGTCCAAGGTTTCGGCCAAGGGTAGGGGATGTTCGTGTAGACCGGGTAACCGTAGCCTTCCATTTGAAAGTTCGACGGCACCGGGATCGTTTTCCACTCGACCATATCTGTGCCGAAGTCTTCCATCGAGAAGTTGAACGGAACGAGCGCCGGTTCTTCGACGAGTTTGAAACGCCAGTCGCCGTCGAGCGAAATTTGTTTGTAGGCGGTCGCGGCGAAAGTCGAGCGCGGCGCGAGATTGTTAATCCCGACGATTTCCGGGTTCAGACGATCCGGAAGCGGTTCGTTCGGGGTTTGCGCCGAAACGGTCGCCGACGTCGCGAGGACGAGAGCGAGCGCGGTCGCCGCTTTCCAAAAGCCGAAACGTGTGATTTTCATAAGGAACTCCAAAGGTTCGCGGCTCGCGGCGTCGGTCGAACCGAACTTGCGGCGAGACGGGGGAAAACGAAACGCCGCGAAGTCGTTCGACGGCGAAAGGTCGAGCGAAGGCGGCGAATTTTGACGTTATTATTAATACGAACGCGACGTCGGCGACCGCAAAGGACGGCGGCCGTCGTTCAAACGATTATACCGACGTCGACGCGAAACGCAAGCGGCTTTAACGAAAACGCCCTTAAAAAGACGAGCCGCCGAGGTCGAATTTATCGAGATCGACGACGCTGTCCTCTTGAGCGGATTTCGCGTCGGGAAGGGCGTGCGTCGACGTCGCGTCGACCGATTCGACGAGAAAATTCAGGCCGGCGATCGAAATTTCTTCGCCGAGAGCGAGTTCGACCGGACGTTCGAGACGCTTGCCTCGGTAAAAAGAGCCGTTGAGCGAACCGAGGTCGCGCGCCATCAAACGCCGCCCCTCTTGGTAAAATTCGCAATGTTTGCGGCTCACCAACGGGTGAACGACGACGACGTCGCATTGCCGCCCGCGTCCGACGACGCAAGGAAGTTTGATCGGCTGCGAAAAATGACGTTTTTCGTCGTCGTAAATAGTAAGTCTAATTTCCATCGGACGCTCCTGCAACGCGCGGAACGAGGACGAGAAGACGAAAACGCTCCGGACGCGACGATTCGTAAGTATAAAGTATACTATAACGAAGTTCCGGCGAAAAATCAAGAAAACGGAGCGTTAGTTCCAAGAAAACCGACCGAAAACGCGTTTTTTGATTGCTTTGAAACGATTATGCCGGTTTTAGCGAACTTAGGCGCGAAAACGCTCCTAAGAACGCGAAACACAGGCGGACGAAAAAAGAAAAAGCGTTTTCGCTCGAGAAAAAACGGGCTCTCGACGCGTTGCGAAGAAAAAAAAGGAAAAAAATAAAAAAGACCCCTTGCGCCGTTGGGAAAGTCGGCTATAATCGTTCGTGTCAGTTGGAGGTAACGGTAAACGACGTTTATCGCTTTAACCGAAGACGAAAAACCTTTGCGGGCGTAGCTCAGTTGGCAGAGCACAACGTTGCCAATGTTGTTGTCGAGGGTTCGAACCCCTTCGCCCGCTCTCTTGAAACGTTTGGTCGTTCTTTTGAGCGGTCGGCGTTTTGAGGTTGAGACGCAAGCCTCGCGTCTTTAAATAAAGAAGCGACCTTTGCGGGCGTAGCTCAGTTGGCAGAGCACAACGTTGCCAATGTTGTTGTCGAGGGTTCGAACCCCTTCGCCCGCTCTCTTGAAACGTTTGATCGTTCTTTTGAGCGGTCGGCGTTTTGAGGTTGAGACGCAAGCCTCGCGTCTTTAAATAAAGAAGCGACCTTTGCGGGCGTAGCTCAGTTGGCAGAGCA
>JAGBDN010000095.1 GCA_017937485.1 Thermoguttaceae bacterium
GAAAACGTCGGGCAACGGTCGGGCAAACGTCGGGCAAACGTCGGGAAAACGTCGGGAAAACGTCGGGAAAACGTCGGGAAAACGTCGGGAAAACGTCGGGAAAACGTTTCGAGCGCGATTAGAAAAAAACAAAGGTAGGAAAGCGATAAGAGACGCGGCGACGATCGCTAAGAGTACGGGACGGGATTCGACGGCAAGAAAACAAAAAAGTCTCGCCGTTAAGCGAGACTTTCGGAGCGGAGAGGACAGGATTTGAACCTGCGGAGCCCTTACGGGCTCACGGGTTTAGCAAACCCGCGCATTCGACCACTCTGCCACCTCTCCAAAACTTATAAAGTCAGTATACCCGATATTTCTTTTTTTTCAAGCGCTAATTTAGTTTTTCTCAATTATTTTATTGAGTTTTCTCAACTATTTTTTTAAAAAAAGAGAAACGGACGGCGGCCGAGTTTGAGGCCTGCAACGATTGAACGGCGCGACGACGCGCGACGTTTTGCGGAGGAAATAAAGCGCGATAAGCAGCGTAAGGTTGTCGCGCTGATAATCGGCGCAAAAGGGATAACCGTCGCAAGATCGCATTGAAAAATCAGCGTAACGCAAGCGGCGCCGCAAGGTTGCGTTAACGAAACGAATAAACGACGCGACGTCGGCAAATTCACAAAAAGCAAGAAACAAAAAAAGCCTCGCCGTTAGCGAGACTTTTCGGAGCGGAGAGGACAGGATTTGAACCTGCGGAGCCCTTACGGGCTCACGGGTTTAGCAAACCCGCGCATTCGACCACTCTGCCACCTCTCCAAAACTTATAAAATCAGTATACCCGATTTTCCTTTTTTTGCAAGCGCTAATTTAAGGTTTTCTTAAAATTTTATTAAAAAAAGAGGAAAAATGACGGCGCAAGAAAAGCCGACGCGTTCTTCGAACGTAAAAGGAGGGCTTATCGCTTTTTACGTTGAAGAACGCGACCGATTTTACGCGCTTGGACTAGCGAGCTTTTTTCGCGGTTTTGGCGGCTTTCGGAGCTTTAGCGGCTTTTTTCGTCGCTTTAGCGGCGCGCTTTTTGCGTTCGGTTTGAACTTGCGCGACCATCATTTTGCCCGGTTTGAAGGCGACGGTTTCGTGTTCGTCCACCCAAACTTCAACGCCGGTGCGGGGGTTGCGAGCGTTGCGAGCGGCGCGACGTTTGACGGCGAAAACGCCAAAGTTGCGAAGTTCGAGGCGACCCGTTTTCACCAAAACTTCGATAATCGAATCGAACGTCGTTTGGACGACTTCTTTAGCTTCTTGTTGCGAAAGTCCGGTTTTTTCGGAAACCAAACGAACGACTTCCTTCTTGGTCATGTTATTCCTTTCTGAATGCGCGGCGACAAAACGCGTCTTGAAAACTTACCGACTCAAATAAAGGCCGGGAGCGCCGTTGTTTTTAAGTTCAATACAGAAAACATTTTAAAACGAACGGTCGGTTTGTCAAGCGGTTTTCGTCGTTTTTTTTTATTTTTTCAGGGTAATCTAAGTTATTTTCGTAAAACAAGTTGTCGGTCGTCCGCCGAAAACGCGCGACTTGGCCCAAAGGCGGCGCGTTTCCCAAAAGCAAACGCAAACCTCGACGCGGTCGACGGATGCGCTAACTTTTTTTGACGTAAAAACGTTCGATATTAATTCCGCCTTTCAACTCTTCTTGCAACAGTTGAACGCGATGTTCCAACTGTTCGACCTGACGGCGCAAGTCGTGCAAAGTAAATTCTTCGCGTTCTTGAACCCGACGAACGCGCGGAACCGCCGGATAGCCGAGGTGCCGCGCTAAGGCCGAGAACAAAAAAAGGGGATCGCGACCTCGCGACGCTCGCGCGATTCGGCCTTCGCGTTCGCCGAACAAGGTCGCCTCCGATTCCTCGTCCTCGCGCTTTTGGTAATGCGCGCTTCGAACGTAAACGAGGTCGGCGACGTCGACGAACCCGATTTGCCGACGCAAAACGACGTTGATCCAACGGCGCCAATCGTCGTTGAAAATCGGGTCGTTCGCGATCGCTTCCAAACCGCGGTCGAAGCCGAGTCGGTTGCGACTGAGCGTTTCAAATTGGTAAAAAAACGTCCCTTGCGGCGTCGGTTCTTTGGAGCGGTAATCGGCTTCTTGCTCCAATATCTTTAGCGCGACGCGGAAATCAAATCGCCCGTCCTCGCGCTCCGCCTCTTCAAAAACGAACGTTTGAAACGGCGTGAAGTAGTGCGGGAGCCGCCGCGTCGCCAAATACATTTTGCCGGAAAGTTTCACCTCCGTCAAGACGATCGAAATCGCCGTCGGCAGATTCGTTGCCGCGAGAATTTCGTTTTTCATCCCGTAAAGAATTTCTTGAGACGAAAAACCCGCGTCCAAGCGTTCGCGAAACGTTCGGAAAAAAAACGTTTGTTCGACGTATTCTTCTTTGGCTAACAACATGGCGCGAAAACGGCGAGGAAACGAGGAAAACGGAGCGGCGCTCGACCGTCGCTCGACGAACGGACGATTTTAAACGCGACAATCGGCGTCGACTTTCTTATATTGTGCCGACTTTTTTTACTTTAGCAAGACGTCGCGTCTTAAAAAGCGCGGGCTTTTCAAAATTTGCGTCCATTTGTTCGTTCTAATCGATGGAATCGGCGCGATTTGCGGATTTGATTTAAAATGAAAGCGCGTTTTCGGCGTTGCCGTCGAGATTTTAGCGACAAGAACAAAAAAACGGTCGACGTAAAACCGTCGACCGTTCGCGTTAGGAGCGTTCTTCGAGGAAACGCGAAAATTCGGCGTCGACCCGACGCGTCGCGCTTCCGGGATCGCGCGGCGCTCGACTTTGCCCGACCGTCGGCCAAGCGGGAACCTCCGCCAATTCCGGCATCAACTCGATCAACTGATCGACCAACGAAGCGACCGCCGACTCCAAACGGGAGGCGCGGCTTAAATCTTGAAGTTGCCGAGCCGTTTTCATTATTCGGAGAAGGAGCGCGCGGTTGCGAATGGGATCGGGGACAAGGTCGTCGAGCGGAAGGAGTTCGGAGGTGGGAACGTCGAGGACGGCGCGCCAAGCGTAAAGTTGCGAAAGGGACAAATCGGCGTCCGGGCGAATTTGCGCCGCGGCTTCCGACGGACTGATGCCGAGGCGGCGAGCGCAACCGGCGAGCGTCGCGTTTTGTCTGCGGAGCGTCGAAGCGATAAAATGGAGAGGACGCGCCGATTTTTCGGACGAACGACGTTCCGAACGGGGCGGGGGCGGCGGAAGTTTGGAGCGAGCGCCGCGAGGTCGGCGCGCCGAGTCGGACGCTTGAGCGCGATTATTAGACGCTTGACCCGGCGCCGCGTTGAAAACGAACGCGGCGTCGACGGGGGGCGAAATCGAGTGAACGGCGGTCGACATATTTCGGTTCCTGACGGCGAAAAGGGACGAAAACGGCGCGATAAAGTAAAAACGACAACGCTGAAACGAGGAAAACGCGGCGAACGCCCGTCGCGACGCGTTTTGGACGGAAAGGAAAGAGCAAAAGTTCCAAAATTGCAAATTTTTCGGAAAAAAACGAACGAGAAATCGACTCGCGTCGAATAAGCGCAAAGATAGACGGGCGGCGAGGAATGGGAAGAATGTAGGAAATGCGAAGGCTGGAAACGTCGAAAAGCCGTCGACCGAAAAAAGTCGACGGCTTTTCGAAAAACGGCGTTAAAACCGTTAAAACGTCAAAGAGAGGCGGCGAAAACGACCGCGTCCGGCGTCAGGTGAGACGCTTTCGGTCGATTTCGTCGGTCGAGTCGTCGCTTTCTCGCTTCCGGAAGAGGAGACGAATCGGGACTTCGCCGATCGGCAGCTCGTCGCGAAGGACGTTCAGCAAGAAGCGGCGATAACTCGGCGTGAACGCGTCCGGCATATTGCAGAACAACACGATCGTCGGCGGCGCGACCGCGACTTGCGTCGCATAGTAAATTTTCGGCTTCCGATAGTGGAAGAGCGGCGGCGGCGTGTGGTTCATCGCGGCGACGATCAACTTGTTCAAGCGGTTCGTCGAAATGCGCATTCGGCTTTGACGCTTCAACATCTGCGCGTGTTGCAGGAGTTTGTTAACGTTTTTGCCGGTCATACCGGTAATGAAGGCGATCGGGACGTGCCACATCGTCGCGAACGTCTCGCGGAGGTACTCGCCCCAACGCTCGGTCGGCATATGCTCCTGCATTTTGTCCCATTTATTGACGACGAAAATACAGGGTTTGTTGTGTTCTTCGATTAATGAAACAAGTTGCTTGTCCATTTTGCTAATGCGTTGCGAGCAGTCGAAGAACATCAGAACGACGTCGGCCATCCGAATGCTCCGCTCGGCGCGAGTCAGCGCGTAAAAATCGAGGTCGGTCGAGAGTTGACGGCGGCGCATAAAGCCGGGGGTGTCGATCGCGACGAACGTTTGACCGTTCATTTCGAAGCGGACGTCGACGCAGTCGCGGGTCGTGCCGGGCACCGGGCTGGCGATGACGCGCTCCTCTTGCGCCAACGTGTTGACGAAGGTGCTTTTGCCGACGTTGCGGCGGCCGACGATCGCCATTTTCATCGCCGGGTCTTCGTAATTGTCGCCGCGCCCGTCGAAAAACGCCGAAATCGGGAGCGCTTTTTCGATCTCTTCCATCAGGCGGACGCGACCGCGCTTTTGCTTCGCGCTGACCGAAACGACGCCCCAACCGAAGCGGTGAAATTCGCGCGAGTCGAGTTCTTGCGCGTCGCCGTCGCATTTGTTCGCGACGAGCAAAATCGGAACGTTCAACTTGCGCAACCGCTCCGCGACGTATTGGTCGAGCGGGGCGATTCCGTCGCGAGCGTCGACGACGAAGAGAATCAAGTCCGCCGCGTCGATCGCCAGCTGAATTTGTTGCTCGACGTCGGCGGAAAGGTCGTCTTTGTCGACGATTCCGATCCCGCCGGAGTCGGTCAGCTCGATCAAGCGCGCCGAAATGCGGGGCGTTTCCGGCTCCGCTTCCTCCGTTTCGTCGATTTCTTCGTCAAACTCGGCGTCGTCGGCTTCTTCCGCGTCTTCCGCTTCGTCGATTTCTTCGTTAAACTCGTATTCGTCCGCTTCGTCGAACTCTTCGTCTTCGTCGGCGTCCGCTTCCGCGTCGTCGACGTCGGCGCCCGGTTCAAACGGCGCGTCTTCGTCTTCAAAGTCGAGGAGCGCGTTGTCTTCTTCGGCGATTTCTTCGTCGTCGGTTTGGGGAATCGGGTCGAGAAAAACGACGTCTTCGGCTTCTTCTTCCGCTTCGGCGACCGGCGGCGCGAGGTACTTTTCGTCGACGCCGTCGAGCCCAATGTCGAGAAGGAACGAAACGCGGTCGCGCGTAACGCCGGCGACCGAGTCGACGATCGAGACGCGTTCGCCGATCAGCCAGTTAAAAATGCTCGATTTGCCGACGTTAGGTCGGCCGATAATGGCTACTTTTGCAACGCCCATTAATAATAATGTCCTTCAAGCGTCGGCGTCGGCGGCGCGGCGATCCGATTCGATGCAAGCGGAAACGCGCCGTTGCGACTCCGAAGCAAAAAATGGCTTCGGTCGTTAAAAACGACAAAAACGGTAAAGTCGGAGGAGAACGACGTTGAAAACAGAGGTTCCGTTATTACGGAAAACGCCGATTTCGCCGTTAAAACAAATTTTAGCGGCAAAATCGGCTTGTAAAAGTCAAGGCGTCGTTTTTATCGGACGAAACGAACGTTCGGGAAAAACGACGCGGCGCGACTATTTTTCGAGGACGACCGCGAAGGAGCGACCGCCGTTCGTGTTGTTGACCTTCAGGAAGGTCGTTTTTTCGAGCGGTCGCGCCGCGCCGCGAGCGACGTTGATCGGGCAGTCGGCGGCGACTTCGTCGCAGTTGCGCGTCGCGGGCAGGGTTCCGTTGTTGACGGCCAAAATCGACGCGGCCAATTCGACGGCGCCGGTTCCGCTCCCGAGGTTGCCGAACGAGCCTTTGGCCGAATAAACCGGAACGTCGCCGACGACGTTCGCGAGCGCGGCGGCTTCGACGGCGTCGTCTTTGACGCCGAGACCGTCGGCGTTGACGTGCCCGAGGTCGGAGGCGGAACGTCCGGCGCGTTCGAGCGCGAGACGGCAAGCGCGTTCGACTGCGCCTTGTTGAATCCCGAATTTCGCGGTCGGTTCGAGCGCTTCGGCGAAACCGAGAACGGTCGCCAACGGCTTGGCGCCGCGAGCGAGCGCGAACTCTTTGCTTTCCAAAACGAACGCGGCGCCTCCTTCGCCGATGACCGTGCCGACGCGGTTTTTATCGAACGGACGCGGCAAATCTTCCGGCGTTTCCGTGTCGGGCGCCAAGTCGTAAGCGCCGCCGCGAGCGTAAATCGTCGGGTTGATTTTGTTCCCGACGCCGCCGCAGATCATCACGTCGGCGTCGCCCCGTTCGATAACGCGGCAAGCCTCCATAAACGCGGCCAAGCTGGAGCCGCGGTCGAGGGTCGGCGTGTTGTTCGGGCCGCGCGCGTCGCAGGAAATGGCGATATGACTGGCGATCATATTCGGAAGGTATTTCAGCATCCACAGGGGCATAATCTTTTCCATCGAGGAAGGGCCCCAAGTGGAAAAGTCGTGTTTGCCGTCGGCGACGCCCGCGCGGAAAGCGTCGAGAAGGAAGTCGAGTTCGAGGCCGATCAGGTCGCAACCGATCATACAACCGACGCGTTCCGGACAAACCGAACGTTCTTCGCCTTCGACGACGAGATTCGCGTTTTGGCAGGCGCGCGCGGCGGCGACGACGCCCATTTGAATGTCGCGACTCATCACCTTAATGTTCTTTTTCGGCTTGACGTAATCCTTCGGGCGGAAGTCGGGAACCGCGGCGCCGATCGGACGTTTTTCGGAACCGGTTTTGAGGGATTCGAGACGCGAAACGCCGCTTTTGCCTTCGACGAGCGCGCTCCAAAAAGAATCGAGGTCGACTCCAACAGGACTTAAAACGTCAAAACCGGTAACAACGACTTCTTTTTTGCTCATAATCGAGGTAATCAAGTAAAATGGGGAACGGGGCAACCGCTTTAAAGACGTTCGAAAGAACGCGCAAAAGGCGACGACGCCGGGCGGCCAAAGGGAACGGCGAACCGTTGCGAACGCAAGGCCCGCGCTCGGTAAACTCGAAACCGGACGGCGAGGAACGACTGATTGTCGAACGGAGAGCGCGACCGGCGCGAGACGGCGCTTCCTTTCATTGTAAACGGAACGCGATTTCTCGCAAGCGGGGAGGCGAAATTTTTTAAAACTTCCCCTTGGTTTCTATATTTTCGGCGAATTTTTGATCTTATTTTGACGCGTTTTCTGATTTTTCCAGTGAAAACTTTTCGCGTCGACGTTAAAGGAATGGATTTCGTAGAATTTAACGATTAGGTAAGGCGGCGTTAACGCGTTGGTTTTAGCGGAAATAGCGATTGTGTGGAATGTAACGCGGCGCGCTCGAAAGAAATTGCAAGAAAATAAAAAAATAGGCGAAACAATCGCGTCGAAGCGTTGTATAAAACTTAATGGTCGCGGCGCGTCGTCGGGCGCGTCGACAGCAATTTTAAGCGTTTTCGAGCGTTGAGGCGAAAGCGAGACGCCGTTAAGCGTCGACGACGTGAAACGTTTTGAGGAATACTTCGAGGAAAATGCGATGAAAAAAGAATTTTTGACGTTTTTGATTTTGGCGCTGGGACTCGCGGCGACGTCGCCGGTCGACGCTCAACAACGCGCGGCGCAAAATCGTCGGCGTCCGCAAGCGACCGCTTCGGCGACTCCGACCGCCGCCTCCGCCGACGCGTCGGACGTTTCCGCCGCTCCCGAGCGACCGGCGAACGCTCGTCCGGAAGGCGCGCCGAACGCCGCTCCGGGAAGACCGGGCGGGCCGGGATTCGGCGGGCCGATGGGAAGACCGGGCGCCTTTACGTTGACTCGCGTTCGAATGGAAGCGATTCAAGCGGCGCGCGGCGACGACAATAAAATCGACGTCGCGAAGTTTGAAACGGAATTCGCCAAGGGCGCGAAGGCGCTCGACGGCGACTCGGACGGCGTTTTGTCGACCGAGGAACTCGCGCCGAAATTCGACGGCCCGCAAGGTCGTCCGGGCGCTCCGGGCGAAGGCGGCCCGAACGCCGAACGTCGTCGACCCGGTCGAACGGGCGAAGGGGAAGAGGGCGCCGCGAACGCTCGCCGTCGGCAACGTCCGCAAGACGGCGAAGAGGGCGCCGCGCCGAACGCTCGTCGCGAACGTCCGCAAAACGGAGCGCAAGGGCAACGCGGGCCGGGCGGTTTTCCGGGAGCGCCGGGACAAGGCGGCCCGGGCGCGCCGCAACCGCCGCGCGAATCCGGTTGGGATAAAGCGCTCGCCGCCGCGACCGCCGAAGACGGCTCCGTCGAGTTGGCGAAGCTGACCGCCGAAGTTTCGAAAGCCGTCAAGGCCGCCGACGCCGACTCGGACGGTTTCCTCGACGACGCCGAATCGCGCGAATTTAACGGTTTTGGCGGTTTTCCGGGTTGGGGCGGCGGAAACTTCGCGCCTCCGGCCGGTATGGCGACCCGTATGGCGGTCGAATCGCCGCGACGCAAAGCGGTCGAAACGGCGACGAACGCCGACGGCGCGGTCGAAATCGCGAAGTTCCGTTCCGAATTTAAGTCGCTCTTGAAAGCGGGCGACGCGGACGGCGACGGGAAACTTTCGAACGACGAAGCGCAAAAAATGCAAGAAAAAGAAGCGGAAGAAATGCGCAAACGCTTCGAAGAAATGCGCGCGAACGGCGAAGGCGGCGGCCCCGGAATGGGACGCGGCGGCTTCCCGGGCGGCCCGAACGGTCAAGGCGGGCCCGGCGCGGGCGGTCGCGGCGGTTTCGGTCGCGGAATGTTCGGCGGAAACGAAAACGGCGAAATCGTTTTGGCCGACCTGCCGGAGCAAATGCCGGAAGAGATGCGCGCGACGATGAAAGAAGCCGACAAGAATAACGACGGCAAACTCGACGCCGACGAAAGCGCCGCGATGCGCGAAGCGATGCAAGCGCAAATGCGCGAACGCTTCCAACAACGCGCCGGACAAAACGGCGAAGGTCGCGGGCCCGGAATGGGCGGCCAACGCGGGCAATTGGGGCAAAACGGCGAAAACGCTCGCCCGGGCGCTCGCGAACGTCGCGGCGTCGACGGCGAAGAAAACGCCGAACGCGGCCCCGGTCGCGGCGGTATGCCGGGCGGTTTCCCGGGCGCTCCGGGACAAGGCGGGCCCGGAACGGGCGGTCGCGGCGGCTTCCCGGGAATGGGCGGCGCGCCGGGCGAATTCTTCAGCGTA
>JAGBDN010000096.1 GCA_017937485.1 Thermoguttaceae bacterium
AAAGAAAGAAAGAAAGAAAAAGGCAAAAAAAAGCGCCGCGACGAAAACGCGGCGTTCGACAAGGCGTCCCGACGCGCCGCCCCAAGAACCGTCGCCGTTCGCTCAAAAATCGCGCCCCGTCGACGCAAAAAAAGGACGCGTCCGACTCGACGCGCCCTTCAAAACTAAAACAACGCAACCCCTTATTTAACGGGAGCTAACGCCGCTGGTTCTCAAACCGCGTCCCGTCGACGCAAAAAAAGGACGCGTCCGACTCGACGCGCCCTCCCAAGCAAAAACAACGCAACCCTTTATTTGACGGGGGTTAACGTCGCTCGATCAAAAACCGCGAGCGGCGCGAACGTCGTCGAAATCGCGGAGGTGATAGTCGATTCCAACGTAATCGAGCGTTCGGCAAAGCGCCCGCAACGCGACGCCGAGACCGTCGCAACCGCTAAAACCGCCGAACTGACCGCCGCCCTTGACGTGCGGTTCAAGGTCGACGAAGACGCCCGGAACGCCGCGCGTTTTCAGGTTTTCCGTCAGCGACGGCGCGATCTTGGCGAAGTCGCGCAAAATCGCCTCGTGTCCGGAGTAACCGCGGTCGCAGGGGACGAACCCCTTCATCTTCTCTTCGTCTTGACGGCCGCCCTTATCTTCGACGACGGTTTTGACGTAATCCTTGATGTGCAGCCAACCGAGCCCCGGCTTCATCGCCTCGTATTGCTCGTAAATTTCGGCGGTCGTATACCCTTGAACGACGAGGTTCGCCGCGTCGAAAATCAGCTTCATCGCCGGATGGTTGACTTGACGGTAAATTTCCGCCAAAATCCAACCGTTGCAACCGATAAGGTTTGCCTCGACTTCCAGCCCGAACGTCAAGTCGGAGCGATGGCACGTCTCGGCGATTTTCCCCAAACGGTCGACCGCTTGCGAAATATACTTTTTCGGGTCGTCCCCCTTGGGCTGATAGAACGAGAACCCGCGAATCAGCTTCGTTTCGAAGAGGTGCGCGACGTCGCAAACGCGCTTCACGTCCTTTTCCAAATATTCGTCGAACGGAACGTAACGGTCGTTCGAGCCGTCCTCCACGTCGAGCAATTTCACCTTGCCGATCGGCGACCCGATCGACGAAACGTTCAGCCCGTAATCGTTTTGCACTTCGATCACGCGGCGAATTTCGTCGGTCGTCAGCGCCATCACGTTCTTCACGCCGTCGCCGAGGTTCACAAAACGGACGCTATAATATTGCAAGCCGAGCGCGGCGAAGGTCGCGAATTGCTCGACGAGCGTCTTTTCGTTGGAGCATTCGTCGGCGAACCCGGTCAAAATCACTTGCGGTTTCAGCGTTTTCTTAATCGTCATCGCGTTCGTCTCCCCTCGCGGTTAGTTTTCGGTTTCTTAATTCATTCAAACGTCGCGACGTCCTCGACGCTAAATAAGCGCCGTCCGCCGCGTTCTTCGCTAAATCGACGTCGTTCCCTTAAAACAAACGCTAATTTAACAACCGACGTTCAACTTTTGACGCGCCAACATAAGCGCGACGAGCGTTTTCGCGTCGACGATTTCCTCGGCGGCGATCATCGCGTCGATTTCGTCCCAAGTTTTCGGTCTCGGCTCGATTTTTTCGCCGTCTTCGAGCGCGGTTTCGCCGGGCGTCAAGTCGGTCGCCAAATACAAGATTAACTCTTCTTGCAGAATCCCCGGCGACGAGTAAATCGCGGTCAGCCGCTCGATTTTTCCGGCGGAATACCCGGTTTCCTCGATCAGCTCCCGAGTCGCCGTCAAGAGCGGTTCTTCGCCGACTTCGCGCGTTCCGGCGGGAATCTCGAAAATCGTTTTTTGCAACGCGACGCGGTACTGTTCGATCAGCAACACTCGACCGTCCGGCAAAATCGGAACAATCCCCACCGCGCCGGGATGTTTCACCACTTGACGCTTCAAAATTTTCCCGCTTCGCCCGACTTGCGTCCGTTCGACGACTTTAAAAATTCGCCCTTCAAACAAAATCGGCTCGCCGTCCGGCGTTCGATTGGTCGCGCTCATCGATTTGACTCCGCGTTTATTATTTATCGTCGCGGTAAACACCATATCGCGACGTTAACAGCGATAAAATCGGCGAAAGTCGCCCGACTCCGCCGCCTTCAAACGCACAGTATACCCCGACGAACGTTGAAAGTCAACGACTCGCCGCGATTCTTCGAAGAAAAGCCGTCGTTTCGCCGCCCGGACGACCGGTTTTAACGCTTAACTAAAATACGCGATACACACAAAACACGACGCTTAGAGAACGTCGGTCGAGTTCAGTTTTCTTCCGACGTCGCGCTTCGACGTTCGGCGCGAGCGTCCCAGCGTTTGATTTCCCCCAAATTGTTCGCAAAGTAAACGGAGCCGCCGTCGGGAGAAAACGCGACGGCGTCGATTGACTCGACCTCTTCCGACGTTTCGCGCAACGTTCGATGCGCCGCGCCCTTGCGAATATTCCAAAGAACGACGCGCGCTCCCAAGCCGGTCGCCGCCGCCACCTTCATTCCGTTGGGAGAAAACGCAAAGTCGGCGACGTCGTCTCGATGTTCCCCCAATTCGACGAGAAGCCGTCCGTTCGCCGCCTGCCAAAGCGAAATGTAACGCGGGTCGATTCTCGACGCAAAAATATGTCCGTTCGGCGAAAATCGACAAAAACGCCGCGAAACCGGCCCGGAAACGGCGATTTGCGCGACTTCCAACGCTTGCAACGGTTTTTTCGCTTTTTCCCATTCGACCGTTTCCGGAACGCTCAAATCCCAAATCGCGATCTTGAATCGGGGAATGAACGCGGACTCGGCGACTCCGTTCGGCTCGTTCCCCGACGCGTCGCCATTGCCGTCGACTTCGCCCAAATTCGTTCCTTCGCCGTCGTTTGGCGGCGTTTCCTCGACCAACGTCGCGACCAAATCGCCGGCGGGCGAAACGGCCAACACGTCGACGACGCGTCCTTCGATCGTCTCGTCGGACGTCAAGTCCGCAAACGTCATTTTGACCGACTTCGGAAAACGAACGACGCGCCGCCGGTCTCGCCGCAAAGTCAACGTCCACTCTCCAACCGTTAAACTTTCGCCGTCTTGCGCGGTCGTCTCGTTTTCGTTCGTCGCGGCGCTCTCTTCGTTTCGACCGACGCGGCCGACGATCCAACGAGCGTTCGGCGACAGCCAAACCGATTCGGCCCCCTTCGCCGCTTCCGAAATTTTTAATCGCGTCGCGCTTTCGGCCTCCGTTTCCTCTTGAACGATCGCGCCTTCCAAAGCGCGAGTCGCCAAAACGGTTCGCGTCGCCGGTTTCAAAACGCCGCTCGTTTCGCGATGCAAGGCGTCCCGCGCCCCGAAACGCGTCGTTTCCGCCGTCGTTTGCGCGCTCGCCAACGCGATTCCCGAACCGCCTTTTCGAATTTCTTCGTTTCGCGTTCCCTCCGTCGAAAACGCGGCGAACATTCCGACGCGCTCGACCTCGCGGGTCGTCCAAAAGACGCGCGTTCCGGCGTCGTCGAAAGTCGCCGATTCGACGCCGCTTGGGTCGGTCGCGTCGAATCCTTCCCGACGCGCCTCCAAAAATTCGACGTTCCAAAGTTCGAGAACGGGCCGGCTCGACGCTTCGCTTGCGTTTCGGACGCCGCCGGACGCGAAGAAATCGGAGTAGGCGTCGTCCGGAGAGTCGTTAAAATCGCGCAATTCGACGAGAATCCGTTTGGAATTTTTCGCAATTTCCATCCGCTCGACGCGCCCGTCGACCTGCAGCGTCGTTTCCGTTTGCGTTAAGGAATTGACGACGTCGTTTTCTTTTTTACGCCGCAAAAAACACTTGTCGCCGCCGACGCAACCCGCCTCGACGCTTAAAAACGCCGCGCCGACGCACGTCAGCGCCCGCGTCAAAAACGCTCGACGCGCCGTCAAAACCCGCGCGTCCGTTTTTATCAATTCGTTTTTTCTCCCGTTCGCTTCCGTTTTCAGGTCGGCGAGCGCGTCGTTTTTTTTGCGTTTTGTCATTATTAATCAGTGCGGTCTTCTAAAGCGGTCGAACCGGCGCGCGCCTTCTCGCGTTTCGTTAAAAAGCGCCCCCTTTGAAGATACCGAAACGCGCCGCGTTCGTCAAGAGAAATTTTAACGCGTTAATCGCTTTACGATTCGCAAACTTTCCCGACGTCGTTTCGCGCTTTTAAGAAAAAAAGAAAGCGCCGTCGCCGCGTCCGCTTGCGCAAAAAAAAGAAGCGGTTATAATGAAAAAGCGGCGAAACGGCCTTCCCGTTCGCCCGTTTCGTTCGCTTGTCGATTAAACCGTCGTCAAGCCGAACGCGTTTCGAGCTTTCAACGCGATTTTCCCCCGACGCGTCGCTTCCCGTTTTTTTTGCGTCGCGCCAAGTTTATCGCTTCAAAATCGCTTTATCGTTTGATTTCATCGGAGAGATTTATGTCCGTCGTTAGAACGCGTTTCGCGCCGAGTCCGACCGGTTACCTTCACATCGGCGGCGTCCGCACCGCTCTTTTTTGCTACCTGTTCGCGAAAAAACACGCCGAGGGTCGTTTCGTCCTCCGCATCGACGACACCGACCAACAGCGGAACGTCCAAGAGGCGTTGGCGCCGATTCTCTCCGGCTTGAAATGGCTCGGCATTAATTGGGACGAAGGTCCGGAAGTGAACGGCCCGTTCGCGCCCTATTATCAATCGCAACGCGCCGACAAGTACCAAGCGGCGGTCGACAAGCTCCTCGCCGACGGTTTCGCTTACCGCGACTACTCCCGTCCGGAAGAACTCCAGGCGGAGCGCGAAGAAGCGCAAGCCGCGAAACGCACCTTCGTCTACAGCCGCCGCTTTATGGCGGAGACGGAAGAGGACTGCCGCCGTTTCGAAGCGGAAGGTCGTCAAGGCGTCGTCCGTTTGAAGATTCCGCGCGAAGGCTCGGTCGTCGTTCGCGACTTGATTCGCGGCGACGTCGAATTCGAATGGGCGCAAGAGCAAGACCACGTCATTCAACGCGCCGACGGTTCCTGCCTCTACCACTTGGCGAACGTCGTCGACGACTACGACCTCCAAATCACGCACGTTATTCGAGCGGAAGAACACCTTTCGAACACGCCGCGTCAAATCTTTATCGCGCAATCGCTCGGCTATCCGCTTCCGCAATACGCGCACCTTCCGTTCGTCGCGGAGCCGGGAAGCAAGACGAAGCTGAGCAAGCGCAAGCTCGACAAATACCTCAAAAACCGCGACTTCGCCAAGCTCGTCGAGCAAGGGAAGAAGATCGCCGACCGCGTCGGATTGGCGACGACCGCCGACGGTTTCAACCCGGTCATCGTCGACTTTTACCGTCAAGTCGGCTACCTCCCGGAAGCGATCGACAATTACATCGCGCTTCTCGGTTGGGCGCTCGACGACAAATCGGAATACTTCTCGCTGAAGGAACTCCTCGACCTCTTCACCTTGGAAGGCGTTACGAAAGCGTCGGCGTCGTTCGACCCGGCGAAGCTCTTCGCGTTCCAAGAAAAGCATATGGCGGAGCTTCCGGCGGCGGAAAAATACGCCCGCGTCTTGCGTTACCTGATCGCCGCGAAGTACGTCGAAGCGCCGGAATACGCCGACGCGACCTTCGAAGCGCTCCCGGAACTCGCTCCGGCGGAAACGGTCGTTCGCCTTCCTTGGACGGACGCGCTCTCCCCGGAAGCGGTCAAGGCGACGATCGAAAAGACCGTCGCGGCGGCGGGCGACCGAATCAAAGTCTCCGGCGACGTTCTCGACTTCGACGAATTTTTCACCGACGACGCCGCCTTCCCGATCGACGAAAAGGCTTGGAAGAAGCGCATCGTCGACGACGCGGACGCGGTCGGGCGCCTCGCCGACTTCCTCGCCGAATTGGAAGCGATTCCGGAAGCGGAGTTCGTCGCGGAAACGCTCGACGCCGCGTTGCACGCCTTCCTTGAAAAGCGCGAACTGAAACCGGCGCAGCTGATTCACGCGCTCCGCGTCGCCTCGACCGGCAAGGGCGTCGGCGTCGGCATGTTCGACGCGCTCGCGATTTTGGGCAAAGACCGCGCGACGAAGCGGATTCGCCGTTCGCTCGAACTCGCTCGCCAATAAGAAGCGGCGACGTTAACGCCGTCGACTTAACGTTTTTAACGGTCGCGCCGACTTAACCGCCTCGACGACGGGCGAGTCGGCGTTTGAAAAGCGCGTCGGGGCCTTTTCTTCCGACGCGTCTTTCGCCGTTCTTCGGTTCTTGCGCGACGTCGCTTTTTTTCGCCGCGTCGCGTTTCCTTCTTTTCTTGCGCCGACGGAAGCCGTCGCCGGGAACCGTCGCGTTCGTTCGTCCTTTTTTCCGGAAAGGGCCGCCGATGTTCGCCGCGTTCCCCCGTTTCGCCGTTTTTCGCCGTTTCACCCAAATCGCCGCGTTTATCGTTTTAACGTTCGCCGCCGTTTCTTGCGTTCCTTCGACTTCCGCGCAAACCGCCGAAGACGCGCCGGCCTCGACGCAAGCGGAAAAAACCGACGCCGTCGCCGAATCGTCGAAAGAACCGGCTCCGCGCCGCCGCGTCGTTCTGAAAGCGCCCCTCGCGACGCTCCGCCAGTCCCCCGACGCGTCGCCGACGCCGAACGCCGCCCCCTTCTCCGCGCCGGAGTTGAACGCGACCGCCGCGCCGCTCGACGACGTCCGTCCCGCGCCGTCCGACGTTACCGACGCCGTTCCAACGTCGCCCGACGCTACCGGCGCCGCGTCTCGAACGCTTCTCGGTCGCGAAATCGCCGACTACCGCCTCCAAAACGGCGCCGGTCGATACGTCTTCGAAGAGGAACTCGGCGAACTCCTCATTCTCGAAAACGCTTGGCTCGAATCGGTCGAAGACGCGCCGGAACCGGAACTCGACGCGCTCCGTTCCGACTTAGCCGAGCGTCTCCGCGCCGAGTTCGGGCCCGGTTTCGAAACGCTCTCGACGGAGCGTTACCTCTTCGTTCACAACGTTTCGGACGCTTACGTCGACTGGTGCGCGCGCCTCTTCGAAAAGGTCGCCGACGCGTTCGACAAATACGCCGTCAAGTCCAAGCTCCCGACGACGGAGCGCGTCGAGCCGATGGTCGTCGTTATCTTCGCGACCCAACGCCAATTCTTCGAATACGCCGCTCGCGAAACGCCGTCCCCGGACAAACTCGCCGCCTATTACAACATGCAGACGAACCGCGTCGCGCTTTACGATCTTTCCAGCGCCGAGTCGAACCGCGACGAAGCCGAGCCGGAGCGCCGCCGTCGAACGTTCCAAGAAACAAAGGAGTTCCTCTCGCGTCCGAACGCCGCGTTCAACGTCGCGACGATTGTTCACGAAGCGTCGCACCAAGTCGCGTTCAACCGCGGGCTCTTTTTGCGCACCGGCCCCTTCCCGTTTTGGGCGGTCGAAGGTCTCGCGCTGACCTTTGAAACGCCGAACGGGCGCGCGTCGCAGGGCGGTTGGAACTTTACCGGCTCTTTCCCGAAAAACGAACGGCTCCTCGAACGTTTCCGCCGATACGCCGCGACGACTCGCCAACGCGACCCGCTCCGTTCGCTCGTCGCCGCGCAAAATATCGGCGACGCTCGCGACGACGTCGAAGGTTTTTACGCCGCGTCTTGGGCCCTTTTCTATTATCTTTACAAGCGGCGTCCGAACGAGTTGGCCGCTTACCTCCGCGAGACGGCGGCGAAACCGCCCTTCGTCGCTTACCCGGCGGCCGACCGAATCGCCGATTTCGAAAAACATTTCGGCGACGATTGGGAAAAATTGACCGAAAATCTTTTGCGCTTCGTTCGCCGACTTTGAAACGCTCCGTCAAAACCGGCGCAACCTCTCTATTTTAACGCCGCCGTCTCTTGCAAACTTACCGCAAATCGCGCAAATTCGCCGCTTTAACCGTTCTCCGGAAGCGGCGATTTCTTTTTTTAAAAAAACGCGGAAAATCCTTGACTTTCGGCGTCGCGGCGGTTATAATCGCCACAGTTAAAGCCGACGGGCGATTATTGTTCGCTCGCCGTCTATTTTTAGCGATTTTTTAGCGACGCTTCCGCTTGTTCGCCCTTTTTCAACGGCGAACGCGACCAACTTTTGAGGAGATTCTTATGCAAGGCGAATTCCGTTTCTCGTTCGGCCCTTGGAACATTCACGAAGGCGCCGACCCGTTCGGCCCGGAAGTCCGCAAATCGATTCCGTTCAACAAAAAACTGGAAACGTACAAAAAAATGGGGTTCGACGGCGTCCAATTCCACGACGACGACGCCGTTCCGAATATGAACGAAATGTCGCCGGACGCGATTATTAAGGAAGCGTCGGAACTGAAAAAGACGCTCGACGATCACGGCCTCGTCGCCGAGTTCGTCGCGCCGCGCCTTTGGTTCGACCCGCGCACCATCGACGGCGGTTTCACCTCGAACTGCGCCGAATGCCGCCAATACGCGATCGAGCGCGCCAAACGCACCGCCGATATCGCGACCGCGCTCGGGACGAAGAACGTCGTTTTTTGGCTCGCCCGCGAAGGCACCTACATCCGCGAAGCGAAAGACCCGGTCGTCGCGACCGAACGGATCGCCGAAGCGCTCCAAATCCTCCTCGATTACAACAAAGATATCCGCGTGATGATCGAGTCGAAGCCGAACGAACCGGTCGACCACGCTTACATTCCGACGATCGGGCACGCTATCGCGCTCGGTTTGATGACGAACGCTCCGGAACGCGTCGGTTGCCTCATCGAGTCGGCGCACTCGATTCTCGCCAACCTTTCGCCGTCCGACGAAATGGGCTTCGCGCTCGCGCACAAGAAACTTTGGAGCGTTCACCTCAACGACCAAAACGGTCTTAAATTCGACCAAGACTTGACGTTCGGCGCCGTCGATCCGCGTCGCGCGCTGAACCAAGTTCGCGTTTTGGACCGACACGGCTTCGGTCGCAACGGCGAATGGGTCGGTCTCGACGTCAAAGTGATGCGCACCCAAAAAGACGACGTCGCGCTCAAGCACCTCGACTACAGCCGCAAAATTTTCCTCCGTTTGCTCGAAATCAGCCGTTCGCTCGACGACGCGAAGATCGCCGAACTACAAGCGGAACGCGACTACGAGGAACTCAACTGGTACATTCTCGACGCGATGCTGAAATAAGCCGCGTTCGCAACCCTCGCAATCCGGCGACTTCCGGCGTTTAACGACGTTCGCGAGCCGCCGGTTTCCCGGTTCCGTTCCGATTCCCCGTTCCCGTCGACGCGTTCCCCGTTCGAGCCGACGCGCCGACGTCGGGGATTTTGCGTCCCGATTTCGCCGAGCGTTTCGTCGAAAACCGGTCGTTCGTTCGTCTTCAAGCCGTCCGAGCGTTTCCGTTTGTTTCCCGCCGACGCGCCGTCGTTTTGTTTTTCTTGTCGTTAACGTTTTGACGGCGTTCGCGTCGTTATTTCTTGCGTTCGTTCCGACGTCCGAGTTCGCCGCCACTTTTCGACGCAACCGGGCAGCCGCCGAACGCGTTCCCGCCGACCTTTATTTAGCGTTTTTCCAAACCTCCGACGCTAACACCGCCGCGTTCCTTTCCTTCGGAGTCCCTTCGATGCGCCGTTCCTCCCGCCGTCCTTTCTCGTCGTCGCGTCGACTTGCGACGCTCGCCCTTTTGTTCGCGCCCGGTTTCCTTGCCGCGCCGAACGCTTTCGACCTTCCCGTTTTCGCCGACGAAACGCCCGCCGTCGCGACCGATTTTAAGCCCGAATATCCGAACGATCCGCCGCTCGACGCCGTTCCGCGCGAAATCGCCGAATATCGTTCGTTCGTCGTTTTCGATTTCGCCGCCCCCGACGCGACCGCCGACGGTTGGGCGTCGGGCCCTTCCGCCAAGATCGAAGGAATCGCCGACGGCGTTCTCAAAGTCCGCGCGACCGGCGACGACCCTTATTTCTTCACCCCGATGTTAAACGGGATAAAGTTTAACGCCGACGGTTCCCCGCGAACGCTCTCCGGAACGACGCTCGTCCGCCTCCGAATGCGAACGACGACGACCGGCGGCGGTCAGTTTTTCAGCGCCGAAACCGCGTTCCCGGAATACGACGAGAGCCGCGCGCCCCGTTTCCCGTTGGCGACCGACGGCGAATTTCACGATTATCTCGTTCCGGTTGAAACGGTTAGTCCGCTTTTGCGTCTCCGTCTCGACCCCGGGAACGACGCGGGCGAAATTGAAATCGAACGGCTCGAACTAATCGAAGTCGTTTACAAGCCGGTCAAATTCGGCGTTTCGACGGTCGCGGACGGCAAGTTGACGTTCGCCCTGAAGAACGGCGCCCCGACGCCGACGCGGTTGAAACTCGATTATCTCGGCGTCGACTCGGTCAAATCTTACCCCGGCGCGAACGTCGAAATCGCCGACGACGCCCAAATCGACCTCTATTACCCGAAAAAAGCGCCGTTTGAAACGATCGAAGTCGTCGGAACGCAACCCGTTTCCAACGAACGAATTACGCGCCGTTTCTTCGCGTTTCACGAAGACGTCGCCGACGCGAAAGCCGCCGACGCCGCTTACGTCGCCGCCGCCCCGACGCTCAAAAACGACCGTCTCGAAGTCCGTTTCGCTCCGGACGCGTCGGGCGCCGAAATCTTCCGTTCGGGCAACCGGGTCGCCGTTTTGACGCCCCTTCTCGTCGAAGACGGCGACGGCGCGAAAACCGTCCCGACGGAACATACCGACGCGGGAATCGACGCCGCGCTCGCCGCCTCCGACGCCGAAAAAGCCGCTCCAAAAGCGAACGCGCCGAGCCGTTTGCGCCCGGTCTTTCGCTCGCTCGACGCCGAAAAAGCGGAAGCCGAGTTCGCGCTAACCGACGCGACCGACAAGGTTTGCGGTTCGCTTCGTTTCCGACTCGACGGCGACGTTTTAGCGTTCTCCGCCGACGCGCCGCGCCCGGTTCATTCGCCGGTCGTTCGCGTTCTCGGCCCGATGAAGCAAGCGATTCTCGCCGGCGTCGAACACCTTGAAACGGGCGAACATTCCTCGTCGACCGCCGACTTGGAGACGCCGGAACACATTCGTTTCGCGCCGCCGTCCCTTTGGTTGACGTCGCCCTTTATGTCGGTCGTTTCGGAGCGTTGCGCGGCGGCCCTTCTCTTCGACGACCCGAACGCTCGGGCGATTTTCGCCGTTCCGAACTTCCTCGACGGCGACGCGAACTCGTCTCGTTTCAACGTTTGCGCTCCGAAAGTCTCCGGTAAAATCCGAATCGCGGCGCCGGACGAAGCGATCGAAGAGTCGGTTCTTTGGTCGGTTCTCGAACGCGGCGGACTTCCCGAACTTCCCAAGCGACCGCGTTCGACGGCGGAGCAAGAGGCGCTCCACTTGGCCGGTTTCGAAAAATCGCGTCTCAAGATGGAGGGCGGTTGGGCGCACGCGGTCGGCTCGGGCCTTCCTCCGTTCCCGTTCGACCCGCATTACGGGAGCGATTTCGTCTCGACGATTTGGGAGTTGACCGGAAAACTTCCCGAAACGCCGCGCCTCGACGTCGGCGGCGGGCATATCCGCAATTACGTTTCGTTCCTCCTTTCCGGAAAAGCCGACCTATTTTTACGTTGGATTAACGACGAAGCCGCGGGAATCCGCGCGGCGCAACGTCCGGACGGTTCGTTCCGCTACTCCGGCAAGTTTTTGCGCGGGCATTGGACCGATTACGCGTCCGGCGACTGCGGCAACTACCTCTTCCGCCTCCTCGAACATTGGCGGCTGACCGGCGACAAGGAATCGCTAAACGCCGCGTTGAAGGGACTTGCGTTCGTTAACGAACTGAAAACGCCCCGAGGCGCGCAAGTTTGGGAACTCTCGCTGCACACGCCGGACATTATGGGCGCGTCCCGCTGCGTTCTCGCGAACGTTTGGGCGTTCGAGGCGACCGGCGACCGTCAATATCTCGACGCGGCGCGGCGCTGGGCGCTTTCCGGCGTCCCTTACGTTTACCTTTGGGAGCGTCGGCCGCTCGCCGGAAAAGACGACCCGGTAATGCTTTACGCGACGACGCCGGTCTTCGGCGCGACCGGTTGGATCGCGCCGAACTGGATCGGGCTTCCGGTGCAATGGTGCGGGCTCGATTACGCTTACGCGCTTTTGCTTCTCGCGCCGCACGACAAGACGCTCGACTGGCGCAAGTTGGCCGAGGGAATCGTTATCTCCGCCGAAGAGCAGGTTTACCCGGACGGCCCGTTCGTCGGCCTCCTCCCGGACTCCTTCAATTTGGCGGCGCAACTCCGCAATCCTTACAACATTAACCCTTGCGTCGTTCATATGTTGCGACGTTTGCTCGACGGTCGCCCGACCAACGTTTCGGTCGTCGACGTCGCCGGTCGCCGCGTCGTTTCGCCCTTCCCGGCCCGCGCCGAAGGTTCGACGCTGAAAATCGACGCGCCCGCAGGAACGACGTATCAAATCGTCGTCGACGGCAAGGAAATCCGCGAAATTAAGTCGCAAGGCGCCGACGTCGTCTCGTTCGACTGACCGAACGCCGCGCCGCTCTTCCCGACGGCGCCGCAAAAGCGCCCCGCCGCCGCCCGTTTAAATCGTTTTACGTCGACGCGTTAGCCTTCGCGGCGCGTCGACGTTTCAATCGTTTCGCCCTTATTTATTTCATCGCAAAATTTTGTCGCGAATCCAACTTTTTACCGCAAAGGAATTACGATGACGTTATTCAATTCGTCGCGGCGACGTTTCCTGCAAACGGGCGTCGCGTCCGCCGGTCTCGTCTCCGCTAATTTACTCTTCGGCGCCGAGTTACGCCAAGACGACTCGACGCCGCAAACCCCGAAAGATATCGCCGGTTTCGACGAAACGCAAACGAATATCGACGAAGCCCGCGCTTGGGAACCGTTCACCGACCGCAAAATCCGCGTTGGAATCGCCGGTTTCGGCTTGTGCCAATTCGGCGCCGCGTTCAGTTTCGAAAATCACCCGAACGTCGAAGTCGTCGCCGTAACCGATTTGATTCCGGAACGTTGCGCCGGACTCGCGAAGGCTTGCCGTTGCGAAAAAACCTATCCGTCGCTCGAAGAAATGCTGAAAGACGACTCGATCGAAGCCGTTTTTCTCGCGACCGACGCCGCGTCGCACGCCGAGCATACGCTCGCTTCGCTCAAAGCCGGCAAACACGTCGCCTGCGCCGTCCCCGCCGTCTTGGGAAGCCTCGAAGACGCCGACCGTCTCTTCGAAGCTGTTAAAGAAACCGGACTTACGTATATGATGTTCGAAACAAGCGCTTACCGAGACGACGCCTACGCGACGCGCCAACTTTACAAAGCGGGCGTTTTCGGCAAAATGGTCTACTCCGAAGGCGAGTACAACCACTACTACGGAACGCCCCTTCCGAGCTTCCGCGAATGGCGAACAGGCCTTCCGCCGCTCTTTTACCCGACGCACGCGACCGGCTATTACACCTGCGTTACAGGACATAGTTTCACGGAGGTTTCGGCGCTCGGCAACCGCGGAATCGTCCCGCAATACCAAGCGAAAAACAACCGTTACCAAAATCCGTTCGGCACCGAAGTCGCTCTCTTCCGAACGAGCGAAGGCGGAATGGCGCGTATGACGGTTAGCCGCGACACTCCCGGCGCCGGAAGCGAATCGGGGCGCAACCGCGGTCAAAAGGGCGTTTACACCGACGCGTTCTACACGGAAATCCCGGAAGTCGAAGAACTTGCTAAAACGGTCGATATTCTCAAACCGGGTTTGCCGCCGGGCGTCGACGCGGGCGGACACGGCGGGTCGCACGGTTACCTGACGACCGAATTTATCGACGCGCTCCTTCGCGAACGGAAACCGTTGGTCGACATTGCGACGGCGCTAAACACAACGGTTTGCGGTATCGTCGCGCACCAATCGGCGCTTCGCGACGGTGAAACGCTGAAAATCCCGCAATACAAATTTTAACTAAAAACTCGCGCCTCTTTAATCAACAACGGATTACGCAATGCGAAAATCAAAGCATTTATTGGGAGCGCTCGCGGCGACGCTCTTCGGAACCGCCGCGTTCGCCGCCGACGGCGATATTCTCGTCGCGGATTTTAACGGCAAGGATTACGGCGCTTGGCGCGTCGAGGGCGAAGCGTTCGGAACCGCTCCGGCGCCCGGAACGCTCCCGGGTCAAATGGACGTTTCCGGCTTTCGCGGCGCGGGTCTCGTCAACTCTTTCGTCGGCGGCGACCGAACGACCGGAACGCTAACGTCGCCGGAAGTCGTTTTGAGCAAACCGTTTGTCAACTTCCTTATCGGAGGCGGCGGACACGACGGGACGCGCTTCGAACTCCTCGTCGACGGCGCCGTCGTCCGCGTCGCTCGGGGCCCGAACGTCGTTCCGGGCGGCTCCGAGAAGCTCGATTGGGCGACTTGGGACGTCGCGGAGTTCCTCGGCAAAAAGGCGATTTTCCGCGTCGTCGACGAAGGAACCGGCGGTTGGGGACACATTAACGTCGACGAAATCGGTTTAAGTAACAAAAAACGCGCCGCGTCGGATCGCATCGTCGAAATTTCGGTCGACCGCCGCCACTTGCTCGTCCCGATCAAGGCCGGGTCGCCGCAACGTTGGGTTCGAATCGAAGTCGACGGCAAAATCGAGCGCGAGTTCGAAGCGGAGCTCGCCGGCGCCTCCGAGACGCCCGACTTTTACGCAAACGTCGACGCTAAAGATTGGCAAGGCAAGAAGATAAGCGTCGTCTTCGAAAAGACTTACCCGGAAGAAACGTTCGCCGAATTTCAACTTTCCGACGAATTTTACGGCGGAGCCGAGTCGTACAACGAAAAGTACCGCCCGCAATTCCACTTCTCGCCGCGACGCGGTTGGACGAACGACCCAAACGGTCTCGTTTATTATAAAGGCCGTTATCACTTGTTTTACCAACACAACCCGTTTGCCGCGAAATGGGGCAATATGACTTGGGGACACGCGACGAGCCCCGACCTCCTCCACTGGACGGAAGCGCCCGACGCCCTGACGCCGGACCCGCTCGGGACGATCTTCTCCGGCTCCGGCGCCGTCGACTGGAAGAATACGACCGGCTTCCAAACCGACCCGCAAGGCGAGCCGCCGCTTGTCTTTATGTTCACCTACAACGGGCCGAATATGCGTTACGGAAATAAAGCGTCGCAGGCGCTCGCGTACTCGCTCGACGGCGGCGAAACGTTAATCAAATACGACGGCAATCCGACGATTCCGCATATCGTCGGCGGCAACCGCGACCCGAAAATCTTTTGGCATGAAGCGACAAGTCGTTGGGTGACGCCTCTTTATATGGACGGCGAAGATTACGCGATTTTCACCTCCCCCGATTTGAAAACTTGGACGAAAACCTGCGACGTGAAGAAACTCGGCTGTTCGGAGTGCCCGGATATGTTCGCGCTTCCGGTCGACGGCGACGAGTCGAAAACGCTTTGGGTCTTTTGGGGCGGGAACGGCAAGTACGTCCTCGGCGACTTCGACGGCGAAACGTTTACGCCGCAAACGGCGCCGCTCGACGCGAAATGGGGCGGGAACGATTACGCCGCGCAAACCTACTCCGACGTCCCGGGCCGCCGGATTCAATTCTCTTGGATGCAGGGCGGCTCCTATCCCGGAATGCCGTTCACGCAACAGTTTAGCGTCCCGCGCGAACTGACGCTCCGCTCGACTCCGGACGGCGTTCGCCTTTGCATTAATCCGGTCGAAGAGCTGAAAACGCTTCGCGACAAGCCGCTTGCGTTGCGCGTAAAATCGCAAGACAACGGCGCCGCCGCGTTCGTTCCGGTTCCGAGCCGAGGCGACTCCGCGTCGTTCGACTTACTCGACGTCGAAATCGTCTTCGAGCTAGAGAACGTCGCGTCGCAAACGGTCGCGATTCGGGGTCGCAAAATCGAGCTGAATTTCGCCGAAAAGACGCTCAAACACGACGGCGTCGTCGCGCCCCTTGCGGTCGTCGACGGCAAAGTTTCGCTCCGCGTCGTTCTCGACCGAACGTCGATCGAAATTTTCGCGAACGACGGTTTGTCGCAAATCGCGAAGTGTTTCGTTCCGGCCGACAAGAACGACGCGCCGGTCGTCGAATTTTCTCCGGCGGTCGCTCAAAACGCCGACAAAAACGTTCGCAGCGAAACGAAACTTGAAGTTTACCCGATGCGGAGCGTTTGGAACGCCGAAAAATAATCGCCGCAACCGGATGTTTCGCAACGCTTAAAACTCGTTAAGCGCCGAGTAAAAAACCGCGTCGCGACCGTTGAAGCCCAATCGGTCGCGGCGCGGTTTCCTTTTTTCGCCGTTCGTTAAGCGCGAAAAACGCCGTCAATTTTCCGTCGCGTCGCCCGAATCGGCGGTCGCCGTTTCGTTTTCCGACGTTTCAACGCTTTCGCTCGTTTCGCCGGTTTCGCTCGACGGTTCGTTTTCGCTCGTTTCAACGCCCTCGCTCGTTTCGCTCGACGTTTCGTTTTCGCCGTCTTCGCTCGACGGAACCGAATCGGCGATTCCGAGCAGAAGCCGCAAGACGCCGCCGTCGAGTTTCTCCGATAAAAATCGCGTCGAACCGTCGAACATAAGGACGTTGGCGCCGCGCCCGTGCCAGCTCCCGAAGTCGACGCGCTCCCGAACCGGCTTCTCGTTCTCCGCCAAAACTCGAGCCGCCGTCAACTCGACGTCCGGCGCCGTCCAGCAAACCGGCGACTTCCGCTCGACGCAAAGGATCGTATTCGCCGCCCCGTCGCGCAAATCCTCCGGCGCGACGCTTGTTCCGTCCGCGCGAAACGCCGTTTCGACGCCGTCTTTCCCACCTTCCTCGCCTTCCCCGCTTTCTTTATTTTCCCCGTCTTTTCCTTTGTTTCCCTTTTCTCCGCCGTCGCTCAAAACGACCGAAAACGCGCAACGGCAAGTTTTATCGCCGAGCGATTCCGGCGTCGACGCGCACTTGAAGACGTTCGGCGTTTGCGAATGAAATTGCGAATTCCAGTCGCTATCCCAAGGTTCGTCGAGCCGAATTTGCGCGAAAAGCGCTTCTTCGTCCAAATACGGCAGGAGCAGAACCCGCCAAGAATGCAGTTTGCGCCCCTCGGCGTCGACGGTAAACGCCGGCGGATACGTTCCGTTCGCGTCGGCGTACTCGGCGAACGCTTGGTAAATTCGCCGCAAATTGTTTTCGCAACGCTCGTTGCGCGTCGCCTCTCGCAACCGCAGAAGGAACCCGGCCGTCGCGCCGAGCAGAATCGCCGCGCCGAAAACCGCCGCCGTTCCAAGCAAAAACCAATACGCCCGACGCCGACGCGCCGCGTTTTTCTCCGTCGTTTCCATAATCGCAACTCGTTAATTCTCGGACGTTCCGTCGTTTCCGACGACGCGTTTTCTCCAAACGCCGCCGCTTTTCCCAAACCGCGCCGTTCCCCCGACCTTTGCGACCCGCAAAATTTCGCGTCGGACGCATTCGGACGGTTCCTCGACGTCGCAAATAATTCGGTCGAGCGTCCCGTCCTTTTCCGGCGCGTTCGTCGCGTCGGCCCAATCGGCGTCGATTCCGGCTTCTCGCGCTTCGGCGAGTCGTTTCGGCGACGTCCGGAGCGAAAACCAAAGGACGCGCTTCCGCGAGCGCCGCGCTTCGAGGAGCGTTTCGAGCGGAAAATCGCCGAGAAAGAGCGTCGTCTCCGCCGCGTTTCCGCTCGTTGCGCCGTCTTTATCGTCAACGTTTTCAATCGTTTGCGACGTCGTTTCCTCGACGCGTTCCCATTCGTATTTCGGACGCTCGACAATTTCGCGCAGCGTCGGTCGAATCGCGTCGAAAAAGAATTCCGGCGTCAACCGCGTCATACACGGCGGTTCCTCGAATCCGCGCGGGCACCGCTCTTGCCAGTCGTCGACGACCCATTCGCAGGAAATTGGGCAAACGCCGTCGACTTTAACGTTAATATTTTCCGGATAACCGCAAAAGTCGACGTTCGTTTGCGCGAAAAAAACGGCGCTTCGCGAATTGAGCGAATGCGCGAAATGCACCATTCCGCACTCGCCGTCGATATGGAGGGCCGAATTTTTTAGCAAAACCTTCAATTCCTCGAACGTCGTTTGCCCGCGCAAGTCGAGATCGACGCCTTCCAAATCGGACGCTTTATCCTTCTTGCCAAGCTGAACGATCGTCAATTCCGGAAAATTCGCTTTTATCGTCGCGATCAACCGTTCGTAATACGGCTTCGGCCACATTCTCGTATTACTCGCGCCTTGGTACGTCGCGTCGACGCCGCGTTGCAAGGTTAAATAGGGGCGTTCGTCGAGTCCGTTTTTCGTCAAAACGTCGAACGCCGCCTCGTCGAGCGTCATAAAAGGCCGCGTCGCGTCGTTCATTCCCAACGTCTTATCGAAGTCGGGCTGCGAACGCCGGTTTTGTCCGTTCGCCAACGAAAACGCGACCTTCATATAATCGACGTTCGGCTCCGTCAAAGTCAATTTCGCGCGTTCCTTGTTGAATCGCTCGAGTCGTTCCAAATAGGCGCCAAGTTTCGGCGCGAGAAGCGCGAACGTCTCCGGATTCCAACGCTTCAACGCCGGAAACCGAATCAAATCGATCCAAGCGTCGACGCCGCTCAAGAACCGCTCGTCGAACAATTTCGCTTCGACGTTCGCGACCAAGTCGACGACCTCGACGTTCGCGAAACCGCGGAAAATCGACCGAGTCGCTTCGAGCGCGTTCGTCGGCGCGACGAGAAAACGGCAATTATCGCATTCGCTAAATCGGCGCAATTCTTTAAGATACGTCGCCGCCATCGCGACGTCGCCGAGTCCGCCGCGCAAGAAGAAAAGAATTCTCGGCGTTCCTTCGGCTCGCGCCGCTTCGGTCGAACGCACCGCGTCGTCGACTTCAAACAGCCGCGGTTTAAATAGAGCGCGAACGCACTGCCACGCCAAACGAACCGCCGCCTTTTTCGGCGCGTTCGGATATTTTTGCCGCAGACGGCGAATCCTGACTTCCAAATCGCGCCAAAATTTCATCGCGCTCTCCTTTTCGCACGTTTTTCAACGTCGTTTCTTAACGCGCCGTTTTTTCGCGTTCGGCGAGTTCAACGTCGTTTTTCAGCATATCGTCGATCAGCGTTTCGAACGTGTAACGCGGCGTCCAACCGAGTTTTTCCCGAGCTTTCGTCGCGTCGCCGCAAAGGTAATTCACCTCCGTCGGGCGGAAGAAAATCGGGTCGATTTCGACGAGCGTCTTTCCGGTTTTGCGGTCGAACCCGATCTCGTCGACGCCGGAGCCGCGCCAAACCAAGTCGAAACCGAGTCGCGAAAAGACGATTTCGAGGAACTCGCGCGCCGAATGTTGCTCGCCGGTCGCCAAGACGTAATCGTCCGGCGCGTCTTGCTGCAACATCAAATACATTCCGTCGACGTAATCGGCGGCGTGTCCCCAGTCGCGGCGCGAGTCGATATTCCCCATCCGGAGCGTTTCTTGAAGCCCCGCGCGAATCCGAGCGGCGCCGCGCGTGATCTTTCGCGTAACGAAATTCTCGCCGCGCATCGGGCTTTCGTGATTGAACAGAATTCCGTTGCAAGCGAAAATTCCGTAAGCCTCGCGGTAATTAACGGTAATCCAATAAGCGTACAATTTCGCGACGGCGTAAGGGCTGCGCGGCGCGAACGGCGTCGTTTCCCGTTGCGGCTTTTCGCGAACGTCGCCGAAGAGTTCCGACGTCGACGCTTGGTAGAAGCGCGTTTTTTCGGTCAAACCGAGTCGGCGGATTCCCTCCAAAAGGCGGAGCGTTCCGAGCGCGTCGACGTCGGCGGTTTGCTCCGGAACGTCGAACGAGACGCGAACGTCCGACTGCGCCGCCAAGTTGTACACCTCGTCCGGCTCGAACTCGGCCAAAATCCGCGTCAAACTCGACGAATCGGTCAGGTCGCCGGTTCGGAAAAAGAGTTCGGAACCGTTCGCTTGAACGCCCGGCGTCAGGTCGGCGATTCGGCTCGTGTTCGGCGTCGACGAACGACGGACGATTCCGCAAACGCGGCGTCCTTCCGCCAAGAGCTTGCGAATCAAGTAAGAGCCGTCTTGCCCGGTCGCGCCGGTTACCAACGCCGTTTTCATCGTTAAATCCTTCCCGTTCTTTTTACTCGATTTACTCGACGCAAACCGCGCCGTTTTTCTTTGTCGCCGCCGCCGTTAAAAACGCTATTTTTCCAAACGGCGCGCCCGTTTTGGGGTCGCTTGGTTTCCCCAACGACGCCCGCCTTTTTTCGCTCGTCCCTAAAACGCGAAAATTCGGCGACCTTCGAACGCTTTGTCTAAAACGTCCCGACCGCCGAATTTCCCGAAAGCGCCGAAACGTTCGCCGACGCCTATTTTTCCTAAATCCCCCGCGTTACCAAACGAGGTAGTTTCCGCCGTAGGTGAGCCCGGCGCCGAACCCGGCGAGGAGCAGTTTGTCGCCGCGATTCAACAAACCGCCGCGATTCATTTCGTCGAGAGCGATCGGAATCGACGCCGACGCGGTGTTCGCGACGCGCTCGACGTTGATGTAAAACTTTTCTTCCGGCAACTTCAAGCGGTCGGCCGCCGAGCAAATAATCCGGTAATTCGCTTGATGCGGAATAATCCGCTTCACGTCGTCGAACGTCAGCCCGTTGCGCTCCGCCAACTCGTTCGCGACCTCGGCCAACGCCTTCACCGCGAAAGAATAAACCTGCGTTCCGCCCATTTGCAAGACGTGCGCCAACGGATGGTGGAGCGAATCGCTCGACCGACAACCGCCTTCGAGCGTCAAATGTTTCCCGCCCGCGCCGTCGGCTTTCATCATCGAGTCGACGATTCCGCTTTCGTCGTCGCTGGCCGTCAAAACCGCCGCGCCGGCGCCGTCGCCGAACAGAATACAGGTTTTATGATCGTCCCAGTCGACTTTCCGCGACATCACTTCGGAGCCGATCAGCAAAATCGGACGGCGGAAATTCGGGTTCGAAAAGAAGTTTTTCGCAATTTCCAGGTTGTAAATGAACCCGCAACAAGCGGCGCTCATATCGAACGCGGCGGCGTTTTTCGCGCCGAGCTTATCTTGAATAACGCAAGAGGTCAACGGAGTCGGCGCATAGTCAGGCGTCGAGGTGCTGACGATGATCATCCCCAAATCGTCCGGCCCGATTCCCGCCGATTCCATCGCTCGTTGCGCCGCGATCAGCCCCATCGACGAAGCGGATTCGTCGTCGGCGGCGATGTGCCGCGAGCGAATGCCGGTGTGCGAAAAAATCCATTCGTCCGACGTTTTCGGCAAACGTTCCGCGAGTTCGTCGTTGGTAACGACGCGCTCGGGGAGGTAAGAACCCGTTCCCGCTATTTTAACCCGGATCATCAAAAAACTCGTTATACTTTATAAAGGCGTTGCGGCGACAAGAACGACGGAAAATTTGCGTCGTATCAATAAGGACGATTATATGCTTTACAACGGCGTCCGTCAAGGGAAAAAATAACGCGCTCTTCGCTCAATCGCTCAATTTCGCGCTTTTTTTCCAAAAAAATACTAAAACGCTCGATTTTAAGCGTCCAACTTTCGACGATGCTCCGTCGGTAATTTTATCGTCGTCGCGCCGTATCGACTTTAACGTTTTTTCCGAACGCGACATTTTTCCGGACTTTACGCGTCGAAACGGCGATAATTCCCCGCGAACGCGCGCTTTTCAGCCGTTAAATTCTCCGCGTTTCTCCCAAACCGCCTTTAAATCCCCGTTTTTTCCTTTTTTGTTCGCCGCCGCTAACTTTCCTTCGTTTCCCCCGCTCCCGTTTCGTCCGGTTCGACGACGAACGCGTCGCGGACGGTCGCCAAGAACTCCTCTTCGGTCGCGACGCGGGCGATTTTGTCGCGGAAGTTGCGTCCGCCGGGCCGTCCTTTAGAATAATGGCAAGCGATTTTGCGCATCATCACGACGGCGCGTTCTCTACCAAAACGGTCGACGACGAGCGAATAATGCTTCAAGAGGAGGTCGCGCTGTTGGCGGAGCGTCGGGTCGGGCTCGGGCGTTTCGCCGTTAAGGATTTGCGCGATCTGTCGGAAAATCCAAGGTTTGTCGAGACCGGCGCGTCCGATCATGATCCCGTCGACCGGGTAATTTTGGAGGCGTTCGACCGCTTCGCTCGGCGTTTTAATATCGCCGTTCCCGATCAGCGGAATCTTGCGGAGGACGCCCTTAATCTTCGCGATTTCGTCCCAATCGGCAAAACCGGAATACATCTGCTTCGCGGTGCGCCCGTGAACGGTCAGCGCGGCGCCGCCCGCCTCCTCGACCGCCTGCGCAACGTCGACGGCGTTGATCGAATCGGCGGTCAGCCCGAGCCGAATCTTCGCGGTAACCGGGGTCGGCGCGCAAATTCGAGCGACCCGCCCGACCAACTCGCCGACTTTCGCCGGGTCGCGGAGCAAATAGGAACCGCTCGCCGACCGTTTCGCGATCGCCGGCGCCGGGCAGCCGAAATTCAAGTCGACGACGCTGACGTTCAGCTCCTTGGCTAAGCGACGCGCCAATTCTTCGAGCGTTTCCGGCGTGTTGTCCCAAATCTGAACCGCCAACGGTCGCGGCTCCTCGGCGACGCCCCAAAGTCGCGGCGGCTCCCCGTCCCCGCGCGCCTCCATGCAGACGAACGCCCGAGCGCTGACCATCTCCGTCGCGATCAGCCCGACGCCGCCGAGATAACGCAACAGCTCCCGATGCGCGAAGTTCGTGTACCCGGCCATCGGCGCCGACAAAACCGGCGGCGAAACGACGACGTTCCCGATCGTTAGCGACGTTTTCAAGATTTTTCCCCTTATTAATATATCGACGTACTAATGAAAGACGTCGTTTTTGCCGCGCCTTCAGATTTCGCGTCCGACGCGGCGACCGCTCGCCCCGCCCCGCTCGAACGCCCGACGCCGGACGTTCGGAGCAAACGTTAATATTATAAAAGTTTCCGCGTTTCCCGCAAGCGGCGCCCTATTTTACTCGGCTAAACTTACGCGACTTTAACGATTTTGCGGAAAAAAGCCCGCGTCGACGGCGAGACCGCGAACAAATTTCGGGGGAAACGCGTTTTCGTGGAGGTAAAAACTTGACAACGGCTAAAAATTCGGTTAAATTAACAGATAGAGGCGCGCTTTGTCGAAATTCGGCGAGAAACGGCCGTCTCCGACGAAACGCGGCGCCGCGCTTCGTCGCCGTATTGGGCCATTCGGTCAACGCTCGAACAAAAAGGAGCCGAAGAGTGAGCGCGCTTTGGGGTATCGACAATCCGAATATCAAAATTCTCGACTGTTCCGTTCGCGACGGCGGACTCGTCAACGACCATCGCTTCGACCTCGACTTCGTTCAAGCGGTTTATCGCGCTTGCGCCGCGGCCGGCGTCGACTATATGGAAGTCGGGTACAAAAATTCGGATCGCATTTTCCCTCGCGACGCGAACGGCGCTTGGAAATATTGCGACGAAGACGACCTCCGCGCCGTCGTCGGCGAAAACCCGGAAACCGGCTTGAAACTCAGCTGTATGATCGACGCGGAAAAGTCGGACTGGCGAACCGCCGTCCTTCCGAAGGAAAAGAGCCCGCTCGATTTGATTCGCGTCGCGTTTTACGATTATCAAGTCGACGAAGCGGTCGCGATGATCGACGACGCCGCGCAAAAAGGGTACGAAGTTTGCGCCAACCTGATGGCCGTTACCGCCGTCGACGAAAGCGTTATCGACCGCGTGTTGGAGCGTCTCGTCGAAACGCCGACCGGCACGATCGTTATCGTCGACAGTTTCGGCTCGCTGACGCCCGCGCAAACGGAATATTTGACGCAAAAGTACTTCCGTTTCGCCAACGCGGCGGGAAAAGAAGTCGGGATGCACGCGCACAACAATATGCAGCTGGCGTTCTCGAACACCTTAACGTCGGCTCGTTGCGGCGCGACGCGGTTGGACGCGTCGATCGGCGGACTCGGTCGCGGCGCCGGCAACTGCCCGATGGAACTCCTTTTGTCGGTCGTCAACGCGAAAAATTACCGCCTGCGTCCGATTATCGAATGTTTGGAAAACGCGCTCGTTCCGCTCCGTCGCGAAATCGAGTGGGGCCCGCTCCCGGAATATATGTTGACCGGCCAATTCAATCAACACCCGCGCGCCGCCATCGCCGCTCGCAAAGAGCCGGAAACCCGCGACCGTTTCCTCGCGCTTTACGACCGTTTGCGCGAAAAATGCGAAGAAGCAAAATAATCGCGTCTTCCAACCGTTAAAATCGGCGTCGTTTAACGCCGTCGACGTTCGCTCGGCGGCGCTCGTTTCGGCGTTTTTCCCAGTTTTGTCCTTATTAATTAATAAGCGTTTTTACGTCGACTGCGGCGCGAGCCGCTCGACCGTCAAAATCGTCCCGTTTCCCCTATTTACCCCGTTATCAACCGAGCGAGAGCAACGTCGTGTCCCAATCGTCTCCCGAACAGAAGAAAAAGTTGATCGAGCCGCGCACCCTGAAAGGTTTCCGCGATTTCCTCCCCGAAGCGATGATTCCGCGCGAACGCCTGATCGAGCGCGTTACCAAAGTTTACCGAAATTACGGATTTTGCCCGATCGACACCCCGGTTCTCGAGTATTTGGAGATTCTCTCCGGGAAAGGGAGCGACGAAACCGACAAGCAACTTTACCGCTTCAAAGACTCCGGCGGGCGCGAAGTCGGAATGCGTTTCGACCTGACCGTTCCGTTCGCTCGGTTCTCGGCGCAACACTTCGCGGAACTCGGCGTCCCGTTCAAGCGTTACCACTTGGCGAAAGTTTGGCGCGGCGAAAACACGCAAGCCGGGCGCTATCGCGAGTTTATGCAATGCGACTTCGACACGATCGGGACGACGAGCGTCGTTTCGGACGTCGAAACCGCGCTGGTCATTAACGACGTGATGGAGCGAATCGACCTGCGAACGGAAGACTCCTTCACGAAGTTCAAAATTCACCTCAACAGCCGCAAAATCTTGAACGGCGCGCTCGAAAAACTCGGGCTTAGCGACCGCGCCGTCCCGGTCTTGCGGGCCCTCGACAAGTTGGCGAAGGTCGGCCCGGACGCCGTCGTCAAGGAGATGACCGAAACCGCGTCGGCGACGGAAGAGCAAGGGCGCGCGATTCTCGAAATCGCCTCCGCGCAAGGTTCGAACGTCGAAATTTTGGCGCGTTTGGAAGCGTTGTTGGCCGGGAGCGAACTCGGGCTCGAAGGCGTCGCCGACTTGCGTCAAATCTTGGAATCGGTCGCGGCGGCGGGCGTTCCGGACGGGCGCTTCGTCTTGGACGTCTCGATCGCTCGCGGGCTCGACTATTACACCGGCGCGATTTTCGAAACGTTCCTCGACGACGCGCAAAAACTCGGAAGCGTTTGCAGCGGCGGACGTTACGACAACTTGGCGGAGCTTTACACGAAGCAAAAGCTGCCGGGCGTCGGCGCGTCGCTCGGGCTCGACCGCCTCTTCGCCGGGCTCGAAGAGCTGAATATGATCGAAAAAACGGCGGCGACGGTCGACGTGTTCCTTCCGATGTTCGACGCGGCGCTTTCGGTCGATTACGTTCGAATCGCGTCGGGACTCCGCAAGCGCGGAATCGGCGTCGAGCTTTACCCGGAAGCGAAAAAACTCGGTCAACAGCTGAAATACGCCGACAAAAAGGGGTTCCGTTTCGCGTTGGTGATCGGTTCCGACGAAGCGGCGCGCGGCGTCGCCAACTTGAAAGACCTCAAATCGGGCGGTCAAGTCGAAGTTCCGCTCGACGCCGACGGGTTGACGGACGCGATCGACGCCGCTTTGAGCGCCCGTTAAACTCCCCGTTTTACCGTTTTCCCCCGTTTTAACGCTCGACGCCTGTTTTTCGCCGCTAACGAACGACCGTCGTCGGGCGAATCGTTTTGATTTTGCGACGACGCGAGCGCCGTTCGACCCCGCCGACGCCGTTTTGCTCCGACGAGAACGCTCCGATGAAACTCACGTTAGCCGAACCGCGCGGTTTTTGCTCCGGCGTCAACCGAGCGATCAACATTCTTGAAGACGTCGTTCGCAACGAAAAAGAACGCGCTTACGTTTATCACGAAATCGTGCATAACGCCTGGGTCGTTCGCGATTTTCAACGTCGCGGCGTCGTTTTCGTCGAATCGCTCGACGACGTTCCGGACGGCGCGCTCCTTCTTTTCTCGGCGCACGGGGTCTCGCCGCAGATTCGCGCCGAAGCTGCGGCCCGCAAAATCCGCACGATCGACGCGACCTGTCCGCTCGTTCACCGCATTCATCAGCAAGTTCGCGACTACGCCGAAGCCGGTTATCGCGTTATCTTCATCGGCAAACGCGGGCACGACGAAGTCGTCGGGACGCTCGGCGAAGCGCCGGACGCGACGACGCTCGTTTCGTCCCTCGACGAAATCGCGTCGCTCCCCGATTTCCCGCCGACGCAACGGATGACGTATTTAACGCAAACGACCCTTTCCGTTTCGCAAGCCGCCAAAATCGTCGACGCGCTTCGGGAGCGTTATCCGCAACTCGAAGACCCGAACGTCGAGGGGATTTGCTACGCGACGCAACAACGGCAAGACGTCGTTCGTCGGTTGGCGCCGCAACACGACCTCACCATCGTCGTCGGGAGCGTCAACAGTTCGAACTCGAAACGCTTGGCCGACGTTTCCCGCGAAGTCGGCGTCCCGGCGTATCTCGTCGACGGCGTCGAAGACCTCCCTTGGCACGCGTTGAAACCGGATTCCGCCGTCCTCATCACCGCCGGAGCGAGCGCGCCGGAGAGCGTTTTCCAAACTTGCGTCCATTTTTTGCGCGACGTTTGAGCGATTCGTTGCCCGACTTTGTTGATTTCAACGGTTTCAACGCCGCTTTATCCGCGTTCCGAACCGTCGAGCGCGTTCTTTCGCTCGTTGCGTCGCTTACTTCCTTCGCCTCTTTCGATTTCAGGAGCGATATTATGTCGACGCGACGTTTTTCTTTCCTTGCGGCGGCGCTTTGCGCGATTTCCGCAAACTTCGCCGATTTCAACGTTTTTAACGCCTCCGACGCCGCCGTTTTCGCCGTCGAACCGGTCAAAATCGCCGCGACGACGAACGCCGACCGGCTCCAAAATCCGCGCAAAAAGTTGATTCAGCTCGGTTGGGACATTCCGACGACCGACTATATGCGGCGGCATTGGGAGCGAATGGACGCGACCGAGCCGTTCGACGGCTTAATTTACGACCTCGCCGCGACGACCGCCGACGGTCGCCGGGTTTCGAGCCAACGTCTTTTCGACGGCAAGCCTTGGAACCGCGCCGACTTCGACGCGGCGTTGGCCGATCTGCAAGCCTGCAAATTCCAACGTTTGCGACATAATTTCATTCGAATCAACTTCCATCCCGGCGGGTTCGATTGGGCCGACGACGCCGGTTGGGACGCCGCTTCGAAGAACGCCGCGATCTGCGCCGAGATCGCCCGCGAAACGAACGGCGGGCTGTCGCTCGACTTCGAGTCTTACGGCGCTCAAATCTTCAAGTTCGACGCGAAGTCGGGCCGAACGTTCGCCGAAACGAAGGCGTTGGCGAGAAAGCGCGGGAAGCAGTTCGGCGGCGCGATCGTCGCGGAGTATCCGAACGTCGTTCTCCTTTGCCTTTGGATGAACTCGATCAACTTTTACGCGGCGGACTCGGCGACCGCTTCCCCGGAGGCGGCGCTTTCGGGCGCGGGTTACGGGCTTCTTCCGGCGTTTATCGACGGTCTGCTCGACGCGGCGGCGCCGGAAACGACGTTCGTCGACGGTTGCGAAAACGGTTACTATATGAACGGCGTCCAAGAATACCAACGGGCGGCGCTCGATATGATCTCGGCGACCGGCCCGGGCGCGCGCCTCGTTTCGCCGGAAAATCGCGTCAAGTATCGAACGCAAGTCCAAGCGGGGTTCGGGTTCTATCTCGACATGTACTCGAACCCGCCGACGTCGAATTATTACCGCGGGCCGGAGCCGGGCGAGACGCGTTTCGAGCGGTTGGCGGCGAACCTCCGCGCCGCTTGGGAGGCCGCCGACGAGTACGTTTGGGTTTACGGCGAGCAAAAGCGTTGGCGCCCGGTCGATTCGGAAGCGTCGCAATCTTGGGCGCCGAAAACGGAGCCGAAATCTTGGGAAAACGCGCTTCCCGGTTTGACCGCTCTTTTGAACGAACTTTCCGACCCGACCGGTTCGCTTCGGGAGGCGAGCGCTCGCTTCGCCGCCGACCCGAACGCGAAAAACTTGATCGCAAACGGCGATTTTTCGCAAGTTAACGCGAACGGAACGGTCGCCGATTGGGATACTTGGCGACTCGAAGAGACCGGCGGCGAGTTCCGCGCTCTCGACGGCGCGGCGGGAGCGTTCGGCGTTACGGACGGCTGTTACCTGCAAGCGACGCCGGTCGAACCGGGGCAGCGGCTCTTTATCGCGGCGAAAGTCGCGACGAAAGGCGGCGTCGCGGCGACGCTCCGCGCTCGTTGGCAAACGGCGGACAAGAAATGGACGGCGGTCGCGCAAGACGTCGTTCTCTCCCCGGCGCCGGACGCGCAACCGGACGCCGACGGTCGCGTCGACGTTTTCGGCCGCGTTACGGTTCCGGAAAGCGCCGCGCTGTTGTCGCTTCTCCTCCTCTCGCACGGCTCCGACGAAAAGGGCGTCGCGACGTTCGACGACGTCCGCGTCTACGTCGACCCGCTCGACCCGTCGAAAGCGCAAGCCGACGCCGAGTAACCCGACGCCGAAGCGCAAGAAACCGCCGAGCGTTCCCCCTTAACCTTAACGAACGCCGAGCGCGACGCAAAACGCCGAAAAGAAAAAAGCGAACGCGCAAAATCGGTTAAGGGGGACGACGCCCCCCTTAACCCCCCCGCCTAAGCGGCAAAAACGAAAATTACGTCGAATCCGCTCTCGCCGCGTTTACGCTCGGCGGCGGTCGGCGGCGCTGGAGGCGCTCGCGGCGACCTTGCTCGATCGTAAACGCTTGACCTGGAAAGGACGCGAAGCGTCCTTACTTGCTACTAGAGCTCGACCGAACTAGGGCGAGACGGAACCCGAAGTAGCTGAACCGGTACGTCGGGTCGAAGGCGCTCCGCTTGGCCGACCGGCAGTACTCGGCGATGCTGCTCCAGCCACCGCCGCGCAACACGCGGTCCGAGCCCTGCGTTACGTTAATCGGGTTTTGGACGTTATTCGATTCTTCGTAATATTTCGCGTCGTACAAATCCTCGCACCACTCTAAAACGTTACCGTGCATATCGCGCAAGCCCCAACGGTTTGGATCGTAACTACCGACCTCCGTCGTGCGCACCAAATACCGGCCCTTCGTAGACGTACCATAGGGATAATTACCGTCGCAGTTCGCTTTATCGCCGTTCAACGAAGAACCCCAAAAATACGCCGTCGTCGTACCAGCCCGGCAAGCGTACTCCCATTGCGCTTCGCTAGGCAAACGGAACTGAAAACCCGATGGCGCGTAACCGCCGGAGTTCAACTTCTCGATAAAATCTTGGCAATCGGTCCAACTAACATTCTCCACCGGAAAGTTCGACGTGTCCATGCCGCTCACCTTGCTCGAACCGCCCCCCGACGAAGAAAAATAACTCGGGTTCGAGCCCATCAACGACTTCCACATCGCTTGAGTTACTTCCGTTTCGAGCATCCAGAAACCGTTCGTTAGCTCCACACGGTGTTGCGTTTCGTCGTCCCGACCGCTTTCGCTTTCCGGGCTCCCCATCGTGAACGAACCCGCAGGACAGTAATGAAACTTGTACTCAAGACCCTGAATCGTCAACGACTTCGCCGTCCCCGCCGCGTGCGGACCGAACCAATCGCCGCTCGAAGTCGGCGTTTGCGGCGTCGACGTTTGCGTTTCCGGCGTTCCGCCCGTTCGCGGTTTTTGCGCTTCTTCGATCATCGCCAAGAGGTTCCGCGCCTGCGCTTTCTCCGCCGCCGTTCGCGACGCGGCTAGCGACGCTTCGCACTTGCTCTTCGCCGTCGCGTAATCCTTCGCGCTAAACGCTTGAAACGCCTCCGTAAAGAGCGGCGTCGCCGTCGCGCCGTTTCCGCCCGGCGTTCGCGTCGGCTCCGTCAGCCAGAAGTCGGAACCGTCGAAAAGAACGCGCGGCGTCTGTTTGCTCTTAAAGACGGCCAGCGCGCGTTCTTGCGTCTTGCGCGACACGTAGCCGCACACGTCCAAAAACGAGACGCCGCCGTCGCCGTCCGCGTCCGCCGCGCCGTTGAGCCCCTCGATAAAATAGTGCGTGAAGAGGCCGCCGTCGAACTCCGCGTCTTCGTAGCTAAGTTGCCGCGTTTGGCAACTTTGGAGAAACGCCACCCCGGAAGCGTCGATGTTTTCAAAGGGTCGTCCGGTCGCGCCGCCCGCGTTTTTCGCCGTCGCCGACTCCCGGCAAGCGTCGACGATCAGGAGCTTGAACTTCGCGTCGTCTTTGCGCAGGGCCGCCGTAATATCGTTGACGACGATCGCCGTTTCCCGCGTTACGACCTTGGCGCCGTCGACGATCTCGACTTCGACGCCTTTCGGACAAAACGCCGCCTCGCCGTCTTGCGTTTCGAAGCCGTGTCCGGAAAGCGCGACAAAAATCGTCGCGCCGGGCCCCGCCTCCGCCAAAATTTCTTTGAACGCTCGCTCGATATTCGCCTTCGTCGGCTGTTCGTACCGCGAACCGTCCGACGCGAACATCCAAATATTTTCTTCCTTAAAGCCGATTTTCAAGAGCGTTTCGCGAATCGCTCTCGCGTCGGAACCCGCGTAATTAAGCGGCGTTATGTTCTCGTACTTATCGACGCCGACCAAAAGCGCAAAGCACGACGCGCTCTCCTTCGCGACGACTTCCATCGCTCGACTTCCGCGCTCGACGCTCGTTTGCGCCGACGCTAGCCCCGGCCAACTCGGAAGCGTCGCCGCGCCTAACGTTAGGAAGAGCGCCGCCAAGGAACGCCGACGTTCGCCCGTTTTACCCGCTTTGCTCAATCTCTTTATTTTTCTTATTTCCCGCATTCGACTTAACCTCGCACAAGACGTAAAAAGCCGCGACGGTCGCCGCGTCGTTTTTCGTTATCTATTGTCGCATAAATCGGCGCTTTGCCAACAAGAGAAAGCGCCGCGAACGAAAATTTTCGCGAAAAATTTTCAAAATCGGGTCGATTTTCCGCAAAAACGCAAAAAAAGCCGCGACGGCTTCCGAAAAGTAAAACCGTCGCGGCGGTACAAAGTCGCCGAAGAAACGCGCCGCTAACCTTTGCGCGCCAAAACGACGCGAACCCCGATCCCGCTCATCCGAACCGTCGGCTGCGAGCAACGTCGAGCGGCGGAACGCCCGAAGCTCGGGTCGCAATTCCAACTGCCGCCGCGCCACGATCGATATTTCCCCGACTTCGGCCCCGTCGGATCCGTTTTCGGCGCGACGCCGGACTTGTCGCCGTGAGTTTTATTCCAATCCCCGCACCACTCGCTAACGTTCCCGCACATATCGAAAAGCCCCCAAGGGTTCGGCGGGTAATTCCGAACCGGCGTCGTTCGCTCCAAGAAAACGCCCTCCGCGCCGGCGTCGAAATATCTTGTTCCGTTGCAGTTGGCGCGGTCGACGACGAACGCGTCGCCCCAGTAAAACGCCGTCGTCGTTCCGGCTCGACAGGCGCGTTCCCATTCGGCCTCCCAAGGCAAGCGGAACTCGAACCCCGGCGGCGCGACCTTCGCCGCGTTCAACAGCTCCAAGAAATCTTGCGCGGCGAACCAAGAGACGGTCTCCGCCGGGTAATCGTCCCCCAACCGAAAGCGGCTCGGGTTCGTTCCGGCGATCGCTTTCCACATCCCTTGCGTTACCGGCGTTTCGAGCGTCCAAAAGCCGCGCGTCAACGTTACTTCATGTTGGCTCTCGACGCCCTCGTCTTCCCGTCCGGCCTCGGTTCTCGGACTCCCCATCGTAAACGTTCCGGGCGGGCAATACCGAAACGGAAACTCGACGTCGGCGATTTCAAGCGTCGCTCGCGTTCCCGGCGCCGGATTCGACGCCCAAACGCCGTCGCCGCCGTTTTCGCCGTTTTCGCCGTCCGACGTTCCGCAACTCGCCGCGACTTCGCCCTTTAACGTTTCGACGCCGCCGAGCCGCGCCAAAAAGTCGCGCGTTTCGAGCTTCAACCGCGAAAACGTCGCGAAATCGGAACGCGGCGCCTTCGCGTCGAACGGAATCGACGCGATATTCTCCAACGTCGCCCAACCGGTCGCCAACTCGCCCCGTTGAATCGACGCCGACGCCGCCCCGAAACGCGCCGCGATTAAACGTTCGTTTTTCAAAAACGAATACGAATCGACGAACGCCTCCTTCGCCAACTCCAAATAGCCCGTTCGCCGCGATTCGTTCGCCGCGCTCGCCGCCAGTTCGAGAAAGCGCCGTCCCTTCCTAAGAAATTCGTTTTCAAGCGGTTCCGTCTTCGCGTCGAAAGTCCGAACCGTTTCGTCGAGCGTTCGGAGCGCGTCGCGAGCGACGTCGGTTCGCGCCGCGAGTTCCGAAAAATCGGTCGCAATATCGACCGTCGTTTCCGCGACGTTGCGCCGAACGCGCTCGAAGTCGACGCGGACTCCGGCGAGCGTCGTCGTCTGCGGCGCCGAGTCGCGCTTCTCCTCGAAGAGGAAATTCCCCAACGCCGTCGCCGTCCTAAAGAGGCGCTCGACCGCCGTTTGGCTTCCGTTCGTTTTCATCGCGTTTCTCCTTCGTTTCCGTTTTTCCCGCGTTTCGCGTTTCCCCGTTCGTTTTTAAACCGCCCGACGTTCGCCCGACGCTCCAACGCTAAACCTTGCGCGCTAAGACGATACGAAACCCGTAAATATAGTTGACGTCCTCCGGAAATTCGCCGAGCCGACTTCCCGACAAGCAGAGGTCGGCTTCGTCGTCCCAAGAACCGCCGCGCACGATTCGTCCCCAACCCGGCGTCGGTTCGCTCGGCCCCGTCGGATCGGTTTGCGGCGTCGCGTCGTATTTTCCCCACCAGTCCGCCGCCCATTCCCAAACGTTGCCGGACATATCGACCAGTCCCCAAGGGTTCGCGCCGTAAGAGCCGACCGCCGACGGTCGCTCCAAGCACGGCCCCGGTTCGACGTCGCCGTAAGGCTCGTTTCCGTTGCAGTTAGCGCGGTCGCCGTTCAGCGTCGTCCCCCAGAAAAACGGCGTCGTCGTTCCGGCGCGACACGCGTATTCCCATTCCGCTTCCCAGGGCAGTCGAAACGCAAACCCCGTCGGCGCGACGTTTAGCGCGTTCAACGCTTCGCAATAATCTTGACAGTCGAACCAAGAAACGTTTTCGACCGGAAAATCGGACGTATCGAGCCCGGCGACGTCGTCCGCGAACTGCCCCGACGTCGAAAATTCGCTCGGATTCTCGCCGGTTATCGCTTCGTATAAACGTTGCGTTACCGGCGTTTCGAGCGTCCAAAAGCCGCGCGTCAGCGTTACTTCGCGAACGCCCGCTTCGTCGAATTCCGGGGCCCCCATCAAAAACGTTCCGGGCGGGCAATACCGAAACGGAAACTCGACGCCGTTGATTTCAAGCGTTTTACGCGTCCCCGCCGCCGGGTTCGCGTCCCAAGCGACCTTTTCGTTCTCATCGCAAGTCATTGTCGTTTCTCCTATTGCAAGTTCCGCGTCGACGTTTCCGCGCCGACGTTTCAACGCTAAACCTTGCGCGCTAATACGATACGAAACCCGATCGTCATACATCGCGCCTCCGCGCCGCAACCCCATCGGGCGGCCGACCGGCAATCCTCGACCTGCCCCATCCAGCCGCCGCCGCGCGTTACCCGATATTTCCCCGATTCCGGCCCCGTCGGGTCGATTTGCGGCGCCGCGTCGTATTCGCCCTTCCAATCCGCGACCCACTCGGCGACGTTCCCGCTCATATCGAAAAGCCCCCAAGGGTTCGCGTCGTAACGCCCGACCGCGGACGGCGCCGCGTCGCGATTCTGACAGCCGCCGCAATTAGCGCGGGCGTCGTCCCAAGCGTCGCCCCAATAATACGCCGTCGACGTTCCGGCCCGACACGCGTATTCCCATTCCGCCTCCCAGGGAAGACGAAACGCAAACCCCGTCGGCGCGACGTTTAGCCGTTCCAACGCCTCCAAAAACGCTTGACAATGCCACCAGCTGACATTCTCGACCGGAAACCGTTTGCCAAACTTAAAAGCGCTCGGATTCGAACCGTCGACCGCCTTGTACATCCCTTGCGTTACCGGCGTTTCGAGCGTCCAAAAGCCGCGCGTCAACGTTACCTTATGCGGCGTTTCCAGAAACGCCCAAAATCCCGTTTCGCTCGCCGGACTCCCCATCGTAAACGTTCCGGGCGGGCAATACCGAAACGGAAACTCGACGCCGGCGATTTCCAACGTTTTGCGCGTCCCCGCCGCCGGGTTCGCGTCCCAAGCGACGTTTTCGCTCTTATCGCAAGTCATTGTTTTTCCTCCGTTAAAAGTCGAAACGTCGAAAGCCGTTTCCGCTCGACCGTTCGCGACGCGGCGCCGGTCGCGGAATCGTCGTTTTAGGAAATCGGAGGCGATCGGCTCAATTTTCGGTTTAAACTCCGCAAAAACACCGGGCAAAACGCGATTTTTCGCCGCTTTTCCGAAAAGCGCAAAAACGCGAAAAACGCTCCGTTTTCCTCAAAAAATAGACGCGAAGTAGACGCCAACAACGCGCTTATTTAAAAAACGACGCTAAGCGCAAACGTCGTTAAAAATGGACAAAACTAACGGAACGCAACCGACATTTTTGACCGCGACGCCAAATTTCGGGTTTCGCGCCTCCCTTTTTAAGCGCGGTAAGAAGCGGCGCCAAGTAATAGACGTTCGCCGAAAACTTGCTCTTTTCGGAGCAAAGAACGACGGGCTCCGGCGAATCGTCCGTTTCAAGGCAAATTTGATAACGCGGTCGCGGTTTCGGCTCCGGTTTAGGCGGCGTCGTTCCCGTCGCCCCGGCGACCGCGCCGACGACGGAACCAAACGCCAAACCGGCAAGCGAACCGCCGACCCCGCCGAAAAACGCGCCGCTCGCCGAACCGTCGAAGCCGTAATCGAACGCGCCTTCGACGACGCGTCCGACGAAGCCGGGCTTTTTCGGTTGTTCGTAAACGACGTTTAAATGAACGCGACGCGCGTTTTGGTAATAAACGACTTGTTCGCCTTTCTTTAAATAGGTGTGAAACAGCCGGAAGTCGCCGCGTTCCCAAGCGATTTCTTCCGTCGGCGGCTCGGGCGTCGGCGGCGCGGACGGCCCCCGAAAATTTTCTCTAATCTTCTCGCCGAGCGCGTTCGCGGCGTTCGCGACGTTGCCGGAGATTTTGCCGAAAAGATTCCGGTCGGTCATTGAAAAACGCTCTCTTTCTTTTACAACGTTGCGGTTATTAAAACGCGGTCGTTCGCAATCGCCGAACAAATCGCGTCGACTTCGGACGCGATACGCTCGGCGCGCTCCGACGCCGCTTCTTGCCAACGCTCGCGCGTCCATTCCGGCGTCGCCAACTCTTGCGCGCGGACGGTCGCCGTTTCTAGTTCCGTTTCGGATAAAAGATAATCGGACGCCGCGACGGTAAGAGCCGTTTCAAGTTCGTCCAGCAATATCGTTCGATCGTCCGGCGCCAACGAGTCGGCGACCGCTTTCGCGCCGCGTTGCGCCAACGCGCCGCCGTCCGGAGAAACCTCCGCGATTCCTAATCATTTGAAAAAGAATCTTTTTTTATAAAAACACCAAAACCATAAATAATACTTTCGTTTGATTTTTTGGTCGTCGAGCAAAATTTCCGGTTCCGATCTCGCTTTTTCGATCCCGTCGCAAAGGCGCGTAACAGCCGCGTTCGCCGCGACGGAGTTTTCGCGTCTCTCGGAATAAAGAAGAAGCGGTTCCGGCGAATCGTCCGTTTCAAGCCAAATTTGGTTATGGTCTTCCGGCGTCGGCGCGATCGCTTCGAGAAGACCGAGCGCGCCGCCGATCGTCCCGCCGACGGCCATTCCAACGATCGCCCCGACAGGCGTTAGACTTAAGTCGCCGAGCATCATCCCCGCTTCAACGGCGTCGCCAACGCTCCGACCGCGATATTCGGGCGCGCCGGGCGGAATGCAAGCCTTGCCTTTCAATAAAACGCGAGTCGCCGAGCGATAATCAACGACGCGGTTCCCTTTAACAAGGCCTTCTTGATAAAGAACGAGGTCGCGAACGCGAAAAACTTCGTCGCCGAACGACTCCGGGATTTGCGGCGGAACGGGCGGGAGCGGTTCGGCCTTATTTTCTTCCGCTTGCGGTTCGCTTTCGCTCGGCTTTTCGGACGCGGCGGGCGATTCGGCGGGAACGGAAGATTCGGCGCTCTCCTTTTTCGCGAAAGAAGCGAAATTTTCCGCGACTCCGGAGACGCGGGCGAACGCGCCTTTCTTTTCGGTCGCGGGTCGAGCGTCCGACGGCGACGGCGTTTCCGGAGTTTCGGGCGTTTGAAGCGTTTCCGACGCCTCCGCCGTTTCCTTTTTCGCGAACGGGTTCGCTTTATCCGCCGCTTCGGCGACGTCGGCGACTCGGCGCGCGGTCGCGGCAAATTTTCCTAAAAGACTCTTCTCGGACGCCATAAAACCTCCGTTAAGATAGGCAAACTAGGCGTTATAGTGTATCGCGAAAATTATTTTTCGTCGAGGAGCGTCGGGCGTTCGGGGCTCGCGCGGCGGTTGCGAAATCGCTTACCCGTTATTATCGACCAACCGAAGGGCTTGTCAAGAAAAAAACGACATTCGGAGAAATTTCGCGCGATTTTCCCCCAAAAGACAAAAAAACGCCGAAACGGTTGCGTTTTAACCGTTTCGGCGTTCGTTTGCGCGCCGAACCGACGCGAGAACGCTCGGCGGCGCCGGTTGTTCGGCGGATTTTTCGTCGTTATTCGACCGACTTTTCGCCGGTTGTTCGGCGGTTGTTCGGCCGACTTTTCGCCGGTTGTTCGGTCGACTTTTCGGCGTTATTCGCCGGTTATTCCGCCGACTTTTCGCCGTTTTCCGACTCTTGCGCGGCGGCGTCCCGTTCGAGATAAACCGTTAAGACGGCGATATCGGCGGGCGTAATCCCCGGAACGCGGCTCGCTTGGCCGAGATCGGTCGGGCGGATCTTTTCGAGCTTCTCTTGCGCTTCGGCGCGGAGGTTCGAAAGGCCCCGGAAACGGAACGTCGCCGGGATTTTGCGGGCGTCCCAACGTCGGCGCGCGGCGATTTCCCGCTCTTGACGCTCGACGTAACCGGCGTACTTCGCGTCGACGCAAACCTCTTCCGCGACCTCCTCCGAAACCGCCGCCAACTCCGGAATCCGCGCGACGACCTCGCTCCACTCCGTTTCCGGACGGCGCAAAAACTTCAAAATCGACCCGTTCGCGTCGAACGTCGTTTCGAGCTTTTCGAACGTTTCGCGAATCGACCGCTCTTTCGCCTCGAACCGCGCCCAACGCTCGTCGTCGACCAAGCCCAACTTGCGCCCGAGCGGCGTCAAGCGGCGGTCGGCGTTGTCGGCGCGGAGCAAAAGGCGGTATTCCGCCCGCGACGTGAACATCCGATAAGGCTCGTCGACGCCGCGCGTCGTTAAGTCGTCCAACATAACGCCGGTATACGCCTCTTCGCGAGTCGGAACGAGCGGCTCCAAGTCGGACGACAGCGACGCCGCCGCGTTCGCTCCGGCGATCAAGCCCTGCGCGCCCGCCTCCTCGTACCCGGTCGTCCCGTTGATTTGCCCGGCGAAAAAGAGCCCGCGCACCCGCTTCGTTTCAAGCGTTTGACGCAGCTGACTCGGCGGCGCGTAATCGTACTCGATGGCGTAAGCGTAACGCATAATCTGCGCGTTTTCAAGACCTTCGATCATTCGAATCATCTCGTCCTGAATCGCGCGCGGAAAACTCGTCGACAAACCGTTAATATAAATTTCGTTCGTCGTTCGACTTTCCGGCTCGAGAAAGAGTTGATGTCGCTCTTTATCGCCGAAACGGTCGATTTTCGTCTCGATCGACGGGCAGTAACGCGGGCCGGTCGAGCTGATTTGACCGCTGTACATCGGCGCGAGCGACATATTATCGCGCAAAAATTGGTGCAGTTTCGGGTTCGTCCAGGTCGTCCAACACGGAAGCTGCTCGACGTTCAGTTTTCCCGTCATAAAGGAAAACGGACGCGGATTTTCGTCGCCGGGTTGAATTTCGAGACGCGAATAATCGATCGTTCGCCCGTTCAGCCGCGCCGGAGTGCCGGTTTTGAAGCGCAGAAGTTGAATCCCGACCTTTTCGATCGAGTCGCTGATCGCGTTCGCCGGCGCCTCGCCCATTCGACCGCCGGGCGTCAGTTGCGTTCCGAAGTGCAGGACGCCGCGCATAAACGTTCCGCAAGCCAAGACGACCGCCTTGGCGCGGTAAAGCGAGTCGCCGTCGACGCGGACGCCGACGATTTGAAACGCGTCGGAGCCGTTTTCGTCCGGGCCGGTCGCCGTCGGCTCGACTTCCAACGCGACGACCCGTTCTTGACGGAGCGCGAGATTCGGCGTTTCCTCGACGATTCGCTTGACCTCGTCCTGATAAAGCCGCTTGTCCGCCTGCGCTCGCGGGCCGCGCATCGCCGGGCCCTTGCGAACGTTCAACATGCGGAACTGAAGGCCGGTCGCGTCGATCGCCCGCCCCATCGCTCCGCCGAGCGCGTCGATTTCCCGAACAATGTGTCCCTTGCCGACGCCGCCGATCGCCGGATTGCAACTCATCTGCGCGACCGTGTCGAGGTTCCCCGTCAAGAGCGCCGTTTTCGCGCCCATTCGCGCCGCCGCCAGCGCCGCTTCCGTCCCGGCGTGTCCGGCGCCGACGACGATCACGTCGAAGTCGTAAAGCGCCGCGTCCGCGTTCGCCATATTCGCCATATTACCGCTTTCGTTATCTTCCCTAAGTTAACGTTATTTTTAGTTTAACCGCCGCTTCGAACGCTCGAAACGCCGAAAAAAAACGACGCGACGTTCGAAACGCCGCGCCGTTTTCGTCGTCGCCGCCGTTAGTAAAGGTTCGCGGGAACGGCGACCGCGTCGCTCAATTTCTCGCCGTGAAGGACGATCCAAAGGCGTTCGTCGTCTTGTCGCAAAACGACGAAGTCGGCGTCAATCTCGACGACGTCCGCGTCGACGGAACCAATCTGCATATGATCGCCGACCTTCAACGTGATCGTTCGATCCTCGGTTTCGACGCGCCAACGCGAAAATCGGGTTACGCGCCCTTTTTCGTCGGTTACTTCCGGCGTCCCGGTCAAACGAGCGTAGTCGGCGGAATCGATTCCGGAACGAACGGCGCGGAATAATTGCGTTTCGGCAAAGGGCGCGTAAGCCGCCAACGGCCCGGACGCGAGAAGGCGCGTCGGCTTCGTTTCGAGCGGAAGCTTGTCCGCTTTCGGATAATTGGCGAATTTCGCCAACGCCTGCGCGAGCGCCGTTTCCGTTTCGTTCGCCGCGGTCGCCGGGTCGCGCCGTTCTTTGTAACCGACCGTCATCGTTTCGATCGTCATCCGAACTTCGAGCAAGTCGGAACTTTCGATCGGTTTTAAATCGAGCGCCTTAACGCGGTGCAAAAAAGGCGTCCAATAAAACTCGAACAAAAATTGAGTCAGCTCGGCGGTCGAGCATTGCGCTTGCACGGAGAACTCTTGCGTCGCGGTTCGGTTCGCGCGATTCGGAACGTAACGCCCGGCTTTTGTTTGCGGTTCGGTCAAATTGCAAAACTCGAGCATCTGTTCGAGCCAAATTTGATATTCGAGACTCGCGCTTTGCCGATTCGTCGGCATCGAAAGGGAGTATACCGGAGCGTAATTCGCCGCCGTTCGGTCGAAATTTTCGCCGTTTTTCTTGCAAGTTTCGATATACGTTTCCAGTTGCGCCTTTTGTTGCGCGATTTCGGCGCGCGGTTTTTGATACGCTTTTTTATAAAACGCGTAAGCCCCGCCCGCGGCGCCGACGCTCAAAGCCGTTAACAAGACGCAGATTTTTCCAAGATTACCCATCGATCAAGCCTCCGTCCCAACGGTTTGCGAACGTTCCAACGCGGCGCTCGGCGCGCCTTCCGCTTGCGGTTGTTCCGCCGCCGGAGCCGGGGTCGCCGGTTGTTCCGCCGCCGGAGCCGGAGTCGCCGGTTGTTCCGCCGCCGGAGCCGGGGTCGCCGGTTGTTCCGCCGCCGGAGCGGGCGCCGCCGGTTGTTCCGCCGCCGGAGCCGAGGCCGCCGGTTGAGCGTTTTGATTCGCGTTTTGATTATTTTGAGCGTTTTGCGCTTGCGCTTTCTTAAGCTGTTCTTGCCAAAGTTCTTGCGCTTTGGCGCGAGCGGCTTCCGGCAACGCGGCCCAGCGCGTCATCACGTTCTTCGTCGCCGTTTGATATTGAGCGAACGTTTGTTGGTATTGCGCTTGGTTCATTTGCCCTTGACGCAACTTATTTTGCGCGATTTGCAACTGACCGTTCAACCAAGACCGACGTTGCATCAATTGGAAACCGAATTGCGCTTGTTGTTCGAGCGTCGGCTGTTGCGCCGCTTGCGCCGGAGCTTGGGCGGATTCCGCCGGTTGTTCCGGGGCTGGAGCCGGTTCAGCAGGAGCCGCAGGTTGTTCCGGGGCCGGAGCCGGTTCAGCCGGGGCCGCCGGTTGTTCCGGGGCCGGGGCCGGTTCCGCAGGAGCCGCAGGTTGTTCCGGGGCCGGGGCCGGTTCCGCAGGAGCCGCAGGTTGTTCCGGGGCCGGAGCCGGTTCAGCAGAAGCCGCAGGTTGTTCCGGGGCCGGAGCCGGTTCAGCCGGGGCCGCAGGTTGTTCCGGGGCCGGAGCCGGTTCCGCAGGA
>JAGBDN010000033.1 GCA_017937485.1 Thermoguttaceae bacterium
CGCACCGGCGACCGTTTTATGACGCTGGTGAAGTCGGGGCAAATCGCGAACTGTTGCCAACCGAACGCGCTGATGACGCTCAAAGAGTATCTCGAAGATTACGCGTCGCCGCAAACGAAAGCGCTTGGCGAACGACTGATCGCCGCCGAGTTGCCAAGGATTCCGAACGAAAAAATCCGCGCGATCGCCGCCGAACGGTTGCGACGCATCGAAGGGGGAGAGCGCGACTTCCGCTTCTAACTCGCGCCGCGACAAAGGTTTTCACGTTGACGAACGCGGCGCGAACGTCGCTTATTTCGCGAGCGTTTTTTCGAGCGCTAAAAGCCCGATTCGCGCCGCTTCCGCTCGCAACGTTTCACACTCGAGCGCGTTGGAACGCTTGTTTTCGGTATTTTCGACGAGTTCGCGCAAACAGGCCGCCGCTTCCGCGATTTGCCCGGCTCGAAAACGTAAAACCGCGAGATGATAGAGGTTCCAGTCGCGGTCTCCGGCGATCGCTTCTCTTGCGTCGACTTCTCCGGAGTCGACGGCGCGCAGGACGTCGGAAGTTTCGCGCCAACGGTTGAAAAACGGTAAAACGACGTTTTCAAGTTCTTCGTCGACTTCGTTTACGATCGTTTCGAGTTCGGCGTCGTTCGTTGGAATATCCCAGCTGCGTTGCCGATGGCGCTAAGGGCGCGTAGTTCGTAATGTTCCGTTATATACGTTCGCCAACGAGCGACAACTTCTTGCGTTTTAGCGTCTTGCGGCGCGGCGTGCCAAATCGAAAAATCCGGTTTCATCGTGTAACCGTAATTAAGTAGGCAAAGATACCCCTTGTGAAACGAAAAATGAGAATAGCGACAGAGCGTTTGAGTCTCGCTTTCCCAATAAGTTCCTGAAGAATAGTCTTTGATAAAGCCTTGCGTTGCAAAGAGTTCTTGGAATTTTTCGCGGAATCGCTTTTTGAGTTCTCTTTTGTGGCGCTCCAACGCCTTTTTATCTTCGGCGTTCCCGTAAAAAAGAACGCGCATACGTTCGACGTTTTGCCGCCGTTCTTCGACCGCCGCGTCGAATTGCGCTTTCGTCGTCGGACGGCTAGTTTCGTTTGACACGAGGACGGCGAGGCTTTTAAGCGCCTTATTCGCAACGACTTCGTAGGGGGAAGCGGTTCTTTCGAGAAGGCGATAAACTTCGTTGCGATTCGGATAATTAACGAGTTCCGGCGGAATTTAGAGGTCGCGCCAACGACGTTTCGGACGCGGCGGCGTCGGGCCCGGGCCCTTTTCTTCGATCGTTTTGCGAACGCTTAACGCGCCGATTTGCATCGCTTTAGCGTAAAGCCGCCAATAATCGTTGGGTGCGTTCCAAGAGTCGTCGGCGAGCGCCTTTTCCGCCGCAAGTTCAAGGTGCGTCGCCGCTTCGGCGTATTGCCCGACTTGAAAACGAGCGGCGGCGAGTTGAAGATCGGCGTGCAACCCGTCGATAAAATAATCGAAAATTTCGTCGACGCGGTGATTGAGACGGTATTCGTAAAGACCGTTTTCATAAGCGCTTAATATGGCGCCGGGCTCGCGAAATCCTTGAAGAAACGGAACGACGACGTTGTGTAAATGTGTTTCCGCCTTCGCGAAAATTTCGACGACGTCGGCGTCGGTTTCGGGGGAAAAATCGAAATTTGTCTGCCAAGGCGGCCAAAAGAAAACGTCGAACCCGTCTAATTTCAAAAGATTGTCGTTGCGTTCAAAATTGTAAAAGAAGTTGTTAAGCGTCTCTTGCGTTTCGGCGTCGCAAGGCGCGTTCGCCCAACAATCGCGACAAAACTTAACGAAACAACAATGCGTAAAACAAAAACCGCCGGCCCAAGTTCGGTAATTGAAATAGCATTCCTGCGGCATTCCGTCGCTTGCGCGCTCCCAACGATAACGTTTCCCGGGAACAGGCGCGAAGACAAACCCAAGCGGTTCTAAGGTTTGCGCAAAGAGCGTTTTGAGACGCTTAGTGAAGGCGGATTTCCGTTTTGAGAACAGTTTCTTCGCGTCGTCGGACATTGGAAAAATCTCCTTGCGTCAAAAAGTAATATTTACGAACGTTAAGCGGCGTCGACAAAGAAGTGCAAACATTTCTCGCGCTTCTTTTATTATAGTCGCCGTCGACCTGAAAACAAAGAAAAAACAAAAAATTCGCAGCAAAATCGCCGCGCCGTTCGACGTTTGGGCTTAAAGGTCGAGAACGGCGAGCGGCGCGGTTTCGGTCGGATTTAAGTTGTTGCGTTATCGAACTTGCGGACGCTTGCCGCGGCGAGTCGCGCGCCTTCCAAGAGCGTCGCCCAAGCGGCGTCGGAGTAAACGTTCGGCTTGCGGAGCGAATGCGCGAGAGAGTCGAAACGATTCGCCGATTCGACGTAACGTCCCGACTGGAAAAGGAATAGCGCGCGAACAAAATTTTGCGTCGCGGCGTCGCTTCCGAAGGCTTTATCGTCGACTTTGTCGGCGTCGTAAGCGGCGAGTATATCGCTCGACTCGCGCCAACGGTCGAAAAACGGAAGAACGTCGCTCGCAAACGTCGCGTCGAGTGCGTTTAGGAACGCTTCGGGCGGCGTCGGGAAGCCGGGCGCGCGCAACCGAAAGCCGGGAATCGGCGAACACCAAAAATCGCGCTTTAAGTCGAACGACGACAAACGTTTTTCGACGAGCGTTTTGAAGCGTTCGAGCGTTTCTTGCGACTTGGCGTCGTTCGGAACGTTCGCCCAAGGCGTAAAATCGGGTTTCAAGCGGTAGGAGAATTCAAGTTCGAAATATTTCTCGATAGTCGGCTCGACCGTAAAAAAGCAACGCTGAACGAGCGTTTGCGTTTCGCGCGCCCAAACGGTCGGCTTGCTTTCGGAGCGCGTAAAACCTTGCGGTTCCAGGTGTTTTGCAAGGATTTCGGGAAGTCTTCGCGTATACTCGGCGCTTTCGTAAAGTAGTTTTCGAGCGTCAAGAGCGACGTCGCGTCGTGGAGACTCCGCTTCTTTGAGCAAGGAACGAACTTCGCCCGGATTCGAACATAACGCGTGCGATTTCGGGATTTCCCGTTTCGGCTTGGCCTCTTTGCGAAGCGACGTCGCGCCTTGTTCGGCGAGTTTGTTTTCAAGAGCTAAAATCCCGATTTGCGCGACTTCAGCCCGTTGGGTTTCCCAATCGAGAGCGTCGGGCGCCGTTCGGGCGACGAGTTGCCGCAAACAGTCCGCCGCTTCGGCGAGTCGCCCGGTTTGAAAACGCAAAATCGCAAGCCAATAGAGCCGCCAATCTTCGTCTTCGGCGATCGCGTCGCATTCGTCGACAACTTCGGCGTCGACGGCGCGCAGGACGTCGGACGTTTCGCGAAAGCGGTCGAAAAACGGAAGAACGTCGTCTCTAAGCGCTTTGTCGATATCGTTTAGCATCGCCTCAAACTCGCCGTCGTTCGTTGGAATCGTCCAAGCGCGTTGTCGCCAAGCGTTGGCGGCGCCGGACTCGAAACACTCCTTTTCCGACGTTCGCCAATTTGCGATAACCTCTTGCGTTTCGGCGTCTTGCGGCGCGGTTTCCCAAAGCGAAAAATCCGGTTTCATTGTGTAACCGAAATCGAGTAAACAGCGACAACCCTTATGGAACGAAAAACGGCAATAGCGAACAAGCGTTTCGGTCGCGCTTTCCCAGAAAGTCGCGGAAGTGTTTGTCGATGCAAAACCTTGCGGCGCAAACGTTTCCTTAAATTTTTCGCGAAAATGTTTTTGAAGTTGCGCCTTGTAGCGCTCCAAGGCTTCTTTTTCTTCCGGCGTCCCGTGAAAGAGAATCCGCTTGCGTTCGGCTTCGTCTTGTCGCGCTTCGGGCGTCTCGGCGGTTTCTTTATGCGTCGGTTTCGAACTCGGGGCGATTTTTTCCGCTTTTTGGATATGCGCTAATTCTTTAAGCGCTTTTGTCGCAACGGGTTGGTAAGGAGACGCGGTCGCTTCGAGGAGTTCGTAAATTAGCGTGCGATTGGGATAATCGACGAGTTCGGCGGGAATCTCATAAGCGCGCCGACGTTGTTTCGGCTTCGGCGGTCGCGGGCCGGGGCCTTTGGCCTCAATCGTTTGGCGAACGCTTAACGCGCCGATTTGCAACGCCTTAGCGTATCTTTGCCAATAAGGGAGATAAATTAGGTCGTCTGCGAGCGTTTTTTCCGCCTCGGCTTCAAAATGCGCCGCCGCTTCCGCGTACTGGCCGAGTAAAAAACGAGCGACGCCGAATCGAAAATCGTCGAATCGCATTCCGGGAGGAGCGGATTCGCAACTTCCCGCGTCGTAGTTGTTTACGACGTCTTCCAGCGCGCGGTTCCGCTCAAGAAACGGAACGACTTTTTCTCGAAATCTCTTTTCGACTTTGGCGAACTTGTCCTCGACGTCGTTTGGAACGTTCGCCTCAAAATCCCAAAATTCGCAACGTTCGATCGCGCGTTCGAAATATTCTAAGCCGTTAATTTCAACGAGATCTAGTCCTTGGAAGAAATCGGCGAGCGTTTTTTGCGTCTCGACGTCGCAAGGCGCGTTCGACCAACAATCGCGGCAAAACGGAAGCCGATAGCCGTAGGAAATAAAGAGAACGTCGATCGAGTTGTCGTAACGAAAGTTGCAATATTGCGGAGCCGTTTCGGAGGCGCGCTCCCAACGATACCGCTTTTGCGGGACGGGCCTAAGGCCAAGCGGTTCTAGGGTTTCCGTAAAAAGCGTTTTAACGCGTTTTTTGAACGCGGATACAAGTTTCGAGCGTTGTTTTTTTGCGTCGTCGGTCATTGATAAATTTTCTTGCGTCAAATAGTAAAATGGCAAACGTTAATCGGCGTCAAATAAAAAGCGCAAACGCCGATTCCGCTTCGTTTATTATAATCGACGCCGACGAGAAAATCAAGAAAATTAGCGAAAAAATGAAAAAATAACGACGCGACGTCGACCGTCGCGTCGAATGGAAGAAAGTCGGCGTCGAGCGCGGACTTGGGGGCGGTTATCGACGCTTTAACTTTTGATTTTTCGCGAGGTTGCGAACGTTTTCGGCGGCGAGTCGCGCGGCGTCTTGAAACGCCGCCCAAGTCGCGTCGTCGTAAACGGTTAAGTCCGGCTTTTTCTTTAGTTTCGACAAGGCGTCAAACCGCTTTGCCGACTCCGTGTAACGTTCGGCTTGGAAAAGCGCGAGCGCGTATCCGAATTTTGTTTGGGCCGCGTCTCGGATAAAGTCGGACTCGAAACGCGATACGGCGTCGCCGAGCGAGGAATCGTTCAGAACGTCGAGCGTCTCGTTCCAACGGGCGAAAAACGGAAGGATTGTCTCCGCAAACCTTTGTTCCGCGGCGCTTAGGAGCGCTTCCGACGAGACGCGTTCCGGCGTTTGACCGAGAGGGGCCGAATAGTCGAAACAACATGTATTTTCGGCGAAATAAGCGTTCGCAAAATGTTTTTCGACAAGCGTTTGTAAACGAGCGAGCGTCGCTTGCGTTTCGGCTTCTTGCGGCGCGGCGTCCCAAGGGGAAAAGTCCGGTTTTTGATAATAGCGAGCGTAAAAATAGCATTCGCGGTCGGCGACGTGAACTTCGAGACAAAAATGTTGACGCAATGTCGCCGTTTCCCGCGTCCAAGTAATCGACGACTCTTGTGTAAAGCCGAGCGGTTCCAAAACTTGCGCCGCCTTTTCTTGGAGCGTTCGCAACGTTTCGGCGCCTATTTGAAGAGCGCGCGTCGCCGTTTCCGCTTCCGGGGCCGACGCGGAAGCGGCTAATTCCCGCGCCCAATAAACTCGCCTCGCTTGAAATTTGTTGTCGTAATGCGGAAGCGCGGTCGCGAGCGGTTCGGGAATCGGCGTCGCAGGACGTCGTTTTGCGAGCGAAACGGCGGCGTCGGGTTGCGATTCGAGCTTTTTTCGGACGCTTAAAGCTCCTAATCGCGCGAGTTCGAGAAGAAACGCGTCGTTTTCGGAAGCGGGGCCGAAATTAAAACGGAAATTGCGGAAACGCTCCGGAACAGCTTCGAAACGGGCGAGCGCTTCGACGTAATTCCCGGCGCGATAATAGTTTTGCGCGGCGACGAACTCGCGTCCGGGGCCCGCTTCGCGACCGAGCGCGATCGCGTGTCCGAGCCGTCCGGCGTCGTATTCGCGGAGAAGGGCGTCCGTCTCGGGGAACCGAGCGAAAAAGGGGAGAATTTCGGCGCGAAGGAACGTATCTATCGCGGCGACAAGGGGTTCGAGTTCGCCGTCTTTCGAGAAAATTTCCCAATCGAGGTTGGCGTCGAAGGCGGCGGACGGCGCCTCGAAAACGCTTCGCAAGGGCGTCCAAGCGGTTTGGAAACGCGGTTTTTTCTTGCGGAAACGAGCGATAAGCTCTTTGGTTTCGGCGTTTTGCGGCGCGGCGTCCCAACAGGCGAAACAGGGAAGAACCGAGTAACCGAACGAGACGGCGACCATATCGCAACGATCCCAAAAGAGAAAACGGCAATAATGCGAAAGCGTTTTGCCTTTGCGCGTCCAATGAGGCGAACGACTTGCTTTCTTAAAGCCAAGCGGTTCAAGACGTTGCGAAAAGACTTCTTCGAGACGACGGCGGAAGTCGCTTTTGTACGTCGCGAAGGCCGAGCGGACGTTTTCCGGGGCGTTTGAGGCGGCGTTTGGGAGGGCGGTCGCGGTCGCGGGGTTGTTGGCGTTTGAGGGGAGCGTCGAGGGCGAAAGGGAAACGGGCGAGGAAGAGGAGGGCGACACGGCGTCGTCGACGGCGACCGTTTCGGACGCGACGACGCGTCGTTCGTTTGCGCCTTCGTAAACGACGATTAAAGAAGCGTTTGCGAGTTCCTCTAAACGCCGAATCGCTTCCGCCGCTTTTGTTTCGTCGTTCGAAAAGCGCGCTAACCAAAGAAGACGCGCGACTTCCGGTTCGTCGACGCCGGGCGACGCGAACGACGGACGCTTAAATCGGCGCGGCTTCGAGATTTGCGTCGGTTGCGTTGAATCGCCGACGAAAGGACGTCGCGTCGCGGGAACGCCCGGGCCTTCGGCGGCGATTTGTCGTTTCGCGACGTCGACGCCGAGTAACGCGACTTCCCGCGCGGCGCGGCGGTACGGCGAGTCGAGGGACGTTTCGAACGTTCCGGAACGCAACAATTTATCGGAACGCGATAAGACGTCGCCCAGGCCTTCCAAGAGACCGAAGGGGACGTCGGCCTTGACCCGTCGGTTCGCCGCCGTTCCTTCGAAAAGGGCGAGCGCTTCGGCGTTTTGACCGTTTTGCAATCGCAACGCGCCTAAATTCAACGCGTTAAGAATCGGGTCGGGGCCGAAATAAAGCGCCGAGTCGCTTGTCTTGGGGACGAAGCGGCGGGCGTTCGGCGTTTCCGGATAATTTTCCAGCGCGGCGAGCGTTCCGGCGTCGTAAGCGTTCAGCAAGTCGAGCGCTTCGCGGCGTCGCTCGAAAAGGGGAACGATATGCTCTTCGACGATTCGGCGGAGCGTCGGGGAGGCAAGTTCGAAGAAATATTTGCGATTCAGCGCGTTGCGAGCGCTCCCGCCGTAAAGACATTCGCGATTGGGAAGGGCGCGGCAAGGGGCGAAGTCGGCGCTCGCTTGTTGGAAGCGGTCGAGGACGCGTCGCGCCGCGGCGACTTCGGCGGGCGACAAAGCGGCGAAGAAGGGCGACCAAGACGCGAAACTCGGCGTCGACGGGAGAAGGACGTCGTACCAAAGTTCGACGGAAGCGACTCCGAATTGAAGGCCGCAACGTTGGCGGAGCGTCTCGGTTCGGCGCGTCCAATAATAAAAAAGCCGGTAATTCGACGTCGGCGTAAAACCCAGCGGTTCCAGCGTTTGCGCTAAGAACGAACAAAGGCGCGGGGCCGAATCGTCGGGAAGATCGGGGACGGGACGGGAGGTTCCAAAGGGCGACATTGGCGGGGTCTTTCTTGCGTCGGGGCGAATTTTAAGGTTGAAGCGGTTTTGTCGCGCCGCGTCGTATTTTGGCGGGGGATCGCTTCGCGGCGGTAAGCAACGTTTGTTTAAGTATAACCGCCGCCGCTAAGAAAAGCAAGAAAAAACGACGAGAAAACAAGGAAACGAGAAAAGAAAAAAGAGGGAAACTTTCAAAGCGGCGAGACGTCGCCAAAGGAACGCCGCGCCAAACGGGATAAATCGGGCGTCGACGCGGCGGGCGGGGGTTGAAAGGTCGTTGCGTTAAGTCGTTGCTTCTTGCGAATTGGCGGAAGTCGGCGTCGCGTCGTAAAAGCGGCGGCGGGGGCGGCGCGCGACGCTTACTCGCCGTCGGGGTTGGGCGGGGCGACGCCGTCGAGTTCGGCGAGAGCGTTTTCGGCGGCGCGTTGCTCGGTCGCTTTTTTGCTGTTTCCCCAAGCGGCTTGGAAGACGCGGTCGCCGATTTGCGTCGCGATTTTAAAACAGCGGCGGTGCGGCGGGCCCTTTTCGTCGAGAAGAACGTAAGTCGCGATAACGCCGGGGTTTTCGCGGTGCAAGCGGGTTTGAAGGCGCGCTTTAAAGTTGCCGTCGAAGTCGGCGAAAGAAGACGACGCGGCGTCGAACGGAACGTCGGAAGCCGGGCGAGTGCGGAAAAAAGCGTCGATCTCTTCGCGAAAATTCTCCTCGACGAAAAGACGCGCTTCCTCGTAACCGCCGTCGAGAAAAATCGCGCCGATCGCCGCCTCCGTCGCGTTAGCAAGGATAACGTCGGTGATCGACTCGATTCCTTTGCCGACGAAAAGAAAACGGCCTAAGTCGAGCCGTTTCGCGACTCTAGCGCAAGTTTTGCGGCTGACGACCGAGCCTTTAACGCTCGAAAGTTGGCCTTCGTTCAGTTGCGGAAAGGCGCGGTAGAGCATATTGGTAACGGCGAGACCGAGCGTCGCGTCGCCGAGGAACTCGAGCCGCTCGTTGGAATCGATATGAACGGACGAATAGGAGGAGTGGGTCAACGCTTTTTGGAGGAGCGAACGGTCGGCGAAACGGTAGCGGAGGCGGCGCTCGCATTCGGCGAGGTCGGGAGAGGCGGAGGGACGTTTCATTATTGAAGGCGGCGCGACGTCGCGTCGGGGAAGAAAGGGAGGGAAACGGGGAAATCAAGGAAGGCAAACAAACGGAGCGGCTAAAAAAACGCGTCGGCGAGAGCCGCCAAAAGCGCCAACGTCGTCGCGATTAGGAGCGGAACGAGGACGCGGCGCGTTAACGTCGCGTTTAAACGTTCTAATCGTTGGGTTTGCTCGTCGACGCGGCGGAACGGTTCCGCGTTCGGGACGGGCGGAGGAGGCGGAGGAGGCGGGGGAACGGACGAAACGGACGGCGCGGGCGCGTCGTCTTGCGCCGATTCGAACGCTTGCTCGACGAACTCGAACGCCGCTTCAAAGTTGGCGGCGGAGACGGCGGCCGATTTTTCGAAATCTTCGAACGTTACTTGAGCGACCGATTCGCGCGTCGGGCGATTCGCTTCGAAGGCTCGGCGCGCTTCTTCAAGTTGAGCGTCGGCGGATTTTGACGATCGCGGCGACTTTTTCGATTTGCCGAAAAGAGCGAAACGACTTGACGGGGCGTCGGAAGGGGCGGCGTTCGTCGCGTCGGAAGAGGCGGAGCGCGGCGAGCGGGCGGCGGTCGACGGGGAAACGACGAACCGGGAAAACGCGGCGCGCAAGTTTTCTTCCGACCAAAAATCGGGGCTTTCGTCGCGTTTTAGAACGGACGCGACCAAATCGGGGCGCGCGAGTTCCGCAAAAGACGGCGCCCAGCGGCGGAGCGCGTCGACGACTTCGCGAGCGGAAGAAACGCGGCGCTCCGGTTCGCGTTCCAGCATCCGCATCGTCAGTTGGGAGATTTCGAGCGGAATGTTCGGATCGAACGTCGCCGGTTCGGGGGGCAAACTGCTCCGCAAATGCGCTTGCAACTTGTCGCGCGAGTCGTTCGCCGGGAACGGAACGACGCCGGTTAACATAAAGTAAAACGCGCTCCCCAACGAATAAACGTCCCAAAGCGGCGACGGCTCGTCGGGATTTAAGATTTGATCCGGCGCGAGGTAATCGGGCGTTCCTTTAATTTTGCGCTTCGCCGATTTTTCGCCGGACGCGTCGTTTTTATCGGCGTTCTCCGCGTCCCAACTTTCGAGAATCGCGCCGAGCGGAGAAAGACGCGTCGTCGGCGAAAAAGGAATCGTCGGCGAAATGAACCCGAAGTCGGCGAGTTTGACTTCGCCCGTTTTCATCAACAAAATGTTGCCGGGTTTAACGTCGCGGTGAACGACGCCGAGCGAATGAAGATAATCGAGCGCTTTCGCCGTTTCCGAAACGATATAAGCGGCGACCCGAAACGGAAGACGACCGAAACGGGCGAGAAGCTCGCGAGCGTCGCCGCCGTCGACGTATTCGTAAACCGCGTAATGAACGGCGGCGTCTTTCGACGCGTCCAGAAGGCGGACGATATTCGAGTGTTTTAAGCGTTGCGCGACGTCGATTTCGCGTAAAAATTTCGCTTGCGCGCTCGCCGAGGCCGAAGCGAGAGGAAGAACCTTTAAAGCGGCGTCGCTGGAAAATCGAGCGCCGGTTCGGTCGCGGTTCGACGGATGGGAACGACGGCGACCGAGGAACACGTTGCCGAAACCGCCGCGACCAAGGAAGTCGACGACGCGATAGTCGCCGAGGTAAAAGCGAGCGCGTCCTTGGCGAAGTTGCTCCGCTTGCCAAGCGTTGATCGCTCCTTCGCGTTCCAACTCGGCGAGGAAAAACGTTTCAAAATCGTCGAGGCGCGGCGAGGCGTCGGCGGAGGGTTCGCCGGGAAGATTTAAGTCGAAATCGGTCGAATCGGAGGCGGAAGACTCGGCGTCGCGCAAATTTGGCGACGCGTCGGAGGCGGTTTGCGCGATTTTTTGAAATTTAAGGCGAGATTGTTCGAAAATCCGCGCCAAGTCTTCGGCGGACGTTAATTCGCTTTGTTTCAAGCGCTCGTATAAGGAAATCGGCGTCATACGGGCGTCTCCGAACGGACGAACGCGAGCGATTGGGAACGCGTCGCCTGAAACGCGTGAAAGCGGTTCGTTTAATTTAACGGTAAAACGGGGGAAGCGGAATGGTTAACGCGTGTAACGACTCCACCAGGTCGGGCGCGGCGATTCGAACGTCAAACGTTCGCCGGACGTCGGGTGCGTCAGCTCGAGACGCGCCGCGTGCAAGCCGATTCCGCGTTCCGGGATCGGACGGGCGCCGTACTTGCCGTCGCCGACGATCGGGGCGCCGCGTTTCGAAAGTTGGAGCCGAATTTGGTGTTTGCGCCCGGTTTCCAACTCGACTTCGACGAGCGTCGTCGCGGCGTAACGCTCGAGACGACGGTATTTTAAGCGCGCTTCCTTCGCTCCGAAACGGCGTAAATGGTCGGGCGACGCCGAACGCGGAATCCAAAGTTTGCGGCTTTTCGAATCTTCGCAAATGAAGTCGACGCATTCCGCTTCCGGCGGTTCGAGCGCGCCTTCGACGAGCGCTTGGTAAATTTTCCCGACCGTCCGCGCTTGAATCTGTTCGTTGAGCCGCTTGGCCGCCTTCGAATTGCGAGCGAAAACGACGACGCCGGAAACCGGGAGGTCGAGTCGGCTGACGACGCCGAGATAAACCGCGCCCGGCTTCTCGTATTTTACCTTAATATAGCGTTGCGCCAAGGTGAAAAGCGACGTTTCGCCCGCCGACGCGCCCATCGTCGCGATTCCCGCGGGCTTGTCGACGACTAAAAGACGTCCGTCTTCGAAAAGAACGCGGCGTTCGAAAGCGTCGAACGATAAGTCGAGCGGGTCTCGAGGCGGCACGTCGGTTTTCTCCCAGGTAAAATAGCGTTGTAATTGTTGTAATCGGTAAAATTTAGCAAAACGACGAAAACAACGCCGCTCGCCGCCGTTAAAATCGGTAAAATTTAACGTTCGAAAGACGGCGTTTATTTCGCGGCGGCTCTCTTTTGCGCTTCAAGGACGAGGTCGGGGCGGTCGGACGTAACGCTTTCGACGCCGAGATCGACCATCCGTTGAATATCGGCCGGGTTGTTGACCGTCCAACACATCACGCGGATTCCGGCGTCCGTCAAAATTTGAAGAAACTCCGCGTCGATTGCGGCGAAATGGACGTCGACGACGTTCGTGTTGCAATCTTTCAGCGTTTTAATAATGCGCTCGGCGCATTCTCGGCGCGTTTCGTTCCGACGTAGGCCGGTAAGCCAACCGACGCAAAGTTTCGGTTCGAGCGCGCGCATTTTTTTGACGCGTTCTTCGCTAAAGTCGATGACGACGGCGGTTTCGACAAGATCGAAACGACGCAGCGCGTCGACGACTTGGGCTTCGAAGCCGTCGTCCGCCACCTCGACGATCGGCCGGGTTCCGGTGAATTTAAGGAGGGCGAGCGCTTCGTCGAAAGTCGTTAGTTTTTCGCCTTTAAACTCTTCGCCCTTCCAAGCGCCGAAGTCGAGCCGACGGAGTTCGTCGAACGTCGCTTCGTCCGATTTTTTGTCGAAACCGGTCGTGCGTTTGAGATTGACGTCGTGAATAAGGTAAACGACGCCGTCTTGCGATTGGTAAAGGTCGAATTCGCAACCTTGCGCGCCGACTTCGACGGCGGCCATCATCGACGAAATCGTGTTTTCCGGCGCGACGGCGGAAAAACCGCGGTGAGCGACCGTCGGCGTCGACGGAAGGGACGGGAAAACGGTCTCTTGAGCGAACAAGCTCGACGGGGAAAGCGCGAACGCGGCGACCGAGAAAACGAAGAACGGCTTTTTCATAACGACTTTTAACAAACTAAACCGGCGATTCGACCGCTTGGTTCGCGACGACGCGCGACGCCGGGCGCCCGACGCGTCTGGAGCCGCAAGATAAAAAGGCGGTAATCGTCGCGTTTTAAACGAAATAACAAAAACGCCGGCGCTCGACGCGTTAAAATCGGCAAGATTTAACGGTCGAGCGGGGCGACGTTTCGTAAAACGTTCGACGCGTCGCCAACGCGGGAACGAACCGAACCGGAATCGAAAGAACCGGAAAACGGCGACGTTCAACGCGACGCGTCGAGGAAACCGAAAGCGTTTCGCTTATTTCGCGGCGGCTTTCTTTTGCGCTTCGAGGACGAGGTCGGGGCGGTCGGTCGTGATGCTTTCGACGCCGAGGTCGACCATCCGTTGAATGTCGGCCGGGTTGTTGACCGTCCAGCACATCACGCGAATACCGGCGTCTTTCAGCGTTTTGAGGAATTCGGCGTCGACGGCGTTGTAGTGGACGTCGACGACGTTCGTGCCGATTTCTTTCAACGTTTTAATAATGCGTTGCGCGCATTGTTCGCGGGTTTCGTTTTTGTTCAAACCGGTGAGCCAAGCGGAGCAAAGTTTCGGTTCGAGTTCGCGATATTTCTTGACGCGGTCGGCGCTAAAGTCGATGACGACGGCGGTTTCGATCAGGTCGAAGCGGCGGAGACCTTCGACGACTTTGTCTTCAAAACCGTTCGCTTTGACTTCGACGATCGGACGGGTGCCGGTATATTTGAGAACGGCGAGCGCTTCGTCGTAAGTCGTGAGTTTTTCGCCTTTAAATTGTTCGCCTTTCCAAGCGCCGAAGTCGAGTTTGCGGAGTTCGTCGAACGTCGCTTCGCCGCAAGATTTGGCGAGACCGGTCGTGCGTTTGAGGTTGCCGTCGTGGTTGAGGTAAACGACGCCGTCTTTAGATTGGTAAATATCGAATTCGCAACCTTGCGCGCCGACTTCGATCGCGGCCATCACCGACGAGAGGGTGTTTTCCGGCGCGGCGGCGGAGAAACCGCGGTGCGCGACCGTCGGCGTCGACGGAAGCGGTGGGAAGGCGGCGTCTTGGGCGAACGAAACGAGCGAGAAAGCCGGAGCGAGAAGGAGGGCGGCGAAAGCGGAAACGAACGATTTTTTCATAATAAATCCTCAAAAATCTGCGGGGCGCGCCGTCGAATCTTAGGGGAATCGCGTTCGAAACGGCGAACGACAAAACGAATTTAAGACGCGGCGCCATTGTAAAGGGCAAAAAGCGTTTCGGCGAACGTTGTCGAACGCGCGCCGAAATACTTTTTGCGCGTAATCGCTTCAAGAACGATTGTAACAGATTTTTAACGCGAACGCAAGAAATTTCGGCGAATTTTTCGCGATTTTTCCAAAAATCTCTCGCGGAACGACGAGCGAAGAAGGAACGGCGGTCGCGGCGACGACGCGAGGGATTTTGCGGGAAACTTGCGCCCTACCCCCTAGTAAATTTGGTAAAATCGGTTAAACTGAAATAATTCACGTTCACGGCAAAACCGTTGCTTTTGATTTAACCGTTTAAGAACGATAATCGAACAGAATTTATTGAACGGCGGAAACGGATGAGTGCGAACAAAATTGAACGGACGCGCGTTTTAGGAACGCCGGTCGACGCGTTGACAATGAAGACGGCGGTCGAACGAGCGGTCGAATTGGCGAAAGACCGAACGACGTTGAGTTACGCCGTCGCGATTAATCCGGAAAAAACGTTCGCGCTTCGCGAAAACCCGGAGCTTGCGCAATTTGCGGAGGCGGCCGACCTCGCGTTGCCGGACGGAATCGGCGTCGTTTGGGCGTCGCGTTTGTTGAACGGACGTAAAATCGAACGCGTTCCCGGCGCCGACCTTGCGGAAGCCGTTTGCGCTCGCAGCGGCGTCGAGGGACTTAACCTCTTTTTTTACGGCGCTAAAGAAGAATCGAGCGCGGCGGCGGTCGAAGAGTTGCGTCGACGTTATCCCGATATTCGCGTCGTCGGGCGGCGAAACGGATACGTCAAAGCGGAGGAGATGGACGCGTTGACGCAAGAGATCGCCGATTCGGACGCCGACGTGTTAATCGTCGCGCTCGGCAGTCCGCGTCAAGAACGATGGATTCGCGAATACGCCGCTCGAACGAACGTCGGACTTTGTCTCGGGGTGGGGGGAACGCTCGACACGTTCGCGGGAACGGTCAAACGCGCGCCGTTGTTGTGGCAAAAAATGAATCTCGAGTGGCTTTATCGGCTTTTGAAACAACCGAGCCGTCTCTGGCGTTGCCGTCGATTGCTTTATTACGCCCTCGAAGTGTGGACGCAATTCTTGTTTGTGAAGCCGTTTACGCGTAAAGCGAACGAAAACTAATATTTTGTCCGATATTAAATCAAATCAAAGAGGCGCGTCGAGAAACGTCGATTCGCCGAGCGAAAAAAAAGGCGAGACGAAGAGCGCCGGTTTGCGACGCCGGGCGAATCGCGGCTTCGAACGTTTGACGTCGTCTCGGTTGGCGTCGCGTTTCGCCGGCGATTTCTTCTGGCTGACCGTCGCGTCGATCGCGGCGCGAGTCGGCGCTTTGATTTCGGTGATTCTTGTCGCGAGAATCCTTGGAAACGTCGTTTACGGCGAATTTTGTTTGATTCGCTCGACGGTCAACGGCTTCGTCGTGTTGGCGAGTTTCGGAATGGGGCGAACGGCGACGAAGTACGTCGCGGAGTTGGCGGCGACCGACAAGGCGCGCGTCGGACGGGTGATCGCCCTAAATTACGTCTTTTCCTTTGTTTCGAGCGTAATCGTCGCCGCGTTCTTTTGCTTGTTGACGCCGACGTTGTACCGCGAGGTTCCGGAGGCGTCGCGGTTGATTTCGCAGACGCGTCTTAGTTCGATATTGTTGATTTTGAGCGCCGTTGTGAGCGCGCAAGCCGGCGTGATGTCGGGGTTTAAGGCGTTTCGCGGTCTTGCCGTCGCGACGGCGGCGAGCGGCTTGGGGTCGATTCCGTTTTTTGTGTTGGGCGCCTATTGCGGCGGTTTGACGGGCGCGATTTTAGGGTTCGCTTCCGGGGCGCTTTTGAATTATTTGATAAACGGTTGTTTTATTTATTTTCAGTTGAAAAAACACGGGATCCGTTATCGATTTGACGAATTTTGGCAAGAAAGAAGCATTTTGTGGAATTTTTGTCTTCCGCAAACTTTGACTTCCGTAACGACTGGAATGGCCGGGACGCTCGCGACGGTAGTTTTGGCGACGCAAGAGAACGGGATTGCGGAAGTCGCGATTTTTGAGTCGGCGAGGCAAATTCAAACGTCGGTTCTCTATTTGCCGAACATTGCGACGCAGGCGCTTTTGCCGACGTTGACGGAGTTTAACGCGTTGAAAGAGAAAGCGCGTTATGTTAAAACGTTGAAATATAACGCTTTAATAAACGTGCTTTTTTCGGTCGTAACGGCGTTGGCGGCGAGCGTTTTGGCGCCTTGGGCGATGCGCGCTTTTGGCGAAGGGTTTGAAAGCGGCGTTTCGACGTTGGTCTTATTGTTGGGCGTCGGCGTTATCCTTAGCGTCTGCAACGTTTGCGCGAGCGCGTTAACGAGCTTGGGCGCCGTTTGGAGCGGTTTCTTTTTGAACGCGATTTGGGGCGCCGTCTTTTTGACGGGCGCTTGGCAAGCGTCTTGTCGGGGCGGCGGCGCGTTTGGGCTGGCGGTTGCGTCGCTGGTCGCTTATTCTGTTTATCTTCTTTGTTGTCTTGCGTTTATAAGAAAACGTTTGGCTTGAAAACGCGGGCGAATTGAGGGAAAACCGCGGAAGCGCGCGACCGTCGGCGAGAAGAAGCGCGTCGCGTTGAGCGTCGGGATTTTGGCGGCGTTTGGCGGCGTTTTTGGCGATTGCGTCGATTCGGTAAAAAATAGAAGATTTTCTGAACGGAGAACCCCTAGTTTTCCGATATAACCGTTATAATAGGTTGTCGAACGGACGAAAAGAACGGTCGGCGCGAAATTTTGTCGTAACGATAGCGAATACAATGAAAACGGCGTTTGCGCGAGGAGCGGAACAATGAGCAACGAGGGGGAGCGGGAAAACGCGCCGCGTCCGCGAGCGATTTACATTTCGCCCGGCGATCCTTGGGGGAGTCCGCGCGGAGGGCAAACCGCGTTCGCAAAACAAGCGTTGGAGGCGTTTGGGAATCGTTTTGCCGTCGTGTCGCCCGCCGAAGTCGACGATTTGCCGGTCGGGCGTTGGACGCTTGGCGACTGGAAAGGAACGCCGATTTGGCGTTTTAATATCGGTTCTTACGCGCCGCGCAATAAAAGTCGCGCGCCGTTGATTCCTCGACGCGTCGTTTTTCGCGCTTTGATTAAGAAATATTTGCCGGAAATATATAAAATTGAAACAAAAAATGTTTTTTGCGATTCTCCGGAAATATTGGGCGTTTTAAGGAAATGTCAATGGGATTCGTTTTGCTACCGCTTCGCCGGTTTGAATAACCCGGTCGCTTTTTCGCGTTACGCGCGTCTGCGTTTTTTGGGCGATTGGTTTCATCGGCGGATGATGACCGATTTAGTCGCGCTAAAACCCGACGCGTTGCTGGCGGCGGCCGACGCGGAGACGGTCGCGGAATTTGAACGCGACAACGCCTTGGTCTTAAAGGGGTTGTCGATTGCGTCGTTCCCGACGCGATTCGACCCGAGCGTTTTTTATCCGACCGACGGATTGACGGAACGACGCGAATTGGGGTGGGAAGAATACTATCCGCGTTTGCTTCTCGCCGGACGTTTGTCCTGGATTAAAGGTTGGGATTTGGCGCTGGACGCGTTGGTTGTTTTGAAAAAAGTTTTTCCGAAACCGAAATTGATTTTTGTCGGCGACGGCGAGGATCGAGCGAAAATTGAAAAACGCGTTCGGGAGTTGGGGCTTCAAAACGAGACGCAAATAGAAGGTTTTTTGCCGCCGAGCGAAGTCCGTCGTCGACTTGCCGCGTCCGACCTTTATTTGATTTCGTCGTTGCGCGAAGGTTGGTCGGTCGCTTCGACGGAAGCGTTGGCTTGCGGAAAAAGAATTGCGGCGACGGACGTTAGCGGCGTTTCGGAGACCGTCGTCGACGGGAAAAACGGTTTTGTCGTGAGAAATCGCGATCCGGAAGCGTTTGCGCAAGCGATTTGCGACGCCTTGGAAATACCGACGGAACACGGCGTAAACGCTTTTTCGACGGCGATTTCCGAGCGTTTTTCGAAGGAGCGTTTGCAGTTCGATTGGGCGGAGCTTTGGCGTCCGTTGCAAGACGACCGGCGTTGACGTCGCGGGAAACGGACGCGTCGACGCAAAGAGGGAAAGCGCGCTAAGAACGATCGTTTGATTGTTTGAATAAAGTTTGGTTAATTTTAACCGCTTGTGATAAAAAGGATTAAAGCGCAAACGAAACGAACGGCTGCGAACGTTTCGAGGGTTGAAAGAGGCGGACGACGCGTTCGCGTCGCGCCGGTTGAAGAATGAAAGCAAAGCGATAAAATGGACGTTCGAGTGTTAAAAGACGGCTTTTCGTTGAAAAATCTTGCGTTGAACGTCTTGTGTTTTTACGCGGCCGCTTATCCCATTGTAGTTCAATGTTTTATGACGGGCGCGGCGACCGGCACGTTTGTCGTTCAGCTTTTTCAAGTTTTGCCGATATTGGCGCTCGCTTATTTATGGAAGTTCCGCCGTAAAACGCGAAGTCTAAGAAGTTATGTCGACGTTTGGACGATATCGCTCGTTTATTTTACTTGCGCGTCGATTTATTTCGCGTTGTTTTACGCGGCGGAAAATCAATTTTCGGAAATTGTTTATAGCGCTCGTTTTCTGTCGTGGTTTTGGCTTGCCGCGACATTGAGTCGCGTTGATTTTGAGCCCAAATTTTGGGAGCGTTTGGCGAAATCGTTTTGGTTCGGCGCGACAAGTCAGTGCCTAATCGCTTTGTGGGGAAGGTTTTGGGGATTTCAAAACGGATTGGCGTCCACTTATTCTAACGTGGAAGCGACGACCGGTTCGGCCGACGTGTCGGGCAAGACGGTCGTGGCTTTTGTTGTTTTGGGCGTCGCGCTGTCGACGTATTGGTTTTTGACGAAGCGTCGATTTAAGTTCGTTTACGCGGCGACCGGTTTGGCGGGGCTCGCGGTTGTTTTGTTCAGTTATAACCGCGCTTCGCAATTGGGGTTAGTCGTCGCGTATTGTTGCGCTTTGCTGGCGTGCGCGCATAAAAAGCGTTTCAAGGCGGCGGGCGCGTTGCTCGGAATCGGTTTCGCGTTTGCTATTTTCGTCTGTTCGAGTTATGGAAGCCAGTTCGTAACGCGTTGGGAAACGGTGGTTTCCGACAAGGGAAGCGGGCGCGTCGCGATGATTGAGATCGCGGGCAAATGTCTGACCGACCCGCCGTCGTCCGGCGTTTTCTGGTTTGGGCGCGGCGTTTTCCAGATGCAAGAGATGATGTACGAAGAGATCGGAACGCATATCGGGATGCATAACGACGCGCTCGACTTCGCGATCGCTTACGGAATCGTCGGCGGCGTTTTGTGCGTTTGCGCGATTTGCGCGGTGTTGAATTTTCGCAAACGCGTTCCGAAATACGCGACGGAGAATTATTTTATCGGTTCGACGGCGGTTTTCGTCGTGCTGACGGGACTCTGCACCGGTATGTTTCAGGCGACTTACGTCTATTTTATGTTGATTTCAACGCAGTATTATTTCCTTTCGCAAGTTCGCTTAAAGCAAGAGTTTTGGGTTAGAGAGCGTTTGGCGAACGAGGAGAGACGGGCGTTGTTTGAAAGCAACGTCGCCGACGAGGACGATTGGGAAGGAGAAGAGGAAACGGACGAAGACGAGGCGCTTGACGAAGAGGCGGAAGAGGAACGTTGGGCGTCGCGCGACGTTTGGGCCGTAAATTACGACTGAGCAAGTCGACTCTTCGACGCGACGAGCGAAGAGAAAAGCCGGCGTTCCGGAAGAGAACGGTAATCGCGACTGAAAATAAGAAGAAAGCAACCGGAGAATCGACGTGGGTTTGAGAGTTCTTGTCGCGCATAATTTTTACGGCGATCGCGCCGCCGGCGGAGAGGCGACCGTTTTCGCGCAAGAAACGGAGCTTTTGCGCTTAAACGGTTGCGAAGTAACGACTTTTGAGCGCAGTAATTCGGAAATATCGCGCTGGAACGCTTGGAAAAAGGCGACGTTGCCTTTTCGTTTGGGGAGTTCCGCCGAAATCTATCGCGAAACCGTCGAGTTAATTAAAGAAAAACGTCCGGAAATTCTTCACGTCCACAACTACAAGTACGTCTTGACGCCCTCTATTTTTAAAGCGGCGAAGGATTGCGGCGTCAAGACGGTTTTAACGTTGCATAATTATCGCTTAATTTGTCCCGGCGGGCAACTGCGTCGCGGAAACGAAATTTGCGAAGAGTGTTTGCGGAAAAATCCGGCGCGAATTTTTTGGCGTCGCGGTTGCGCTTCGAAACTTTCGACGCGAGTTCTACAAGGCTTGCTCTATTTTGAAACGAAAAAAGAAATATTGGAGAACGTCGACGTTTTTGTCGCGTTAACGGAATTTTCAAAAAGCCGGTTTGTCGCGGGCGGATTGCCGGACGAGCGCGTTTGGGTGAAGCCGAATTTTATTTTCGATCCCTTGGCGACGCTCGACGCGGAACGCGAGGAAGGAAAGGCGGGAAAAGAAGGCGCGGCGCCGAAAAGGACGGGCGCGATTTTTGTCGGTCGGCTTTCGTCGGAGAAAGGCGCTCGCTTTTTAACGGAGGCTTGGCGCGGACTCGATTTTCCTTTGACGATCGTCGGCGACGGGCCGGAGGGCGAGGCGTTGCGACGAAACGCCCCGGCGAACGTTCGGTTCGTCGGAGAAAAATCGCGCGACGAAGTCTTAAAGTTGGTGCAAAACGCCCAATTTCTCGTCTTTCCGTCGATTTGTTACGAAGGTTTTCCGATGTCGATTTTGGAAGCCGCCGCCTTGGGGACGCCCGCGCTCGCGTCGCGGTTGGGCGGACGTCCGGAAACGACGCTCGACGGCGAAACGGGGCTCCTTTTCGAATCGCTGAACGTCGAAGATTTTCGCTGCGCGGCGCGACGTTTGATCGACGACCCGGGCTTCTGTCGGCGTTTGGGGGAAAACGCGAGACGGCGGTACGAACGCTTGTATTCGCCGCAAAAAAATTTTGAAACGCTGATGAAAATTTATCGCGCGGCGCTCGGTTGATTTTGTGTTTAGAGTAGCGGATTTTAAATAATGGCGCTGATTTCTTCGTTAAAGAATATGTTGACAAAAACGCCTTTTTCAATCGGGGCGGAATTGGCGAAAATCCCTTACTCCGTTCGGCCGGGCTTTGGGGGCGACTATCGACGGGCGCGACGGACGCGGCGCTGGTTCGACGAAGCGGCTTCGCCCGAGGAAAAGCGGGATTTTATTTTCCGGAACGTGCGGCGAGTCGCCGAAATTGCGGCGCGCGAGGTTCCGTTTTATCGGGATTTTTACGCGAAGAACGGGTTTGACGTCGCGGATTTGCGTTCTTTTGAAGATATTGGGAAAATTCCGATCGTTACGAAGGCCCTGTTGCAAGAATACGAGTTGGAGCGCCGGTCGCGAAAAATCCCGGGACGTTCGGCGACGTTTACCGGCGGTTCGAGCGGCGAACCGTTCCTCTTTTACTCCGATAAACGGCAAATAGGGAACGAATGGGCGCATATGCACTGGATATGGGGGCGCCTTGGCTTCAAACAGTCCGACTTAAAATTGAGCGTCGCGTTGGAGCCGGAGGCGCCGCCGGTCTTTTACAACGGGCTCCGGCACGAAGTTGTTTTGAATATTCATTTTTCGCGCGATATTCTTTGCGAAGCGTTTTTGAATTTGCCGAAAAAGATGCGGAAAATCAAATTTTTGCGCGGTTATCCGAGCGCCTTTTCAGAGTTTTTGGCGTTTTGCGAAACGGAAAATCCGACGGTTCTCGACGCGTTGCGGGAAAATTTGCGCGGTTCCTTTCTCGCGTCGGAGTTTCCGAGTCCGATGTTTCGCGAAACGATCGAGCGAACGACCGGAAAACCGACGATTTCTTGGTACGGGCATTCCGAGCGCGCGATTTTAGCGCCGGAACTCGGTCGACCGGGACTTTACGAACCGTTCCAATCGTATGGATTTTGCGAAACGGTTCGCGACGCCGACGGTTTTGAGTCGCTGGTCGGAACGGCGTATTGGAATTTCGCGTCGCCGCTGATTCGGTACCGCGTCGACGACGGAGTAAAAGTCGTTGAAAAAGAGGACGGGATTTTAAAATCGTTTGAAATTTTGGAGGGGCGAATCGGCGATTTTCTCGTCGATAAAAACGGCGAAAAATTTTCGATCACCCATTTGAACCTCTCGTGCCGCCGCGAAACTTGGGAACTCGTTCGTTGCGTCCAAGTCGAACAACGCTCGCCCGGCGCCGCGATTTTTTGGGTAACGCCGCGACGCGAAACGACGCCGGAGGAACTCGAAAAGACGTTTGATTTTCAGAATTTAGCGCTCGATTGCGAATTTCGAGTCGTTGAAAAGCCTTTTCGAACGAAAATTGGGAAAACGCCGTTAAAAATTTCGACGCGGTAACGACGCGTTCCGATTTTTAGCGTCGCGAAGAGCGGAACGGCGTCGGCGTTATTGAATTAAAAGTCGCCGTTTTATTAATAAGGAACGTCGAGCGCCGAACGTCGTCGGGGCGGCGCGTTTGGCGGCGCGTTTATTCGGTGAATAAAAATAACGCGTTGGTCGATATGTTAACGAACGCTTGTTGAGATTTTGGCGGTTTTAGCGAAAAAGCGGCGCGCCGAACGGCGAGTTTGAGGAATCTAGCGATTTTATCGATTTAAGCTAAGAGGAAAAGGCGATGGAATTACTCGCGCAAAAGTTGCTCGACGGGAAAATGGCGGTCGAAGAGGTTCCGATTCCGCTCTTAGGGCCCGGTATGATTCTTGTGCGAAATCATTATTCGCTGGTCAGTCCCGGCACCGAGGGAACGACGGTGAAATCGGCGCGCAAAAGTCTCTTGGCGAAGGCGAAAGAGCGACCGAAAGAGGCGAAAGCGGTTCTCGAAATGTTCCGTCGACAGGGCGCGGTCGCGACTTATCGCGCGGTGATGAAAAAATTGGACGCTTATTCGCCGCTCGGATACAGTTGCGCGGGCGAGGCGATCGCGATCGGCGAAGGCGTCGACGGTTTCGCGGTCGGCGATTTGGTCGCTTGCGCCGGCGTCGGGTACGCGAATCACGCCGAGATCGTCGCGGTTCCGAAAAATCTTTGCGTTAAGTTGCGATCGAACGCGAACTTGCGAGACGCGGCGTTCAACACGTTGGGAGCGATCGCGTTGCAGGGAACGCGTCAAGCGGATTTGCGGATTGGCGAAACTTGTGCGATTATCGGGCTTGGGCTCCTTGGGCGACTCGCGGCGGAATTGCTGAAAGCAAGCGGCGTTCGAACGTTCGGAATCGACGTCGACGCGGCGGCGGTCGAGTCGGCCCGCGTCGCGAACGCTTGCGAGGCGGTTTGGCGGCGGAGCGAATCGGCGCTCGTTTCGGAAATTTTCGCGCGAACGGACGGACTCGGCGTCGACGCGGTTATTATCGCCGCCGGAACGTCGAGCCTCGACCCGATAAACTTCGCGGGGGAAATTGCGCGCAAACGCGGACGCGTCGTGATGTTGGGCGCGGCGCCGACCGGTTTTGATCGCGACCCGTTTTATTATCGCAAGGAATTGGAATTGCGAATGGCTTGTTCCTACGGGCCGGGTCGGTACGATCTCGGGTACGAGGAACGCGGCGAAGAGTATCCGGCGGCTTACGTGCGCTGGACGGAAAATCGCAATATGGCGGCGTTTCAAGAATTGTTGGCGCAAAAACGAATTAACGTCGAAAAAATGGCGACGCATCAGTTTCCGTTTGAGGAATCGCCGAAAGCATACGATTTGATTTTAAAGCGCGAAGAACCGTTTTTGGGCGTTCTTTTGAAATACGACGTCGAAAAAACGGCGGATTTTTCGCCGATTAGCGTTTCGAAGGCGAAAGTAACGCGGTTTGCGCAAAATAAAGCGGTCGCAAGGGACGCGGCGAATAGCGAAAAAGAAGAAAGAGCGAAAGAAGCGCAAAATAACGCGACCGGCGTTTCCGAGCATTTTCTTGTTCGAACCCTTCCGGCGACGACGTTGGGCGTCGGTTTTATCGGCGCCGGGAGTTACGCGCAGGGGAATATTTTGCCTAATTTGCCCAAACGGGCGGATGTTTCGCGGGTCGCCGTTTTGACGAACGGAGGCGCGACTTCGAAGCGGGTCGCCGAAAAATTTCGATTTCGATATTGCGTTTCAAAACCGGAAGACGTTCTCGAAAACGCGGACGTCGACTTGGTTTTTATCGCGACGCGGCACGACTCGCACGCTAAATACGCCGTGGAAGCGTTGAAAAACGGCAAAAGCGTTTTCGTCGAAAAGCCGCTCTGTTTGACGCTCGACGAATGGAGCGAGATTCGCCGAACGTTGGCGGAAGTCGGCGCGTTGGACGGCGAGAAAAACGTCGGCGGCGCAAACGTTGAAAAGGGAACGACGCCGACCTTGACCGTCGGATTCAATCGCCGTTTCGCGCCTTTGGCGGTCGAGATGAAGCGAAATTTAACCGCCGGCGCGCCGACGTCGGCGATTTATCGCGTCAACGCCGGCGCGATTCCGAAAGACTCTTGGATTCAAGACGTTAAATTGGGCGGAGGGCGCGTTTTGGGCGAAGTTTGCCACTTCGTCGACTTTTTGAGTTGGCTCAATTCTTCGCTTCCTTGCGCCGTTTTCGCGACCGCGACGCCCGATCCGGACGTCTTGAACGACGTTTTATCGGTTTCGTTGCGTTTTGAAAACGGGTCGATTGGAACGATTCATTATTTCGCCAACGGTTCCAAGGCGCTCGGTAAGGAACGCGTCGAGGTTTTTCAAGGCGGAACGACGCAAATTTTGGACGATTTTTGTCGCTTGGAAACCTTAAGCGCGAGAGGCGGACGTCAAATTAAGAAGAATAGACAAAATAAAGGCCAAAAAGAGATGACGTCGGCGCTCTTTGACGCGCTAACCAAGGGCGGCGAAGGCCCGATTCCGGCGAGCGAAGCGTTGCGGGGAACCTTGGCTTGTTTCGCGATTCTTGAATCGTTGAAATCGCGTCGCGAGATTGAATTAAAAAACGTTTAATCCCGTAGAGCAATAAATTAAAATTGTTTTAAAATAACTTTTTTGTTTGCGTTAATCAAAGAGACGTGTTGGTCGGCGTTTGTTGGCGCCGACTTTAATCTTTTTGTAAGTTTTTTGCTTTTTTTGGAAAAAACGGTTCGAAACCCGCTTGCGAAAGCTCGAAATCTCCTTTATAATAATTATCGCAACTGAGTCCGGCGGGGAAAATCGTTTCCAAGCCGCTTTTACGTTATGGTTTCCGCTAGACGGAACCGATCGCGACGGATTGCGAACGCAGGTCTTACGGGGACTTTGCGGATAATAACTAACGTTTGGGCCGGTTGTTTCTTAGCTTGATAATTAGCAGGGAGGCTTGAGTTGAGCAGGGAAGTTCGACTTCTTACGGCGCTGTCGGCGAAGCGTTGCGCGACGTCGGTTAACTCTTTGGCGATTCCGCGCGGCGTCGTTTTTTTCGTTTGCGCGTTTTTACTTTCGGCGACGGCGCTTTTGGGCGCGACGTCGAGCGCGTCGGCCGCGACTTATCGAACGACTAATTTTATTATTCACGCCGATTCTGAAACGTTTGCGACCGCCGCGGGCCAAACCGCCGAAATTTTGCGACGAGAATTGGCGATTTCGTGGCTTGGCGGAGAGTTGCCGCCTTGGTCGGCGCCTTGCGTCGTTACCGTTACGACGGGGCCGACGCTTCAAGCGGACGGCGAAGCGACTTACACTTTCGAAGACGGCGAAGTGCATAACTGGAAAATAACGGCGCAGGGTTCGGAGGAACGCGTCCTTGATTCGGTGTTGCCTCACGAGATTATGCACACGGTGTTGGCTTCGTACTTGCGCGCCAAGGCTCCGCGTTGGATCGACGAAGGGATCGCGACGTCGACGGAGGCGGATCCCGAGCGAAACGGCTACCGCGACAGACTGGTCGGGTATTTGCGTTCGAACAAAGGAATTCCGTTCAACAATATGGTCGCGTTTACGGAGTATCCGGACGACGTGCAACCTTTTTATTCGCAGGCGTTTTCGGTGTGCGAATATTTGATTTTGATCGGCGGACGGCGTCGTTTGGTCGAATTTGCGAAAGAAGGAACGTTCACTAAAGACTGGAACGCGGCGCTTCAACGTTATTACGGTTGCAAGTCGCTCGGCGATTTGCAAGTCGATTGGAACGCTTGGGTTTACGAGTGGGTGGAGAGCAAGCGGCCGACTCGGTTGCCGACGGCGAAACTGCGCGGTTTCGACGAATTGCGTCAAGCGGAGTTGGCGGCGATTCAAAGGAAAGCGGAAAACGAAAAACGAAAGGAACTTGCGCAGGCGTCTAACGAAGATCAATCGCGCAAGGAAAGAAAAAAAACGTGGGGCAAACTTTTCCCCGGCGTGCGCAGTTGGGGCGGAAATAAGGAAAACAGCGAAGACGCGGCGCTTAACGGTCGCAAAGAACGCGTGGAGCCGACGTCGGCGGAGAGTTCCGAAAACGTTCGAACGACGACGCTTGACGCTCGCGGCGACCGAAGTCGGCAATTTGGCGAAACGCGGCAAGTCGCGCCGAATCGGCGAAACGCGCAAACGACGTTGAACGGTCGGGAGCGGAACGTCGGCGGAAACGCCGCGACGATTTTGATTCCTCGCGCCAACGAGTCGACGGCGTCTAGCGCGTCGCAAGCGAGCGAAACGGGCGTTTTGAAGAGCGGCGCCGGGAGCGCGTCGCGGTCGGTTATTTTTCGATAGCGTCGAATATTGAAACGTCGAACGATCGAGGGATTCGCGTTAAACGAGCGTCGAGGGCGGGATTGTTCGCAAGAAAACAAAGCGCCCCTTGACTTTTGGAGAAAACGCGTTAAAATAAAAACAAGTCGTTTTTTGGCGACTTATTTTTCCTCGTCGGGGGCGTAGCTCAGTCGGTTAGAGCAGGGGACTCATAATCCCTTGGTCGTGGGTTCGAGTCCTACCGCCCCTACTTGCCAAGCCTTGAACGGAGACGTTCGAGGCTTTTTTTGTTTCTGTTTCTTAGGTTGGGCCGCTTTTTTACGGTCGAACGCGCTCGGAGCGAAACGGGGTTGACCGCGGTTTTACGGTTGAAGGCGCTTGGGGCGAAATGAAGTTGACCGCGTTTTTGCGATCGAACGCGTTTGGGGCGAAGTGAGGGCGCCCGCGGTTTTGACGGAAAAACGCGAGCGTCGGAGCGACGTTTCCTTGCGGCGGTTCGTTGGAGCGCGAGGAAAGACCCGAGCGGGAAGGCGAGGAACGACTAAAATATACGGCGGCGCTTCTTGAAAGACGGCGCGTTTTGGGGTAAAATAGGAAGGCGCGGCGATACGCGGGGCCAAAACGAGGACTCGACGACGTCGGCGCGACGTTTTACGACTTCTAATCTTCGATAGAAAGGCTCAAACACGATGAAAAAATCGACGATTTTGAGCGCGGCGCTTTGTTGCGTCGCGGCCCTCTGCGCCGTCGGAACCGGTTTCGCTCAAGACGCCGACGCGAAAAAAACGTCCGGAAACCCGCTGTTCCCCGGTTGGTACGCCGACCCGGAAGTCGCGATGTTCGACGGTAAGTACTGGATTTTCCCGACTTACTCCGATCATTTCGACAAACAAACGTTCTTCGATTGCTTCTCCTCGACCGACTTGGTCAACTGGACGAAACACGAACGGATTCTCACCAACGAAAACGTTAAGTGGGCTCGCCGCGCGATGTGGGCGCCGTCCGTCGTCGAAAAAGACGGCAAATATTACTTCTTCTTCGGCGCCAACGACGTTCACGAAGGCGAAATCGGCGGGATCGGCGTCGCCGTCGCCGACAAACCGGAAGGGCCGTACAAAGATTATCTCGGCAAACCGCTCGTCAACGAAATCGTCAACGGCGCGCAACCGATCGACCAATTCGTTTTCCAAGACGACGACGGAACTTGGTATATGATTTACGGCGGTTGGCGACACTGCAATATCGTCAAACTGAAGGACGACTTCACCGGCCTTGTTCCGTTCGAAGACGGGACGATCTATCGCGAAATCACGCCGAAAGGTTACGTCGAAGGGCCTTGGGTCAAGAAAATCAACGGCAAATATTATTTTATGTGGTCGGAAGGCGGCTGGACCGGCCCGCATTATAAGGTCGCTTACGCGATTTCCGACTCGCTTTTCGGCCCGCACGAACGCATCGGCGAAATTATCTCGCCCGACCCGAAAGTCGGGATGGGCGCCGGACACCATAGCGTCCTGCAAACGCCGTCCGGGAACTGGTACGCGATTTACCACCGTCGCCCGATCGGCGAAACGCACGGCAACCACCGCGCCACTTGTATCGATAAGTTGGAATTTAACGCCGACGGAACGATCAAACCGGTTGCGCTGACTTACGAAGGCGTCGAAGCCGACCCGATCGACGCGAAATAGTCGCAAGGTAAACGGCGGATTTTGCCGACTTGGCGAAACTTGGAAACGACGTCGCGACTTCGGTCGCGGCGTCGTTTTTTTTGTCGACGACAAATGCGGGAATCGAACCGGGAAAAAGAACCGGGCAAGAACCGGGCGAGAACCGGGCGAGAACCGGGCAAGAACCGGGCAAGAACCGGGCAAGAACCGGGAAAAAGAACCGGGAAAAAGAACCGGGAAAAAGAACCGGGAAAGAACCGGGAAAGAACCGGGAAAGAACCGGGAAAGAACCGGGAAAGAACCGGGAAAGAACCGGGAAAGAACCGGGAAAGAA
>JAGBDN010000097.1 GCA_017937485.1 Thermoguttaceae bacterium
GAAATGAGCGGCGAGCGCGCAGCAAAGAGCGAGCGACAAAAAATGTTTCGAACGGAAATTCATTTTCGAGACTTTCGTGAAAACGGGTGATTAAAACGATCGTTTGAAGCGACGACGTCATTTTACGGCGCTTAACGATCCTCGCGTCGCCGTCGATTATACCGCGCCGTCGACCGTCGCGCAACGCCGTTCAAAAAATTTGCGAGAATTTTTACCGAATCGCCGCCTTGCGGGCAAAAAGCGCGAGCGGTCGGGCGGACGGATAAAGCGTCGGAAGAAATAGGGCGCAAATCGAGATTGAAAGCGAGTTAGGACGAAAATTCGCGAAGAACGGAAAAAAGAAAAAACGACCGTCGACGTTTGAAACGTTAACGGTCGTTGGGATTTAACGCGTTGAAGGGCGGCGCTTGACGCGGCCCGCGCCGTTTACCGTAAGAGCGGAACGGCGAACCGGCTCCGCTTTTAAGAAACGGCGTTACTTCGAGTTCGAACGAACCGAGAAACCTTTGAAGAAATAACCGTCCGATTCGACCGCGCCGAAAAACGCGCTCGCGCCGATTTGAACGTTCGCTTCGTCAAACGGAGGCAACGCCGAACCGTCGATTTTTTGCGAATCGTAACGTTGATCCGGCGAACTCAAAATCGCCTTCAAAAGTTTCGAGGTGATCGTTTTGCCTTCCGGCGTCTTGCCTTGGCGGAACAGTTCGTAATTGGCGCGCAAACCGTCGACGTTGCGAGCGTACCCTTGCATAAAGAGGCCGTTCGTTTTGCGCGTTTCGGACGCCAGCAAAGAAAGGACTTGCGCGTGTTCCGGCGAATCCATAATCGTCGCCGCGCCCGCTTCCGCTTCCTTAAGTTTCGCGCGCAAGTATTGAACGTCGTTCGAAACGAACAGGCAACCGTTCGCGACGCCGAAAACCGCGCCTTCGATGATTTCCGTTTCCGGGCCGGGCGTCGAAGCGGCGGACTTGGAAATGCTAGAACGCGCCGACGGTTGCGTCGGACGAGTCGGGCGAGTCGGACGGGTCGGGGCGCGACGCGTCGAAGAAGCGGACGATTCGGCGGCGCCGCCGTTCGGCGAGTATTGCCAGAAAGATTGACCGTCGAGTTCCAACGCGACGAAATCGGGGTCGGAGTTAAACATACGACCGAGCGTTTCGCGCGCCGTTTCTTCTTTGCCTTCCAAAATATTCAGCGAAACGACGTATTTTTCGCCGTCGTCGGCGCTTTTCGGATCGATCGCGTTCGTCGAGGTGAATTGGCGGCCGAAGTTGGCGAAAAGATCCGAACTCAAATTGACTTGCGGGCCGTTGCGGTCTTGTTCGAGGGAGGCGAGAACGTCGTTCCAAGCGCCTTCGGTTTCCAAAAATTCGTCGAAAAGCGGGCCGAAATTGTTGAACGCCGTTAACGCGTTGACGTTAAGCGTCGTGTAACGGTTCGCGTTCGGGCCGACCCAAGAGGGCGGAGTCAACGACTCGACGTTGTTGAACGCGAGCATTTTCAACGCGAGAGTCGGCGGTTCCGGAATGTAAACCTTGACGCGATAAATCGCTTCGAAATTTTCCGTCGCGAAGTCGAGAACGCCGCCGACGCCTTTGACGCCGTCGAAGCCTTGTTTCGCCAAAATGACGAACGGGGAGCGCGCGTTAAGTTCCGAGGCCGGAGTCAGCGAGCGAATCGCTTCGCCCGCTTCCAAAGGACGGCCGAAGAAGCGAACTTGCGGCGTCGCGGAACCGCCCGCGGCCGCCGCGTCTTGAATGCAACGGCGCATAATCGCTTGGTATTCCGGCTGCGTCGCGAGGGAAACCTTCGTGTCGCCGGCCAGTTTGCGCAACAGCAATTCGGCCAAATATTTTTGATCGGTCGCCAACAGGAGTTGCGGATGCGCGACGTAATAGGCTTTGCGCGCCGTCGGGTGCGTTTCGTCCGGCGGGAAAGTAAGGACGGTCGCTTCGATCGATTTCGTTCCGACGGCGAGACGTTCTTTCGACGCTTCGCCGAGTTTCGCCGCCGTCGTTTCGCGAATCAAGCGGGAAAGGAATTCGTTGACGCGTTCCGAGTTCCCGGCAACGTTCATCATCGCCGCGACGCCCGGTTTCTTGCCCGGGAGCGCGATCAAACCGACGCCGATTTCGCCGGTCGGGAGCGCGGCCAAGTCGTCGAGCGTCAAGCCCAAGCGATTCGGCCAAGCGTCTTCGATTTGAGCGCGCAACGAGTCGCGGAACGCTTGAAAGTTCGGAGCGGCGAGCGTTTCGTTAAGTTGCGTTTGCGACCAATGCTCGCGGAGTTGAGCGACGTCGGAAACCGCGACGTAAATTTGCGTCGTTTCGGGGAAAAAACGATCCGTTTTAATTTGCGCGAAAAGAGGCGAGGCGGCGAAAAACGTCGTTCCTGCGAAAAATAGGAGGAAAAAATAGAAAAAATTTCGCATTTTCCGTTTGCGCATACTTGAAATCTCCTTACTTTTGAAAACAATAGGGGAAAACGCGTTCAAGACGCCGACGGTGGAAAAAAACCGGGCGTCGCGGCCAAGCGGTCGACGTTCGACCGAACGAGGAGCCGACGAAAACGCGTCGCCGCTCCGATAAAAGAGGGGCGAGGCGGGAACGCGGTCGACGTTCGACGCGTCGACAAACGCGACGGCGACGTTTTCTGCGCGAGGGCGCGCCGAGCGTGAAAACGGGAAAAATCGCGAAGCGACGCCCGTCCGACGCTTTAATATAACTATACTCGTTTTTCCTGTTTGCTTCCAGTCGTTTTAACCGATTAAAGGTCAAGTTTTTTTAATTTTTTTCCAATTTTGCGGCAAATACGTCTTGTTTTGCTTATTTTGTGTAAATTAACGTTGGATTTTTAGCTCATTCGCAATGTTTCAGCATAAATATCAATCGGAAACGCTCGTTCAAGACTCTGTTCACGGTTATATTGCGTTCGCGTCGCCGCGCGGCGACCGAGCGCCCGGAGAAACGAGTTGCGAACGCGACTTAATCGACTCTCCTTGGACGCAGCGACTGCGTCAAATTCACCAACTGCAAACCGCTTGGCTCGTTTACCCGACCGCCGAGCATTCGCGTTTCCAGCACGTCTTGGGGACGACGCGGTTGGCCGGACGAGTTTGGGAGGCGTTGCGCGAGAGTTTTTACCGCGTCTTCGACGAAAATCCGGAGCTGGCCGACGGCGACCGCCCGGTTCCGTCGCCGCGTTGCGTCGAATCGCTGTTGCGCGTCGCGGCGCTCTTGCACGACGTCGGGCACGGGCCGTTCGGGCATTTCTTCGACGAGCATTTTTTGAGCCGTTATCAAACGCCGAGCGGAGACCGTTTGACGCACGAGACGCTTGGCGCCGAGATCGTCGCGTCGGAGTTGGCCGAGATTATCGCCGGGATTCGCCGAACGCCGAACGGACTCTTCGAACCGGGCGAGCGGTTGGAGCCGAGCGACGTCGCGTTCCTGATCGTTCGTCCGAAAAACGACGCGGCGGACGAGCGCAAACCGTTTTGGCTCCGAATGTTGCGTTCGCTTTTTTCCGGGCTTTACACCGTCGACAATATGGACTTCGTTCTGCGCGACGCGAACGCGTCCGGATTTGGCGGGCGGCCGTTCGACTTGGATCGGCTCTTGCATTATTCTTTCTTTTCGAAACGCGGATTGACGATTCATCGCAAGGGAGCGCCGGCGTTGGAACGCTTTTTGGACGCGCGAGCCGACCTTTTCCGTTCCGTTTATTTTCATCGGACGGTGCGGGCGATCGACGTCGCGTTGGCCGACCTGTTCCGCGAGAGCGCCGATTTGCTCTTTCCGTCCGGCAATCCGCTCGACGCGCTCGACGAATATTTGCGCTTCACCGAATGGGCCCTCGTCGCGGACGTCGCGTCTTGGGACAAATCGACGAACCCGAAGAAGCGGGAGCTGGCCCCGCGTTGGCGCGACTTTTTGGAACGTAAAATCGGTTGGCGCGTTATCGTTGAAAAAACGATTTCCTTTAGAATAGGCGAACGGGAAGAAGCGTCGATTTTCGCGTCGCCCGCGCTCTTCGAGGCGGCGTTCCGAGCGAAGGCGCCCGCCGCGTTGCGCGACGTTCCGTTGCGTTTCGACGTCGCGAAACATACTCGGCTTCCGGCGGGGTTCGCGACGCGGAATTTCCTTTACAATCCGGAAACCGACGCCGTCGTCGGGCTCGACCAAGAGGACGCGTACCGTCAAGCGGAGAAAAGTTTCCGAATTTGCCGGATTTACGGGCGTTCCGACGAAGCGCGCGACGCGATTCTCGAAACCTTCAAGCGACTGACCGGCGACGGTTCCGGCGACGATTTGACGAATATGTAGCGTTTTTAATAAAACGTGTCGGTTGATGAAAACAGTCGCGTAAAACAGGTTTTCAAACGCGGCGTTCGACAACGTTTCGAAGTCGAGCGTTCGCGTTTTCTTGGAACGGCAAAAAGAAGCGGCGAGAAGTCCGCGGCGCGCGCAAATTGCGGCGAACGAGGGGAATGTGCGGCGAGTGAAGAAGTTGCGTTGGGAGGCGGCGCTGGTTGGCGTCGTCGCGTTGGCGGCGACGTTGGCGGCGACGGAGCGAACCCCGTTGACTTGGGACGAAGGGGACGCGTTCGTCCGAGCGGAACGCGTCGCCGCTTGGACGCGAGCGGTCGTCGTCGGGCCGGAAAAGTTAAGAGAGACGTTGAAGGCAAGCGACGCTAAATCGGAAAGCAAAGCCGATTTTAACGCTTCCAACGAAAAAATGAACGGCGGCGAAGGCGGACGCGGCGGCTCGACTCGCGACGACGGAGAAAAACGCGGCGGCGCAACCCGCGACGGAGCGCTGGAAAAGTCGACGCAAACTCTGCAGATTAACGCCGACGAGGGCGAAAAAGAGGCGAGCGAACGTCCGGCGCGACCGCGTTTCGGCGAGGTCGAACGAGCGGCGCTCGAATATTTTGCGCGATTCGACGGGCGGCGCGCGCTCTTTTCGGAAAAAGCGATCGAAGCCGGTTGGCCGCACGTCGTTTACCGCGAGGGGCATCCGGCCGGTTACTCGATCGCGATCGCGTCGGGCCGAGCGTTTTCTTTGCGTTTTTTGCCGTTTTTATCGGAAAAAGCGGCGTTTCGTTTCGGCCCGATCGCGCTTTTTGCGGCGGCGTTGGCGGCGGTTTTTTATCGCGTCGGGCGAAATTGGGGACGGTTTGCGGCGATTTTATCGGTCGTAGGGATCGCGACGATTCCGCGGGCGTTCGGACACGCGCAATTGGCCGGCGGCGACTCGTTGCTTATTTCGAGTTGGCTTCTCGTTTGGGCGTTATTCGACGCGGCGCTTGCGTCGAAGCGGGGCGCGATTCTTCTCGGCGGGGCGGTCGGCGTTTCCTTTTGCGCAAAGTTTAGCGGTTTTGCGGTCGTCGCTCCGTTAACGGCGGGGGCGGTCGCGGCGCTTTGGGCGCGTCGACGCGACAAAACGGGAGTTTGGGGGAAAAAGGACGAAGTAGACGTTGGGGAAAAAGAGGAAAAAGAGGAAGAAGGGGAAAGCGTTTCCGAGACGCGTCGCGACGGCGTCGGGGCGACGTTCGGACGTTTGGCGATCGCGGGGGCGGTCGCGGCGGCGGTCTTTTTCGCGGCGAATCCTCCCCTTTGGGCGCGTCCGTTCGCCGGGTTCGAAACCTTTGTTTCGCTGAACTTGCGGCGCGACGAATTCGATATTCCGATCTATTTTCTTGGGAAATTTTACTCGCCGTCGCGTCCGTTGCCTTGGTGGAACGGCTTTTTTTGGTTGGCGACGACCGTTCCGACGGCGCTGTTGGCGTTCGCCGCGTTGGGAAGCGTCGCGACGGCGGCGCGGAAAAAAAGACGAAACGACGCGATTGGCGAGTTTGGCGAAATTAACGGAATTGCGGTAAACGTCAAGAATGCGACGGTTGCGAAGAAAACGAGCGAAAGAGACGAAAACGTCGACGAGGCGGGCGCGTTCGGCTCCGGCTCCAATTGCGACCCCGACTCCCGTTTTAGCGTCGACGGCGAACGTCGCGGGCGGCGTTTGGCGGGACTCGCGTTAGCGTTTGCGGCGACTTTGCCGTTAATTCGGGTTATTCCGGGGATTCCGACGCACGACGGCGCGCGTCTTATCATCGCGTCTTTTCCGTTTGTAGCGATTTTAGCGGCGTTCGGCGCGACCGTTTTCGTCGACCTTGGCGCTCGACTCGGCGAGAAAACGGGGAGAGACGGAGGCGAGAGAAGGAACGAGCGAAACGGGCGGGGAACGCGGTCGCGGCTGGCGGCGCAAGTCGTCGTCGCGTCGGCGTTTGCGATCGGCGACGTCGATTTGGTTCGTTCGGCGCCGCAGTATTTGTCTTTTTACAACGCGACGCTCGGCGGCGTCGTCGGGGCGACTCGGCGCGGGATGGAGGCGACTTATTATTGGGACGCGTTCGACGCCGACGCGGTCGCTTGGTTGAACGAAGAGATCGCCGCCGCGCGAGCCGACGGGCGCCCGTCCGGCGTTCTTTTCGGCTCCTTTTCGTCGCAAACGCTCGATTATTATCGTCGTTGGGGAACGCTCGCGACGCCGGAAATCGAGACGCTTTCGACGCCGAACGCGTTGGCTAAGCGCGACTGTTTCGGATTTTACGTCGTTCAGCGTCGCCCGTCCGGCTGGACGGCGCTCGAGTTGGCGCTTTTCAAAACGGCGCGTCCAATTTACCGCAAAACGGTTCGCAATCCGCTTGCGTTTCCGACGAACGCCGGACGCCGCGCTGTCGTTCTGCTCGAAATTTACGACTTCCGCGACGTCGAGCGCATTTTGACCGGGGGAGTCGGAGAGGAAACGGCGCGTTCTCAACGGGAAAACGAAAAGTCGACGGCGCGTTGAAATGTTAAAGAGGAGAAGATTGACGTTAAAATAAAGGGAATGGAGGAAAAACGAGAGGCGGCGACGAGTAAAACGCCGTCAAAGTCTTGGGCTCAATTGCGATAAAAAAAACGACGCGAATTAAATTTCGGCGTCGTTTTTTTGTTTTTGTTTTTTAAAATGAGGAGGGGAAACGCGTTGTTTCGAAGCGTTTTCTTGACGAACGAACCTCGAAAGCGCGTTTTACCAACCGCTTTCAAGAAGACCGACGACCTGTTCGGCGATTTTGTCGATCGCCTCTTGTTGCGCGGTCGCGTTCGACTGCCCCATTTCCGCGACGAGATAACCTTGGCTCGTAACGTTGGCGCCGCCGCTCGAAGTCAGCAGGAGCGGTGCCGATTCCGCTAAGACGGCGCCGCCGCGACGCGCCCGTAAAACCGCGACGACCGCTAAATCCGCGCTCTTTTGACGCGTGTCGTCGTATCGGTTGAACGCCGAAACGCTTTGCGTTTCCGAAACGAGCCGCACCGAAAGAGTCGCGTCGGCTTCGCCCGGCCCGGCGAGGGAATACGGCGTTTGCTCGGTAATTTTTTTGCAAATCGCTTCCGTCAACCGTTCGCCGAACGCCGCGCGGTACGTGTCGGCTTCGACCATCGGGACGAAAATCGTTTTAATGTTTTCGTCGTAAAGACCGCGCGGGCCGATGTTGTAACCGGAGCAACCGCAAAACGTTAGACAACAGGTCGTCGCGACCGAAACGGCGACGAGCGCAAACGTTCGGCGACGCGACGGACGGCGTAAAAAATTGGCGAGGCGCGCGGAAAAAAACGACGGCATAAACTTTGGAGTCGGTAAAAAGGGAAGGAAATTTCGGAGGAACGGCGTTCGGCGGCGCGGCGCCGTCGTTTGAGTTTGCCGGATTTAACGCTTATGAAAACGTTGAATCTTGAAACAATTTTCGCCGTCGCCGCGGAAAACGCGGCGCGTTCGGCGGATAAAGGGCGTTTTAGTAACGCTTCGGCGCGTCCGGGTCGGCGGCGACGTTTTCGCGTTCCGGGTCGACTTTGGAAACGTCGCTCGGCTTATCGGGATCGGAATCGGCGCCGATGCGGTCGAGCGACTCTTCGCGACGGGCGACGCGGGCGAGTTCCGCGGGGGGCGCTTCCTCGAAATATTGATTTTTCGACTTCGGAAGGAAGGGCGCGACCGGGCGAATCCAAGCGAATTGGTCGGCTTCGGCCGGTTTTTCCGCGATCGTCTCGTAAGAGCGGGCCGCTTCCGTCGCGTAATAGCTGTTCGGAAATTCGCGAACGAGGCGGTTGTAGTAGGTGCGCGCCGAAGCGAAATTGCCGCGTTTTTCGTAATATTGCCCGACGACGAAAAGCTGTTTCGCCTGTTCCTCTTTGATCTTTTCAAGTTCTTCGAGAACGACGTCCATATTCCCGCGCCCGCTTTTTTGCGCGGTTTCGGCGAGGGCGCGCGCTTGTTCGAGCGGCGCCGTGTCGTAAAACGGGCCTTGGTAGGACTTGTGCAACGCGATCATCGCCAAGCGGCAGGCGTCTTCGGCGTATTTGCTGCCCGGGTAGAACTCGTAAAGCTGCTTGTAATATTGCGCGGCGGTCGCGAAGGCTCCGTCGCCGGGATTGACGCCGCGACGCATATGCGCGTTCGCCAACGCGTAAAGGGCCGCCGGCGCGAGCCCGGAGTCGGAAGCGTCGTTGAGGAAAATCGTTTCGAACGCTTTTTGCGCTCCGGCGAAAGAACTGAAACGCGGCTTGTCTTTTTCGGTCAAGTTGACGCTCGGCCCGGTCGCCTCCTCGGAACACTCCGTCCAGTAACAGCCGATATAGTAGAGCCGTTTCATCGCCGTGTTTTTGTAAATCGAGTTGGCGTAAGTTTTTACGAGCGCGCGGAAACAAACGAGGGCGCGGTTGTAATCTTTGTAAAAGAACCAACATTCTCCGGCGAAAAAGAGTCCGTCTTCCTCGATGAGCGTGCCGTATTCGCCGACGTTTTCCTTTTTCGAGAAGTCGCGACGCGGTTTGAGAGCCGGGCCCGGCCAGCGTTCGGCGGCGCGTTCGTAAAGGACGGCGGCCTCTTTAAGGCATTTCGGTTCTTTGGTTTGCGAATACTCTTTTTGTTTTTCGCAAGCCTGGCGCATATACTCGAGCGCGGCGCGTTCGTCCGGGCCCATCCCGAGCCAACCGCGGATGCGGTCGACGGTGAGCGCGTATTTCGACCAGTCGATCGGCGTCGGCTCTTCTTTTTCCCAATCGTAAAGTTCGCGCGAGTATTCCGCGTCGGTCATCATTCCGAGGTCGGCGGCGGTTACTTGGCGGATGAAGGTCGACTCGCGTTCTTGACGGGCGAACGGGCCGTTCGGGTCTTTGAAAACGTCGCCGTCGTTGGAAATCGGCTGGAGGTAGCGCGGCGTTTTGTCGAGCGTTTTTTGTCGCGCTTTTTGTTTTTTGACCCAATCGGCGTATTCTTGTTCGAGTCGGCGTTCGGTTTCTTCTTTATCGGCGATCGATTCGCGGCGGGGTTCGTCGACGTTATCGCTTTCGGGCGCGTCGGTCGGTTCGCCGAGCGCGGCTCCTTCGGTCAAAAAGGCGGGAAGTTCGCTAACGATCGGCGGCGCGGAGGTTTCGGCGTCGGTCGCGGAAGAGTCGGCGGTCGGTTCGTCGCCGGGGAGCGGCCCGAGCGACGCCGGGTCGAAAACGGGAAAGGACGGATCGACCGTCGGAAACGGCGCGTCGACGGCGGACGCGTCGGTCGCCGGAGCGGTTTCGGTCGGAACGGGCGCGTCGAGCGTCGGGAGCGGTTCGTCCGTTTGACCGCGGAGCGCCGTCGTTTTCGGGAACGCCGCGTCGAAAGCGAGCGGCGCGGAAGTTCCGGAGTCGCCGCAAAGTCGACAACCGCCGCCGACGCTCAAACCGAGAGCGAGCGACGCGACCGCGAACGGACGGGCGGCGAACGGCGAAAGGGGCGATTTTTTGCGTTGCGTCATTGCGAACTTCCTTCTTGCGAGGGCGCGGTTGGGATTGTTGGCGTTAGGAGGTTTTTTAGCGGTCGGTCGGCGCGTCGTCGGAGGGCGGCGCGTTTTCCGGCGACGTCGGGGGGGCGGTTGGTTCCGACTTTTCGGGTTGCGTCGACGTTTCCGGTTTCGGCGTTCGGGACGAATCGATAAACCGCATAAAGTTGGCCGTTTTTAAGCGGCGATTCAACACGCGGGCGAGGTAGCGACCGACCAAATCGCGATACGCGGCGCGCCCTTGCGGCGAAAACTCGTCGAACGGCGCCGACTCGTCTCCTCCGGCGAGCGCGAGGGACGCTTCGAGGAGGCGAAACGCGGCGATCGTCGTCGGAATCAGCTCGAAAAAATTCTTTTCGGCGCGACAACGAGCGCAAACGACGCCCCCTTCGTTCGGAGCGAAAAGGACGCGTCGATCCGGATTCTTAACGGAATCGAGCGGAAGCTCTTCGCCGCACTCGACGCAAAAACGGGTCGACGGGAACTCGCCCAACGCGTCGAGAAGGCCCGCTTCGTAAGCGGCGAGTCGACGCGGGACGTCGTCGTCCGTTTGGAAGCGAGCGAGCGTCGCGTCGGCCAAGTCCCAAAGCTCGGGAATCGGTTCGTAATCGACGGTCGCCGCGTCGAGCGTTTCGGCGAGGTAGTAACCGGCGTAAAGCCCGCGGAGGTTGCGCCGCGTCGGGCGAAATCGGCGGACGAGCTTCGCTTCCGTCAGCAGGTCGAGCGCGTCGCGATTTTTCCGAATGAAGGATACCCTATTTGAGACGAGTAAGTCAAGAGATGTTTCGAACGGATTTTTCAGCCGTCGGGCGCCTTTGGCCAACGCGCTCACCTTGCCGAAGTCGCGAGTGAAGAGGGAGACGATTAAGCTCGACTCGCTAAACTCGACGGCGCGAACGACGAGCGCGTTCGTGGTTTCGATACTCATACGGAACTCGACGGGAAAGGAAAGGGAAAAACGCGAAAACGGGCGAAACGCGCCGATTGACTGAAAAGTCGACGCAACCATTATTTCCCGAAAAGTCGATTTTGTCAAACCGTTTTTGGGCGTTTTAAGAAAATTTTGCGAAACGCGCTCCTAAAAAGACGGCGAAAGAAATTTTCCAAAGCCAAGCAAAGGGAAAAAAGGACGGCGCGGGCGGTCGACGCGCGGGGTCGCGTTGGTTGAAAAATAACGAAAACGGCGCCGCGGTTTGAGGTTGCGATTGGAAAATCGGTCGGAAATGCGGGGAAAAAATAAAAAATGAAAAATTTTCGAAAACGCCCCTTGACCGAACGCGCTTTTCGGGTAGAATGAATGCGTTGTTGATGAGAACGATTGAAACGCCTCCTCGGTTGTTTCCCGTTTTTGTTGCGACGGTGGTTGTAGCTCAGTTGGCTAGAGCATCGGATTGTGGCTCCGAAGGTCGAGGGTTCGAGCCCCTTCAACCACCTTCAACCCGAAATTGACGTTAAACGTCGGTTTTGGGTTTTTTTATTTCTTGCGACGCTTGGCGAAGAACGCGTTTTGACGCGAGAGCGGGGATTCCGCCGTCTTTTTTTCGCCGCGTCGGGCGTTCGACGGAGGAGGGCGTCGGCCTTGACGGCTTAAAACGCGCCGTTTGTCGACGTTGCGTTCGAGCGTCGCGCAAAAAAAAACGCGTCGAAAAATCGACGCGTTAATCGCTAAAACGTTAAATCCGTTAAATTTATCGATGTTTCAAGCGTTGGAGAGAGCCGTTTTGCGGGCTTTTTCGGCCGCCTCTTTTAACGCCGCTTCGATGAAGGTTAAGCAACGGTCGCGAGTTCGGTCGACGACCGCCGCCGCGTCGGCGAAGGAAACGCGCTCGGCGTCAAATTTCAAGCTAAGCCGTCCGACGAACCGGCCTTCGACCGTCAACGGAATGTTGAATTTAAGTTTGTTCCGCGTCGAGCGAGCTTTCCGCGTCCAGTCGAGATTGTTCCATTCGCTGTAAAAATCTTCGTTCGCGAACGGCATATCGACGTCCAAGTAAACCGAAACGCAAGCCGACGACTGCGCGGTTTCGAGCGTTTCGCGCCAAAGATCGACCCAACGAATCGTTCCCAACGGGTGGAAAAATTCGCCGCGAGCGTCGTATTTCGCGCGTCGAAAACGTTTGATAACGAGGTATTTCGTTCGGTAAAACAGAATCCGCGTTTCCGCGCGCCCTAAAACGCCGGACGTAACGAAAAGCAGAAGGAGCGACGACGCAAGAAGCGCGGCGACGTAATCGTCGCGCCAATAAACGCCGGCGACGCTCGTCAAACAAAACGGAACTTGAATCATTGTCAACGCGCCCAAAACGGGGTAACCTTTGCCGAACCGACGTTGCAGGCGGTGATGAACGTGCCCGCGGTCCGGGGAAAAAATACTGCGTCCGGAGTTCAAACGGCGAACGATCGCGAAAAAAACGTCCGCCAACGGAACCAACGCGACGCAAAGCGCCGGGACGACTTGCAACGACGCCGTGCTGCGAATCGAACAAACGCGCAACAACAAAACGCCGACCGAAAAACCGACGAAAAGGCTGCCCGCGTCGCCGAGGTAAAGTCGCGCCGGCGGACGGTTGCAGCCGAAAAAGCCGAGAAGCGACGCCGCCAACAAAAACGCCAGCGTCGCCGCGCCCCAATATTCGTTGACGACGCCGAGCGTTCCGATCGCGACGAACGAGAAAAAACCGACCGTCGCGACGACGCCGTCCGCGCCGTCGAGGAAGTTGAAAGCGTTCATTACCCCGACGAGCCAAAAGATCGCCAACGGGTAAAAAAGGTGGCCGAGTTCAAACTCGCGCCCGAAAAATTCGAGTTTCGAGTAGTCTTTCGCAAAAACGACGACGACCGACGCGGCGACGATTTGCAAAAAAAGTTTGACGAGGCCGTTCATCCCCTTTTTGTCGTCGATTAGTCCGAACCCGACGACGAACGCGCCGACCGTCGCGAACGAAACGAGGAGCGTTAACATTTGCGCCCCGAGGCTTGCGTTCAAAAGCCCGGCCAAAACGCTCGCGAGGAAGAACGAGAGGAAAACGACCGCGCCGCCGCCGACCGGAATCGCGCCGCCGTGCAGTTTGCGAACGGCGTCCGGTTTGTCGACGAGGCGAATTTTCAACGCGATTCGGCGAAAAACTTCGCAGCCGAAACGCGCCGAAAGAACGGCGAAAGCGACGGAAATAAGGACGGCGGGAACAAATTGCATCGATTTTAACGCTTAAAACGATTGGGCGAGGATAAAACCGGGGAAATATAACGGCGGACGGTTCAATATTAACGGTTGGGCGGGCGTCGGCATTAACGGTTGGGCGGGCGTCGGCGACGGTCGAGCGTTTTTTACTCGGCTTTTAGTCGGCGACGGAGACGCGCAACGTCGTCGCGGTTTCTCCGACCGAATCGGTCGCGGCGAAAACGAGTCGAACCGCGTCGGCGAGGCGGTAAAACGCCGGGGAACTTCGGAACGCTTCAAGGCGCGCGGCGAGGCTCGGGTTGACGATTTCGACGCGGCGGTTTCCAACGCGAACGACGGCGCCGGTTCCGTCGGGCGTCGCGACGGCGGTCGCGGCGACTTCCGGCGAAAAATGGAACCGAATCGTCGGCGGCTCGGTTCCGCGCCAACGGTCGACAACGCGCCAAGCGTCGTCGCCGATTCGCTCGACGCGTCGTTCGTGCGTTTCGCCCGAAAACCAGCGGACTTTTCCGGCAAAAACGACTCCGTTAGGATAATTATCGACCGGAAGAAGTTCCGGAATTGACCTTTTTCCCCAAAGAAAGCGATTAATATACTGAGATTGTTCCGATTTTGCGAAATTTAACGTGTTGTGTTGCGCCGACGAGCGGTAAAATAGGCGTTCCGGACGATTTTGATAAGAAAACGTTCCGGGGTCGACTAAAATCGGGACGCCGTCGACGTGCAATAACAGTTCGAGCGCGTCGGCGTGCGCGTGCGCGGCGGTCGCCGGGTATCCGAACGGCCCGGCCTTAAAAACGAGGAGCGTTTCCGAGTCGCCGGAAGTTTCGCGTCGACTTTGCCAACCGCCGCGGGGAAACTCGCGAACAACGGCGACGCGCGGCGCCGTCCCCCCCTCCGCGTTTTCGGCGAGCGTCGAAGTTTTCGAGGCGTTTTTGGCAAGAGACGAAAGCGACGAAGTTGGCGGGAACGACGCGGTTTCGGCGGTTTGCGAACTTCGCGGGAAATTTAAGGAAAACGAGGGGGCGCCGAGGAGCCAAAACGCTTCTTCGGTCGGCGCGACGGGCGTCGAAACGCCGTTTGAAAACGTTTCTTTTTGTCGCGAGTTGGGCGCGTCGTCGCGTTTGCTGAAAATCGGCGCTTTTTTCAACATTTTCAAAGCGGCGTTTTCGTCGGCGGCTCGACGGAGGCTCTCGACCGTTTCGACGAGTCGCAACCGTTGAGAACGCGTCGTTTGGACGCGAGAAACGGAAAGCGGTTCCAACCGGAAGGCGCGCCCGCCGTCTTCGTCGCCGACGTTCGGCCAATTCCCGGCGCGGTCGGAAATCGCGTCGAGAAAATCGGCGACTCGGTCGAGCCGTTCCCAAAAAGCGTTCGGAAACGCGTCGCCCGCCGCTTCGCCGGAAAGACCCGCGAACGTCGCTAAGTCGCGGATAAAAAAGGAGTAAGCGACCGACTGTTCCCGACAAACGCCGTCTGGAAACGTCTGTAAATTGATTTCTCGAACGAGAATTTTCTTCGCGCGACGCTTGGTCGACTCGGCGATTTTTAGCGTCGACCAATAGTTCGCCGCGAAGTAAGCGCCCGCCGCCTCCGCGATAAGATGGTTCCCGGCGGAGCTAAACGCCGAGTAACGCCGCCGAACGAAGTCGAGTCGCGACGCGACCGCTTTCGTTAAAAGTCTTGTAAAATCGGGCGTTAGCGCGGCGCTCGATTCGGGGCGCGAACGGAGAAAATGGAACGTTAGCGTCAACGAGATCAGTTGAAGCGCGACCTCCATCGGGCTCGCCCAATGAATCGAGCGGAGCGGCGGGTTCGACTCGACGAAATCGCGGACGGTCGCGACGACCGCCGTCGGGATTCGGGCGTCGGAAGCGTCGGAGTAAAGCCAATGTTGCGCCAAACGCGGGAGAAATTGGAGGCGCGCCGGTTCCCAAACATACTTAACGTCGCCAATTTTGTTTTCGTTGGCGACGTTGATTTTTGGCGCGTAAAGGTCGGCGGGCGCGCTTTTTTCGCTCGAATAATCGCGATTCCAATCGATTTTGGCGCCGAAATGAACGTCGTCGAGCGCGAAAATAGAAAAACGTCCGTTTAAAAAACGTTCCGCTTCGTCGCGAGCGGCTTCGCGCCAACGTTCCGGAACGGCGCGGAGCGTTTCGGCGTCGGGAACGAACGGGAAAAGCGGCGTCGGCGGCAAGGGCGAGTCGACGTCGCGAACGAACGCCGCGAGGGGCGTTTCCGATTCGGACGGCGGCAAGCGGAAGCGACCGAGTTCGTCGCGAACGGCGTTTCGCAAGCGGTAAGGGATTTCGAGCGGCGACATTGCGGAGAGTCGCTGCCAATACCAACGCAAATTTTTCATCGCGGGAACCTGTCGAGCGTTAAAACGGGGGAAACGCGGCGATTTTAACGCGAAAAAAGGAAACGGACGGGAGTAAAAAGGGAACGAAAATCGGCGCGAAACGTTTTTTCGCGTTAAAAAGGGCAAGGCCGACGGCGGTTCGCGTTAACCTAAGGCAAGGCCGACGGCGGTTCGCGTTAACCTAAGGAAAGGCCGACGGCGACGGGAGAGCGGACGGCGTCGCGTCGGAAAATCCCGTTTTTTAGAATAATCGTTAAAATCGATTGGGCCGCTTGAGGAAATCGCGGAAATTTTGCCGGGTTTGCGAGCCGGGAAAGACGGGAAAAAACGAACGGCGAGAAAACGCGACGGCGACCGGACGGCGGTCGATTTTGCGCGGCGGCGAGCGGACGGCGGGCGATTTGCGCGGCGGTAGAAAACGCGTCGCGGGGCGAGACGAACGGAAAAGGAGACGCCGCCGACGGAAAATCGACCGCCGCCGACGTTAAAAAGAGACAAAGCGCGACGCGCCGTTGACGGCGTCGCGTCGCGTTTCGTCGGACGGGCGGCTTTACGGCGTCGGTTCGGGGGACGGCGAGGCGGTTTCCGGTTGCGCTTGCGCGACGGCGGCTTGCGAAGCGGCGGCTCGCAGTTCGGTTACTTTAAGTCGCGTTTCCTCGAACGCTCCGCGAAACCCTTGGAACGGCGGGCCCGCGAGCGCGCCGACGACGTCCGCCCAAGCTCGCGAACGCGCTTTTCGCGACGGACTCAACAGCGACGGCGAATCGAGCGCCCCGGCAAACTTCGACGTTTGGTAATCGAAATCGTCTTCTAACGCCGCCTCCCAAAAGAGGTTAAAGCGGCTTAAAAACGCGTCGCCGTCGAGGGCTCGCGTCGCGACGCTTACCGTCGTTTCGTCGAGAAGTTGAACGTCGCCGCGAATCGAACCGAGAAAGAGGAACTCTTCCGCGCGCTCGGTCGGCCCGGCGGCGAGAACGTCGACGAGATACGGCAGGAACTCGAAAACGCGTTCGTTGCGAATCCCGCGCTCGACCGCCGCCGCGTAATCGAAGTCGCCCAACGTTTCGTCGAAAATCGCCGCCAACCGCGCCGCCGACGCCGGATTTTCGCGAACCGTCGCGAGCGTCGCTTCGACCGCTTCCGTTGCGCGTCGCAAAACGCTCAGCGCGGCAAAATTTTCGTTAAAGGCGTTCGTTTCGACGTTTAAGAGCGAACGCCCGAGACGCAAAATAAGGCGCAAATCGTCGAGCGCGCCGTCGACGTCGTCCGTCGCGACGCGGTGAAGCGCCCGGATTTTTAACGCTAAGGCAATGTTGTTGCAGAACCTGAACGCGAAGTTGTTTTTGCCGAACATTCCGAACAATTCGTCCTGCGGGAAGAGGTAAGGGGCGAACGTTTCCTTGTTAATCGCGGTTTCCAAGAGCGCGAACAGGTCGGCGTTTTGGCGAATCCAAGCGTCGACGAGCGGGAGTTCCTCCGGCGTCCAAGTTTCTTCCGTCAAGAACGCGAGCGGCGACTCGGCGTCGGCGTCGACGCTAAGTCGAAAGACGTCGAGGAGTTCCGGTCGACTCCAAAACGCGGGTTCGGCGGTCGGATCAAGCCCGAATTTTTCGCAGTGGAACGCGTATTCGGCTTTTTGACGCGCGCTTTGTTTCCTTAAAAAATCGGCCCAAGTTGGCGTCGGTTTCGCGATTCCGGCTTCTAAAGCAAGCGGCCCGAACGCGTTAAGAACGTCGCGGAAGCCGTTTTGCGTCGGGTCGCCGAGCGTTTCGTCTTGCGCTTGGAGGAAAAGCGCGCGATAATCGACCGATTTTCCGTCCGGCGTTAGCGGCTCGGTTAGGACGGTTGTTTCGGGCGAAATCGTCGGCGGAACGTTGTTTCTAAAGGACGCGGCGACGGCGACGATCGCGACGCCGGTTAATAAAAAGACGAACAAAACGGCGTAAAGCGTTGTCTTCTTTAACGACGGTTTTTGCGACGATTGCGACATAGGGCGTCTCCTGTTGCGAACGGTTGTTAAGAACGGACGTTGAAAACGGACGGCGGCGGCGCGATATGCGACCGCTTGTCGTTTCGCTTGCGATTATATTCGATAACGGAAGCGAAATCAAGCGGCGGGCGAAAATTTTTTTTCGACGCGGCGATGTTTTGTCGCGTTGGGCGGCGCAAGACGAGACGGCGCGGCGTTTAAGAAGGAAGGGATAGGCGAGAAAAAGGGAAAGAAAAAAGAGAAAGGAAAGGAAGAAAAAAGAAAAAGTCGGCGCGCCGCGAGAAAACGGACGCGCCGACTTTAAGGGACGGCGTTAAGTTGCGGAAAGACGCGGTTTAGCGTTCGATTTGCGTCGCGACGAGGCTCTTGCCGCAATATTTTTCGCGAAGTTTCGGCTTCTCGATTTTGCCGGTCGGGTTGCGCGGGACTTCGGCGAAAATGATGCGGCGCGGACGTTTGTAACGCGGAAGCGCGGCGCAGAACGCGTTCAGGTCGTCTTCCGTCGTCGTTCGACCCGGCTTCAACTCGACGACAGCCGCCGTAATTTCGCCGAGACGCGGGTCGGGAAGGCCGATGACCGCGACGTCTTTAATGTCGTCGTGTCGACGCATAAAGTCTTCAATTTGAACCGGATAGATGTTTTCGCCGCCGCTGATGACGACGTCTTTTTTGCGGTCGACGAGGTAAATAAAGCCGTCTTCGTCCTCGCGCGCCATATCGCCGGTGTAAAGCCAGCCGTTCGCGAGCGTCGCGGCGGTCGCTTCCGGGTCGCGGTAATATTCCGTCATAACGCCGGGGCCGCGGACGGCCAATTCGCCGACTTCGCCTTGCGGAACCGGATTTTTCGCTTCGTCGACGATGGCGGCCTCCCAACCGTAACCGGGTTTGCCGATGGCGCCGACTTTATCGATATTTTCGACGCCGAGGTGAACGCAACCGGGGCCGATCGACTCGCTAAGGCCGTAATTGGTGTCGTATTGATGGTTCGGGAAACGCTCGCGCCAACGGCGGATGAGGCTCGGCGGAACCGGTTGCGCGCCGATGTGCATCAGCCGCCATTGCGACAAAACGTAGTCGTCGACGTCGATTTCCTTCGAGTCGAGCGCGTCGAGGAGGTCTTGCGCCCAAGGAACGAGAAGCCAAACGATGGTGCAACGCTCTTCGGAAACGGCGTGCAAAATCGTTTGCGGTTTGACGCCGCGTAAAAGAACCGCTTTCCCGCCGACGAGGAAGCTGCCGAACCAGTGCATTTTCGCGCCGGTGTGATAAAGGGGCGGAATGCAAAGGAAGACGTCTTGTCGCGTTTGGCCGTGGTGGTTTTGCTCGACGAAGCAGGACGACGTGAGACTTAAATGCTTGTGTAGAATCGCCTTAGGGAAGCCGGTCGTCCCGGACGAGAAGTAAATCGCCGCGTCGTCTTCGGCGGTCAACTTGATTTCCGGCGCGTCGGTCGAGCAGTACGACGTCAGCGTGTGCAGCGATTCGGCGAAGGTCGGCGCGTTCCCGCCGAGGTAGAAAAGGCCGCGAACGCGCGGGATTTGGTCGCAAATCGTTTCGACGCGACCGATGAATTCCGGGCCGAAAACCAAATAGTCGACTTCGGCCAGTTCGAGGCAATATTTGATTTCGTCCGCCGCGTAACGAAAATTCATCGGGACGGCGATCGCGCCCGCTTTCAACGCGCCGAAGTAAACCGGGAGCCATTCGAGGCAGTTCATTAGGAGGATCGCGACTTTGTCTCCTTTTTTCAAGCCGCGGCTGAGAAGGAGGTTCGCGAAGCGGTTGGCCAAATCGTCGAATTTTTTCCAAGTCGTCGAACGGCGTTGGTTCGTCGGGTCGGGCGTCGCCGACGGTTGAACGAGGTCGAAATCTTTCCAAGTGATTCGGCGCGTTTCGTCGACTTCCGGATTGATTTCGACGAGGCAAACGTCGGAGCCGTAAAGTTGGGCGTTGCGCGCTAAAATTTCGGTGATGGGGGTCGTTTCCGAGATCGGCGGGAGGTCGACGAGGGGCGTCATTTCGGTTAATTCCTTATGTTGTCGACGAACAAAGGGCGCGCGAGGCGAACGGTTTCGCCGTTTTGCGTTAAAATGGGAAGTTTGCGGCGTTTTTGCGAGCGTCGAACGGAGACGCGAAGAAGCGTCGACCGCGACCGGCAAAAACTTCTTTATAATATAACCGATTTTTTCCTTTTCGCAAGGAGGGCGGGCGGCTTGACGTCGGCGCGTCGGGGGCGTACAATGAACGGCGGTTGCGACGGACGGCGATTTTGGCGTTAGAATCGGAACCTTTGATTTAATCGAAACTGTTCGGAAAACGAAGCGGCCGCGTCGACGTCGAGAAAGTTTCGAACGGTCGACAAAAGGACGTCTTGATTATTTGAAAAACGTCGCGGCAACGTTCCGGAGCGGCGAAAGGGCGAACGCGTCGGGGAACGTCGGCGAGCGACGGCGGTTTTTAGGGGAAAAGAGAGAAAGGAGGCGGCGGCAGTGGCGCAAGCAAAAACGAACGCGATTCGACTTTTGGAAAGCGCGGGAATTCCGTTCGAAACGGTCGAGTACGAGGTCGACGAGAGCGATTTGTCCGGCGGGCATATCGCGGAACAAATGGGCGCGGCGCCGGAGTCGATGTTCAAAACCCTTGTAATGAAAGGGGAAAAGAAAGGCTTCTTTGTTTGCTGCCTGCCGGTCGCCGACGAACTCGACTTGAAGAAAGTCGCAAAAGCGTTCGGCGATAAAAAGGTCGACTTGATCCCGATGAAAGACCTCAAAGACTTGACCGGGTATATTCGCGGCGGGTGTTCGCCGGTCGGAATGAAGAAAAAATTCCCGACGTTGATCGACGAAACGGCGACGCTGTTCGACGAGATTTTGATCAACGCGGGCGTTCGCGGGACGATGTTGCGGATCGCGCCGAGCGACTTGATTCGCTTCGTCGAGGCGACCGAGGCGGATTTGGTTAAGTCGCCGTTTTGAACGCGGCGCCGACGTAAATCTTGCCGCGTCGCCGATTTCTGAAAAGTCGGCGACGCGCTTTTTGATTGTTTTTCTTTTGTTGCGAAAATTCTTTGTCGGCGCTTAATTTGGCGAAATCAAAGGCTGCGCGACGTCGGCGGCGATTAGGACGCGTCGGCGGAAAGGGGTAAAACTCGGCGTCGGCGGTTAAAACGCGTTGACGGAAAGAGTTAAGACGCGGCGTTGGAAAGGGTTAAGACGCGTCGGCGAGCGGCGTTTCGGACGGCGTTTTTTCTTTTTCGGGACGGAAGTTGTCTTGTTGGAACGCGGCGTCGCGTTCGAGGCGGTCGGCGCGGCGCAACCAAGCGAAGTAGCCGACGCAAACGACGATCGAAACGACCGACGCGAGGGGCGCCGCGAAGCCGACTTCGTAAAGCGTCGCGTCTTCCGGGCGGCTAAATAGGTAAGACAGGGGGATTCTAGCGGCTAACGTCGCAAGCGAACCGTGCGCCAACGCGACGAGCGTCTTGCCGCAACCGCAGAAGTAACCGTTGAAATTAAAGACGAAAGCGACGCAAATATAGTCGAGCGCGAAGGAACGGAGGTAAAGGGCGCCTTGGCGGGCGATTTCGACGTCGTCGGCGAAGATTCGGGCGACCGCTTCCGGACAAATTTGGCAAATCGTCCAAAAAACGAGCCCGAACGCCAACGAAAATCCCGTTCCGTAAAGGAAACTTGAAAGGGCGCGCTTGGGAAGGGCGGCGCCGAGGTTTTGCGCCGTCGCCGTCGCGACCGCCGTTCCAAACGACGCCGCCGGGAGCATTAGGAAGCCGATCGCCCGCTCCGCGACCCCGAGGCCCGCCGACGCCGCGACGCCCATTTCGTTGACGATCGCAAGGATAATAAGGAAAGAAACGTTGACGAGCGCGTCTTGAAGCGCAAGAGGCGAACCGACTTTGACGATTCGCGAAATTGCGTCGAATTTCGGGAAAAAGTCGGAAAATCGCAATTTGAAGGAAAAACGACCGTTTTTCAGGAGCCAAACCGCGTAAAAGAAACTGACCGCCTGCGCGCCGACCGTCGCGACCGCCGCGCCGAACGGGCCGAGTTGGAAACCGAGAACGAGAATCAAGTCGGCGACAATATTGACGGCGCAAGCGACCGCGACGAAAAGAACCGGCGTTCGCGAGTCGCCGAGACCGCGGTAAATCGCCGCGACGACGTTGCAACCGACGACAAACGGGAACCCGCAAGCGCAAACGAAGAAATATTGACGCGCAAAATCGATCGCTTCCGGAGGCGTTCGCATCGCGTCGACGAGAAAATTGGTTCCAAAAACGATTAACGGCGTCAAAATTAGCGCCGCGACGCCGAAAAGCGTCGAGGTCGCGCCGATCGCTCGCGAAACGCCGTCGTTGTCGTTGGCGCCGACGTTATAACCGATATAAACGACGCCGCCGACCGAGAAGCCGACGACGACGCCGATCAGCGCGTGAAGCGTTTGCGCGCCGATCGAGACCGCCGAAACCGCCGCCGCGTCGCCGCTTAAGCCGACGACGAACAAGTCGACCGCGCCGTACAACGCTTGCAAAAGAAAAGCGAGCATAAAAGGAAAAGCGAAACGCCAAAGACCGCGAGCGAGCGGGCCTTCGATCAAATACCGTTCGTCGACGGGCGACGTTGGGGAAGTCGGTTCTTTTTTCACTGACGGCGAGAGTTGGTAAAGCGTTGTTGGTTTTGAGTTAGGTCGGACGTCAAGGCGACGACGGAAAGAGCGCTCGTCGCAAGACGGAACGCGACGGCGGACATATATTTTATCGGGAAAGGAGCGCAAGTCAAGGGGGGAACGCGCGGCCGTTAGCGGAAAGGGAAAAGGGGAACGACGGAACGGTTGCGGAAAACGGGCGACGCTAAGACGCCTTGGCGTTTTTTAAGAAGGCGGCTTGAAAAGAAAGGGAAAGGAACGGGCGGCGCGGGCGATTTTCGCGTCGAGAACGAATTTTTTTACGCGCGGAAAGAAAAAAAAGACTTTTTTACTCCCGTTTAAAGCGATTTTAGCGATTTTGCTCTATTCCGTTTGCGGAAGATGCGGTATAATTACGCGAACAACGGGCGCGGTTCGGGCGACGACGAACGGTTTCGCGGGTTGAGCGAACGAGCCAAGCGCAAAAGCGTCGCGTTTGGCGCCGTTATTAATATTAATGGATAAATTTCCGGTTTGTTTGAAGGATCGTTTCGACGGTCGACGTCGGGAGGCTAGGACGGTGTTGGGGAAATTTTTGGAAGGCGCGGCTTGGTTTGCGACGTTGTCGTTGGCGACGGCGGGGGGCTTGACCTTTGTGCCCGACGCGGCTTGGGAGACTTTTCCAACGGCGTTGCGTCCGGCGCGCGCGAAATTGGCGGAATTCGGCGTCGCTCCGACCCGGTATCGCGCCGATTTTGACGCGGAAAAAAACGCCGTTTTAGCGTCGGATTCGGCGGCGACGCAAGGCGCGACGGGCGATCAAGTCGACGGAAACGCCGCCGACGCCGGGCAAGAAGACGCTTGGCTTGCGTCGACTCGCGTTCGAATCGGCGAGCGTTGGCAACGCGTTCGAGAAGTCGACGAAACGACTTTTGTCAATAATTGGAACGACGACGTCGCGACGGAAGGGGCGCTGGGAAGTCGGGCGCAAAATCGAAATTTAGAACCGGAAACGACCGCGAATCCGGAGATTGCGTCGGTCGCCGAGATTGCGGGAGCGACCGACGGCGGCGAAGATTTGGCGGCTTCGGACGTCGCGTCCGGGAACGCGGAAGCCGACGGCGTCGAATCGTCGGCGGGGCCCGTCGCCGTCGACGAAACTTGGGAAAACGACGCGATTCCGCCTTTTGTCGAAGAACTTAGCGTTCCGGCGGTCGCGGAAGGCGGGGAAACCGGCGTCGCGAACGGCGAAAACGGGGCGCCCGCGCCTTTTCCCGTCGTTGAAAATCTCGACGCTTTAGACGGCGGCGCCGACGACGTTTTGAACGTTGAAAGCGCGACGGCGGAAAACGCGCCCGTCGCGCCGAGCGCCGACGTTGCGAACGGAAGCGCGAACGGTTTGAACGCCGTCGCCGACGTTAATCCGACGTCGAGTCTCTTGGAACAAGCGGACGCGGCGATTCCGAACGATTTAAGCGTCGAAACGCCGCCCGTCGCGCCCGCGGCTCCGGTCGACGAAGCCGCCGAGTTGCGCGCCGCGTTGGCCGCCGCGTTGACCGCGTCGACGCCGGAAGAGATTAAAACGGTTTTTGAAACGTTAAATCGGATTCGAAACGAGCGCGGCGCCCGGCTTGGCGCCGAGGATGCGAAAGCGCTCGACGCGGCGCTCGACCGCTTGGCGTTCGACGTCTTTTACAATCCGGCGCAAGCGATTTTGGAACCGCGTTGGCAAACGGCGCCCGGCGAGTCGCTCCTTTCGATCGCCGAACGGTTGGGGACGACGCCGGAAACGCTCGCCGAAATTAACGGACTGAAGAAGCCGGTCGACGAGCCGCTTCCGGTCGGAACGACGTTGAAAACGGTTCGCGGGCCCGTTTCGGCCGAAATTTCGATCGCGAAAAAAGAACTGACGCTCCGCTTTAACGGGCTTTACGCCGGTCGGTTCGCGTTGGGCGTTCCGGAAAGTTCGGCGAATTTGCGCGGCGATTTTCGCGTCGTCGAGAAATTGGCGAATCCGAATTGCGACGCGGTCGACGCGAACGGGCAAACGATCGCGATTCCGGGAGGCGCGCCGGAAAATCCGCTCGGCGTCGCTTGGATCGCGCTCGACGGCGGCGTCGGCTTGCAGGGGACGAATCGGCCGGAACTCGTCGGTCAAACGATTCCGGAAAACGGCGGTTTCGTTTTCAGCAATCGCGAAATCGCGCAATTGAGCGTTTTGTTGCCGGTCGGCGCGGTCGTCGCGGTCGTCGATTAAGGCGGCGGAAAACGGCAAACGGAACGGTTGATTTGGCGCCGTCGCGGAAAATCCGGTTAAAATCGGAGCGACGGCGTTTCGTAAGGGGCGGAAAACGGAAAAAACGCCGTTCGAACGCCGGAATGCGTCGCGGAATCTAAGATTTCGGCGAACGAAGACGCGAAAAGACCGAAAGAACGCGAGCGACGCGTCGGCGCCGCTTGACAAAATCGGAACGCGTGTTAAATTCGAGTCGACGACGTTTCCGAAACGAGGGAACGGCGTTTTTTTCGCGATAAACTCGATAAATTTTTAGCGAATACAACAAACGATTCTAACAATTTTACCGAACGGCTAAAAAGGAAGGGCGGCGATGGAGTCGAATCTTGGGAACAACGGCGCGGCGGGCGGAGCCGGCGATAACGTCGAAACTCAAAAAATAGTGAAGCGCGTCGCGCCTCCGAGCGGCGCCAACGACCGTCGCGACGCGGCGCAATATCTGCGGCGAGAGATCGCGACGCGGCTGATTCAAGCGGTTTGGCGCGGCGACTTGGTCGAAACGATCGACCGAACGCCGTTTGAGATGCGCCCGAAAGGCTCCGAAGCGCCTTATCGTTGCTGTATTTATAAAGAACGGGCGATTCTGCGGTTGCGGTGCTTGAGCGCGCTCGGGTTCGCCGTCGAGGACGACGACGAGTTCCGCCCGCTCTCCGAATACGCGAAACGGGCGCTCGAACGAACCGAGCCGGAACCGCCGACGCTGACCGTCGCCGACGTCGCTTGCCGAGGTTGCGTCGAAGGGCGGTACCGCTCGACGAACGTTTGTCAAGGTTGCTTGACGCGTCCCTGTCTCGTCAACTGCAATTTCGGCGCGATTTCGGTCGTCGACGGCAAATCGGTCGTCGACCCGTCGAAGTGCAAGGGGTGCGGACGTTGCGCGGCGGTTTGCCCGTACCGCGCGATCGTTAAAGTCCGCGTTCCTTGCGAAGAGGCTTGCCCGGTCGCCGCGATTCATAAAGGGGCGGACGGTCGCGCTGAAATCGACCTTGCGAGGTGCGTTTCTTGCGGACGATGCGCCCGCGCCTGCCCGTTCGGGGCGGTGATGGATCGCAGCCAAATCGTCGACGTCGCGCAACTTTTGGGCGAAGCGCGCCGCCGTCGCATCGAGGCGAAGGTCGGAAACTGTCAAGAAGGCCAAAACGGACAAAATGGGCAAGACGGCGAAGGGGGCGGCGAAGGACAAAACGGCGAAAAACCGCAAGTTCGGCGACTTGTCGCGTTGTTCGCTCCGGCGTTGGTCGGGCAATTCTCCGGAACGCTCGAGCAAATAACGGCCGCGCTTCTGAAACTCGGGTTCGACGACGCGATCGGCGTCGCGGCGGGCGCCGACCGAACGACCGTTTTGGAAGCGGAAGAATTTATCGAACGAATGAAGCGCGGCGAACGCTTTATGACGACGTCGTGCTGCCCGGCTTACGTCGACGTCGCGGCGAAACACGCGCCGGAATTGACGCCGTTCGTTTCGGAAACCGCGACTCCGGCCCGGCTGACGGCGGAAATCGCGAAGGGACGCGACCCGAATTGCGTTACCGTTTTCATCGGGCCCTGTGTCGCCAAGCGCGTCGAAGCGTCCCGAGACGCGTTGCTCGATTACGTCTTGACGTTCGAGGAGCTGGACGCGGCGTTCGTCGCGGCGAAAATCGACGTTTCGGCGGTCGAACCGCGTCAAATTTCGGCTCCGGCGAGCGCGGAAGGGCGCGGGTTCGCGGTTCCGGGGGGCGTCGCGACGGCGGTCGAAACGGCGGTCGACGCGTTGCAAACGGGCGTCGCGGACGCCGATAAAATTACCGTTCAAAAGATTTGCGTCGCCGGGTTCGACTCCGTCGGGATTCGGAAATTGCGGACGTTCGCGACCGGCGTTTGCCCGGGAAATCTCGTCGAGGCGATGGCTTGCGAAGGCGGGTGCGTCGGCGGGCCGGGAACGATTCGCTCGGCGGCGGTCGCGGCGCGGGAAATTAAGGCGTTGGTCGAGCGTTCGCAATCGATCGCGGAGCGGTTGACGCCGGCGACGGTCGAGCAAAACGACGACGCGAACGACCCGGATTCGGTCGTCGGCGGTTGACGGCGAGTTTGAAACGCGGTTAAGGCGTTAAAAACGATGGAGCGGACGTTAGAATCGGCGAAGTTTGCCTGTTTTAACGCCCAACCAAAAAGCGCGAACGGCGTCGGCGTCGTTCGCGCTTTTTGGTTGAGAGAAAAACGACCGGTTGGGTTGAGATTAACGCCGACTAACAACGTTGGCGGGACTGGGCGACAAACGGGCTTAAGGTTCGCGCCGGTTTTGACGGCGGTTTTTCGTCGAAGAGGCGCGGCGTTTCGTCGTTTGCTTGGAACGCCGTTGGTTGCGTTCGAGGCGTCGACTTTGCCGTTCGCGCCGATTTTGACGGCGGTTTTGCGTCGGGCGAGCGTTAACTTTGCCGTTTGCGCCGGTTTTTCGTCGAGGAGGCGCGGCGTTTCGTCGTTTGCTTGGAACGCCGTTGGTTGCGTTCGAGGCGTCGACTTTGCCGTTCGCGCCGGTTTTGACGGCGGTTTTTCGTCGAAGAAGCGCGGCGTTTCGTCGTTTGCTTGGAACGCCGTTGGTTGCGTTCGCGACGTCGACTTTGCCGTTCGCGCCGATTTTGGCGGCGGTTTTTCGTCGAGCGGGCGTCAACTTTGCCGGTCGCGGCGGTTTTGACGGCGATTTAGCGATTGCTTAAGCGTTCGGCGGCCCAAACGGCGAGGTCTTCGCGGTTGATTTTCGCGTTGTGTCGGACGTCGACCGGGAGCGCCGGGCAAATTAAAACGCGTCGAATCGCCGCCGTCGTCGCGTTCGCGGCCAACAGCTCCAAAATCTCGGCGCAAAGTCGCTCTTCCTCGACTTCGTTCTCGGGACGGGCGTTCGGGAACGGCTCGACGACCATTACCGGCTCGCGCCAAAGGTCGCGGTTCGCCGCCGCGCGCTCCGAAATTTGCGCCGGTTCGACGTAATCGGCGGGGAGCGGAACGCCGACGAGCGCCGAGCGGTAAATCTTCGGCGACTCGTTCGAAATCGCTTCGCAAGGAATCGTAAACATCGGCCCGGCGGCGGTTTCGACGCGGTGCGACTTGCGTCCGCAGAACCAAAAGCGATCTTGGTCGTCGATGTAGCCGACGTCGCCGACGCGGCGCCAAAGTTTGCCGTCTTTGTCGAAAACGAGGGCCAACTCGTTCGCTTCGAGGCGGGTAACGTAACGCGGCGAAACTTGCGGGCCGGAGACGAGAAGTTCGCCGATTTCGCCGCGCCCGAGCGTTTCGACGCCTTCCAAACGCGGAATCGGGGCGTCGGTAACGGGAATGACGCGCCGCTCGATCGTGTCGAAGAACCGCCCGACGCAAATTCCGGCGCCGCGCCGCGTCTTCGCCGACGTCTCTTCGAGCACTTCGCGCGACTCGATCATCGCCAGCGGGAGCGACTCGGTCGCGCCGTAAGGGGTGAAAATGTTCGCGTCCGGCGGCAAAACGCGGCGGAATTTTTCAAGGAGTTTGAACGAAACCGGCGCTCCGGCGATCGCGGCGCGTTTGAGCGTCGGAATCGTCCGCTTTTCTTGGAGGCAAAAGTCGACGACGCGGTTCCAAAGGGCGGGGGAGCCGAACGCTTGCGTAATTTGCCAATCGTCCGCCGCTTCGAGGAAAAGACGCGGGTCGACCGACGCCGGACGGGTCGAGTCCATATCGGGAATAACCGCCGTCGCGCCCATTCCGGCGTCGAAGAGGCCGAAAAAGGGGAAGCCGACCAAATCGACGCCGCCGGGGCGCGCGTCGAGCCGCTTCGAGATTTCCTCGACCTGCGTTTTGAACATACGGTGCGTGTAAAGGACGCCCTTGGCGACGCCGGTGCTGCCGCTGGTGAAGATGATCGCCGCCGCGTCGTCGAGTCGGCGTTTCGGGTCGGCGGCGCGAACGAACGGCTCGCGGCGGATTTTGTCGAGCGAAAGCCCGCGCCAAAACCAACGGCGACCGACGGTTAGGTTCTTTTTCGCTTTCGGGAAACGTCGGCGGAAGCAAACGCGCGCCGCTTGAACTTGCGGAATCGCGATAAAACCGTCGAGTTCGGCGTCGCGCAAACAGGCGAGCATCCGCTTGATTCCCATCCCGGGGTCGATTAGGACGAGAACGGCGCCGCTTTTGTACAACGCGAAAACGAGCGAAACGAAGTCGACGCCCTGCCGAACCATCAGCGCGAGTCGGTCGCCCGGTTTGACGCCGGAACGTTGGAGCGCGGCGGCGATTCGGTCGGAATCTTGGTCGAGTTCGGCGAAGGTGAGCGTCGAGTAAACGCGTTTGCCCGCCGGGTCGCGAAGCGGTCGCTTGCTTCGGCCTTCGTAAAGCGGCTGCGCGACGGCGATCGCGTCCGGCATAGAGGCGGCGAAACGGCGCAAAAAGTCGGCGGTGTTGAAATATTCGACGGAAGTGGCGTCGGCGTTCGGTTGCATAAGATCGGCGTCGTCGACGCGGTCGGCGAACGAAATTTCCCCAATTTAACGAGAATCGGGGAAATCGGCGTTCGACGGAACCGCGTCGGCGTCCTTATTAATTAATAATGGCAAAATCGACGGCGAAACGAGGCGCGACGAAAGCGGAACCGCGTTCCGCCGTCGAGAAGAAACGATTTATCGATTCGTTTTTCAATAAAGTTCGCCGTTGCCGCGACCGTTCCATTCGTTTTGGAGCATATCGGCGCCCGGGCAAGACGTTTTGAGGTTCGGTTCGGTCGAAATTTTGATTTCGCCGAGCGCGGCGCGAACGAGGTCGCCGATCAGCGCGTCAAAGTCGCCTTCCCAGAACGAATTCTTGTGCCCGAAAGCGCAGTAAAGAACGGTTCCGGCGCCTTCTTTGCGAGCCCAAACGCAGGGGAACGCCGGGCGGTCGTAACACTTGTTGTGATCTTTGTTCTTCATCCCGGCGGTTTGGAGCGACATCAAAACGCGCATTTCCGGCGCGAAATTCTTATTCGCGTACCATTCGTCGTGATGGCGGAACGATTTTTTCCCCTTCGACCAAGGGAGAACGTCGTCGACGACTTCGACGGTCGCTTCTTGTTGTTCGCCGTGAATAATGAACTCGCCCCCTTGCAGACGGATGTATTCCGGTTGGTCAAAGAACGCGTCGACTTTGTAACCGGTGTTCCCGCGCCAAGTGTCGGTCGAGGAGTGGAAGCCGAGGAAGCCGACGCCGCCGCGGATCGCCGCGTAGAAGTTTTTGACGCCTTGCGCGGTCATCGCTTTGCCGCCGTCGTTTCCGCCGTCTTTGTCGAGGTCGCCGCTCGTGTAGAAGATAATGGCGCCGTATTGCGAGAGGTCGCCGTCGAAAACGGTTCCGTCTTTGGTGCAAACGACTTCGACGCCGAGTTCTTTGCCGAGGCGTTTGAGCGCTTTGTCGGAGACGCTTTCGCCGTCCGCGCCGAGCTTGACCGGGTCGTGTTCGAACCCTTGAGAGCGGGAGAAGTAGAGGATTTTTTTCGGGGCTTTGTCGTCCGCGAGGAGTTGCGAAAGGGCGGAGGCGAACGGAAGGGCGACCGCGGTCGCCGCGGAGTAGGTCAAAAATTCTCGTCGTCGCATGAGTTCGGTTCCTTGGAAGGCGCGCGATCGTCCGACTTTGACGGTCGCGCCAATGAAATGGATAATAACGGTAACAACGTCGGCGCGTTCGATTCGCCGAAGCGAAGAGACGGCGAACGCGGTTCGAGCGACCCCAAAAACGCCGCTCGTTAAAACGTCGACCTTTATTATAAAGGAAACGCGTCCGCTTTGCAAACGCTTTTTCGATATTTTTTCCAAAAACCGGCGGAGAAATTGCGGAACGTCGAGCGGAAAAGATTGCGGATAAAAACGATTATAACGGTCGAGCGCGCGGCGAGTGTAAAAATCGCGACGAATCGGGAATTATCGGGTCGCGGCGCGTCGAAACTAATTGACGCGGAAATTCTATCGGTTATAATAATTTAGGCCGTTTTTACGCGCCGACCGTTTTTTACGCGACGTTTTCGGACGACGAAGGCGGTTTTTGTCGGTCGCGCCGATTTTGCGGGGTAATTGCGTTGAAAAGGATTGAAACGGTCGAAAAAGCGCGCGTTTTTGATTGGCGGTTGAGTTAAGGGATAAATGCGACGAGATTTTGCGCAAACGGTCGTCGTCGGCGTCGGGCTTCTCGGCGGTTCGGTCGGGTTGGCGGCGAAAAAAGCGGGCGTCGGCGGAAAGATTATCGGTTTCGGGCGCTCGGAGGCGAAGTTGCGGCGGGCGGTCGAGTTGGGCGCCGTCGACGCGTTCGCGACCGATTGGCGGGCCGCGCTCGAACTCGGGGCCGGGACGCAAGGCGCGACGCAAATTGTTTTCGCGGCGCCGGTCGAAACGAATTTGCGGGTTTTGCGGGATTTTTGCCGAGTTTGCGCCGAAATTAGCGAAGAAAAGGGCTTCGACGCGTTCGCCGGGCGGTCGTTTTTGCTTTCCGACGTCGGGAGCGTCAAGGGCGATTTTGTTCGAACGGTCGACGCGCTGTTGAGTTCGCCGGAGCGTCCGAGCGGCGTTCGGCTCGACGCGGTCGCCGCGCACCCGATCGCCGGGAGCGATAAATCGGGCGCCGAGTTCGCGACCGCCGACCTGTTTAGGGGAAAATTAACGATTTTAACGCCTTGGGAGAGCGTCGCCGACCGTCGCGCCGCGCTCGAACGAGGGGACGCGGTTCCGGACGACGCCGTTAAAACCGTTGAAAACGGCAAAGTTGTCGAAATCGAGCAAGTCGACAAACGCACTCGCGCCGACGAAAACAACGTCGGCGGCGATAAAGTCGGCGAAAGCGGTAAAAGCGGCAATACCGGCAAGGATGGCGCGACCGTTAAAACCGGTTTAAACGGTGAAATTTCGCGTTGCGTCGCCGGGGAGAAAGCGGAGGCGGTCGCCGCCGTTCGCGCGTTTTGGGAAGCGCTCGGCTCGACGGTCGTCGAAACGTCGGCGGACGAACACGACCGCATTTTGGCGCGAACGAGTCATTTGCCGCACCTTGCGTCCGTCTTGACGGCGAGCGTCGTCCCGACGGAGGAACTCCTTTTTACCGGAACCGGTTTCCGCGACGTTACCCGGTTGGCCGGAGGGGCGCCCGACGTTTGGGTCGAAATTTTCGGCTCGAACCGCGTCGCGACGCTCGACGCGCTCGAGCGTTTGGAAGAGAAGATTGTTCTTTGGAAATCGTTCTTGAAAGAGAACGACCGAGACTCCATTTTAACCTTTTTGAAGGAAACGAAGAAGAAACGAGATGCTTTGGGAAGTTGACATTTTTGCCGCGCCGGGATTGCCCGACGTCGTTGGAACGGAAACGGTCGCGGACGCCGCCGACCTCGGTTTTTCGCCGAATTTGACCTTGGGCTTCGCTCGCGGATACCTCCTTCAAGGCGATTTGAGCCGCGAACAAGTCGAAACGCTCGCGTCGCGCCTCCTCGCCGACCCGGTCGTCGAACGCGCTTCGATCGGCGTCGTCGGAGACGCGGTTCTCGCCGAGTCGCTCGCCGGCAAAACCGGTAAAATCGTTTACGTCCTCCCGAAACCGGGCGTTACCGACGTCGTCGCCGACGCCGCGCGTCAAACGGCGGCCGATTTCGGAATCGAGCCGGAGGCGGTTCGCACCTTCAAAAAGTACTGGATCGACGGCGTCGACGCGACGGAAATCGAACGTCTCGCTCGCAAACTCCTCGCCAACGACGCGATCGAGCAAGTCGCGTTCGACGAACTCGGCTTCGACTCGCTTCAAGTCGGTTCGCCGTACAAGTTCGAGTTGAAGACGGTCGCGATTCGCTCGATGAACGACGCGGAACTCGAAACGCTCAGCAAGCGAGGCCAGCTTTACCTGTCGCTCGTCGAAATGCAAACGATCCAAAAGCATTTTCAAGACCTCGACCGCGACCCGACCGACGTCGAACTCGAAACGATCGCGCAAACTTGGAGCGAACACTGCAGCCATAAGACGCTCGCCGGTCGTATTTCCTATAGCGGCCCGGAAGGCGAAATCTTCTTCGAGAACATGCTGAAGGAAACGATCTTCGGCGCGACCGTCAAAATCCGCGAAAACCTCGGCGCCGACGACTTCTGCGTCAGCGTTTTCGCCGACAACGCGGGCGTCGTCAAGTTCGACGACGAATACAACGTCTGCTTCAAGGTCGAAACGCACAACCACCCGAGCGCGCTCGAGCCGTACGGCGGCGCCAACACCGGGATCGGCGGCGTCATCCGCGACCCGATGGGGACCGGCCTCGGCGCAAAACCGATCTGCAACACCGATATTTTCTGCTTCGCGCCGCCGCAATTCGACTCGAACGAGCTGCCGAACGGCGTCCTGCACCCGCGCCGCGTCATTAAAGGCGTCGTCGCCGGCGTCCGCGACTACGGCAACCGAATGGGGATTCCGACCGTCAACGGCTCGATCTTCTTCGACAAACGCTACCTCGGCAACCCGTTGGTTTATTGCGGCGACGTCGGCTTGATTCCGGTCGACAAGTCGTTCAAAGAGCCGAAAGTCGGCGACCTGATCGTCGCGATGGGCGGTCGCACCGGGCGCGACGGCATTCACGGCGCCACCTTCAGCAGCGCGGAACTGACGAGCGAAAGCGAAACGCTCTCCGGCGGCGCGGTGCAAATCGGGAACGCTATCGAAGAAAAGAAAATCCTTGACGTGATGCTCGAAGCGCGCGACCGCGGCCTTTACAGCGCCGTTACCGACTGCGGCGCGGGCGGCTTCTCGAGCGCGGTCGGCGAAATGGGCGAAAAAATCGGCGCCGAAGTCGACCTGAACGCGATTTCGCTCAAATACGAAGGCCTTTCTTACGCCGAAATGTGGATCAGCGAAGCGCAAGAGCGGATGGTCTTCTCGGTTCCGAAAGACAAGTGGCCGGAACTGAAAGCGTTGGCTGAAAGCGAAGACGTCGAAGCGATCGTTTTGGGCGAATTCAAGCCGACCGGCCGCCTCGTCCTGAAATACGACGGCGTTACGGTCGCCGACTTGGCGATGTCCTTCATGCACGACGGTCGCCCGCCGGTGATCCGCAAAGCCGTTTACGAGATTCCGGCGGTCGCGCCGATTACGGTGAAACCGGAAGGCGTCGAACTTCCGGGCCAAACCGCCGTTTCGAAGACGGTCGCTTGCCCCTGCGGCGGCAAAGAGAGCGGCAAAACCTCGGCGACGCTCGACTTGGAAGCGATTCTCGGCTCCTTGAACGTCGCGAGCAAGCACTGGGCGATTCGTCAATACGACCACGAAGTTCAAGGCGGAAGCGTCTTGAAACCGCTCGTCGGCGTCGAATGCGACGGCCCGGGCGACGCCGCCGTCTTGCGTCCGCGCTTGACGAGCCGCCGCGGTTTGATCGTTTCGAACGGGATGAACCCGAATTACGGCGACTACGACGCCTACTGGATGGCCGCCTCCGCCATCGACGAAGCGACCCGCAACGCCGTCGCGGTCGGCGCCGACCCGACGACGATTTCGATCCTCGACAACTTCTGCTGGGGGAACGCCGACAAGCCGGAAGTTCTCGGCTCGCTGGTTCGCGCCGCGTTGGCTTGCCGCGACGTTTCGGTCGCGTTCGGTTCGCCGTTTATCAGCGGTAAAGACTCGCTGAACAACGAGTTCCGTCCGGAAGGCGAAGAGCCGATCGCGATTCCGCCGTCCTTGCTCATCAGCGCGATGGGGCAAATGGACGACGTCGCCAAGGCCGTTTCGATGGACTTGAAGGAAGCCGGCAACGCTCTTTATTTGGTCGGCGACACGAAGCGCGAACTCGGCGGCTCGCACCTTTCGCTCGTCCGCAACTGGGTCGGCGGTCAAGTTCCGACGCTCGACGTCGACGTCGCGAAACGCACTTACGTCGCGGTTCACAAGGCGATTCAAAGCGGCCTGATTCGCGCCGCGCACGACCTCAGCGAAGGCGGTCTGGCCGTCGCGGCGGCGGAAAGCGCGTTCGCCGGGAACTTGGGCGCCGAAATTTCCCTCTCCGCGATCAAACTCGCGGCGACGGACGGCGAATCGACCGCGCTCCCGGGCGTCGAAAACGTCGACGATTATTGGAAGCTCTTCTCCGAGTCGAACTCGCGCTTCCTGATCGAAGTTCCGGTCGAAAAGAGCTGCGCGTTCGAAGGAATCCTTTGCGAAGCGAAGGTTCCGTTCGCGCCGATTGGGAAAGTCGTCGAAAAACCGGAGCTGACGATCTTCGGCGCCGACGGCTCGGTCGCGGTTCAAGGCGATTTGGCCGACCTGAAACTGCGTTGGCAAAAACCGTTCGACTTGGGCGGTTGGTACGCCGACTGATCGCGGCGGGCGGCGAGCGAAAACGGCGAGTCGGCGTTTGGCGTCGGCTCGCCGAGAGCGTCGCGTTTTCCCCTTATGTTAATTAATAAGGACAAAACGGCGAAAAGGAGCGGCGCGTTTCGTTCGCAAAATGGAAAAATAAAAACAACGATTGAAAAATCGAAAGAGAATATAATACGGTAGCGAATAACAATGAAACCGAACGTATTGATTTTGAGAGCGCCCGGCACGAACTGCGATTACGAAACCGCTTACGCGTTTGAATTGGCCGGCGCGACGACCGAGCGGATTCACGTCAACCGCCTTCTGGAAGATCCGTCGATCATCGACCGCTTCCAAATTATGTGCTTCCCGGGCGGCTTCAGTTACGGCGACGACGTCGCGGCGGGCCGAGTTCTCGCCTCGAAGATTCGTCTGCGCCTTTTCGACGCGGTCAGCCGTTTTAAGGACGCCGACAAACTCGTTTTGGGGATTTGCAACGGGTTCCAAATCTTGATCAAGAGCGGAATCCTCGTCGCGGACGACGAAATCGGCGCCCCGGCGACCCTCACTTGGAACGACAGCGGCGTTTACGTCGACCGTTGGGCGCATCTTGAAGTCAAGAGCGACAAGTGCGTTTTCCTTCGCGGCGTCGACAAGATGTACCTCCCGATCGCGCACGCCGAAGGGAAGTTTATGGGACGCGACGCGGCGGTTCTCGACGCGCTCGAAGCGCAAGGTCGACTCGCGCTCCGATACGCGGCGGGGAACAACCCGAACGGCGCCGTTCGCGACGTCGCGGGCGTTTGCGACGAAACCGGGCGCGTTTTCGGCTTGATGCCGCACCCGGAACGCCACCTCGACAAAACGCAACGTCCGGACTGGACGCGTTATCAAAACGAGCCCGATTTCGCGACGAAAGTCGGCGACGGGTTCGCGATTTTCAAAAACGCCGTCGAATACTTCGCGTAATTCGACGAGCGGAAGCGGCGAGCGCGTCTTGACCGGGCGCGTTTGCCGTCGGGCGAAACGTTCCGGCGTCGGCGTCGGAACGTTTTATCGCCGATTTTAACGCTTCGGCGGATTTTAACGCCGAAGCGAACGCTTGGACTTTGCAACTTGGAACGGAAGACGAACGGATGAGATTGCCCGAGGAACGCTCGGAACGAAACGACGGACGAAACGCCGAACGACGCGACGCGGCGAACGGCGGCGAACGGCCCGGCGCGTTCGGCGCGAACGCCGACGGACGAAATCGTTATCGGCGTCGACGTTTCAAGGGGCGCGACGCCGCGACGACGGGGGAACGACGAGGCGAGCGCGGAGGAAATAAGGGCGAAACCGGCAAAAACGAGCGATTCGAACGCGGGAATCGACCCGTCGGAAATCGGCGGTCGTTCGAACGAAACGAACGGAACGGAAGAGGCGAGAAAAACGGGCCGAATCGCGACGGTTTGACTCGAGATTTCGGCGCGTCGGCGGTTCGGTTTGCGCAAATTGACGAAGACCGACTTCTTGAAAAGTTGCAAGCGAAAACGCCGTCGGCGGCGTTGGTTCTCGAAGCGCGTTCGGTCGATTGGGCGGCCGTCGAAGAGATTTTCGCCGAATGGGTCGAACCGATGAAAGCGTCGCCGCAAAACTCCGACCATCACGCCGAAGGGGACGTTTGGACGCACACAAAAATGGTTTGCGAAACGTTAATCGGCCTTCCGGAGTGGTCGACGTTGACGCCGACGCGTCGCGCGCTGACGTTTTTGGCGGCGCTTTGGCACGACGTCGGAAAACCGCGCTGCGTTCGGTACCGCAACGGGCGAGTAACGACGCCGAAACACGGGCCCAAGGGCGCTTCGGTCGCGCGGCGGCTCTTGATCGAGAAGTGCGGGTACGACGGCGACGCCGATTTGGTCGAATTCCGCGAGCAGATTTGCTGTTTGGTCGAGAATCATACGAAACCGCGTTGTTTCCGCGATTTTTACTGCAAAAACGAGGAGCTGGAGCGGGTCGCGTCGCGCACGTCTTGCGATTGGTTGGCGCTGATTTCCGAAGCGGACGTGAAGGGCCGGCTCGGCGTTTCGCCCGGTTCGCGGTTGGCGAAAATCGAATTCTTTAGACGTTTTGCGCGTCGGCGTCTTGCGAACGGCGGCGCGAACGAATGACGTTCGGCGGTCGAGTCGAAAAGAAAAGCGAACCGTCGTCGGCGCGACGTTTTAACGGGCGTTGACACGCCGCGCGCAACTTTTCTTTTGCGGCTCGCGTCGTCGGAAATCGGCGACGCGAGCCGAACGGAATCTTGGATTTTGTTTCTTTAATTGATTTGGCCGACCGGTTTTCCTTCGGTCGTCTCGAAGTAATCGGCGCAAGCGGCGGCGAAGCGGTCGAGGAACGCTCGCGCTTCGTCGTCGGTTAAATAGCGCGGGTCGAAACGGAAGCCGAACGTTAGCCGTTCGCCGTAAGTGAGCGCGGCGACCGAAATCGGCGAGCGATTGCGAATCGGCGGCGCGTTTTCGATCGCGTCGAGCGTCAAATCGCCGACGCGAATTCGGCCGTCGGCGTCGCGGTCGAGCGGAACGTCGAGGCAGGCGCGCCCGATATTCGAAAAAGTCGCCGTCGCCCGGCATTGGTTCGAGCGCAAAAAGAGGGAAAGGTCGCCGCCGACGAGACGCGCAAGGAAATCGCCGGTCTTAAGAACCAAGTCGAGAAAATGCTTTTGGTCGCGTTGTTTGACGACGTTCATTTTGCGTCGCGTCGCTTTCAGGAGGCGGCGCGGATTCCGGCGAGCGGAACGACCGAAATCGACGAAAGTCATCGTAACGACGTTGCAAGCGGGCGACGCGAAATGATTTTGGTTGCGTAAATTGATCGGGGTCGCGATTCGCGTTCGACCGCCGAGATTTTCGCCGCGCTTTCGTCGAATTTCGTCGAGCGACCAAACGAACGCGGAGAGGGCCAAGTCGTTGACGGTGATTCCGAGCCGTTTCGCCGTCGCGATGCAACGTCGCGTTTCGTCGACGCTTAGCGCGGTCGTCAGCAGGTCGGGGCGGCGACGGATTTCGTCGACGTCGGCGTCGAACGGTTCGATTTCGGGCGCGTCGGCAAGCGGCGCAAAAGCGCGCGGACGTCCGAAGAGGAAGCGAAGCGTCGACGCCGTCGTGTGAAGATAGTTAAGGCAGTAGCTTTTTAACGTCAAACCGAATTGACCGCGGCGGCGCAACGCGTCGAAATCAAGCGGACGACGTTCGAGATCGGGCGGAACGGCGCCGACGAGCGCCGCGTATTCGACGAGCGCGTCGGCGATAAACGACTTCAAGCCGGTTCCGTCCGAAGTCGCGTGATGGCAACGGAAAACGACGTCGGCGGAAACGTCGTCCCAAATAACGGTCGTTCGGAGACCCGGGGCGCGGTCAAGGCGGAAGGGGCGAACGGTTTCGAAAAAGTCGGTTCCGTCGGCGCCGGGAACGGTTTCGCGTCGCGCTTCGACGAAATCGAGCGGCGCGTCGTCCGGAACCCAACAACGGCGACGGCCGATTTTTTCGACGCGGCAAGCGAAGAGCGGGTGTCGGCGAACCGCGAGTTCCAACGCTTGGCGAAAACGTTCGACGTCGAGACGACCGCTGAAACGGAGGCGGCAAACGATCGCCGTCGGGTACGTCGCCGAATAGTCGAGGAACATATAGTCTTCGAAAACGGTTAGCGGCGCGGGAAAAAAGGGCGCGACGGCGGTTTCGGCTCCCGATTCGGCGAAGGAAACGGTTTCGTCGGTCGAGGATTGGACGCGGGAAAAGGTCGACATAGGGCGTTGCGTTTTTAACGATAATGCGGGAAAGGAAAACGGCGCTCGTCGGCGCTCGACATTTCAAGCGAGCGTCGCGGCTTAACGGACGAGGCGATCGGGTCGACGCAAAGGGAGAACGGCGACGCGTAAAATCGTTATTAATATCGGTTTTTTCGCGTCGGCGACGTTTGATTTGCGGCAAATTTTACGTTCTTTGGATTTTATCGTTTTTGCCGGGCGGGCGGCGCGGAGAGCGTCGACGGTTTTAGGGATTGTAGCGATTTTAGACGGCGGAACGCGCGACGAATGGAGAAACGGGAGGATTTCGGGGGAAATAGATAATTTTGGAGGTTTTTCGGAAAAAAACGTTTTTTTCGCTTGACGCGACGAACGATTTGCGTTATTCTCCAACCGCTTTAAGAATCGTTTCCGGTTTGCGGCGCGTCTCGGCGAAAAACGCGAATTTTGCTCGTCGACCGTCCCGACGCGCGGCGTCCGAGAAACGCGCCGTTTTTTGAGTCGATTTGCAATGAAAGGTTTGCTCGTGTCCGCTCCCGTCGCCTCCGTTCCGTTGTTGGATTTGAAACGTCAATACGCCGAATTGGGCGACGCGATGAACGCCGCGCTTTTGAACGTCAACGAAAGCGGAATGTTCATTCTCGGCCCGGAAGTGAAGAAGCTCGAAGAAAATATCGCGAAATATTCGCGGACGAACTTCGCGATCGGGTGCGCCTCCGGGAGCGACGCGCTTCTTTTGGCGTTGATGGCGGCCGACGTCGCGCCGGGGGACGAAGTGATCGTTCCGTCCTTCACCTTCTTCGCGACCGCCAGCTGCGTTCCGCGCGTCGGCGCAACCCCGGTTTTCGCCGATATTGAGCCGACGACTTGGAATCTCGACCCGAAAGAAGTCGAAGCGAAAATCACCGAGAAAACGCGGGCGATTATCGTTGTTCACCTCTTCGGTCAAGCGGCGGATATGCCGGCGTTCCAAGCGATCGTCAAGCGCGCCGAAGAGCGTTTCGGCCGCAAAGTTTACCTGATCGAAGACTCCTGCCAAGCGATCGGCGCGGAGCTGGACGGCGTTTCGGTCGGGAACTGGGGCGATATGTCCTGCTTGAGCTTTTATCCGACGAAAAACCTCGGCGGCGCCGGGGACGGCGGGATGGTCGTTTGCAACGACGAAGCGTTGGCCGCTCGCGTTAAACTGTTGCGAGCGCACGGAATGGAGCCGCGCTACTATCACAAGGAAATCGGGATTAATAGCCGTCTCGACTCTTACCAAGCGGCGATTTTGAACGTCAAGTTACCTTATCTCGACGCTTGGACGGAGGCGCGCGGGAAGAACGCCGAACGGTACGACGCGCTTTTCGCCGACGCCGGACTCGACGGATTTATCGCGACGCCGAAAAAAGTCGGGAACCGTCGGCACGTTTGGAATCAGTACGTTATTCGCGTTTTTAACGGCAAGCGGGACGAATTGCGCGCCTTCTTGACGGAAAAGAAAATTGGGACGGATATTTATTATCCGCTCGGGTTGCACGAGCAAGAATGCTTCGCTTATCTCGGGTACAAAGCGGACGACCTGCCGGAAACGCGCAAAGCCGCCGCCGAAGTCCTCGCGCTCCCGATTTTCCCGGAATTGCGACCGGAAGAACAAGAATATTTGGTCGCCGCCGTTCGCGAGTTTTTTGGCAAATAAAAGATTGAGCGTAAAAATTTAACGATTGAAACGGTTTTAGCGTCGCGTCGCTTGACGGCGGACGCTGGAACCGTTTGTTTTTTAGGTCGCCGGCCGTTAAAATTGTTTTAAACGCGATTTTAGAAAAAATCGTTAAAATTTGATTTCGCGCCGGTCGATATTCTTGAAGAGAGGCGCGTTTCCGTCGAAAGTGAAGCGGAGCGCGCTCGTCTTATCCTTGTTTTTCGCTTTTCCGACGCAAAAGGACCGACCGCGATGACGCAAGAAAACGACGCCGCCGACCGCGCGCAAAATATTAACGACGCTTCCGAAGAAACGACCGCCGCCGCCAACGAATCGTTCGCGCAAGATTGGTTGGACGCGGAAGAGAAAGAACGCGCCGAGCAAAGGAGCGTCGCGTCGCGTCCGCGGTTTGTCGCGACGACGCCCGATTGGTCGACTTTTAGCGAGTCGCGCGACGAAAGAAAACGCGTCGGAAGTTGGCGCGACGCGTTGCGCGACGGGAAGTTGCGGACGACCGGCGTCGCGTTAGCGGCGTTTGGGCTGGGTTTTTTCTGCGCGGCGGGAATCTGGCGCGGCGAGGCGGCGGAGCGAAACGCGACCGACGTCGCGGCGGTCGATGCGCAAGTCGACGCCGAAAACGCCGCGTCGTTGGAGAGCGGTTTCGGCGAGTTCGACGACGACTCGTTGGCTTCGATCGACGCGTCGACTTTGCGAAGCGTTCCCGAAACGACGAGCGTCGATTTCATTTCGCAAGCGCAAGGGGGCGCGGCGAACGGCGGCTTGACCGCGAGCGTTAACGATTGGGCGAATAACGTCGGAACGGCCGATTTTGCCGGTTCGACGGCGGCGCAAGAACCGACGGCGAACGCGGGCGGGGACGATTCGAGCTGGCGGCGCGGCGTCGATTTTCAACGCGAGTTGACGGCGCCGGTCGACTCGACCGCGCAAGTCGACAGTTTTCCGACTTGGAACGATCTCGGCGCGAATTTGCCGACGGTCGCCGACGTTTTGAACGCTCCGATTGAATCGGCTCCGGCGGCGAACGTCGCGGCGAACGGCTATTCTCCGAGCGAAAACGCGGTCGTCGCGCAAAATTCCGCCCCTTTCTCTTCTCCGGTCGCCGGGGAAAACACCGGTTATGCCGCTTATAACGGAAGCGCGGGTTATCAAGGAGAGAACGCGGTAAATTCGAACGTCGCGGCGCCGCAATTAGCTGGAAATTCGCAAAATTCCGGTTATAATCAAACTAACGGCTCCGAAAATTTTGCCGGTTGGCCGACGACCGTTTCGGTTCCTGCGTCGAATTTCGCGTCGGTCGCTCCGGGCAATTCGTCGACCGCTCCGGTTCCTGCGCCGAATTTTGCGTCGGTCGCGCCGAGCAATTCGCCGACGGCTCCGGCTTCCGCGTCGAATTTTGCGTCGGTCGCACCGGGCAATTCGTCGACCGCTCCGGTTTCGGCGTCGAATTTTGCGTCGGTCGCGCCGGGCAATTCGTCGACCGCTCCGGTTTCGGCGTCGAATTTTGCGTCGGTCGCTCCGGGCAATTCGTCGACCGCTCCGGTTCCAGCGCCGAATTTTGCGTCGGTCGCTCCGGGGAATTCGCCGACGGCTCCGGCTTCCGCGCCGAATTTTGCGTCGGTCGCTCCGGGCAATTCGCCGACCGCTCCGGCTCCGCGGGCGATGGTCGCGCAAGTTCCGAGCGAAAACGCGTCCGTTCCGGCGGCGAACGTTCCGGCGACCAACCCGAATTTGCGTTGGTAGTCGAAAACGCGAAGCGTCGGCGGAACGCCGAGAATAAGCGTCGAGCGTCGCGAAACGTCGCGGCGCTTTTCGGCGTTTCTTGACGGCGGCGGGGCCCGCGCAACATTAACGAATAAAAAGCGGCTCCGACGAGTCGCCAAACTGCGAGAACGCGAAGGAACGAGACGATGAAATATTCTTTAGCTTTATTTGCCGTCGGATACCTCGGGTTGATGGCGAATCTTTGGTTGATGGGAAACGACGCGCCGCAAGAAGCGCAAGTCGCGCCGCCGGTCGCGAAAACGGTCGTTCTTGAGCTGCCGTCCGGCGAAGGGAATCCGCGAAATAGCGAAGGCGCCTTCGTTCGGTTGGAAACGGGGGAAATCCTTTACGTTTATACGCATTATTACGGCGAATCCGGCGACGATCACGCGTCGGCGCGCTTGACGAGCCGCGTTTCGAAGGACGGCGGCGTTACCTGGTCGGAAGAGGACGAACTCGTTCTCGAAAACGAAGGGAAATTGAACGTGATGTCGGTTTCGCTCCTGCGCCTCCGCGACCGTTCGATCGCGCTCTTTTACTTGGTGAAGGAACACGCCGGAGACTGCCGCCCTTACGTTCGCTTCTCGTATGACGAAGGTAAGACGTGGAGCCAACGCGTTCAAATGATCAACGAAGAGACGTACAACGTTCTCAACAACGACCGCATCGTTCAGCTGGCGAACGGGCGGCTTTTGGCGCCGATCGCTCGACACGCGTATCGCGGCGGCGACGTGTACAATTACGAGAGCAAAGCGACCGTTTTCTGTTTAATTTCCGACGACGGCGGGCGGCGTTGGAAGAAGAGCGAAATCGTTCCGAACGCGAAAAACATTATGTACCAAGAGCCGGGCGTCGTCGAGTTGGCGGACGGGCGGCTCTTGATGACGTTGCGTAACGCGAGCGGACGGCAGTATTTCAGTTACTCGACGGACGGCGGCGTTACTTGGAGCGATTCCGAACCGTCGCCGCTCGTTTCGCCGGCGTCGCCCGCGGTTATCAAGCGCGAACCGGGCGGGGACAACCTGATCGCCGTTTGGAACGAGTCGCCGAACGCGCGCAACCCGTTGACTGTTGGGATTTTATCGCCGGACGGCAAGACGATTTTGACGAAGAAAACGCTCGACCGCTCCGCCGAAGGCGAGTTGCGCGGGTTCTGTTATCCGGCGTTGCATTTCGTCGACCCGGAAACGTTCCTCGTCGGATATTGCTGCGGACGGTCGCCTTGGGGCCTGAACGCGTCGCGCGTTTCGCTCGTTCGCTTCGACGACTTGAAGCGGAACCAATGATTATAATGTTTTAGACGTTTTTGACGATTAGTCGTTTTAAGACGGTCGCGCAAAATGGAAAGCGCCGCGAATTGAGGAAAACTCGGTTCGCGGCGTTTTTGCGTTTGGGCGGGGAAAGAAGCGGAAAGAAGCGGAAAGAAGCGGAAAGAAACGGAAAGAAACGGAAGGAAGCGGAAAGAAACGGAAAGAAACGGAAAGAAACGGAAAGAAGCGGAAAGAAGCGGAAAGAAGCGGAAAGAAGCGGAAAGAAGCGGAAAGAAACGGAAAGAAACGGAAAGAAACGGAAAGAAACGGAAAGAAACGGAAAGAAACGGAAAGAAACGGAAAGAAACGGAAAGAAACGGAAAGAAACGTAAAGAAACGGAAAGAAACGGAAAGAAACGGAAAGAAACGGAAAGAAAC
>JAGBDN010000034.1 GCA_017937485.1 Thermoguttaceae bacterium
GTTTTCAAAAGCGTTTTCCGTCGATTGCGGAGCTTTTTTCAAACGGCTAAAACGGCTAATTTCGCAATTCGCAAACAACCCTTTGTAACGCTTGAACTTAACCTCTTTTTCTGTTTTACCCCGAACCGAACATAATAAACAATAAAAGACGTTGTTGCGTAACGTACGGATAGAGCCGTTAGAGAGTACAGTATTCAGAAACGCGAGAAATTATTAATTTTCCTTAACAGGCGGCACTTGACGTCGTTCCGGTTTGGGCTTAGAATTATCGTGGTCGGGCGAGGGTTCCGCCTCCCGGCGCGGTTGAACGAAGTCCGTCGGCGTGAAGACGTAAATCGTTCGGCGCCGCTCTTGACGGTAAGTTTGATCGATCTTCAAACGACCGCGAAGGAGGATAAATTCATCGCCCGGGAACGAACGATAAACCGTTTCATCGTCCGTAACGTAACTGTAAAGGAAGCCCAAACCGCGAATCAACAGCTTATAACCCGATTCGCCGCTGTTGCGCTTGAACGTCGTTTTTTCAATCGACGCGATACCTTGGAAATACGCCCCTTGACGTTGCTCCTCCGGACTCAAAGCGGGAAAACGTTCGTTCGGCTCGAAAAAGTCCGTAACGTTAAGGTCGACGTCGCAAAAAGGTGTCGTCAACACATTACCGACAAGCCAGAGTTCAGTGCCGACCGACGGAGGATTATCGAAAACCCGTTTCGGAACTTTCACAACGAACGTGCCGCAATAAGTGTCGATGTGAAAGAAAAGACCAGGGTTGTAACTCTCCGTCGACCGATCCTCGGCTTCGCGGAACATGCCGTAAACGCGAAATTCACAGTTGCGCATTTTTTGAACGTTGGCGGTCATCTCAATTTCTCCTACTCATACGATTCAAAAGGGTTAAATGGAAACAGTTAAGCAAGCTAAAAAAAAGAAGTTAGGTCGACCGCAAATCTCCGATGAACTCAAAAAAATCAGAATTGCGACCTATGTAACTCCCGAAATTAACAGCGCTTTGCAAAACGACGTCGACTGCGGAAAGGCCGCTAACCTTTCGACAGCGATTTTGTTAATTTTGCGAAAACACTACAATATTTAGAATGCTTCTAAAAGAGTATTTTAAATATTTTTCGCGGTTTGTCAAGCATTTTAAAGCGTTGCAATAAATTTTTTGCGAAAATAGTTAAAATATGCCCGAACAACAAGGTTTAGAAATTACGCCTATCATTGAACCAAGCGATATGATTGGAATTTTCGTATCTGCAATCGTTATTGCCGCGCCGATTTTAATTTTAATGGCGCTACTTGTTTTACTTAAAAAGTGGGTCGATAAAAAACTTGGCGCTTTAACTACGAGAAAACAAAATAAAATTCCCTTAGGAAAATGGCCTTCGGACTGGAAACCGCAAACAGTCGACAGATTCGAAGAAAACGCGTCAAGCGCCGGCTTAACGTTTTATCCGCGCAATATTTTTACAGCCGCCGAATTTAAATTCTTTCTTGTGTTACAGAATGTTTGCCGAAATTACTTCTACATTATCCCGAAAATGGGACTTTGGGCGCTCGTCGACCACCACGACAACGTAACGGCGTGGAATAAAATTTCGCGTAAACATTTAGATTTCACCCTTTGCCACCCGCAAACGATGAAGCCGCTGTTGGTGATCGAATTGGACGACTCTTCGCATCGACAATATAAGCAACAACAACGCGACGCAGAGAAAGACGCGATTTTAGCGGAAGTCGGCGTGCCGGTATTGCGTATTCCTGTCGCTCGCCAGTACGACGAAGGCGCGATTAAGAACTTGATTTCGCGTAAGATGAAGCGAAATTAACGTCGTTTCAAAGAGTTTTTTAGGGTGCGAGACTTGCAGCCTCTCGCTCCGCTTCTGGGGCGCCGCCCCAAACCCCGCTATAGTAATAACGACAAAACGGCGTCGACGCGCGATCCGCTTCGAAAGGTCGCGCTTTAACTCCCTCGCCAACAGCAAAGGGGGGGGCGCCCCCTTCGTCGCCGTTTCGGTCGCCTTGCGCGGCTCGCTTCGCTACAAAAAAATTTCCGCTTGGTCGAAAAAAAACGGCTTGCGCCTTAAAAATTTTTTCGCGAAAAAATTTTGATTTTTTTCGAGTCGCGAAAATTTTTTCCGCTACGCTGGTCAACACGTTATCACAATCAATCGCGCGCTTCTTGGGCGACGACCGAAACGGCGGCGAAGGGGGCTAAGCGGAACCCGCTTCTAAAGAAAATTAACCGCTTCGAATTTTTTTCGTTTCCGGAAACGATCCGGAAAGCCGCGTTTGTTTCAAAACGCTACAACGAAAGTTAAGCGACACAAACTTTTCGCGCTTCAAAAAGACCGTCGAAACGAAACCCTCGCTCCGATCGGCGCCGATCGCGCGGAACCCAACAGAACCCCGCAAGAAAAAAGAAAGACGGCCCTAATTCGAGCCGTCCAAAAGCCACAAGAGCGGGAACTAACGACCAAGCCGCGCGCGAGCCGCTTCTAACGCAAGTTCGCGAACGATCACCGAAATTTCGGCGTCCTCGACGGCGCGAACCGCTTCGATAATTTCGAGTTCGTCGGCGTTGAAGCGCGCTTGAATCAGGTTGACGCGACGTTTGCGCTCCGGTTTCGGCTTACGTCCCATACGTTTAAGCGTCGCTATATCGCGGTCGATTGCGCGGAGCGTCGCTTCGTCGCCGTTGGCGTATTGCTTCGCTTCCTCGAATTGACGCGCGACGTCGTCCGGCGTAACGTCTTCGTAAACTCGCGTTGTTTTCGGGCCGTTTTTCGTTTCGCTAATAAGTCGCATATTTCACCCTTGCGCGGATTTAAGTTCGTAGCGCTTCGCGATTTCTTGCGTCGCTTCGTCGCGCGCTTGTCTCAAAAATTTGTAAATTTTACCCCATTCATACGACGCGTTTTGATTCGCCGACGCGAGCGCGAACGCTTGAAGCAACGCGCCGCCGCCCGGAATTTCTTCGCGGATAGCGCTGTTAAGAGCGACGCGCGGATCCTTCTTTTTGTACTTTTCTTGCAACGTTTGGATAGGCATCCCAAAAACTCCGCCCCCCTCGAAAAAGCTCGAGGGAGGCCTTGGCTAAAGGTCAATCGTTAGTCGACCAAGATTTCCGTTTCGTCCCACCATTTGCCCAGACCGTCGAACCAACGCTCAACGCGGACAACGACGCCTTTCTTACCGGCGTCGCGCCAGTAGCGCACGGCTTTCAGGCACTCGACGCACTCGAAGAGAAGTCGCGAGTCGAAAACGACTTGATAACGAACAAACTTTTTCATTGACAAACCTTTCGTATCGAGGTTTTGGAAAAATCGCTAACGCCCAGTTGCCCTAGCGACAACTAAATTATAGTATCTATAAAGTTTTTGTCAAGTATCTGAAAAGAGCTTTTAAAGATTTTCAGTCGCCGAAACTTAACACGCGCTCGCACTCGTCGCAGATGTTGAAATAAAGTTCGCGCCAGTCTTCCCAACGCTTGAAACGGAGCATAAAGCTCAAGTCGTCTTCGCGGAAGCGGTGGGACTCGTCGAGACCGGCGAAACGACGGTATTCCTCTTGGACGATTTTCACGAAACGGCGATGAGCGTAAGTCAATTTGCAAAAGTCCCAATCGCTCGGCAAGTCGATTTTGCCGTCGTCGCGCATCGTCTCTTTGATTTTATAATAATTGTCTCGGAAAGCGTCGCGAAATAGGTTTCTTAAAATATCTAGACTGTTTTCCATTTATCGTTTCTTTTAAAAAGTTTTCAAACTCGCCGTAAGTCAAACAAAAACGCGACTTAGAAAACGCCTTTTCAGAATCGTTTCTAAGCCGCGTTGTTGAAGGTTTTTGAGTATTTAATCGCTTTTCGCAAGCGTCGATTTTAGCGCCAATTTTGCGCGATTAACGGCCTATTTGTTTTGCGACGCCGTTTCGCAACCGCACGAACAAGACGTTTTCGACGCCGAACCGGGGCAGTCGTCGCAAGCGCACGGCGAACCCGGCGAGTCGACGCAAGCGCAATCGGGGCAGTCGCAACCTTCGCACGGACAAACCGCCGTCGCCGGAAGGTTCGTCTTCGCGATCGGCGAGACGTTCCCGCGTTCGTCCGAAGAAAGCGACGCTCCGAGCGCGACGCCGCAAGCGAGCAGGGCGGCCAAACCGAGCGCCACCGTTTTTTCAGTCAAATATTTTTTCATTGTTTCATCTCCATAAGATCAGGTTCGCCGCACAAATCGAAAAACTCGAGCAAAGCGTCGTCGTTACAAATTGACGGCCAGTAAAAAATTTCCAAGCGCGCGTTATCGGCGACGGCGCTTTCCACATGTTCATAAAGTCGGCAAGTGAAAACGTCCGACCACTCCTTCAGCAACTCCCAGAGCGCTGGTTCCTCCGCTACATAATTTCGCCCGGTCATCTTGTTTGCTGTGCTGTATAGCAAAAACAAAAAACGTCCCCAAGCGATGAAAGGCAACGGTTCGCCCAAGGGGTTAGGATAACGTTCTAAGAACTTATCACAAAACAGGTTGTAAAAATCTTCCGGCGTTTTACGCATTGTCTTCGTCTTCTTCTTTTAAGGCGTCTTCTAACGCTTTCCAGTCTACTCTTCGATAACCGGCTTCCGAAATCCAAATAGCCTTAAGCCCCAGAACGTAACTCGGGCGCAAAAAGCGCTCATAGTAAATAAAGGCGAAAAAATCGCCTTCAAACTTCTTTTGCGTCTCCTCGAAAAGCCGTTCAGTCTCTTCGTCCGAGCAGGCGGCCAAAATACTCTCTAACGTTGGCAAATTCTGTTCGGATTTCGGCAACTTATAAAAATCGCGTTCGAAGTCGACAAACTCGCCGTAAATCCGCGCAACGCAAAACATAAGCGCAAACCAAGACTCCGCGAGATGAGCCGCCATTAAATCGCGATTGTCGCCGGAAAAGCCGACTTTTTCGAAGTAGAGTTTTTTTAACTTTAAACGCCATAAGTTGTAAAAATCATCAACAGTTTTGCGCATTTAACTTCCTTTCAACTCTTAACTTCAACGTTTGGAATCAGTTCGCAAATTTCAGGCTCGAAAAAATTATAGCGTGCATACGACACGCCTTCGTAAAATCCAACGTTAAATTGAAACGCGCCTCGAAACAATTCCAATCCCCGACGATTCCCACGCCGAGAAAGCGTTTGCAAAACACGAATCGCATAATCGCAGTGTAAAAGGCAGTTACGACTAAATAAGGCGTCGCAATCGTAAACGCAAAATAGCCAATCTTGAGCGTTATGCCTATGTTGCAAGGAAGCGAAAGGCAAGCTGTTATAATACTTGTTATCGCTTAGGTTAGGCGTTTCGCGAATCACAATCGACGCTTTTTTCGAACGAAAGCGAGCGTCCCAAGGACTTCTACAAAGTTCCGCGTCGTTCAGTAACACGAGACGCGAAGCGTCGAAGCGACCGCGTTTCTTCTTGACGTAAGCGCCGACGGCGTCTCGATTAAGCGGAATATTCGTAATAACGCGACATCCTTTAACGAGACGGTCGACAATCTCGTCAACGCTATAATATATAACACCGTATTCGTAATCGCCGTAAATTGTTGCAATCATCGTTGTAACTCCTTTCAGTTCTTGACTTCGCGAACGCGCCCCCAGACGGTCAGCACGTCGCTATTTCTCGTTTGTGAGAACGAAAACACTCCCAAGCCCTTCGACTCGTCGCGGCGGTCGATACTCCCGAGGTATGAGAGCTTGCCGTCGGCGAGCACGAGCCCTTCCGTCTTAAGCGCCGATTTATCGGACTTTGGCACCGTTTCGACGCCCGATTTTTCCGACTGGTCGAAGGTTGAAATCGATAAATCGAGATCGAGCGCGACGCGACCGGCGCTTAGTTTATGCGGCGTCAACTTCAGTTCCAAACCGTCTTGAAAACGTTCATATCCGGACGTGCTGGAATAACCTTCCGCCGAAACTTGCGTCTTCTCCCTAACTATTTCGCTACCAACGCTTAACGTCGTTTCGCGACCGTCCGAAAGCAACAGGGCGGGGCGTTGGTCGACCCGATTGCGACCGTTTGTCGCGTCGCCGGAAGCGTAAAGCGACAACAAGTCGTCGAAGTCGAAACCGCCTTCGAGCAAGTCGAGCGACGAATTTATTTCCAAGTCGGCGCTTAAGTTAACGTAATCGTTGTATTTAAGGCGAAGGAAATACACGTCGCAAAGGTACGTCGACGACTGATTATGCGTCAACGCGTCGACAAGTTGCGTGACCGAATCTTGAACGTCTAAGTTGTCGTAAACGACGACGCTTGAACCGGTTATCGTCAGTTCGCCTTCTTTCGAAAGGACGCTTTCAAGCGCTTTTTGCAGGCGGTTCGGTTCGCCCGGCGGGAGGCGGTAAACTCGCGGAACCATCGCGTTTGCGTCGTTTACGTCGGCGGTCAGGTAAAAAGCGCCGCGCGTTTCGACGCATTGCAGTCCGTTCGTTCTTGCGAGGAGCGGAACCAAATCGGCGACGTCGCGAAGCGCGAAGTATCCGGAAACGGGTTGATTCGCAACTTCCGCCGAGCAAAAGACTTCGCAACCGCCGACGTCGGAAATATCTTCGAGCGCGGCGCGGAGCGGTACGCCGTCGAAAGCGAACGTCATTTTTTGCCCCTTCGCCCGAACTCCTTCAATTTGCTTCGTTTGCGACGTCGCGAACGCCGTCGGTTCCGGTTTCGGCGCCTTGTGGAAAAACTCCGTCGAGCGGCAACCCGTCGCGAATAAGATCGACGTTCCCAAGGCTAGTATCGACAATAGGTTCCGGAGGCAAAATCGGCGGTTCGAACCCTTTGCGCGACCAAATCCGCCCGCCTTCAAATAAAATTTCGCGTCGCTTAACGTTGATCCGTTCCAAGCGCTCTTCGATAACGTCCGTGTCATCGGTATTTTCTCCAAATCGAGCTATTTCAACGAGTTCGCCTATTTTATAGGCGCCGGTCGAGGAAATAATCCGATCCGTGAAAAACGCTTGAACGCCGAACGGA
>JAGBDN010000098.1 GCA_017937485.1 Thermoguttaceae bacterium
AATACTTTGCTGAAATCCTCGCCAAGGCGTTCCTTCAGTTTAAGAAGCGACTGATACGTAGCATCGGATGTCTTGGCATCAGTTTTCATGCTTGCGGTTGTTCGACCGGAGCGACTTGCGCCGGGGCTTGCGGTTGTTCGACCGGAGCGACTTGCGCCGGAGCTTGCGGTTGGACGACCGGAGCGACTTGCGCCGGAGCTTGCGGTTGTTCGACCGGAGCGACTTGCGCCGGAGCTTGCGGTTGGACGACCGGGGCGACTTGCGCCGGGGCTTGCGGTTGCGGAGCGAGGGCGACTTGCGCCGGAGCTTGCGGTTGCGCGGTCGACGCGAACGCCGGTTTGTTCGGGAACGCCGGGACGGGACGACCGAGACGCGCGGCGATTTGCGTCGTTTGCGCTTCCCAAGCGGCGGCGTTTTCCGCTTCGCCGAGCGCGTAATATTTGTCCGTCAAAAGCGCGGCCGCTTCCAACTCGCCGACCGCTTTCGTCAACGGGGCGATCGCCTCGGCGCGACGCGTTCCTTCGAGAAGCGTTAAACCGTAATAATATTGCGCTTGCGGATAGTTCGGGTTTTGCGCGATCAACGCCGAAAACGCCGCGTCGGCGGTCGCGTAATCGGCGCCGTCGAACGCCGACTTGCCCAAATCGAAGCGATATTGTTGATTTTGCGGTTCGTAACGGAGCGCGGTTTCAAACTCCCGCTTCGCCTCCGCAAAACTCATTTTCTTGCGCGCGACGACGGCGATTCGATAATGCGCTTGGCCCAAGACGGTCGGCGGCGCGGTCGCGGCGTCCGGCGTCGCGAGGTATTTTTGGTACAGTCGCGCCGAATCGTGAAATTTTCCTTGTTCGAAATAGGCGTTCGCTTGAAGCAAAAGACGATCCGGCGATTCTTTGAACGGCGCGCCCAACGGCGAAACGATCGTCGAACGTTTCGGCGGAGCGGGAGGCGCGTTCGGGTCGGGGAGATTTTCAACGTCTTGGCTCAATTCGCCCGCGACGTAATCGGACGAAGAAGACGAAAACCAATCGGTCGCGCAACCCGGCGCCGTCAACGCGGCGCCTAAGGCTAAAGCGATAAGGTTTAATTTGCGAGCGAACGTCTGCATAGCGCGTCTCCTTCGACGGATAAAAAAATAAGGACGGACGTTCCAAGAAAAACGAACGTCTGGTCGTACTGAATGTATCGACTGTAATGCGTCGCGCGTTTAGTTTTTTTGGAAAAAACGACAAGACGAACTGAATTTTTGAGCGAAAGCGGCCGATTCGCGAAGGTTTTTAGAAGACGCCGCCGTCCTAAACGACGACAAACGAGGTAAGCAAGAAAAGGCGAGGGAGACAAAAAGGCGGTGCGACGTTGAAAAGACGGACGCGCGCCGCCGTTAAGGCGGGACGATTATTTTCTCCGCGGACGGCGGTTCGGCCCGGTCGGTTTGACGTTGTTGGACTTCGCAAAGTCGGCGAAATCGGCAAAGTCGACGTCGTCGAGTTCCGGAACGTCGTCGAATTTAGGAGGCGCGACCGGTTTGCCCGGAGCGCCTTTGCCGCGACCGGCGTTGGGGCCGGGGCGACGTCCGCCGGCGGCTTGTTTGTTTTTGGAGCGTTTGGCGAAGTCGGCTCCGCAAATTTGACGCAACTCCGCTTCGAGACCGGCGTCCAACGCGTCTACGTCGAAGTTCGCGTCGATTTTTTCTTGGAATTGACCGGCGAACTCGACTTGCGACGCGGCGCGAAGGGCTTCGTCGGCTTCGTCGTCGAGCGCTTTCGGGTTGAAAAATTCCTCTTCGTCGACGCCGATCGGGGAGAGCGGGATTTCGGCCAACACGTCGTATTTCGGGCCGCCGCGTTCGAGTTCGCTCGAGTAAACGAGAACCGCGTCGACCGGCGACGCGCCGAAAAAGACGTTCGAACGTTCGAAAATCATCCGTCCGAGCCCGCCTTCAAAACCGGTTTCGCGGTCTTTTTGGCGAGCGCGCCCGACGGTTAAGTGCGGCGTAAACTCGCGATTTTCCGGAGGATACCCAAGTTCGGCGAGTTCCGCTTCGATTCGGCGGGCGAGTTCGCGAATTTCCCGAGTTCCTTCGCGGACGCCGATCCAAATCGAACGGGGCGCGTCCGCGTTCGGGAACGCGCCGACGCCTTCGAAAACGAGGTCGAACTGCTCGAACTTGCGACAGCCGCGCTCGACCGCCGCGACGACGCGGTGCAGGTCGACCGTCGGAACGGTTCCGAGGAATTTTAACGTAACGTGAAAGTTTTCCTCTTCCACCCATTTTACGTTCGGGTAGGCCTCCATAATGGGGCGAAGCGTTTTGCGCGCTTCGTTGCGCACCAACGGGGAAATTTCAACGGCGATAAAGGCGCGAACGGTCGGTTTCATCGGGGCGGAACCTTTGCGGATAATACGGGTAAAACGGGGAGAAGCGGAGCGTCGAGGCGAACGCCGCCGCGACGTTAATATAATACGGTCGACGGCGGAAAAGGCAAATTACGTTCAATCGTCTAAAAATTCGGCGTTGGTTTGAATATTGTCGCGGTGAACGATTTCGTCGTAAGGGCAAAAACCGAGAATATCGGCGATTTCCGACGCGCGCCGGCCCCGAATCATCGCGACTTCCTTGCAACCGTAATTGGCGAGTCCGCGGGCGATTTCGCGATTTTCGCGGTCGACGATCGAAACGACGTCGCCTTTTTTGAAACGCCCGAAACAGTTCAGAACGCCGATCGGAAGGAGGCTTTTCCCTTGCGTTTCAAGCGCTTTGGCGGCGCCGTCGTCGACGACGAGACTTCCGCTCGGAACCGGCGCGAACCGCACCCAACGCTTGCGAGCGGAGAGACGGCGGCGCGGAAAGAAAACCGTTCCGTATTCTTCGCCGGTGTAAATTTTCGTCAAAATCTCCGGGTCGTCGCCGTTGGCGATCATCATGCACCCGCCGGCGCTCGTAACGGTTTGCGCGGCGCGGAGCTTGCTCGACATCCCGCCTTTGCTGCGGCTCGAGCGTTTTTCGGCGACCATTCGCATCAAGTCGGGCGTCCAGCGGTCGACGACGGAAACGAGCTTCGACTCCGGCAGACTCGGGTCGCCGTCGTAAAGACCGTCGACGTCGGTCAACAGAATCAGGAGCGATTCCGGGAAAATGTTCGCGACGAGGGACGCGAGCCGGTCGTTGTCGCCGAAGGTCGAGTCGAGCTCGGCGGTGCTGACCGCGTCGTTCTCGTTGACGATAGGAAGAGCGCCGAATTTCAGGAGCGACTTGAAGGTGTTGCAAGCGTTCAAATAACGGTCGCGACGCGCCAAATCGTCGGCGGTCAGGAGGACTTGCGCCGCGAGAACGCCCCGCGCGTCGAGTTCCTGCTCGTAAAATTGGATAAGCGTTCCTTGGCCGACCGCGGCGACCGCCTGCAATTCCGGGTGCGATTTCGGACGCTTCGCCAAGCCGAGCCGACCCATTCCGGCCCCGACCGCCCCGGAACTGACGAGGATCACTTCGACGCCGCGTTCGCGAATGGCGCAAATTTCGGCGACCAACGAACGAATCCGATCGCGGTTCAGGAGACCGTCGCGCGCCGTTAAAACGTTGGTGCCGACTTTAACGATTAAATGACGGGTCGTTTGAACAATTTCTTGTCTGCTTAAGCTGATCATTGGGTAAAAGGCGCAAAATAGGGGAAACGCGCAAAATAGGGGGCGCGTCGGCGAACCGTCGTCGACAAAAACGCGTCTTTTATTGTTGGCGCAAAAACGATTTTTGTCAATATCGTTCTTCGACTTTCCGGCGTTTTCGCGCCGCTTTTTCCCGTTTCTTGAAAATTTTTCGCGTTCTCCGCATTTTCTTTCAATATATCTATAGGCAAAAAATAGAAACGAGAGCGCCGCGTCGACGGAGACAAGTTGAATTTAGACGGTTTGGTGAAAACGGTTAAAATTTGCGGGTTGGGCGCGCCGACGCTTGACGCGAAAGGCGGGGAGCGCGGTTTTTCGTCGTCGCCCGCTCTTTTCGAAAAATAAAATTAGGTTAAAATAAGAAAGGAGAGATTTGGCGGCGGTTTCGTCCCCGCGTCGGGCGACGTCCGTTCGCGCTCCAATTTTCGAACGGCGACGTTTATTGACGCAAGACGTTGGAAATTAAAACGACGACAAAATAGGTTTTAAGGAACGAAAAATGCAAATTTGGCCGGCGATCGATATTCGCGGCGGGCGTTGCGTCCGTCTTTGTCAAGGCGATTACGGACGGGAAACGGTGTACGGCGATTCCCCGGCGGAAACGGCCGATTTTTGGCGTTCGAAGGGCGCGCGCCGTTTGCACTTGGTCGACCTCGACGGCGCGAAGGACGGAACGACGGCGAACTTCGACGCGGTGAAGAAAGTCGTCGAAACGACGGCGCCGTTCGGCGTCGAGTGCGAACTCGGCGGCGGCGTCCGCTCGGAGGAAACGATTCGCCGCTTGCTCGACCTCGGCCTTTCGCGCCTCGTCGTCGGAACGCTCGCGCTGAAACAGCCGGAGTGGTTCCTCGAAATGTGCGAAAAATTCCCGAACAAACTCGTTCTCGGAATCGACGCTCGCGGCGGAATGGTCGCGACCGACGGCTGGCTCGAAACGAGTTCGACGCGGGCCGTCGATTTGGCGAAACGCTTCGACGGCGCCCCGATCGCCGCGTTGGTTTACACCGACGTCGCGACCGACGGAATGATGAAGGGCCCGAACGTCGCGGAAACGGTCGCGATGAAGGACGCCGTTTCGATTCAAGTCGTCGCGTCCGGCGGGATTTCGAATATCGACGACGTTAAAAAACTTTGCGACGCGAAAATTGAAGCGTGCATCATCGGGCGCGCGCTGTACGAAAAGACGGTCGCCCTCGAAGACGCGTTGAAGTTCGAGGACTGACGCTCCGGGCGGCGCGACGTCGAGCCGAACTTGATATGCCGGTTTGCGACGCCGAACAAAGGTCGCTTTAGTTCGACGGCGTTCGAACGGTTAAAGCGGGTGAGAAAGATAAATAGCGGAAAATAGCGAAACGAGGGAAGTTGGCAATGCGCGAAGAGGAACGCATCGTGATCACCGGCGTCGGGTTGGCGGCGCCGAACGGGTCGAATTTGACCGAGTACCGCCGCGCGATTTTGAACGGCGTCAGCGGCGTCGTCCCTTACGAAATCCGTTATTTCGGCCCGACGGTCGCCGGCGTTTGCAACTGCGACGTGCTGAAATGGCAGTCGCGCCGCGAACTGCGCCGAGGCACCCGCGCCGGGAGCCTCTCGATTTACTGCGTCGGGGAGGCGATCGCCGACTCCGGGCTCGATTGGGAAAACGTCCGCAAAGACGCGGTCGGCGTTTACATCGGCGTTACCGAACACGGCAACGTCGAGACGGAAAACGAAATTTACCAAATTAAGCAATACGATTACGATTGCGCGTATTGGTCGCACCACCACAACCCGCGCACCGTCGCGAACAACCCGGCGGGCGAAGTTACGCTTCGGTACGGAATCACCGGGCCGCACTACACGCTCGGGGCCGCCTGCGCTGCGGGGAACGCCGGGATTATTCAAGGCGTCCAGCAACTCCGACTCGGCGAAGTCGACGTCGCGCTGGCGGGGGGCGTTTCGGAAAGTATCCATACGTTCGGGATTTTCGCCGCGTTCAACGCTCAAAACGCGCTCGCGAAACACGACGATCCGACGAAAGCGTCGCGACCGTTCGACGTCGACCGCAACGGCATCGTCGTCGCGGAAGGCGGTTGCGTTTACGTTCTCGAACGCCTCTCGGACGCGAAAAAACGGGGCGCGAAAATTTACGGCGAAATCGTCGGATACGCGATGAACAGCGACTCGACCGACTTCGTTCTCCCGAACGCCGAGCGTCAAGCGCAATGCGTTTCGAAGGCGTTGGCGCGAGCCGGATTGGCGCCGGAGGAAATCGATATCGTCAACACGCACGCGACCGCGACGCACGCCGGCGACATTATCGAAGTCGAAGCGTTGCGCAACGTCTTCGGCGCGTCGAAAAAGACGTATATTAATAATACGAAGAGTTTCATCGGACACGCGATGGGCGCGGCGGGCGTCCTCGAGTTGGCCGGGAACCTCCCTTCGTTCGACGACGGCGTCGTTCACCCGACGATCAACGTCGACAACCTCGACCCCGAATGCGAAATCGCGAACCTCGTCCTCAACGAGCCGAAGGAAATCGGTTCCGTCCGTTATATTTTGAACAACTCGTTCGGGATGGTCGGGATCAACGCGGTCGTTATCGTCGGTAAATACGACGAATAACGGCGACGGCGCCCAACGCGGCGTTGGAACAAACCGAGCAAGCGCGACGGTTTGCGCAGCCGTTGAGCGGCGGATTGAAGAGAATAAGTAAAATGGATAAGATCGGCGGCGCCGGGTTCGCGAACTCGCGACGTCGGTCTCAACGACAACGATAAAAAACGGCTCCGCTTTCGAGCGCGGTCGGATGGTAAGGAGTCTCATTATGACGACGGCTGAAATTAGAGAAACGATCATCGGCATTCTTTCGGACATCGCGCCGGACGAAGATTTCGACTCGCTCAAAGACGAAGTTTCGTTCCGCGACCAACTCGGGATGGACAGTATGGATATGCTCGACGTCGTTCTCGAACTGCGTCGCAAGTTCAAACTGCAAATTCCGGAATCGGATTACCCGCGTCTCGACTCGATGAACTCGACGCTCGAATATCTCGAACCGCTTCTCCAAGACCGCTAGTCGAAGCGCGCTCGATTTTTCAAACCGCGACGCGTTCGCGGTTTTTTTGTTTCGTCGTCGAAACGAAGTCAAGGCGAAAACGCGGGGCGTTCGCGGCCAAACGGCGCGTCGGGCCCCTTGCCGCGCCGAAAAAAAGCGCTATAATTGATGAAATTTTAGGAGCGGTTCTCGATAAAGACGCCGCGCGAATTTTCAGCGCGTCGCGGGAACGTTCGCCGAATCGATGTAAACGCCGACGACGTTCGGCCCTGGGAGCGGTTTTTTGCCTACTCAAGCTTTGCGCGACAAAAAACAGCCTCGCGATTTCCTTTTTGGTTCGCGCGCTTGGCTGAACCTTACGACGCCGCCTAGAGGGCGGCGATAGGTTTCGTTTGCGAAATTCGTCGAAGTTTCGCAAAATAGGTTTTTGTTTGCCGACGTTGTTGCCGTCGCGAAAAAGCGGGCGTTAAGTCGTCAAACGGAAAATATTAAGCGTCGCGGTTCTTCGCCGCCGACGCGGTAAGCGCAAAAGAAAGCAAAAAGGTGGCACGATGGCTTCCATTATTACGAACGCGTCCGATTCTTGCCGTAATATCGTTATTTTTGACACCACGTTGCGCGACGGCGAACAATCGCCGGGCGCGAGTATGAATCTCCAAGAAAAACTCGAAGTCGCGAAAGCGCTCGTCGAACTCGGCGTCGACGTGATTGAAGCCGGCTTCCCGATCGCGTCGCCGGGCGACTTCGAAGCGGTGCGCGAAATCGCTAAAATCGTTAAAGGTTCCTCCGTTTGCGGCCTCGCTCGTTGCGTTCCGGCCGATATCGACCGCGCTTGGGAAGCGTTGCGCGAAGCGGAAGACCCGCGAATTCACGTCTTCTTGGCGACGAGCGCCATTCACCGCGAATTCAAGCTCCGAATGACGGAAGACGAAATCGTCGCGCGCGCCGTCGAGGGCGTCAAGCGAGCGAAGGGGTATTGCTCGAACGTCGAATTTTCGCCGGAAGACGCTTGCCGCACCGAAATCGACTTCCTCTGCCGCGTCGTCGAAGCGACGATCGCCGCCGGCGCGACGACGGTCAACATTCCGGACACCGTCGGCTACACGACTCCGCCGGAAATGACCGAACGCATCAAAACGCTGTTGAATCGTGTTCCGAATATCGATAAAGCGGTTATTAGCGTTCACTGCCACAACGACCTCGGAATGGCGGTCGCGAACTCGCTCTCGGCGGTCGCGGCGGGCGCCGGACAGATCGAATGCGCGATCAACGGTCTCGGCGAGCGCGCCGGAAACTGCGCTTTGGAAGAGGTCGTGATGGCGTTGCGGACGCGTCGCGACGTGTTCAAAGCCGACACGCGAGTCGTTTCGCAACGCTTGGCGCCGACGAGCCGCTTGGTCTCGAAAGTTACCGGCTTGAAAGTGCCGCGCAACAAGGCGATCGTCGGACAAAACGCGTTCGCGCACGAGTCCGGCGTCCACCAAGACGGCGTCCTGAAAGAGCGCACGACTTACGAAATTATGAGCGCCGAAAGCGTCGGGTTCGCGAAAAACGACCTCGTTCTCGGGAAACACAGCGGGCGCGCCGCGTTGGCCGCTCGGATTAAATCGCTCGGGTACGAGCTGGAACGCGAACAACTCGACGCCGCGTTCGAAGCGTTCAAACGCTTGGCCGACCTGAAAAAAGACGTGTTCGACGCCGATATTATCGCGATCGTCGACCGCCAACTCTCGCCGAACGCCTCGAGCGACGCCGCGGGCGATTGGGAAGTCGTTTCGTATTCGCTCGGTTGCGCTTCCGGGAGCGAGTCGACGTTCGAAGTCGTCCTGTCGCAAGGCGGCGTCGAGAAAAAAGCGACCGGAACGCAAGAAAACGGCCCGGTCGCCGCGATGTTCGCCGCCGTTCAACAAATCGTCGGGCTTCCGCTCGCGTTGAGCGACTTCAAAATCGAAGCGGTTTCCGGCGGTTCCGACGCGCAAGGCGAGGTCGTCGTTTTCCTGAACGACGACGCTTCGAAGTCGACCGTTCGCGGACAAGCGACGTCGACCGACGTTTTCGAGGCGACGTTGCGCGCGCTGGTGAGCGCCGTGAATCGCGTTCAAGCGTCGCGCGTCGGCGAAAAATGACGCGCTTTTGACGACCTAAAAAGATGCGGGACGCGTCGGCGAGTTTTGCGCCGTCGCGTCCGCGTTTGTTTTAGGGGAAAGGCGTCGACGTTAGCGATAATTTTAAATTTTACGTTCGATTTTTATCGGATTTTTTGAAGATTTTGATATTTTTACGGCGTCGCCGGGCGCAAACGGTCGATTAAAAGAACGCGTCGCGCCTCGGTTTTTAAGAAGCGCGTAAAAAATGAATCGCCGCGCGAATAATGTCGCGACAACTGATTATCGGAACTAAAAGTATTTGGCGTTGGAGAATTTTCCGTGCTTGGCAATAATTCGCAGTCGTTTTTTGGGCCGTCCAACTTGGTCGATTTGGTGCGCTATCGCGCGTCGATTCAACCGGACGACTTAGCGTTCGTCTATTTGGCGGACGGCGTGAGTTCGGAAATTCGTCTGACCTACGGCGAGCTCGACCGACGTTGCCGCGCGCTTGCCTCGTGGTTGCGTCGCAACAATATGCGCGGGAAGCGGGCGTTGCTCCTTTACCCGCCGGGGCTCGATTTTATCGTCGCGTTTTACGGGTGTCTTTACGCCGGCGCGACCGCCGTTCCGGTTTATCCGCCGCGTCGTAACCGTTCGATGCTCCGCATTCAAGCGATTTCGGACAGCGCCGAAGCGAGCCTCGCGATGACGACCGGCGACGTTCTCAAACGCGTCGCGACGATCGTCGACGAAACGCCGAATTTGAAGCAACTTCCTTGGATCGCGACCGACGAGATGGCGCCCGGTCTCGAAGACGAATGGGTCGACCCGCAAATCGGCCCGGACGAATTTGCGTTCTTTCAATACACGTCCGGTTCGACCGGAACGCCGAAGGGCGTTATGTTGTCGCACGCGAATATGTTGCACAACTCGATGCTGATTCAAACCGGCTTCGAACACACGCGGTCGAGCAAAGGCGTTTTCTGGCTCCCGAGCTATCACGATATGGGCCTCATCGGCGGCGTCGTGCAACCGGTGTACTGCGGTTGCCCGAACGTGATGATGTCGCCGCTGTCGTTCCTGCAAAAGCCGTACCGTTGGCTGGCGGCGATTTCGAAATATCGCGGCACGACGAGCGGCGGCCCGAACTTCGCTTACGACCTTTGCGTTAAATCGATTAAAGACGAACAGTTAGAAACGCTCGATTTGAGTTCTTGGCGCGTCGCCTTCAACGGCGCGGAGCCGGTGCAGGCGGAAACGCTCGAGCAATTCGCTAAAAAATTCGAACCGTGCGGCTTCAAGTACGAGTCGTTCTATCCCTGTTTCGGGTTGGCCGAAGGGACGCTCCTCGTTACCGGCGGCGCCGTCAATCAAGCGCCGGTTACCCGCGACGTCGACGCCGACGCGCTGGCCGCCGGAAAAGCGGTCGACGCGATCGCCGGCGCCGCGCGCGTCAAGACGTTGGTTTCGAGCGGTCGAATGGTCGTCGACCAACGCGTCGTCGTCGTCGATCCGGAAACGCGCCTCGAATGCCCGGCCGGTCAAATCGGCGAAATTTGGACGAAAAGCGGCAGCGTCGCCAAGGGATATTGGCGCAACGAAGTCGAAACGGAACGCTCCTTCCGCGCTCATATCGCCGACACGAACGAAGGCCCGTTCCTCCGCACCGGCGACCTCGGTTTTATGGTCGACGGCGAGTTGTTCGTTACCGGGCGCATCAAAGACCTGATCATCATTCGCGGCGTCAACGTTTACCCGCAAGACGTCGAGTTGACGGCGCAACACGTTTCGCCGCTTCTCCGTTTGAACAACGGCGGCGCCTTTATGATCGGCGAATTCCGCAAGGAAAAACTGGTGCTCGTGCAAGAAGTCGAGCGTCGTTTCAAGCAAGAAGACGCGCCGCAAATTTTCAGCGAAATCCGCAAGGCGATCGCGCTGGAACACGAAATTCCGATCGACGCCATCGTTTTGATTCGTTCCGGAAGTTTGCCGAAAACGTCGAGCGGCAAGGTGCAGCGGCACGCGTGTCGCGCGTCTTTCTTGGCCGGCGAACTCGAACCGATCGCGTCTTGGTCGCTGGAAGAAGCGACGCTCGCGACGACCGCTCCGGCGGCGGGCGCGAAAACGGGTTTCGGCTCGTTTAGCGCCGAGGAAAACCCGTTGTACGTCGACGAACAAGGGAAATTCCGCGCCGCCGAAGACGACGCGTCGAGCGACGCCGCCGCCGGGTGGGAAGCGACGCGCCGCGATATGTCGAACGTCCTCTCCGTCGCCGGGAAATCGGGCGCGAAAACGAACGAAAAAACGACCGAGCAAAAAGCCGAAAAAGCTGAAAGCGCGCCGTGTCCGTGCGGCCCGGTCTCCTACGACGAAACGGTGAAAATCGTTCTCGACGAAGTTTACCGCGTCGCTAAAGAACGCGCTCGCAACCTTTCGATCGACTCCGACATCACCGAGCTGGGCCTCGACTCCCTCGAACGAATGGAAATTTTGGCCGCGCTCGAAGACCGATTCGGCGGTCAGTTCCCGGAACACGTCTTGCCGACGCTCTTCACCGCTCGCGAAGTCGTCGACGCGGTGCGCAAACACCTTGGCGGCGGTCGCGTTTTCGAAGTCGAAGAAACGAAGAAAACCTACGAAATCGACGAGTCGTGCTACGATTTCGCGAAGTTCCCCGAATACCTCGCGATTCACGAACGCGTCGAGTTGGCGAACCGTTTGGGCTTGAGCCACTTCTTCGAACCGCACGAAGACGCCGCCGGCGCGACGACGACGATTAAAGGTAAAGAGTACATTAACTTCTCGTCGTACAACTACATCGGTTCGTCCGGGCACCCGAGCGTCGTCGCGGCGGCGCAGGAAGCGGTCGCGACTTACGGAACGACCGCCGGGGCGAGCCGCATCGTCGCGGGCGAAATCCCGTTGCACCAAGAGTTGGAGCGCGAAATTACGAACTTCCTCGGCACCGAGGACACCATCGTTTTCGTCGGCGGGCACCAAACGAACGAAAGCGTCATCGGCCACCTGATGGGCGCCGAAGACCTGATTTTGCACGACTCGCTCGCGCACAACTCGATCGTTCAAGGTTGCATTCTTTCCGGCGCGCGCCGCCGACCGTTCCCGCACGGGGACTGGGACGCAGTCGACAAGATTTTGAGCCAACACCGCGGGAAGTATCGTCGCGTCCTGATCGCGCTCGAAGGCGTGTACAGTATGGACGGCGACTACCCGGATTTGCCGGAATTTATCCGCGTTCGCGACAAATACAAGACGCTCCTGATGGTCGACGAAGCCCACTCGATCGGCGTTCTCGGCGAAACCGGGCGCGGCGTCGGCGAACACTTCGGCGTCGACCGTCGCGACGTCGACCTTTGGATGTGCACGCTGAGCAAGACGTTCGGAAGTTGCGGCGGTTACATTTCCGGCCGCAAGGAGTTGGTCGAGTACCTGAAGTACACCGCGCCGGCGTTTATGTTCAGCGTCGGGATGCCGCCGGCCGCCGCGGCCGCCGCTATCGCGTCGTTGCGTCTCCTGCAACGCGAGCCGGGCCGCGCCGCTAAGTTGCGCGAAAACAGCGCTTACTTCAAGAAGTTGGCGCGCGAATACGGGATGGACGTCGGGCTGGCCGAGGATACCGGCGTCGTTCCGGTCATCGTCGGGAACTCGATTCACTGCCTGAAAGCGTCGCATATGCTCTTCCTGAACGGCGTGAACGCGCACCCGATTCTGCACCCGGCGGTCGAAGAGCGGCACGCGCGCATTCGTTTCTTCCTGACGTCGGAACACACCCGCGAACAAATCAAGACGACGGTCGATATGTTGGACGGAATTTTGAAGCAAGTCGCGGAATCTTGACGCGGAGAACGACGCGCTCGGCGTTAAATTAGCGAGAGCGCGAAAAATTAACGGTCGCGCGGTTCGACGGGGAAACTCGTCGGGTCGCGCGATTTTTTTGTCGACAGTCGGAACGGTTTGCCCAAAAGTGCGAACGGGCGCGTCGCGGAGCGCTTTGAGACGCTTTTTCTTGCGATTCGACCCGACGCGGTTTTTCCGCCTTTTTCTCGTTGAAACTTTTGGCGTTTTTGACTTTTTACGGGAGCAAGAGGGCGGCGTCCGGTTTGAGGCGAATCGGCAAAGTCGTTATTTTTAACGGCGTGCGGTTCGCGACGAAGGAAAGTCGGCGAAAAACGGGAAAATTAAACGAACTTTGCCGGGCGCGACGAAACGGGGAAGAATCGAATGAAAGAGGCGGCGTTCGACTTGACGGGAAACGGTAAAATCGTTATTTTCTACCGGGAAACCTTCGCGGGAGAGCGAAACAAACGGAAAGTCAACGGAAAAACGGAACGGAAATTTGGCGGGCGCGGCGAAACAAGCGAAGATCGGACGAAAGGCGGCGACGGCGTTCGGCGCGGCGGCGCTCTTGGCGGCGCTCGTCGGGCCCGGTTGCGCGTCGCGGTACGCCGAGCATTTGCAAACGGTTCGCCGCGATCTTTACGACGTCGGCTCGCTCGAACCGGCGAAGGCGGAGATCGAGCGTCGGGCGAAAAACGCGCCGAAAAAAGAACAAGACGTCTTGACGTTAAACGCCGCTTCGGTCGCGCTTTGCGAAGGAGACGTCGTCGACGCGAAAACGAAGTTGCTCGCCGTCCGCGACCGTTTCGACGAGCTTGAGCTTCAAGCGGCGAAGCGAACCGGCGAAAATCTCTTGACGTATCTTGCCGACGAAAACGCCGCGTCTTACGAGGGCGAGGATTACGAGAAGGTCTTGATTCGCGCCTATTTAACCCTTGCGGAGTTGTTGAGCGGCGGCGGAGCGGACGGCGTTTCCGGCGACGGCGGCGACGCTAGAGCGTTCGCGAAACAGATCGTCGCCAAACAGGACGAAATCGTCCGAGGAGGCGCGATTCCCGACCCGGAAAATCCGGAAAAAACGATCAATCCGAAAACGGCGTACCCGCGCGTCCCGCTCGGCGCTTATTTGGAGGGGCTCCTCCTCGAAGAGACTTACGCCGACCAAAACGAAGCGGCGCGGCGATACGAACAGGTCGCCGCTTGGGCTCCGGTGTTTACGCAAGCTCGGGCGGACGTCGAGCGAGCGCGAACGAGCGTTCATTCTCAACCGGGGAACGGTTGCGTTTACGTCTTCGCGTTCGTCGGGCGCGGGCCTTGGAAGGAACAGGTTTACTCGCCCGCGACGCAGGTTTCGCTCCTGATCGCCGACCAAATTTTCTCGGCGACGAACAAATACGCGGTTCCGCCGACCGTCGCGCCGGTTCCGATTCCGCAAATCGTCGTCGAGCCGCCGCGAATCGCTTGCGTTTCGGTCGAGGTCGACGGCGAACGAACCGCGACGACGGAGACGCTTGCCGACGTCAACGAGATGGCGGCGCGGCAGTTCGAAGCGACGAAAAATCAAGAAATCGCTAAGGCGGTCGTCCGCAGAATCGTTAAAAAGGGAACGATTTACGCGGCGCAGCAAGTCGGGCAAGTCAACGAATGGGTCGGGCTTGCGGCGAACGTCGCGGGCGTCGTTTGGGAGGCGACCGAAACGGCGGACGCCCGATGTTGGGGCTTGCTTCCGGCGCAAATCCAAGCGGCGCGGCTGGAGCTTCCCGTCGGCGAACGGCGCTTGACGCTTTACCCGGGAAACCGCGACGGCGAACGCATCGGAACGCCGGTCGAAACGACCGTTCGCGTCGAGCCGAACCGCAACGTTTACGTCTTGGTCAATTACCCGGGACGCGAACCGCTCGGAACGGTCGTTACTAGCTCGCGCTGACGGGGAAAGCGGACGCCGCCGCGCGCTTTTTCTTAAAACAACGCTAAAACAAGCGCTTTGCGTCGACTTTGACGGCGTTCGCCTTTTTATTTCGCGTTCCGTTCGTTGGAAGCGGTCGCGGCGTCGACGGTCGAATAGCGGAGCCAAACGAAGCGCGGGCGGTACTCGGCGGGGCGGCGCGGAAGCGTTCCTAAGCGGTTGACGTTGTACGAAACGAGGATTTTTTCGTCGTCGCCGAACGCCGGGTGCGCTTTCGCGTTGTAACAGCGGACGCCGCGTTCGAACTCTCGCGGAACGGTCGAGCGGTAAAAAACGGTTTCCGGCCCGAACGGCCCCCAAGGACTGTCGCCGACTCGGAACGCGATCTCGTTCCCAATGACGCCCGGCGTGTAAACGAGCAAATAACGGCCCGCGTTCGCGCCGCTCCGGATTTTTGAAACGGAAAACTCCGTCGAAACCCGTTCGACGAGCCCCGCTTCCGGCCGCGCCGCGTCCGCGACGTTCGGCGACCAAGCGCGACCGTCGAAATAACGCCAAGTCGAAAAATCGCCGAAACTCGCCCGAGGCGCCCGAGCGACGACAAGGTCTTTTCGACTCCCGGCGTCGAAACGGTCGAGATAGCCGAAGACGTAAAGGAAACCGTCCTCCGCGTCGTCGCAAATCGCCGCGCCGAAAACGACTTGCGCCGTCTCGGTTCGGAACGAAAGGGGCGCCGTTTCGTCGATTCGAACGTCGTCGAAGTCGGGCGAACCGTTCGCGTCGAGCCCGAGCGAAACCGCGTCGACCCGTTCCGGCTTCCAACCGGCGCCGACGAGAAGCGCCGACGTCCAAACGCGACCGCGCCAAACGACGCCGTCTTGCAACCAACGGTCGACGCCGAGCGGGTTGCGCGGCGCGAGACGCTCCGGCAACGTCGGGTTTTCCTCGCCGTTTTCGCTTGTTTTCTTATTTTGCGCGCTTTCGCTCGGTCGACTATCTTGCTTCGTCGGCGCAAAATCTCCATTTTTCGGTTCTCGCCGCCAAAAAAACGCGATCTTTTCCGGGTTTGGCGCGTTTCCGGTCAAGACGGCGAACGAATGGTTCGTCATCGTTCGTTCGCCGAAGTCGCGACCGTCGTTTTTCGTCGAACCGCCGAACGTGTCGCTGAAAAGGAAAAGCGTTTTGCGCGGCGTTTTAGCGGTCGAATTTGGCAAAAACGGCGAGTTTGCGTCGACTTCGACGGCGGCGTCGCGGTCGAGTTCGACCGAGTAAATCCCGTCGGCGGCGAGCCAACCGTCGCGGCGTTCGAGGAGCGCGTCCCATTCCGGCGCCTCCTCTTGCGCAAAAACGGCGGAAAAAAGGGGCAAGTCGGCGAAGTCGCGCAAGACAGGCGCTTGGGGGAAAGAGGCGGACGGCGCGAAATCGGGCGAGCCGCCCAACGTCAGCGTCGCGAACAGAACGGCGGCGCGTTTCGACCGACGGAACGGAGTAGGCGAGAAAACGTTCATTGTTTTAAAGAGCGTTAATAAAATAACGTCGCGCGGACGATTAAAGTTTGATTGTGTGAATCAAGCGGAAATCGAACGCGCGACGAAAATTGGAAAGCGTCGCGGTTTTAGCGAAAGGCGGCGCGCAAAACGGCGGCGCGGAACCCTTATTGCAAACGCGGTTGAACGACCGCCGCTTTCGGACGCGGTTCGCAAACGAACACTTTCAGCGAGCGTTCCGGGAGCAGAAGCGCGCCGCGAACGAACGGAGCCGGGCCGTCGCAATCGGGGTAAACGTCGAGCGGGGACGGGGCCGCCGTGTCGACGAAAGTGCGCCACTCGAAATCGGGATGCGTTGCAACCGCCGGGAAATAAAAGGTTTGCGGATAAGCCGACGCGTTGAACATCGCTAAAATGTGATAACGCGACTCCGGCGCCGCTTCGGCGATCAGGTTGAACGGAACGCCGGTTTCGACCGTCGCGGCCCAACGGCGCGCCTCCGCGTCGACCGCCGGATCGTTCGCGACGTCGAGCGCCGAAACGAGACAGGTCATCGTCGGCGGTTGCGCGGCGTCCCAATCGACGGCGCCGCCTCGCGGGTCGAACCAAGAGACGTCCGGAAGCTCGCCGGGCGTTTGCGGGCGACCGGTAAAAAAGTCGCGGCGGCGGAGCGTCGCCTCTTGACGGCGGAAGCGAATCAGCGCGGCGCAGAACCGGCGCAAATCCTCGTTTTCCTCGATTCGCGCCCAGTCGACCCAAGAAATCGGCGAGTCTTGGCAATAGGCGTTGTTGTTCCCTTGCTGCGTGCGCCGCGCTTCGTCCCCGGCGACGAGCATCGGAACGCCTTGACTTAACATTAGCGTCGTCAAGAAGTTGCGAACTTGTCGTCCGCGAAGCTCGTTGACGCGCGGATTCGTCGTTTCACCCTCGACGCCGAAGTTGTAACTGACGTTGTTGTTCTCGCCGTCGCGGTTTTCCTCGCCGTTCGCGTAGTTGTGCTTGCCGTTGTACGAAACAAGGTCGTTCAACGTGAAGCCGTCGTGCGCGGTAACGAAGTTAACGCTGCTGTTCGGCGAACGTCCGCTCTTTTGGTAAAGGTCGCTCGAGCCGGAAAAACGGGTCGCGAAGGAGCCGAGCGCCCAGTCGTCGCCGCGCCAAAAGCGGCGGACGTCGTCGCGGAACCGCCCGTTCCACTCGGCCCAGCGCTGAGCGTGCGATCCGAACTCGCCGACTTGATAAGCGCCCGCCGCGTCCCAAGCCTCCGCGATGATTTTCGTCCCGGCGAGACAGGGGTCTTCCGCGATCGTCTCCAAAATCGGCGGGTTTCCGACGAGTCGGCCGAAACGGTCGCGGCTCAAAATCGACGCCAAATCGAACCGGAAACCGTCGATATGATAATTGTACACCCAAGAGCGGAGGCAGTTGAAAATCAAATCGCGCGTCCAAGGGTGGTTGCCGTTGACGGTGTTTCCGCAACCGCTGTAATTGAGGTAGTAGCCTTCGTCGTTGAGGAGGTAATAGTTTCGATTTTCGAAACCTTTAAACGAAAACGTTTCGCCGCGTTCGTTCCCCTCGGCGGTGTGGTTGAAGACGACGTCGAGGAAAACCTCGATACCGGCGCGGTGAAATTCGCGAACCGTTTCCTTAAATTCGCGAACTTGGGCGCCCGGCTCGTCGCTCCAAGCGTATCCGCGGTGCGGCGCGAAGAAGGCGATCGGGTCGTATCCCCAATAGTTGCGACGCTCGGTCGGTTCGCCGTTCGGGTTGTTGCGCGGGAACTCGTGTATCGGCATCAACTCGACCGCGGTAACGCCGAGCGATTTCAGGTAAGGGATTTTTTCGATCAGGCCGAGGAACGTGCCCGGTTTCGAAACGCCGCTTGTTTCCGATTGCGTGAAGCCGCGGACGTGCAGCTCGTAAATCACTTCGTCGGCGAGGTCGCGACGAATGCGCGGCGCGTCTTCCCAATCGAAATAATCGTCGACGACGACGCACTTCGGCGGATGCGCGGGATCGTCTTTCGCGTCTTTCGGAAGAAAATCGCCGGCGAGCGCCTTTGCGTAAGGGTCGATCAAGCGCGCCCGCCCGTCGAAACGGAGCCCGCGTTTCGGGTCGTAAGGCCCGTCGACTTGGAAGTGATAAAGCGCGCCCGCGCCGACGCCGGGAACGAAGACGTTCCAAACGTCGCCCCAACGGTTGCGATCGGGGTCGAACGGAACGACGAGGGACGGTTCGCGGTCGTCCGGGGAATCGTAAAGGAGAAGACGGGCGCCGGTCGCCGAGCGGCTGACGAAGGAAAAAACGGCGCCGTCGTCGCGAAGCGTCGCTCCGTAAGGCGTCGCGAAACGAGCGTCGGCGGTCGCGCGGTAAATCATCGAAAAAACTCCTTTAAGGCGGGTGAGCGGAAACGGGATCGTCGGAATAATCGGGCGGGAACGCGACCCGATCGAGCGGCGCGCGGGACGAACGGCGAAACAACGTCGGTTCGTTAAAATCGGCAAAAACGGGAAAATTCGTCGCCGCGAACTCGAAGGCGGCCGAATTTCGCGACCGGCGAAAACGCGCCGCTTGTTTCTTGACGCGTTCGGCGCTAAAATGTCAAACGAGGCGGCGTCCGCGTCGAGCGGCCGCTCGACTTCGATTCGCGAATTGTACCTTTCATCGACGCGGCGTTGGATAATCTTGAAACTTTGCCGGATTTTCGGTTTCTTTTGCCGGTTCGGCGCGTCGCAAAGGGGACGAACGCGGCGCGGCGGAAGCGTCCGAACGCGTCGGCGAACGACGTTGCGATTAAAACGCCGGACGAAAGACGCGAAACGCCGTTCGGCGGCAAGGGCGCGTTTGCGCCGAATAAGCGGTAAGATAGCGCGAAAAACCGACCGAACGTCGCGTTGGTAAAAATAGAGAAAATAAGCGGAACGGTCAAGACCGAAAAGATAAGGAAACAAGGGGAAAACGACGATGAAAACGGATAAAACGGAGCGAACGAACGCGCCGACGAATGAAAAAAAGCGGTTTCCGACGGCGGAAACGGCGACGTCGGTCGTTCTTTTTCTCGCGCTTTGGCTTTTTTGGGGCGTTCGATACGGCGATTTTCTCTTCGCGGTTCAAGAAAATTCCCTTTTCTTGTTCCGTTGGGACTTTTTCGCGAATTGGCAAGAGGCGCCGGGCGGTCTCCTTTTTTACTTGACGGCGTTTTTTATCCAATTTTGCTATTTTCCGCTTCTTGGCGGGGCGATTTGGGCGGCGTTTGGGACGCTTTTGCAGATTTTGACGGCGAAAGCGGTCGGGTTGCGCGGCGTCGGATACGCGTTTTCGCTGATTCCGACCTGCTTGCTGGCGATTTCCGCGACTTGGAACGGTTATTGCATTTATATTCCGTTCAATAATTCGCTCCTTTTTTCCAGCTATTTGGGCGCTTCGCTCGCGTTGATCGCTCTTTTAGCGTTTCGACGAATCGCGTCGCCGCGCCGGCGGTTGGCGTTCGCGCTCGCCGTCGTCGCGCTGGGGTATCCGGGATTCGGCTTTTGGGCGGCGTTCGCCGGTCTGCTTTGCTCGTTTGACGAACTCGAGCGTTGGAAAGCGCCGATTTTGCCGAAAAAACGGGAGAACGACGCGTCGTCCGCGTCGCCGAGCGCCGCCGAAATCGACGCGGAGCGCGCCGCTCGGCGTTTGCGAATCGTCGCGTTATTCGCCGGAACGATCGCTATTCCGTATTTGTTGTACTTTTTCTTTTTCAAACCGAATATGAAATTGTGCAACGTTTTTGCGCAAGGGTTGCTCGAAGACGTAAGATACGACAAAAATTGGCTTACCGGAACGTTTGTGTACGGTTGCGCCGCGTTGGCCCCCCTTTTTTACCCGACGGCGCGTTGGGCGACGCTTTGGGGCGAAGCGCGTCGTCGACGGCCGCTTAAAACGGGAAAAACGACGAAAAAACGAAGCGCCGCGGTCGAAACGAACGACGGCGACGAACAAAAAGCGAGAAGCGCGCAAGTTCGACTCCTCGCGTCGACCTTGCTTTTGATCGGTTTGGCGACCTTTGCGCTTTCGTATCGGACGGCCTGCTTTTTCGCGATTTTGGCCGCGACTCGCGCGACGACCGACGGCGATTGGGCGCGCGTTCTCGAAATCGAATCGAAAATTGCGAAACCGAGCGAGCAATGCGTCGCGTTCCGCAATTTGGCGCTTTTCGAAACCGGCGCCTTGGCGGAAAAAGCGTTCGAGCGACCGGTCTCCGGGATCGCGACTTACGACATAACGCAAGCCGATTTCGACGCGATGATGGGCGGCAGTTTTATCGCGAAAATCAAATATAAGATTTTTAAGGCGAAATTGACGACGGAATTATTGGCGCCGCGAGCGATAAGCGAGCTGATTTTCGCGCATTACGGCAACTCGAACACCGGCGCCCGCGTCGCGACCGATAATTTTGTCGCAAGCGAAGGCCGAAACGTTTCCTTTTATAAAACGTTGGCGATTTGCGCGACGATCAACGGCGAAGACAAGCTCGCGCGGCGTTATTTGAACGAATTGGCGGAGACGCTTTATTATCGCGATTGGGCGCGAGCGCGGCTGGCGTTCCTCGATTCGCCGGAGTTTCGCGAAGATTTGCGTTATTTCGCGAACGACGAGGCGTATTTAGCGTCGGCGAGAGAACGTTTCGAAACGGCGCCGCTTCGAGCGTCGAGTCTTGAGGAGGCCGCCGAGCGTTGGAACGTCGCGCCGGAAGCGGTCGCCGTCGTCGCCGAGAAGGTGAAAAAAGCGCGGCGTATGCGTCCGCATAAAAACGAAGCGACGTTGAGCGAGTACCCGAATTTGGTCTTTTTGCTCGGCGTTTTTAAAGACGAATTCGACGACGCCGAGCCGGAAATGCAAGAGGCGCTTTTGATCGCCGCGCTGTTGCGGAAGGACGGCGAGTATTTCCTTCAACACGTCGAAAAGTATCTTGCGACGCGACCGGACGGCAAAGCGCCGAAAGGGATCGAAGAGGGGTACGCCGCTTGGAGATTGGCGAAATTTGGCGACGATTGGGCGACCGCCGAAGGTTGCAAGTATCCTTTTTCGCCGGAAACGACGGAGGGATTGAACGCGTTTGCGGATTTTGTCGAAGTCGTGAAAACGCCCGCGGCGACGGCGGCGCAAGTGGCGATTCGCGAACACTGCGCCGGCTATTATTGGGGATTTCTCGCCGACGATTCCGTTTTTACCGGCGGAAATTAAAAGCAATATAGCCAAGACGGCGAAAATAGATAAGTTGAACCGGCTTTGAGAAACGAAAAGCGGGGATTAAAATATGAAAGAAACGCAAGATAGTAAAAATGCGGAAGGCCCGGTTTTAGAGCAAAACGTCGGCGAAGTCGGCGGAACGGGCAAGAAAACGCGCCGCCGAAACGCGACGATCGTCGTTGCGATTTTAGCCGTGGTCGCGCTGGGCGTCGGACGCTGGGCGACGGGAACGCCGAGTCTGCCGAAGACTTTCGAGGACGTCGGCAAACTTCCCGCGATTTACCCGGATTACGTTGGAACGACGTTGCCGCCGAACGTCGCGCCGTTGAATTTTCGCGTCGAAGAGGAGGGCGAACAATATTTAACGAGCGTTTATTCGAAAAACGGCGCTAAAATCGTCGTCGCGGGGCAAAACGCGCAATTTCCGTTGAAAAAATGGCGCGCGCTTTTAGAAGCGAATATCGGCGAAAAGCTCGTTTTCGACGTTTACGTTCAAAAAAACGGCGAATGGTCGCGTTATCAAAGCGTCGAAAATACGATCGCGCCCGATCGCGTCGACCCTTACCTCGCGTATCGGCTGATCGAGCCCGGGTACGAGTTCGGACACCGAATCGCGTTGCGTCAAAGAAATATTGAAACGTTTGAGGAAAACGATTTCTTTAATAACCGCGCGCACGCCGTTTCGCCTTGCGTCAACTGCCATTCTTTTCAAAACCGAGAAACGGATCGATTTCTGTTTCATTATCGCCGCCTCAACGAGCCGGGCAAAGGAGGAACGATTCTCGTCGAGGACGGCGAAGCGCGGAAAGTTTCGGCGAAATTGGAGGAGGCCGGGATTTCGTGTTCGTATCCGGCGTGGCGACCGACCGGCGATTTCGTCGCGTTTTCGACGAATCAAACGCGCCAAATTTTCCATTTAACGTCGACGCAAAAGATCGAAGTGTTCGATTTAATGTCGGATTTGGCGATTTTTGACTTCAAGAAAAACGAATTGCGGCGGTTGACCGCGACGAACGAGATTTTCGAAACGTTTCCGAGCTGGAGTCCGGACGGTTCCGCGCTTTATTATTGCGCGGCGAAATTGACGCCGAAAACGGCGGAGAGCGACGTTAAAGGTCGCGAAAACGAACTTCCGAAACGAATCGACGAATTTCATTACAACGTGATGCGAATGAGTTTCGACGAAAAAACGGGCGCGTTCGGCGAGCCGGAAACGGTGATCGACGCGGCGGCGCGGGGACGTTCCGCTTCTCATCCGCGCGTTTCGCCGGACGGCAAATTTCTCGTTTGGACCGAAGCGTCGAGCGGAACTTTCCCGATTTGGCGTCCGGAAGCCGACCTTTTTATTAAAGATTTAACGACCGGCGAAGAGCGCGCTTGGACGGAGGCGAACGGGGAAAATTCGGATAGCTATCACTCGTGGAGTTCGAACGGGCGTTGGATGGCGTTTGCTTCGCGACGCGAAGACGGTCAGTACACTCGCGTCTATTTTACCTACGTCGACGCGGAAGGGCGAGCGTCGAAGCCGTTTGTTTTGCCGCAAAAAGACCCGACGAGGAACCGTCGGTTCTTCAAATCGTACAACGTGCCGGAATTGATAACGGAACCGATCAAGATCGATATAAAAACGTTGACGGACGCCGCCGTAAGCGAGACGATTCCGACGAAAAATGTAAAATAACGCCTTAAGCGAGCGGTCGAGAAAGAAATTTTTCGACCGCTTTTTTATTGGCGCGACGTTTTAGATAAAATAGGAAAATAAATAGCGAAAATAGAGAAAGTGAAATAAGAAAAAATCGGCTGTCGAAAAAAATACCGAAAATTTTTCGAAAAAGGCCCTTGCGGTTTTTGTTTCTTGGGGTATATTTTTACCTGTCGCCGGTAATGACCGCGACGACAACCATTGCCGACCGCTTTCGAGCGGAAAAGTCAAAAGCGAAAACGAAAATAAAAATTTTTCAAAAAAGCTCTTGACGAAAACGAAAACGGCGCTAAGATATGTGAGTCGCTTCGATGAAAGCGGCGAGTAAAAAAGAAAACGAGACCTTGACGGTCGGCGGGAATAGCGAAAGTTTGACGGTTGAGAAATCGTTAAAGTTGCTTAAAACAGGGCGCGGCGTTGAGCGTTGCGTCGAGTTTTAAACGATATTTTACAATTAGGTGATGCAAGAGTGGCGTCTGGGATTTTGTCGCTTGTCGACGGTTCGCGCCGAGTTTGACGGTCGACGGCAACGTTGACGGTTAAGCGGAGCGGGAGCGCAAGTCGGTTGAGCGGCGGATCTTAGAAACATAACTATAATTTTGTCGAATTCATTGAGTTCAATAACTTTATAGAGCGATAACAAGAATACTCGAAAAACGTTAC
>JAGBDN010000099.1 GCA_017937485.1 Thermoguttaceae bacterium
AGGCGCCGCCTCCAAACAGCAAACAAAGTAACGGGAGCGAACGACGATGGGGATTTATCCGGAAACAAACGCTTTGGCGGCGGCGCTGTGGGAACGTATCGACCGAACTTCGCGTCAGTCGGTTTGTCCGTGCGACGACCTGATCGAGTTGATACCGGATTTCGATCCGACGCCGGTTTCGAGTTTGATGTTTGAGAGTTGCGGACGAGGGAGCGCGGCCGTAGGGCCCGCGGGCTACGTCCTCGCGGGCCGCTGCGCGACCGAGGGCGCCCGGGAGTCGCTCGCCGCCGCGTCGGGCCCTCGCTCGCTAGCAGGGTTAAAACGCCTATTTTCAACGGTTTAGCCGCAAGTCGTTTAGCGTCTTGACTTGCGGATTAAATTATTGCGGTTAAAGCGTTTGCGTCGCGTTAATCGTTCCGGTCGGTTCCGATAGATTTCGGTTGATTCCGGTAGGTTCCGCAACTGCTTTTGCAACCACATCGATTTGAAGTCGGGGTTCCGAAACGGCGGATTCCCTTTAACCCCGTCGGGGTTCCTGCGTCGGGAATCTTGACGACGCCGAGTCGTTTTAACGGCAAAACTACATCGCGCCATACGTTGTTTCTTGTCGTTAAAACTATACGGCGTCATACGTCGCCCTTGATCGCCTTTTTGAAGTCCGATTCCAGCAAATGCAAGTAATGGTTCTGCGCCGTGCGAGCCGAATGTCCAATCCACGCCGACTCCGCAAGCTCGCCGAACTCGCGGTAAATCTCGTTCGCGCGGCTCGACCTCAGATTCTGAATCAGCCGTTCCCAAAGCGGGACGCCCGCCTTCATTATCATTTGACGGATTGCGCTGTACGTCGAGTTTGACGTGTATCTCGTCACGATTAACCCGGTCGACTTGACGCCTTTCTGAGAACGAAGCGTTTCAAGTTGTCGCCTAAGCTCGGTAAACAACGGGATGACGCGTCGGTCTTTCCCGCTCTTCGCCGTCTTGGGCGAGCGCACGGTGAAACGCTCCCCTTCCCAATCGACGTCTTCCCATCGCGCTTCGAACGCTTCCGAAAAGCGCAGCCCGCCGATTCGATAAAGGGCGAACAAAGCGCGAAGTTCCGCGGCGTCGCAAGATGTTACGACCCGTCGATAAACGTCCACCGGAACGAAATGCTCCTTCGACTTGTTGATAAACGAGCCTTTCGGAACTTGCGCAAACGGGTTCTTTGCAACGAGTTCCATCGTCATGCCCCACGAATAAACACGCGCCATTGCCTTCAAGATTCCCGTTCGAGTCGGCGGCGAAACCGTCTTTTCCAGCTTCGTCTTCAAACGCGTCGCGTCGGCGACGGACAGCCGGTCGGCGAGAATCGAGAAGTCCATATGAAGCGCCGCCTGCCGGAATTTGAGCCTCTTGCCTCGAAGCGTCGACGCTTTCAACGACGGCGCTTCCGCCTCCAAGTAAAGGTCGATCAACTCGGCCAACGTCAACGGTTTAGACACGGCGATTAAACCGGCGCGACCGAGCCGTTGGCGAAGTTCTTCGTCGAGGTTTTCGACCCAATTGTTACAATGCGAGCGTTAGGAGGAACCGCAAAATGAAAAACGCTTGCAATTATCAAAACGTCAACCGAGGTCGGCGGGTCGCCGCGTGGATTTGGAACGTCGTCTCGGCGCGACCCGACGGCTTGGAACGCGGACGCAAAACGAGCGTCAATCCCGCCGCGCTTTACCGTCGAGCCGCCGACTTGGGACTCGACTCCGGCTTTATCAACCGAACCGCTCGACATTACTTTCCCGACCTAGACCTCCGCGCCAACGTCTGGAAGATTCCCCGCCGCCCTGAGTTTCGTCTTTTCGAAAAGGAGGCGGACGGCGAACTCGGACGCGCCTTCAACAATTGGGCGTATTTTCTGTTTGTCAAAGAAGGACGCGTTCCCGTTTCGGTTTTCAAAGATTACGCGAAGCAAATCGGCGTCGACTTCCGAACGCTTCGTCAAACGGCGCGAGCGTTGCGCCTCGACACGATCCAAGGCGACGACGGCAAGTATTATTGGGTAAGACGGGACAAGTTCGCGTTCTCGGACGTCGTCGGAATCGTCGCCGGAAAGCTGTACGAAAGATACTTTGAAAACAACCCGAACAAATTTTTATTCACGCCGCCCAAAATCGTTAGAATCGAGGAACTGCCGGACGTCCCGTCGACGCGGTTGATCGTCGACGCGGCGCTAAACCGCCTCCTCGCCGAAGGCTTGGCGAAGACGCATATCTTTTTCGACGCGACCGCCAACGAAGACCGCGAAGGATTTTATTAACGCGAACGCCAACGAAGACCGCGAAGGATGTTATTGACGCGAACGCCAACGAAAACCGCGAAGGATTTTATTGACGCGACCGCCAACGAAGACCGCGAAGGATTTTATTAACGCGAACGCCAACAAAGACCGCAAAGGATGTTATTGACGCGAACGTCGGCAAAGACCGCGAAGGATTTTATTGAGATGAAAAAACAAGAAACGCCCGCCCAACCGAAAGTCGTCCCCGACGCCGTCGCCGACGTCTTCCCGCGTCCAATTGGAAGCGACGCGCCATCGAATGCGAACGAGCGCGGAACGACGCTTTTCACCGCGTTCGCTCGGAACCGACGCCCCGCGCAACCGAAAGCGGACGGGCGCGAAGCGGCGCTTTTCCCGACGATGAAACGCGCTTACCTTTTTCGCCGCGTCGCCCTATCGCCGCCCAATTAACCTGGTTTCTCGCTCGATTAAATCTTGCGCGCCTCGAATGGCGGTCGACCGCCCCCGAAATATTAAAGCAGAACCAAGCGAAATTGCCGCTCCACCAACGAAGGCGAAAGTATTAAAGCGGCGTTAACCGAAATTATCGTGCGCCCAACAACGATGAAACGTTGTCGACCACGTTCGCCGCTCGCCTTGACGCCGTCGCGGCGAAGCGTTGAAAAGTCGGAGATTTTCAGTCGACAGTTATTTCGACGTTGCGATCAAAACGAGCGATAAACGCGTTTATCCTCGCGACACGAGGGCCCAACGCTATCTTCTTTTCGCTCCGATTAAACCGTCCGTTATTTATATTAATAGCGAGGGAGTATTGCAAGCCCTAAACTTTTTATCATATGTTCCCCTTAATTGCGGCTTCAAGAGCGGCGTATTGTTCAGGATGTTTGTCTTTAATTCCTTGAAGAATTAATTCGGCAACTTGTGGAATTTCAGCGTAAATCGGCGCAGACAGTCCGCTTTCAAAATTTCGTATATGCGAACGTTCGTTCCAAACGCATTGGCCCCAATAAGAAGCGACTAAATTACCAAACAGTTCTTCGACCAATAACGTTGTTTTCTCCTTATTAGAATAATTAGGACGCCAATAAAACAGGTAAATTTCGATGAATTTTCTTGCGTTATTGCCAAAGTTGTAAAAGCTTTCATAATTATTATCATTTGGCGTATTCTTTGCGCAAATATAAATCTGTTTAAATAAATAGATAAATTCGGTATGCTGAGTCATATATTGCGGTAACGTACGTATTGACGAGGAATTTCCGATTCTTTCAACAAGATATTTATTAGTTTTTCCTAATTGATGTAAATATTTTAAAAATTCGAGATTATGCGTTGAAATAAAAAGTTGCTTACAACGTTCGTTAGCGACAATTTCCGACGCTATTAAGCTGTAGATAAAAAATATATGGTTGTTGTCAAGGCTTGAAATTGGGTCGTCGATCCAGACAATCGGTTGAACCGACGTTGTCTCGACGTCGCGTAGTTTGGCTAGAAAATAGCAAAACGCGATTAAACTACATTCGCCTTCGCTAAGGTTATACGCTTTTTCTGAATCCCGCCTGACTTCGAAACGAATTGCCCTTTCGTTAGAATCCAAATGTTCGACGGCCTGAAGAAAAAGTCCGCTTACTTTTTGCAAATATTCGTTTACTAGGGCCGCGCCTCTGGTTTCGTCGTTAAGAGAACGTTTAAGTCGTTCGCTTTCTTGTTCTTTGGCGTCGATTTCCTTCTGAAGCGCGCCTTGCGCCGCTGCTGCTTGTTTTTGTTCTTCCGTTAATTTTTTAAGCTCGTCAATCAAGTAAGGATAAGGCGATTGCGTGGCAAGCTCCCAAACGCGACGATACAGAAGCGCTTTTTTCGCTTCGTTCTGCCTTGCGTTCAACTCTTTTCCGTATTGATTAGAGCGTCGAATCACTGAGTTTAAGTCCTTCAAAACTTTAACGACTCCGTCGCGATAATTGTCAGGACTTTTGAAGGTTATCGGCGCCGCGATATTTTCTTGACGTTTTTTTAGCGTTTCACACAAAACGTCGATTTGCTCGATAAATTTATCGCGACGTTCGATATACGACGTCTCTAATTCTGCGACTTCCGTTTGAAATTCGCGGTAAAATAAATTCTTATTGAAACCGTCAAACGCAAGAAGCTCCATTTTAATGCGCGTTAATTTGTCCAACCAATCGCGGATGTTGTTTTTTAATTTCTCGGAAGCGTCGTCAAAATGCGCCAGTAACTTAATCAAACGCGTTTCTGTAATCTCTGCTCCGCAAAACGCGCATCTTTTCTTCCGTTGGTGCAATTTTAGGCCTTGCTCGACCCAAGAGTTTAGTTCGGAGTTTTCTAACAACTCAAGAATTTTGTTTGCGTCGCTAATTCTAGTTTCGACGATTTCCTCGACCTTGGCGTTTATTTCCTTAAAGTCGGGACAGAGCGTTTCGACTTCGTGTTCAGTAAGCGCGTCTTTCGGCGTTTCGTGAAGTCTCGCTTCATAATTTCGTTTTTCTTGTTCTGTAATCGCCGTATAATCGTCGCTTAATACATAGTCAAGATCGTTTTTCAGTTTTCCGATGTGATAATTTTGATTGCCGTAAACGTTAGGTTGGTTTCTAATAGAAGTTTCCCCTTCGGTGGCAACGCTTTTTAGCAGACCTTCCAACTCCTTGGCTTTTTGGGCGCGCTGTTCAGTGATTTGCGCTAAACTTTCTCGATTTTCTCGTAACTTCCGATAAAGTCCCGTTTCTTGTTCCGCTTCACGACTTCCGAGCGCGTCTTGAAGCATACGTAGCTGAGTTTCAATTTGTAAATTTTTCTCACCAAGTACCGCGAAAGGCGCTATTTCTCCGTCGTCGCGACTGGTATCGCTCAAAAAACTCAAATTGTCGCGCACAAAATCCTCGTTAAAGACGCGAATAACTTCGCTATGTCCAAGCAAATCGTTCGGCAAACTTTGACAACCGTTATTCCATTCAATTACAAAATCGGGAATATTCCACTTTTTAGGTAATTCTCCGGTTTCCAACGCGCGAATGAGGCGCGACAACGTCGTTTTTCCCGAATAGTTGCGACCATAAAGAAGGTTGATTTTTTTAAAGTCGTTAAGACTAGCGTTCCATATAAAATTTTGAAAAACAGCTACGGAATCAATGCGGCTAAACTTTTTGATCATCGCTTCATCATCCTTGAGTTATAGACAACAAAAAGGTTGAGTTAAAAATATTTATACTAACGATTAAAATGGTTAAATTGTTACTTTTCAATAATGTTCAAAAACCTTTTTAGTACAACAAACTTGCAGTCAATTCACCTTTGTCGTTGGTCTCTTGCGTGTTCGTAAGTCTTTTGATTTTTATGTCTCGTATTATAACGTAAAGTTTTCACAATTCAATCCCAAGATTAAACGCGACGCTTAACGCCAGATACCCGCCAATTCAAAAATTTGAAATAGCGATTACCGTTGCTGTTTTAACGCGTGTAATTATCCATCGCGTCGCTGTTGACGCCGCGATTGCAAGAAGCGGCGCGCGGGAAATTTGACGTCGAAAATTATTCTGGTATAATTGGACGCAAGGCGTTTCCGGTTTGCGCGAAACGCTCGACTACGGCGACAACGCGTTAAGAATCGGAGCGGAGCGCGACTAAAATGAGTCGAATACTGTCGAAAAAAGAAATGTCGGAAGAGGATATTAAGCGCTTGTATATTACTCCGGCGCTTGAAAGTCGTTGGCCCGCCGACAAAATTACGATGGAAACGCAAATCACCGACGGTCGCGTCGTCTTGAAAGGTTCGAAACCGTTTCGCGATAAGCCGAAGCGCGCGGATTACGTCCTTTATTGGCGGCGCGACTACCCGCTCGCCGTAGTCGAGGCGAAGGACAACACGCATAGCGTTTCGTTCGGTTTGCAACAAGCGATCGAATACGCGACGATGATGGACGCGCCCTTTGCGTACAGTTCGAACGGCGACGGTTTCGTCGAACGCGACCTGTTGACCGGCAAAGAACGCAAGTTCGGACTCGACGAGTTCCCAAGCGAAGCCGAGTTAGTCGAACGTTTTATACGCGGCAAAGGAATAACGCCCGAGTTGGAAAAAGTCGCGAACCAGCCGTATTACGTCGACCAAAAGACGCATTCGCCGCGTTATTATCAACGCGTCGCGGTCAACCGAACGCTCGACGCGATCGCGCAAGGTCAAGAGCGAATTTTGCTCGCGATGGCGACCGGCGTCGGCAAAACTTACACGGCGTTTCAGATCGTTTATCGTTTGCTCAAAAGCGGCTTGAAGAAGAAAATTCTTTACCTCGCCGACCGCAATATTCTCGTCGATCAGTCGATTCAACAGGACTTCGCGCCGCTCGAAAAAGTCGTTCACAAGATTAACGTCGGCAAGGACGCCAAGGGCGCCCGAAACGCGTTGGCGGCGTATCAAGTTTACTTCGCGCTCTATCAGCAGTTGATCGGCGACGACGAAACCGAACATTTTCGCGAACTCTTCGCGCCCGATTTCTTCGACTTGATTATCGTCGACGAATGCCATCGCGGCTCGGCGAAAGAAGATAGTCGTTGGCGGCGTATTTTGGAGTATTTCAGTCCCGCGACGCAAATCGGCTTGACCGCGACGCCGAAGGAGACGAAATACGTTTCCAACATTAACTACTTCGGCGAGCCGATTTACGCGTACAGTTTGCGCCAAGGTATCGACGACGGGTTCCTCGCGCCGTTCAAAGTCGTCAATATTACGACGAACATCGGCGACGAGTGGCGCCCGCTCAAAGGCTGGCGCGACGCGTCCGGCGAGCTTATCGAAGACCGCGTTTACAACAACGCCGACTACGATTACAACATCGTGATCGAAGACCGCGCCCGCGAAGTCGCCGAGGAGATAACGCGCTACCTCCGTTCGACCGACCGGCTCGCGAAAACGATCGTCTTTTGCCCGACGGAGGACGCCGCCGAGCGAATGCGTCAAGCGCTAGTTAACGCCAACTCCGATATGGTGCGCGAACACCCCGATTACGTCGTGCGGATCACCGGCTCCGACGAATACGGCAAAGGCAAGCTCGACTATTTCATCTCCGTCGCCGAACCGTTTCCGACGATCGCGACGACGTCGAAGCTCTTGACGACCGGCGTCGACTGCAAAATGACGAAACTTATCGTGTTGGACTCCTGCATTTCGTCGATGACGGAGTTCAAGCAAATCATCGGGCGCGGAACGCGAATCCGCGAAAAAGACGGCAAAACGCACTTCGTCGTAATGGATTTCCGCAACGTTACGCGCCTCTTCGCCGACCCCGATTGGGACGGGCCGATCGAAATCGACGAAGGCTTCCAACCCGGGCAAAGCGAAAAAGTCGAACGCGACCCCGAGGAAAGCGGCGACGAACGCGACGAACCGTCGAAGGAAAAGAAAGCGAAACCGATCGTCGGGCCGGACGGTTGCCGCGTCGAGGTAATCTTTAAAACGGTCTCGATTTACGACGTCGACGGCAAGCTCCTGCGTCAAGAGAGCGTCGTCGACTACGCTCGGGCCAACTTGCTCGGCGAGTACGCGTCGCTCGACGATTTTATTCAAAAATGGAGCGCGGAAGAGAAAAAGGCGACGCTTCGTCAAATGCTGAGCGAACGCGGCGTCGACCTCGAAGCGCTCAAAGCGGAACAAGGTTTGGCGGAAGCGGACGATTTCGATTTCGTCTGCCATTTGGCGTTCGGACGCAAACCGGCGACGCGTCGAGAACGGGCCGCGAAAGCGCGTCGACGCGACGTCTTCGCCAAATACGGCGACGAAGCGCGAGCCGTTTTGGACGCGCTCCTCGAAAAGTACGCCCGCGACGGGATTTACGAAATCGAAAACATCGACGTGTTGAAATTGGAACCGTTTGTCAGAATGGGCAAGCCGAAAACGATCGTCGGCTTCTTCGGCGGAAAGGCCGAGTATCTGCAAGCGGTGAAAGAACTTGAACAAGCGATCTACGCCGACGAGGAGGCGGCGTTATAATGGCTCGAGCTTTAACCGGTTTTGTGAAAAAACTTCGCGATATTATGCGCAACGATCCCGGCGTCAACGGCGACGCGCAGCGGATCGAGCAAATCGTTTGGCCGCTCTTTTTGAAAGCGTACGACGCCAAGGAAACGGACTGGGAATTCGAAGACGAAAATTACGTCTCGATCGTTCCGGAAAACTGCCGTTGGCGCGCGTGGGGCGACAATAAATCCGGCAAAGGGCTCACCGGCGACGAACTCCTCGACTTCGTGAACAACGAGCTTTTCCCGACGCTGAAAAACCTCCCGGTCGACGCGTCGACGCCGACGAAGCAAGCGGTCGTTCGCGCCGTCTTCACCGACGCGAACAACTATATGAAAGACGGCGTGTTGTTGCGGCAAATTATCGACGAAATCGGGTCGCTTAACTTGGACGATTACGAAGAAAGTCGCGCGTTCGCCGGCGTTTACGAGCAGATGCTCAAAGAGCTTCAAAGCGCGGGCGCGGCGGGCGAATTTTACACGCCGCGAGCCGTAACCGACTTTATGGCCGAGGCGGTCGAGCCGAAAATCGGCGAAACGATGGCCGACTTAGCGTGCGGCACCGGCGGCTTTATCACAAGTTGGCTGAAAGAGTTGAGCAAGCGGCAAAAGAAGGCCGACGACGTTCAAAAGATCGCCGACAGCGTTTACGGAATCGAAAAGAAACAGTTGCCGTACATTCTTTGCGTTACGAATATGCTCGTTCACGGAGCGGACGAACCGCGGATTTATCACGACAACGCGCTTCTTCGCGACCTCCTCGACTATACCGACGACGACCGTTTCGACGTGATTTTAATGAACCCTCCTTACGGCGGTTCGGAAAAACTGGACGTGCAAAACCATTTCCCGAAGGACTTGCGAAGTTCCGAGACGGCGGACTTGTTCGTCGCGACGATCGCTTATCGTCTGAAGCGCGGCGGCCGGGCGGCGGTCGTTCTCCCGGACGGTTTCCTCTTCGGCTCCGACGCCGCGAAGACGAACATTAAGCGCAAACTATTAACGGAGTTCAACTTGCACACGATCGTTCGGCTCCCGGGAAGCGTTTTCGCGCCGTACACGTCGATCGCGACGAACCTTTTGTTCTTCGACCGAACCGGCGCGACGCGGGAGACGTGGTTCTATCGCCTCGACATGCCGGACGGTTACAAACATTTTTCGAAGACGAAACCGATGACGCCGGAACACTTTGCGCCGGTTCGCGCGTGGTGGAAGAACCGCGTTGAACTCGAGGTCGACGGCGCTCCGAAAGCGAAGCGGTTCGACGCGGCGGAGTTGGGCGAAGCGTCCGGGTTCGATTGGGATCGCTGCGGTTTCCCGCGTCCGGAAGAGGAGATTCTCGACCCGAAAGAGACGATCGAGCGTTACCAAGCGAAGCGCGCGGAGCTGAACCGCCGCGTCGACGCGACGCTCGCCGCAATCCGCGAAAAATTGGGAATCGCGACGGAGGACGAAGACGAATGACCGCGCAAGAGTTGAAAAACAGCGTGCTGCGTCGAGCGTTCCGCGGCGAGTTGGTCGAGCGTCGCGCCGAGGAAGGAACCGGCGCGGAGCTTCTGCGTCAAATCGAAGCGGAGAAAGCGTCCCTAACGAAAGCCGGCAAACTGAAAAAAGAGAAACCGCTCCCGCCGATTACCGAAGAAGAAAAACCGTTCGAGATTCCCGAACACTGGACGTGGGTTTGGTTGCTTGAAGTTGTTCGGTCAGTTGGTGGAAAAGAAAATCAAATTCTGGCGAAAGAAGTAAAAAAAACAGGCGCTTTTCCAGCGGTAAGTCAAGGACAACAACTTATTGACGGTTATTGCGATTGTCCGGAGAAAGTTGTACAAGATTTGCCGTTGGTAATGTTTGGCGATCATACGCGCAATGTAAAATACATTGATTTTCCTTTTGTAATTAGCGCTGACGGCACAAAGTTTATGAAAGCTATTGTCGTTAATCCTAAGTATTTGTTTTTCTGGTTGCTTTGGACGGCGGAACAGTTACGAAATCGTGGATATGCTCGTCATTTTTCTTTGCTTAAACAACGTCCGTTACCGCTTCCCCCGTTGGCGGAACAAGCGCGCATCGTCGCGAAGTTGGAGGAGATTTGGCCGGAAATCGAGCGTTACGCGGCGGCGCGGGACGAGTTGGAAGCGTTGAACCGACGTTTTCCGAACGACTTGCGCAAAGCCGTGTTGCAAAGCGCGATTCGCGGCGAGTTGGTCGAGCGTCGCGACGAAGAAGGAACCGGCGCGGAGCTTTTAAAGCAAATCGAAGCGGAGAAAGCGTCCCTAACGAAAGCCGGCAAACTGAAAAAAGAGAAACCGCTCCCGCCGATTACCGACGAAGAGAAACCGTTCGATATTCCCGAACACTGGACGTGGACGCGCTTGGGCGAAATTGGTCGCTTACTTTCCGGCCAGGATATGCCCCCTTCGCTATACAACGCGAATAGACTCGGTATTCCGTATATTACTGGCGCAAGTAATATTGAAGACTCGCAAGTCATAATTAATCGTTGGACAGAATCTCCTAAAGCTGTTGCTACTTGTGGTTGTTTGCTTTTAACGTGCAAAGGTACCGTTGGTAAGACAGCTATACTTAAAGAACAACAAGTCCATATAGCAAGACAACTTATGGCAATAACGCCTATTTTAGTCGGGGTGCGATATATACGTTTTTTTATTGAAACTCAAATTGATTTTTTAAAATCGCAAGCCAAAAGCATGATACCCGGTATCGAAAGAAAAAATGTTTTGAATCTTCCAATCCCGCTTCCCCCGTTGGCGGAGCAGGCGCGCATCGTCGCGAAGTTGGAGGAGATTCTGCCATTGTGCGACCGCTTGCGCTAACGCGTTTTGTCGTTTGAGTTTCGAATTCGCGGACGGCGTTTCGCGATTCGGCGTCGCGCGACGTCGGGAGCGTTTGCGCCGTCGCGTTTTATCGAGGCGAGATTCTAAGCGCAAGCGACGTTTCGCGCCTCGCGTCGCGCCGCTCAAAATCGAACGCTTCCGCCGAACGCTCCGCTTGCGCCGTCGCGCTTCCGTCGAACGAGATTCACTGCGCAAGCGACGTTTCGCGCCTCGCCCCGCGCCGCGCAAAGTCGAACGCTTCCGCCGAACACTCCGCTTGCGCCGTCGCGTTTCCGTCGAACGGGATTCACTGCGCAAGCGACGTTTCGCGCCCCGCGCCGCGATGTCGCGACGTCGGCGTTAACCCAATTTAAACCGCAGGATAGAAAGGACGACGCAATGCTTGAAACCTTCAATTCGGTTTTGCAAGGAACGTTGGGATTAGCGCAAATTTACGAAAAATTTTGGGAAGCTCCGCGTCGTGAAAAGCTCCGAATTTGGGAAACGCGGCCCGGGCTAGAAATCGTCGACGTTCGCCCGCAAACCGCGGAAGAAATCGCCGCTTCGACAAGATACAACGCGGAGGGCTTTTTCGCTCGCGTCGAGACGTCCGAATGGAGACGCGACGTTCTTTACGCGACGTATCGCCAAGACGATTTCGACGCGAAGAACTGGCGCGGCGTCGTTTTTACGCTCCGCAATAACGGAAAAACCGATATCGACAAACTTTGCGTCGCGAGCCTCGAGAAGCGCGCCTACTCGCTTTTCCCTTGCGATTGGAACTATCCCGCCGCCGAGACGCCGAATCTGCATTATTGTCTCTACGTTGACAAGCCGATTCGAGTCGGCGAAACGCTGACGTTGGCGCTGCGGTACAACGCCGCTTGGCGACGCGTCCCCGACGTTTATTTGTTCTCGCTCGTTTCCGTCGCCCCGAACCGCGACCGCTATTGGAAACAGACGTTAACGTCGAGCGCCGAACCCCTAGACCTCTCCGAAGAGATTTCCCACGACGAGTATCTCGACGAAACGAACGTCGCGCGCGCCGAGAAACTCAACTTCGGCCCGAATCGTTGAACGCCTCGCGAAAAGGCCCGCCGTTTCGCCGCAACCGCTTCGCCTTGCGTCGACTTGTTGATTTTTACGAGGAAATTATAACGAATGAATATTAATATTAACGTCGACACGCCGTTAACCGCCTTTTCCGGTCGCCTCGTTTATCACGATATCGAGTTCGTTTTCGTCTTCGACGGCAAAGAGTTACGCCTTATCCCGCTGGATGAAAAAGAAGACGAAATACAAGCCGAATGGCTATGCGCAAGTCAACGAATAGAAACGCCGTTTTTAATCGGAAAATGCGTCGAAAACCGGCAAACGTTTATCTTTATGGTAAACCCGCGCGCGTTCCTCAAACGTAGAAATTCGACGTTAATTTTCGAGCCGGTCGCTTACGTTGAAAGTAGCCGCTCCGCCGACGCTTTAGTCGACTCGATCTCTTTCGACGCGCCGGAACTCGACGGCGTTTGGCCCGTTAATAGTTTTTGGACAAAATCGGACGACCAATCTCGCCCCGGCGTTCATAAATTTGAAACGAAAGATTTCGACGCGACGACGTCGGCGTCGCAAACGTTTAAAGTCGGCGATTGCGACGATTGCGACGAGATTGAACATTGTGAGAAATGCGATAATCTCAGCGAGCGGAATAGTTGCGAGAAGCGTAGGATTCGCGAAGTTCGCGTAAGTTTTTGCGCGGAAAAAAGAATCGACTACGGAATCACTCGAACGCCGTTAACGTTAAATTCGGCGCTGCGTTTTGAGTTTGAACCGACGAACGATTACCGTTTTATTTATAGACTCTATCGACTCGCGCGGCTTTTCCTTAAGTTTTTATGTTACCGAACGAACGTTTATCTTCCTGTTATAAGATTGGCGGGCCCGACGGAAAACGGCAGACGGTACTCTTTCGCGAAGTTGCGCATAGTGGAAGGAATCGACGAAACCGGCCCGACGGACGAAAAAGCGTTGAAAAAACGTTCGTACATAAAACAAGAGCGAATCGCCGGTTCGGAAGGTCAAATCTTAAAGGCGTTAGCCGCGGACGAACTTTACGTTCGCCATATTCCGGAAACGTATAAAGCGAGATTTTCGATAAACGCCGCGCGTTTCGTGATGATAACGGCGGCGTTCGAATGGGAACATAAGCGTTCATTTCCCGATAAGGTATTCCAAATAATGTCGTCGGGAAAAAGTAAAAAAATTTCGCTAAAAGCCAGAATTAAGCAAGCCGTCGAGGATTTCGACGGCGTCATCGGCGGATTTTTTAGGAGTTTATGTTTTGAAAACCAAATAACTTTAGACTATTTAGCAATAGCGCAAACCCTTGCGGAGCAACGTAATCAATACGCGCACGGCGATTTAGAGCAAGATTTAGACGTTGTTTCCATTTACGGTTTAACTTACCTAGAATGGTTAATTTACGCGATGCAGTTGCGCCGTTGCGGAGTCGACGACGAGCGCGTCCGCGAAGCGGTCGCCGATTTGTTTGATCTAAGGGGACGCTGGAAAGACTAACGTTTTCTTCGCGTTTGCCGTTCGCGTCCCGGATAACGGCGCGGGACGCGAACGGCGTCCCAAAACAATGTCGGCGTTTATTGCGGCGGCGTTTCCGGTTCGTCGGCGACGCCTTGCCAATCTTGGGCGACCGTTTTCCAGTCGACGTTACGTTCGACGGCGCCTCTCCAAACGTCCCAATAATTCGGGTCGTCCGACTTCGGACGTTGGTCTGCGGCGAGGTCGTTCATTCGCACGAGCGTCGGCGTCTCCGCGGCCCAGCCGAGAAGAATCGCGTGTTGCGACGGAAGCGACGGCAAGTCGCGCAACAGTCCGCGAAGCGAGTCCGGAACCAATTTCGCGACAAGCTCTTGGTCGCGATCGGAGGTTAAGCGATGAAGTAAGAACGTGTTGCATTGCGACAAAACCGTCGGCGAAAGCTCGCTCGGTCGTTGCGACGAAAGAACCAGCCCCAAGCCGAATTTGCGACCTTCGCGAGCGATCTTCTCGAAGACCTGCGCGCACGCTTTCGACGCGGAGACGTTTTCGCCGTCGTCGTTGTAACGCTTAATAAAGGAATGCGCCTCCTCCATCACGAGCGTCGTCGGGAGCGTTTGCCCGTCGCTAAGTTTGCGGTAACGCTGCAACGCTTCGAGCGTCAAACGAGCGACGACGGCCGCGATAATATGCGTCAATTCCGCCGGTAAAAGCGACAAATCGATCACCGTTATCGACGGCGACGCGGCGCCGCTCGGACAAACGTAAGCGTTCAGCCAGTCGGCGAGCGCGTTCTTCGGCGCGTTTTTATCGGCGGCGTTATCGTTGTCGGAACCAGCGTCTTCGCAAGCGATTACGGCTTTAAACTTCGCGTCCGAAAGCAACGTGCGAATACGCAATAACATCGGTTCGATATATTGCGACGTTCCTAATTTAATCGCGGTTTCTCGAATTTGTGTTAATAACGCCTCGATATTAAAAGACACAAGCCTATTCTCTTGATTTGCCGGTTCGACAAGCTCCAATTTGGAACAAATATCGTTAAATTCGCCTAATAAATTTTCAACGGAAATTTGCGAATATCTAGGCCAATTCAGGTCGCCATCGCGGGTTTTAAAAAATTTTTGAATTATATCTTCAGCCTTAGATTTTAAGATATACATATCGGTTGCATCCGCAAGTCCTATATCTTTCAGGCCGGATTGTAAACTCATGTGAAAATTTTTACTTTTGCCGCTTTCGCTCCAAACAGTTTCCGTTTCCGCTTGCTCTTGAATAAACGCTCGAATATTATTTAATATACGACGCAAATCGTTGCGAGGAAGTTTTTCGACAGTTTGGCGACTATCGCGAACCGAGCGCAACGCTTGAATCAACGTTGGGCGTTGCGTTTTTTCGCTCGCTTGCGCGAACGCCGCCCACTCGTCGCCGTTCCAAAGCCATATCGGAACCCTTAACTGTTTGATTCCGCGCGACTTGTCATCTTCCGCGCCGTAAACGCGGACGCCGGGGAGACCGCTAAACGTCGACGTGTATTCGCCGTTGGGGTCGAGAACGATAAAGCGAGCGTTCGCCGGCTGTTTCATTTCCTCTTTCTCTTTCGCCGCCTTTTGCTTGTTCGTCTCCTCTTGCTTTTGCCGCTCCGCTTTCTCTTTGATCTTCGTTTCAGCCGCTTCGATCGACCAGCGAATCGCGCCGGCGACCGAACACGACTTCCCGCTTCCGGTCGAACCGAGAATCGCTAAGTGACGCCCGAACAAGCGGTCGGGATCGACTTTCACGCTTGCGCCGTCGGCCAGCGGACTTACGCCAAGTTTAACGTTGCGATTCTCTCCCGACTCGACGATCGCTCTCAGCTGATCCGACGTCGGCGTGAGAACCGGGTCGCCGACCGAGGGAAAGCGTTCGACGCCGCGCGAAAACAAATACGACGTCTTATCGCCTTCCCATTTTTCTTTGAGGAGCCCCAACGGGTTCAAACTCATTTTTCGCAACGGATACGGGAGATCGAGAAGCCCAAAATCTTGAACGCCGCGTCGTTTCGGATATTGCGAACGTTCGATCGTGATCCACTCGATTTGCGCGACGAGCAGCCCGGATTCCGTCGGGATCAACGCGTATTCGTTGACTCGCGGAAAGGGGCGCGGGACGCCGGCGTTCAGCGCGACGTTGTTTGGCGCTTCGACGTCGAGCAGAACCTTAATTTCGTTCGGCGAAACAAAGTCGACGCTTCCGATTCGCAGCGATTCGACGTAAGAGATCGGCGAAAACGTCATTGGTCGCCCTCCTTATTTCCGCTTTGGCTCGACTTGCCGTAACGTCGTTCCAGATTTTGCGTCATACGACACAACGTTTCGTCGAGCGCCGGTCGCGGTAAGAAACGATCGACCAACGCGTCGAGGCTAGCGAGGTCGGGCCCGATCATCAGCGATATTTGATTTTCGCGTCCCCAGTCTTTGAAGGCTTTCCTAATTCTTCCCGTATTGTCGTCGTATGCGATCGCGACTAAATGCGTCGAAGGAATCGTCAACATATCCCTAATAACGCGGTTGATATGCTCGTCGCCAAAGCTGTAACCGTAGGTAACGAGAACGCTATTCGGACGGCAAATCGCGGCGGCGAAGTCGCGAAACAGCTCGACGTAAGGATATTCGGCGGTCTCTCGGTCTTTCGCCGCGTTCGGATAAATCATAATTTTCGACGCGTCGGCGTTCAAGCCCGGCGCCTGCAAATACGGCTCGACCGACGTCGCGCCGAACGGGAGCCCAATTCGCCGAATTTCGTCGTTTGCGCTAATCCAGTCGATCGAACCGTGCAGCTTGGCGTAGCGAACGACGCCTTCGAGGTAACGCGGTTCGCCCCGAATTCCCGGCGGATTGTAATGCATATCGACGTCCAAACGCGACGAGCGGAAAATCGGCGAAAGCGCGCCGACGAAACGGTCGACAAGCCGTAGTCCCGCGACGTCGGCGCCCGCTTCCAAAACGCGGTCGTAGTTCGTCGTGAATAAATTCAAGCGCTCGCGAACGCCGGAACGACTGGCGAAAGGCACAAGGAAGCGCGTAAGTTTTTGAAACGCTTTCTCTCGTTTCTCTTCGTCGGCGGTCGCGATTTGGTTTTCGATGGATAAAATATTATTGGCAAAATTTTGAATCTTTTCTTCGATCTCCTTTCTTAGTTTCCATACGTCTTCTCTTTCTTCTTCATTGTCGAGAACTTCTAAACCGCGCAATAATTCGTTTGCAACACGAAAATAGTCTTCTAGATTGATTGACGACAACGAGTCGGTATCCTTGCCAACCGTTGCGTCGTTCTCAACTTTCTTTTCTGCTGTATCGCCGTCAGATTTACCGCATAAAACGCGTCCGCTGGCCTTCACGCTTTCCTTAGCTTTACGATAAATTTGTTTCGCGTATTTTGTGTTCGATGTAACTTCTTCCATCCCATTATTAGACTGGGCTCCGACGTCAAGTTGCAGAGCCGTGCTTAACCCGCTTCCAACAAGAAGCGACAAATGCTCCGCTTGCAACAACGCGCCGAGCCAAGGTTCGATGCGAGCGCGCAAATCGTCGACGGAGACGACGCCCGAAGCGGCCCAACTTGGTTTAGCCTCGGGAAAGGTTATTTTTTTTAAACCGGCGTCGTCGGAAGAGCGCGCAAGTTTTAGCGCTCGCTCGTCATCACGAACTTTAAGAAAATTATAAACCTGTGTTTTATTATCCTTAGCCGACGTTTCCTCGTCCGCCTTGGACGCGTTCAAAGAATTATCTTGCGTTTGCTCGTTGGGTTCGTTTTCACTACTCAAATGGGAAATATCCGACATTATTAGCTCCTTTTTCCGCTTCCGTTAAAGTCGAGCGATATCAAGAAAATTAGCGACCTCCGCTTGATTTCTTACTTCGCCGTCGTCCTTTAATTACACTATAGCGAAAAACGTCGCGTCGTCAACCGAAAAAATAACCGGAAGCTAGACGCGAACAAAACGAACGTTGCCAAAAATCGGGAAAACATACCGTAGTTTTACGAAAATTGCCTGGAGTCAAAACGTTTAGATTCGCCTTAGTGTAAACGCGAAAGTCTCTTTCGTTGCGTGTTGAATCTCGGGACGAAAGACGCGGAAGTTGAGTTTCCGGTTTGCGTCGGACGACTTTCGGCGAAGCCCCGTCGTCTTTGCGCCGTTGACGCGTAAAATCGGCTTCCTTGGCAATTCTAGCAATTCGTATACAATACGATATTAGAATTTAGCGGTCGCGCGACGATCGCCGATTAAACGAAAACGGCGCTTACAACGAACGAAGTAGATGTTCCGCGCTCGAAGTCAAACGAGAAATACGTCGACGGCGTAAAAAAACGTCGTATCGTTCGTCAATACCAACGACGAGCTTGGGCGAATCGCGCGACGCCGGAACAAACGGCGGAGCAAGCGTCGGCGAAGAATTGCGTTGCGTCGTCGCGTTATCGTCAAACCGGACGTCGCGCCGTTTGGTTTTCGCTGGATTTTGCCGGGAAACGCAACGTTCTGCGGCGGCTCGACGGCGGAGAAACGCGACCAGAGCGCGGCGTTTGAACTAAAGCGCGTAAATAAAGAAAGTTGGCGCGCTTTTGCGACGCTTCCGCGTTAACGCGTCGGTTGTTTTGCGTCGCCAAGGCCCCAAAATTTTTCGACGCGTCGCAAGACGCCGAGTTGGCGAAGAGGGGCGACGACGCGAATGGAACCGGACGTCGCGCTTGCGACGGCGAAACGTCGACGCTTGGCGAACCGCGACGCCGGAACGCTTTCTAGGTTTGGGGACGGCGGAAAATCGGGCCCTCCAAAATCGCCGCCGGGAAACGCCGAAATTTTTTTGGCTTTTCGAGAAACGACGCAAACGACGGCGGTTCGGACGCCGCGCTTCGGCCTCAAAGAAGAGTCCGGACTTCCGCTTGCGACGAACGGAAACACCGGCGGTTCGGACGCCGCGTTTCGGCCTCAAAGAAGAGTCCGGACTTCCGCTTGCAACGAACGGAAACACCGGCGGTTCGGACGCCGCGTTTCGGCCTCAAAGAAAAGTCCGGACTTCCGCTTGCAACGAACGAAAATGGGCGGTAAAGCCGAAAGAAACTCAACGGTTGTCGTCGAAAAAGAACCGACGGCGGCGCGGCGAAAACCGGTCGGGAACGTTGTTTTGACAGTATGTTCGACGCTTTTTCGCCGACCGAACGACGGCTTTCAACGAGTCGGCGACGCGCGGCGTTCAAACGATCCTTCAGCTTGCCGCGCAAATCGTTTCGAGCCGCCGCAACGTTCGCGCCTTGCGACGAATCGTTCGGAAATTCGCGCCGACTCGTCGAGCGTCTTCTAGGTCAAGCGAAATCGCAAGCGTCGACGTTGGACCGGCGCTCGAACGGGCGCGACGTCGGCGTCGGCGTTCACTCGTCGTCTTTTTGGCGTTTGCGGCGCGTCGGGCGGTTTTGCGCGGCGAGGCGCTTTTCGAAGTCGGAGTCGATTTTTTGCGTTTTGTTGAACGCGTCGTACTCCGCGACGGCTTTTTCATCCGCTTGACGCTTCGAGATTCGCCCTTTGTCGGGCAAAATCTTGTATTCTCGGAACGCGAGGAACTTGTCGACGCTCGCGGCGAAGGCTTCCATCGTGAAGGCGTTTTCGCGTTCGATCAGGTCTTCGATATAATCGAAAAAGCTCGAAACCAAGCGTTCGAGCCGCCGAATCTCCGCCTCCGTCAAGTAGTTTTTCGCGACCGTAACGTCCGATTTCAGAATGCGACCGTTCGGCGAGTTCTTCCACGTCGTCAGCCCCATATGCTCCTTGTCGCGGTCGGCGTTCGCGTAAACGATTTCGGCGGCGGTCGCTCCGACGATCGCATAGTGGAACTTGTTTTGCACCATTGCGTAAAAGTCGTTGGTTATCGGCGATTTAGGGTCGTAGTCGACGCTGCATTCGGCGAAAATATCGGTGATCTGCAACCAGATACGACGCTCGCTGGCGCGAATCGAGCGAACGCGTTCGAGTAATTCGCGGAAAAAGTCTTTGCCGAACGCCCGCCCGTTTTTGAGCCGTTCGTCGTCGAGCGCGAAACCTTTGAGCATAAACTCTTTAAGAACGCCGGTCGCCCAAATGCGAAAGCGCGTCGCTCGGCGCGAGTTGACCCGATAACCGACGGATATGATCGCGTCGAGGTTGTAAAATTGCGTCGGAATCTTTTGCGTTTTCCCTTCGATGGCGCCGTGTTGAGTGGTTATTTCCAAAATGGAAACAACCACTTTTTCGTCGAGTTCGCCCTCGGCAAAAATATTTTTTAAGTGTTTGCTGACGGCGGGCGGTTGGACGCCGAACAGCTCGGCCATCGCTTTCTGCGTAAGCCAAATAGAATCGTCTTTAACGACGGCGTTTACCGACAAATCTTCTTCGGCGGAGCGGTAAATCAAAAACCGGAAATCGTCTTTCATCGCGCTTCCTCGTTTCGTTGCGTTGGGGGCGGGCCGGAACCGTCGCGACGGCGGCGGACGACGTTATTATATCGAACGGCGCGACTCCAAACAAGGGAGACAAACGCGACCGACGGCCCAAGCGGAGAAAATTTTGCGGCGTTTTGGGCGTTCGTGAAAAACGAGCCGGGTTCGGAGCGCGGCTAATCGACCGCCGACGCGTTCTTTGTCGTTGAGTTTCCAATCAAGGGCGAACGCCCAACGCTGCTCGCGCCGTCGCCCGTCCGTTCAAACGATGCAAGCCGCAAAGTCTTCGCCGCTTTTCTTCTTTAACAACGGCGACGTTTTCGGCGCGTCGGGTTTTTCGCTAACGCGCCAAGAACCTTTGCGTCGCTCGGCGGCTGGAATAGAGCGTTAAAACGACTTAACGCGGCGGGAATTTAGCGTGAAACCGGTTTAACGCGTCGCGCGGCGGCGGGAATTTAGCGTGAAAACGGTTTAACGACGCGTCAAAATCATTAAAACCGCTCTAATCTCGCAAGTTTTGCCGTCCTTTCACGCGTCCGATAATCTTCCGACTCAATCGCGTTTCCCGCGCGTTTCAATCTTTCGGCTTTCGAGTCGCGCTCACTATTGGTCGACGTCGGAACCGCTCGAATCGGCGACGCGGCCCTTCAACTTTTTTTAGCTTGATCGGATATACCGCGGCCGCAACCTTCGACGGCGCGACCATTTGCGACGCGGGTTCCGGTACGGCGAGTTTGCAAGAAAGAAAAAAAAGAACGGCGAGACCGCTTGCGCAGTCCAGTTTTCGCTCGGCGGCGTTCGGCGTTCCGTTTTTCTCAACGCGAAATATGCGAAATCGACGAGTTGGCGGCGGCTCGCGAATTCGACGCTCCGCTCGACCGACGCGTTTGGGCTTGGCTCGAAAATATCGACGACGGACTCCGCGAGCGGCTCGGTCGCGCCGGTTTGATCGCAACCAATAAAAACGTTTCGATCGGCGAGTTGGTCGAGTTGTATATGGAAGCGGAAAGTCCGTCGATGAAACCGAACACGATCGACGGCAAGCGCGTTCGATTTCGGCGCTCGGCGCAACGTCTCGACTTTGCCCAACGGGCGTCGCGGCTTGAAGTCGCCGACGTCGCGCGGTTCAAGACGAAGCTCGACGCCGACTTTTCGGAAGCGACGCGCGCCGGAATTTTGAAAGCAATGTCTCGAGTTTATTCTTGGGGCGAGTCGCTCGGCTACGTTTCGAACAACCCGTTTTCGCAGGTTCCGAAAGGCTCGTTTTCGAACAAAAAGAAGGAGACGTTCGTTACGATGGAGACGTACCGCCGCCTAATCGACGGTTGCGACGACGCGGAGCTTCGCGTTTTGTTGTCGTTCTATCGAATCGGCGGCTTGCGACTCGGCGAGGCGTTCGAAGCGCGTTGGGAAGACGTCGATTGGAGCGCCGAGCGTTTTACCGTTCGGTCGCCGAAGACGGAGCGCGGCGGCAAGGATCGCCGAATTATCCCGTTGTTTCCGGAACTCCGGCGAGAACTGGAGTCGTTGCGTTCGGAAAGCCGCGTCGACGATTTTATCGTCGTCCGACGCCGCGACAAGCAAAGCGTTTACAACGCGATCGAAACGCTAAAGTCTTTGCGTCGCGCTCGGAATACCGGTTTGGGCGCGTTTGGTTCAAAATTTGCGAGCGAGCCGGTCGAACGAAATTTACCGCGAGTTCAACGAGGTCGCGGAGTCGGAATGGATCGGGCACACCGCTACGACGGCGCGGCGTCATTACTTACATTTGCTCGACGACGATTTTGCCAAGGCCTTGTCGAAGTCGTAAAAAGGTTGCGAAAACGGTTGCGTCGCCTACCGGAACGTATCGGAATCAATCGGAACCGACCGGAACGCGGCAGGGACCGCAACCGTTTTCGCGTCAACAATTTAAGCCGTAATTGCTTAAACGGCGACGCTTGCGTCAACCCCCGAAAAACGCCGTTTAAACGCCCAACGGGAGCGGAAGCCGAGTTCGCGCGGTAGCGCGGAACGGGAGCCGCGCCGTCGCGGCCGACCAACGGGAGCGGTTGGGCGCGCAAATAAAAAAGACGCCGAACCTTGCGATTCGACGTTTTTTCCTGTTCAACCGTCTTGGGCTTAAAAGTCAAGCGACAACGGAGCGGAGAAACCGAGTTCGCGCGGTAGCGCGGGCCCGGCGCGCCCGGCGGCGCCGCGGGTAAAACCGCCTTCGGCGGGCTTGATTTTTTATCGGCGTCGGCGTATAATAGCGTCGAGGCGTTTTCGTCGGCGTTTGGGCGCGGCGAAAATTGGTTGACGCGACAAAGAAAAACGTCGCAAATTACAAAGGAGGATACCGAAATGAGACAAACGAATCCCCCGAAACCGAAAAAAGCGGCGATGCTCGGCGTCGGCTTGGACAATACCGACGGCGACAAGCGATTGACGCGCGGGAAAAATTTCACCCTCGTCGGAGGAAGCGCGGAGACGCACGCCGTTATGCAAGAAACCGCCGTCAAAATCAACGAGCGGCTCGACAAAAAAGGGAAGCGATTGGAAGACGTGTCGCCGCAAGAGTTCCGCGATATTTTGTACGACGTTACCGACAAAATCGGACGCCGTTGAGCGCCGTTAAATCGACGGCGCTTGCGCGACAAACGCTTGACGCGCGGAAAAATTTTCACCCTCGTCGGAGGAAGCGCGGAGACGCGCGCCGTCTTGCAGGAAACCGCCGTCAAAATTAACGAGCGGCTCGACAAAAAAGGGAAGCGATTGGAAGACGCGGGCCGCAAGAGTTCCGCGATATTTTTTACGCCGTCGCCGATAAAATCGGACGCCGTTAAAGTCGCGCTATTTTGACCAATTTGAGCGCCGCGAACGCCGACGCGGGAAACCGCCGTCAAAATCAACGAGCGGCTCGACAAAAAAGGGAAGCGATTAGAAGACGCGGGCCGCAAGAGTTCCGCGATATTTTTTACGCCGTCGCCGATAAAATCGGACGCCGTTAAAGTCGACGCGGCTTGTCAGGTTTATCTGCCTTGCTTAATTTTGTTCGACTTGCCCAATTTAACGGGACGGCGGGAGCGCGACCGGCGTTTCGGCGCGTTCGGTCGGCGACAGTTTGCTTATTTTAACAATTTGACGGCGTCGAAGTTGCGTCGGCGAGGCTCTATTGGAGCGCTAACGTCGGCGAGCGAGTCGGCGCTGTTTGCCTATATTAACAATTCGACGGCGGCGAAGTTGCGTCGCCGTCTTTCCTATTTTAACGGCGCGGCGACGGGAACGCGACGTCGTTTGCCTATTTTACCAAAATGCGAAGGGAGCGAAGATGGCTTGGTTTTCCGAAGAAGGTCGTTTGACGAAAGAAAGAGTTCTCGAACTGACGCGTCGCGCCGCCGAAGAGGCTCGCGAACGGATTTGTCGCGACCCGAAGCGCGTTCTGTTGCTCCCGCCGGACGTTACGCGGGCGCATAGCGGTTCCGGTTGGATCGTCGAGGAATTTTATAAGATTTTCTCGGAAACCGCCGACGTTTGGGTGATTCCGACGCTTGGGCAACACGTTCCGCACACGCCGGAGCAAAACCGCTGGATGTTCGGCTCGATTCCGGAAGAAAAAATCTTGGCGCACGACTGGCGCGACGGTTCGACGTTAATCGGCGAAGTTCCGGCGAGTTACGTCGAGGAAGTTTCGAACGGCAAGGCGAATTGGTCGATTCCAGTCGCGCTGAACACGCCGCTCGTTAAGGAAAAGTGGGATCTCGTTATCAACGTTGGGCACGTCGTTCCGCACGAAGTTCTCGGCTTCGCGAACCACAACAAAAACTACTTCATCGGCCTCGGCGGGAAACCGACGATCTGCGCGTCGCACATGATGGCGGCCTGCTGCGGGATCGAGAACAACCTCGGCAACCTCCTGACGCCGCTTCGCCGCTGCTACAACAAAGCGGAAGACGAGTTGCTCGGCTTCCTGCCGGACTTCTACTTCGAAGTTACGATGGCTTACGACGAAAACGGAAACCTCGGCCATACCGGCGTTTACGTCGGAGACGAGCTGGACGTTTATCTCGAAGCGGCTAAAGCGTCGCGCCGTCAAAACGTTACGATCACGCCGCCGCTCAAGAAAGTCGTCGCGGTGATGCAGGGCGACGAGTTCTACTCGACTTGGGTCGCGAACAAGGCGATTTACCGCACGCGGATGGCGATGGCCGACGGCGGCGAACTCCTCATTATCGCGCCGGGCCTGAAACGCTTCGGCGAACAAGAGGAAGTCGACGCGCTCATCCGCAAATACGGCTATTCCGGGACGGAAAACGTCATGCGGCTTTGGAAAACGGAGCCGATTTTGCAAGATTTGACGCACGGGACGGCGCACCTGATTCACGGTTCGTCGGAAGGGCGCTTCAAAATCACCTACGCGCCGGGCGGCGGGCTGACGAAGGACGAAATCGAAAGCGTTTGCTTCGGGTACGCCGACTTGGCGGAAACGCTCGACCGTTACAATCCGGAGAAGATGAAGAACGGTCTCAACGTGATGCCGGACGGCGAGGAAGTTTTCTTCATCGACACGCCGAGCGCCGGGCTTTGGTCGGTCGCGGAGAAGATGGAAGGTCGCGACGCTTAACATTTGCCGTCGCTTGGTTTAGCGCGTAAATTGGAAACGCCGTCGGACGCGGGAAAACTCGGGTTCGGCGGCGTTTTTTTGTCGCGTCGCGGAGTCGGCGAGATTGCAAAGTTGGAAAATAGAACGGCTGAGAAGTCGAGAAGTTGAGAAGTTGAGAAGTTGAGAAGTTGAGAAGTTGGAAAGTTGGAAAGTTGGAAAGTTGGGAAGTTGGGAAGTTGGGAAGTTGGGAAGTTGGGAAGTTGGGAAGTTGGGAAGTTGGAAAGTTGGAAAGTTGGAAAGTTGGAAAGTTGGAAAGTTGGAAAGTTGGGAAGTTAGGAAGTTGGGAAGTTGGGAAGTTGGGAAGTTGGGAAGTTGGGAAGTTGGGAAGTTGGGAAGTTGGGAAGTTGGGAAGTTGGGAGAGCGCGGCGGAATTTGACGGTTTCGGGGCGAAACGTCGGAACGTAAAAAAACGCAAAACGTCGGAGTCGACGCTTTGCGTTTTTGCGTTGGGAAGCGTTAAGCCGCCGAGCGATTAAGCGCGGACGTCGAAGCTCGCGGCGGCGACGTTCGACGCGACTTTCGACGACGCACCGTAATTTTGCGCTTGTTGCGCCAAAACCGCCATCGCGGCCATAACGACGAACGCCGCCGCAAGCGCGATAAAAACGTCGAACAACCCGACCGCGCGCGTCCGCAGTTGCTTAATCAACAACGCCGGAACCGCGAGCAAAAGCAAGCCGAGAACGTCGAAACACGCCAAAAACATCATCGCGCCGGCGCCGGCCGTCATAAGCGCGAGGACGTTCGCGACGAGAATCCCGACGAGGAAAACCGCGCCCAAAACGACGAACGGTTTCGGCGAACCGTACATAACGTCGCTTTTCGGAGCCTTTTCCTTTTTCGCTTTCGGGGCTTTTTCTTTTTTGGCTTTCGGCGCTTTGCCTTTTTTGCCTTTTTTACCGACGGCTTCCGGAGCGTCGACTTCCGACGCGGCTTCGGCGACCGGCGCGGCGTCGAAACCGCCGAACGGATTCTCGGAACCGGCGTCGGAATCGCCCGGAACGTCGCCGAAACCGCCGAACGGATCGGAAGCGTCCGACGCGTCGGCGCTAAAACCGGCGAACGGGTCGGCGTCCGCGGCGTCTTGCGAACCGTTCAACGACGAAAAAAAGTCGTCGCTCCCGTCGGAATCGTCGGCTTTCGTAAAGAGATCGTCAAGTTCGTTATTTTCTTCATTCGCGTTGGACACGGGACGGTTTCTCCTCTCGTCAAAGTTTTCTTGGCGACGCGTCCGGCGGACGCGCGACGACGCGCCGCTCGCTTCCCAACGACGGCCCGACGTTGCGAAACGTCGAAGCGGCGGCGAAAGCGGGCGATTCGAACGCAAAACGACTACCTTCCCATTATAATTTAACTTTTCGCGTTTTTCCAGAAAAAAGTCCCGAATTAACGCCGTTTTTTCCCATTTGTCGATTTTTTTCCGTTTCGCCGTCGGAACATTTGGTAAATTCCGACGTTCAAACGCGAGAATTGACGAAACGAGTAAAACTGGCGAAAATTTAACGCTTGCTCGCCGCGGCGAAAAGCGCGTCGTAAAATAAAGAGTCGGTCGCGCCGAGCGCCGGTCGACGGAAAGCCCAAACAACGACAAACGACGTTGACGCGTCGAAAATATGAAAAGGTGCAAAAATGACGGAACACAAACACGAACACGAGAACGAACACGAACGGGAACATCGAGAATTGGCGGAAAAACCGCGCTCTTTAGTCGGTCGCGAGGCGCCGACGTTCGAAGCGGAAGCGCTCTTGCCGGACGGCGCGACCGAGCGGATTTCGCTCGAAAATTATCGGGGACGCCCGGTCTTGCTGATCTTTTACGCGCTCGACTTTTCTTGCGTTTGCCCGACGGAGATCGTCGCGTTTTCCGACGCGTTCGACGATTTCGAAGCGGCGGGCGTCCAAATTTTGGCCGTTTCGGTCGACAGCGTTTACTCGCACGCCGCTTGGGCTTCGACGTCGCGCTCGCTCGGCGGCGTCGAGGGCGTCCGCTTCCCGTTGGTTTCCGACTTGACGAAGCGAATCGCCGACGCTTACGGCGTCCTCGACTGCGACAAGGGCGTCGCGCTCCGCTCGCTCGTTATGATCGACGCCGACGGAATCGTTCAAGCGCAATGCGTTCATTCTTGGCCGTTCGGGCACTCGTCCGAAGAGGCGCTCCGAATGGCGAAGGCGTTGGCGCGTTTCGCCGAAACCGGCGAGTCTTGCCCGACCGACTGGCGCGACGGCGAGCCGGGAATCCTTGAAGAAGAGGCCGAAGAATATTATCGCGAACGTTTCGAAGGCGAGGAAGAGGCGGCGCTCGAAGACGAGATCGACGAGGAAATCCTTGAAATCGAAATTTCCGAAATCGACGAAACCGGCGACGACGGCGACTTCGAGAAAATGAAGGAACGCGACGAGAAAAAGGACGAAAAGCGCGAAAAAAAGGAGCGCAAAGAGGAAGAAAAAGAGGAAAAAAAGCGCGAAAAAGAGAAAGATAAGTAAAAAAACGGCGGAACGCGACCGCCCCGACTCGGCGTCGACGGCGTTTCGGGTATAATCGTTCGCAACGTCGAGCGACGTTTGGGTCGTTCGGCGTCGCGTCGTTTCTTGCGCTTTTTGCGCGTTTTGCCTAGTTTGCCGTTCCGCCGACGTTCGAAAGGAGCCGTCGTTATGCCGAAGTCGAAAAAATCTTCTTGCGCTTCCTGCGAAACTTGCGCGACGCGGAAAACGGCGACGGCGAAGGCGGCGGAAGCGGGAAAACCGGCGGCGGTTAAGTCGGCTAAGTCGGCGAAAACCGGAAAATCGGCGGCGGCTAAGTCGGCGAAGGCGGCGGAAGCGGGAAAACCGGCGGCGGCTAAGTCGGCGAAAACCGGAAAACCGGCGAAAGCGGCGGCGGTCAAGGCGACGCAGGAAACGGCGAAGAAGGGCGGTTCGGCGGGATTGGGCAAGTTGGCGAAACCGACGCGGCGACCGAAAAAATCGGAGGTTCCGCCGGAACGGCTTTGCGAATTTTGCGACGCGAAGTGCTGCCGCTATTTCGCGCTTCCGATCGACAAACCGTCGACGTTCGAGGAGTTCGATTACGTCCGCTGGTATCTGCTGCACGAGCGCGCGTCGGTTTTCGTCGAGGACGGCGACTGGTTTTTGCTCGTTCACACGCCGTGTAAAGAGCTGGGGCCGGACAACCGCTGCCGAATTTACGAAACGCGACCGCAAATTTGTCGCGAATACTCGACGACGCGTTGCGAATACGACGATTTGTTCGTTTTCGAGCAATATTTCGAGACGCCGGAACAGGTCGAGGAATACGCCGTCGCGACGCTCGGGCCGCGACCGGGAACGGAAACGACGGTAAAATCGGCGAAACCGGCAAAGTCGGCGGCGAAAACGACGGTAAAAAAAGAAACGAAAACGGCGAAAACGACGAAAGGCCGCGCTTCGGGGAAAAAATCGACGAAACGCGGCGCTTGATTCGGCGTTTAACCGTTAAACGTTAAAACCGGCAAAGTCGGCGGTCAAGGCTTCCAGCGGTACGTCGCGACCGATTTCGGCGGCAGTTCCGCGACGAACGAACCGCCGGGGAAGCGAATCGTCGCCTTGCGGGTCGCGTCGGAGTCGTTTTGCGCGAGGACGGCGAGCGTTCCGTCCGGATTTTCGGCGGCGACGCAACGGAAACCGCGAACGCCGTCCTGCGTTTCAACCGTCGACGCGACGCGGCGAGCGTTCGGCGCGAAGCCCTTCGAGAGGTGCGCGACGTCGTAAAAATGCGAGTAACGCTCGACCGTCTTGAAATCTTTCGTCGACAAATTGACGGCGCCGAAACACTTCGTGCAACCGCCCGGGCGGAACGGGCCTCGCTCCGAGTCGAGCATAAAGTTCCAAACGATAACGCCGCGGCAGTCGGCGGCGAGCGTTCCGACCGAAATTTCGCGAGCGAACCACATCAGGTCGCCGTCGAACGAATAGCCCCAAGCGCCGATCGACTGCTCGGTGAAGTAAAGCTCTTTGTCGGGCCGAGCGTCGCGAACGCGCTTCATCTCCGAAACGTCGCCGCCGTAAGCGTGGTACGCGGCTCCGGCGAGATATTGCGCCGCCTCGGCGTCTTCGTAAATGTGGAGCGGGTAGCCGAATTGGTCGCGGCACTCCGGCTTATTCTTGTCGTAATTGAAGTTGTGGTCGAACGCGATAATCTTTGTTTTCGGGAACGCTTTTCGCATTTTCGGGCCGAGAACCTTGACGAAGTCGCGTTGCTCTTGCCAAGTCATGAAGAGCGACGCGGAGTTGCCGCGGTTGAGCGGCTCGTTTTGCATCGTGATCGCGTAAATTTCGATTCCTTCGGCGGCCATCGCTTCGACGTACTTGACGAAGTAGGTCGCGTAATCGTCGTAATATTTCGGGTTGAGGCGACCGCTCGTCCAAGACTCGAACGGGCGAAGCGACTTCAAGTCCTCGACTTTCATCCAAGGCGGGCACGTCCACGGCGACGCCATAATCTTTAAATTCGGATTGATCGCCAAAATTTCTTTCAGCGCCGGGATCACGTACTCGCGGTCTTCCGGCGACAGGGCGAAGTTTTCGATTCCCGGCTTCTCGCAGAGGGAAAATTCGCTCAATGAAAAGTCGGAGCAGCCGATCGAGACGCGAACGAAGTTGAAGCCGAGCCCGACTTTCGGGTCGAACGTTTCGACGAGGAGCGCGCGGCGGTCTTCCGGCGTCATTTTGAAGAGGTTGAAGGCGGTCGAGCCGGTGATCGCGGCGCCGAAACCGTCGAGCGTTTGGAATTTTTCGCTCGGGTCGAGGTCGACGGCGATTTCGGGCGCGACGGCGTTTTTCGCGTCGGCGTCGGCGATTTCGACGAACGAGCGGCGGAAAAGTTGGCTTTGGTCGCCGGTCGTCGTAAAAGCGACGGCTTGCCCGGCGGGCGTTTGCGCGACGTCGAACGGTTCGACCGGACGCGTCGGGTCGTCGGCGAAGGCGAGCGCCGCCGTCGAAACGACCGCGAACGTCGCCGCGAGGAAACGGGAAAGGGAAGTCGGCGTCAAGGAAGTCTCCTTAAAAAAGCGGAACGAAGGAAAGCGGTAAAAAAAGCCGCTCCGAACGGGTCGAAACGGCGAAAACGGGAACCGTTCGGCGCGCTCGACGGGAAAACTTGCGTCGAGAGCGCCGGTTTTAACGGTTGCAATGAAAGTTAAGCCGGCTTAACGTTCGTTCAAACGGCGGCCGGTTTGGCGGCGGGAACGCGTCGCGGCTCCATCGCTTCGGCGATGTTGTGCAAGTGTTCGTAAACGCGGCGCCAAGCGTTGAGCTGGTAGTCGACCGCGACGACCGCTTGCGGGTCGAGGCGTTCTTCGAACATCGAATGGAGGAATTGTTCGCGGATTTCCTTCACTCGAGCGACGTAACGGAGACGGCGCTCGTTCATCTCTTCGAGAAGTTTTTCGCGCGGGCCCCATTCGGCGAAGATTTTGCCGATCCACTCGAGCGACTCCGTCGCGTAACCGAGTAATTCGGCGAACGTTTCGTCGATTTCTTTCGGCGTCGGGAGTTCGAGTTCGCGCAGTTTCAGGTTCGACTTCAAGACGCCGACAAAGTAGTCGCTGATCGTTTCGAGCTCCTCCGCGAGGCGAACTTGTTCGCGAGCGGAAACCGCGACGTCGACCGTGAAGGCGCGCGTCGTCAAGCTCGAAATGAAGTCGATCGTCTCGTCTTGGCGGTCGTCGAGCGTCTTTTCGAGCGCGAACGACTCTTCGACGAGCGCTTCGTTTTCGAAGTTTTCCGATTTCAACGTCCCGAGGTCGCGGGCGAGCGTGCGGCAGTCGCCGAACATCCGTTGGATTTCGAGACCCGAACGCTCGATACCGACGATCGGGTCGTCGTTCATAAAGGACGACAAACCGGTCGTCGAAACGCGTTTTTTCGGTTTCGCTTTGCCGTCCGGAACGATTTTCGTCAAAAACGCCGCCGCGACGCCGACGAACGGGAGGAAAACGATCGTGTTCGTAATATTAAAGAGCGAATGCGTCAACGCGATCTTGGCGACGTCGTCCATTCCCCAACGATCGCCGAGCGCGTTCACCGCCGGAAGCAAAACCGGGAAGAAGAGCGCCAACGCCCAAGCGACGCCGATGCAATTGAAGAGCGTGTGGAAGTACGCGACGCGGCGAGCGTTCGTCGACGCGCCGATCGACGCCATCAGCGCCGTGATCGTCGTTCCGATGTTTTCGCCCAAGACGAGCGCGGCCGCCGCGGTGAAGTCGATCGCGCCGAGCGCCGTCAGCGTCATCGTGATCCCGATCGTCGCCGCCGACGATTGAACAAGCATCGTCGTAACGCAGCCGACCATCACGCATTTGAACGCGCCCCAAAGCGAGTCCGCTTGGAACGACTGCATAAATTCGCCGAACGCCGGAATATCCGGAAGCGGCGCGAGCGCGGCGCCCATCGTCTTCAAGCCGAAGAAGATCAACCCGATCCCGAGCGCGCAGGCCGCGAGGTTGCAGATTTTTTCGTTTTTCGTCAAAAGATAAACGAAACCGGCCACGCCGATGAGCGGCAAACCGTACGCGCCGAGGTTCAAGGTCAGAAGCCAGCCGGTCGTCGTCGTTCCGATGTTCGTCCCCATCACGCACCCGACCGCTTGCGCGAGCGTCATCAGGCCGCTGTTGACGAAACCGAGAATCATGACCGTCGTCGCGGAACTCGATTGAACGAGAACCGTCGCCATAAAGCCGACGCCGACCGCGAGGCAACGGTTGTTCGTGAACATCGAAATGATGCGGCGAAGACGCGCGCCGGCGACCGCTTGCAGACCGTCCGACATCCGCTTCATCCCGATGAGGAAGAGGCCGAGACCGCCCAACACCGACGCGAAGATACTCCAATAATTCGGCGCCCAACTCTCCGCTTCGAACGAAACGACCGCGATTTTCGACGGGGCGCCGGGGTGCGACGCTTGCACCATAATTTCAGCGTCGCCGAGCGCTTTTTCGCCGAGTTCTTCCGCCGCCCAATCGACGTAAAGCGTCGTTCCCTCGAGGCGCGCCTTCGCGACCGAGCCGCCGTCTTTGACGAGTTCAAGCGTCAAATCTTCCGGCTTCGCTTCGCCGCCGACGTCGAAAACGTCTTGTTCGCAGAACTCGGCGAGGGTCGCGGAGAGGTCGAGCGTCGTCGTCGGAGCGCCGACGAGAACCTTTAAGTCGGGAAGCCATTTTTTCTGAACGATATTCTTATGTCGGTCGGCGGTTTCCGGCGCGTCGGACGTTTCGGTCGAAGCGGCTTCGACGGCGGCGGACTCCGGCGTCGAAGCGGCGTTTTGGTCGTCGGCGCGAACGACGAGCGACGGCGTCGCGGTCGTTCCGAGAAACGCGAGAAGCGCCAACAACGCGACGAGCGCGGCGGTCTTCAAAGTCGGGCGAGGTCGCTTACATTGACCTTCGGGAATGCTCATTTTGGAATTTCTCCTAAGTTGGACGGCGCGCCGCTTCCCAAAACGACGGCGCCGCGACGCGCTTGCCGAACAAAACGACGCCCCGAACAAAACGGAGCGTCGACGACGGAAACGCGAGGCAAAGTAAGCGCTTCGACGGATTTCAGAAGCGAAAACGCGTCGAAACGACGGAATATCGAAACGGAACGACGGCGCGAACGACGCGTCGGTTCCGCAAACGCTAAAAAAGCGAATAATTTCGCATTAATAATAACGACAATATCGAAAAGACGCCGCGCCGCGACCAAAGAAGAAAAAACAAACGACGCGCTCGACGAGAAACGTCGAAAACGGCAAGCGAAACCGAGAAGTCCGCGACAAGGCAAAACCGCGCTTGCGCCGCGTTGTTCGCGGCGCCGAAGAAACGTCGTCGAGGACGTTTTCGACCGGATTCGCGACCGTCGAACGAAAACGCTCGACGGCGGGGGCTGGGTAACGCTCATATCGGCAAAAGGAAAGGGGAAGCGATTTTCGCGGCGTTCGTTCCCAACGAGCGAAACGAACCGACGTTAAGTCGGCGAAAATCGGCGACTAGGAACGCGTCGTTTTCGACGCGGCGTTCGGAGAAGGGGCGCCTTAAAAGGGTTCCGGCGTTTTCTTCCGATTCAACGCCTTCATTTTACAACGTCGACGGCGGAGGTCAACGGGGGGCGAAGCGTTTTCTCTCGATTTGAGGCCGATTTACCGCGAAAACGTTCTCGACGCGCGGGTCGTTTCGGTCGTAACGGCGACGCCGATCGCCGGGACGACGCCGCAAGAAACGAAAAAAAGGAGACGTTGAAGCGCCTCCTTTTTCAGCCGATGGTTCGGACGCGTCCCGCCTAGGACGAGTCGAACCTACCCGTCGTTGGACGCCGTTGTTTCGTTGGTGAAAAACCTGTCGTTAAAACAGGATGCGTTTGTCGACTTCGGGAACTCCGCCTTCGATAAGACTTTGTCGCCTGTCCGAACGCTTGGCGCCGTCGTTTCGATTCGATTCGCGTTGTCGAACGAATCGTCGTTTTCGACGACGTTTGCGCGACCGTCGGTTCGGTCGAACGCCGCGTTGTTTCGCTTCGTTGGGAAGCGTCGACGCGTTGAAAAGGTTAGCCTCAAAAAATCCGGCGTCTCGACGGCGAGAGCGCCTTGCGGAGCCCGCGCGTTAACGTTTTCGGAACCGGTTTTCCCAGCGTTTTTCCGTAAACGCCTTAACTTGGAAAACGCGGGTTCCAAAAACGTCGGATGACTCAAAGAGGTTTTGAGGGTCGCGGATTTTTTACGCGACTTCGAGCGGTTAAGCTCTCGGTCGCGACGTCGCCCGAAATCCGCTCTTGGCGGGCAATCGTTCGGTTGTTCGCTCCGGAAACGTCGTCGAGCGACGGCGCGTCTTAGGAGCGACGCTATTTCGTTTCGTTAGCCGTCGGGGAATCGCGAACCGTTCGAGTTTTCGAGCGGCTCGCGTTCGAGGGATTGCGACTAGCGGTTGATCAAGACGGTGAACATGACGCCGTGAACGAATTGGTCGAAGTTGTAATCGTCGTCGTTCTTCTTGACGCCGAAGATCGTGCCGTCTTCGTTGAGGCGGTAATCGTTGATCGCCGAGGCGCGAGCGATGTTGTCCATATACAGCATTTGGTAACCGACTTTGAAGCCGACCGCTTGCGTCCAGTTCCAGGTCGCTTCGAATTTGCCTTCGACGCCGTTCGTGTAAACGTCGTGGTGTTTCGAGTAAGCGAAGGAGTTGGCGATGGTGTTGAGCGGAGCGAACGTCGGAACGCCGCCGGTTTCGCTGAGGTCGAGGTTGGTGCCGCCTTCGCCGCCGGTCATCGCTTTCAGACCGAGGGTGCCGTCGCCGTACAGGTTTTGACGGTTGAAACCGGCGAAGTATTTACCTTCGCCCGTGAAGCGCCAACGATTGTTCGAAATCGTGTAACGGAGACCGACTTGCGGGCCGATGATGTGGTTGTTCGCTTCGAAGTTCCAGTCGGAGTAACCGAGGTCGGCGCCGACGGTGCTGCTGTTTTCGTAGTCGTAGCTGCCGTACTCTTGCGAGGTCGAGGTCGTGGCGTTGTCGACGTTCGCGCTGCTGTTCGTTTCCAAAATCTCGACTTCGGTGATTTGGTAGCTCGACGTGTTTTCCGTGTTCGCGTGGCCGAAGAAGTTGAATCGACCGTCGAATTGCGTGTAACGGATACCGGCGAGGAGTTCGAGCGTGCCGCGACGGAACGGGTGGAAGCGGTAGTTGTACATCGCTTCGACGCTCCACGTGTTCACCTTCGATTGCATTTCGAACGTTTCGTAGGTGATCGGCATCGGGACGAAGATGTATTTGTTTTCGCCGTCGCCGCCGTCGTTGGCGTTGTTTTGGTTGTCGGTGTAGCCTTGGCCGGACGAACCGATGGTGTTCATCCCGCGGATGGCCCACAAGCGACCGATTTGGTAAGAACCGCCGCTGTTGATCGGGTCGATCAGCGTCGAGCCTTTACCGTTCCAAATGTAGTAGTTGCCGTTCGTGCCGTAGGAGCTGACGTCGACGACGGCCGGGTCTTCGATGTTGATCCCGCCGTAAATGCCTTCGTAGTTGTTCTTTTGCGGCGTGATAACGGTTCCTTTGACTTCCCAACCGTGGTGCCCGATCATATTCCCGACGGCGAACTCCGTCGCGGTTTCCCAGTCGGAACGGAATTGGGAGGTGTTCATTTGGTTCGTTTGCGCGACGTAGGTGAAGTTCGTCGTGCTGTTCGAACCCGGGATAACGTTCGTAACGACTTGCGCGGACGTTCCGACCGGGCTACCGACGATTTGATCGCTCGGTTGGCTCAGCGTAACGAGACCGGCGCCGATGCTGCCGTAAAAACCTTCGTGTTGGTAAACGCCGCCGCCGAATTGATCGTCCGGGAACGGAGAGAACAAACGCATCTGCGAAATTTGGGCAGAAGCGGTCGACGTAGTTGCCAGCGCGAGGCAAAGGCCGGCGATAATCGTTTTGATGCTTCGAGACATGGTCTTGTACCCACCTCTATTTACACGTGAATCATCCAAATTGGGTTGCGCAGACCTAAAATCCATATCAGTCTGCTAACGGCTGTGCCGGTAGTATCGGACATTTCTTTCGCGATAGTTGAATCATAAATGGAAATCTTCCGGAATTTCTTCAAAAGAGAAGAATTTATTTCTTAGAAAACGAGAAAATAGGTAAGAGGCGTAAAAGAATGTAGTTCTTTTAGGGGGATTTTAAGAATAAGGCGCGACGAAAAAAGTCGGAAAAAATTTTCGTCGCGTCGGCGCGAAAAACGAGGCGGCGAAGCGAGAAATGTTTAAAATAGCGAAAATAGACAAAGCGGACGGCGATTCCGCGGCGATCGGACGTTTCGTCGAAGCCGCGATCGGCGTCGGACGCGAGGGCGCCGACGCTTGAAAATCGCGCTTTCAAACTTAAAATTTTAAAGATAAACGTCGCGACCGTCGTTTTTTAGACGCTCGACGAGGCGGCGGAGCGCGGCGTCGTTCCCTTTTTTCGCGACGAGAAGCGCGTCGTCCGTTTCGACGACGAGAAGGTCGTCGACGTCGACGAGCGCGACGAGTTTGCGGCGTTTCGGCGGCGCGTCGGGGGACGATAAAACGCGAACGAAGGAGCCGCGAGCGTTTTCGACGACGAGATCGGCTCCGGTCGCGACGTTGCCGTCGGCGGTGTTAAACGCTTGCGATTCCGTCGGTTCCGACGCGACGAACGTCCGCTCGAGCGCCGCGAAGGAGCCGAGGTCGTCCCAATCGAACGGCGCGCGGATAACGACGACGTTCGGGGCGCGTTCGAGGACGGCGTAATCGATCGAAATCCGTTTGGCGTTCGAAAATTCGCGAACGAACGTCGGATCGTCGGCGGTCGAGCGTCCGTTTTTCGCGGAGTCGGCGACGAGAGGCGCGATTCGAGCGAACGTCGCGCCGAGTTCCGGTTCGAATCGGGCGATCAGCTCTAAAATTCGGCTCGCTTTCCAAACGAAAATACCGGCGTTCCAAAAGAAGCGTCCGGAGTCGAGGAAGCGGCGCGCGGTTTCGGCGTCCGGTTTTTCGCGGAATTGTCGGACGGCGTAAGCGTCGGGCCAGTCGGCGCTTAACGCTTCGTCGATTTCGATGTAACCGTAAGCGCTCGACGGTTCGGTCGGGACGACGCCGAGCGTAACGAGTCGCGTTTCGTCTTCTTCGACGAGCCGAACGGCTTGCGCGAGCGTCGCTCGAAAGGCTTCGTCGGGACGAACGAGGTGGTCGGACGGCAAGACGATAAGCGTCGCGTTTTCGTCGACTTGCAACGCTTCGAGCGCGGCCCAAGCGACGCAGGGGGCGACGTCCCGCCCGCAAGGTTCGAGGAGCGTTCGGCGCGGGTCGAGTTCCGGAAGCGCGTCGGCGAGGAGCGAAGCGAACGAACGACCGGCGACGACGAAACGGCGTTCCGGCGGAACGAGCCCGTCGAGCCGAGCGAACGTCGCGGCGATCGTCGAGCGACCGTCCGGAAGGAGCGGCAAAAACGGTTTCGGGCGGTTCCGGCGACTTTCGGGCCAAAGTCGCGTTCCGGAGCCGCCCGCCATTACGACGGCGCAAACGTTCGCGAAATTGGGGACGGCGTTGGAGACGGGGGCGACGGAGGCGGGATTCGACGGCATTTCGGCGACTATATATAAAGAAACGGGGGAAAACGCGGCGGCTCGAACGGAAAATCGCTCCGAACGCGTCGAACCGCTCGACGCGGCGTTTATTAATAATATAATGATAACGTCGAAAACGGCGTCGGCGGCGTCGAAAGGAGCGCGAGCGGCGATTTTGCGCGATTTATTTGCGGCGAGCGGCGTTTTCTAGCGTTTTTGCTCGTTTTGACGGCGGCGAAAAACGAAAACGTTCGATTCCTCCGCGTTTCTTTGAAAAGTTTGAAAAACGTTTCGTTTTGGATAAAATCAAAAAGTTGCGTCGACGCGGAGAAAAACGGCGTTCGACGCTTGCGTCGCGGCGGTTTTGAAAATTTGAAAATTGAAACGCTGGGAGCAAGGTCAAAACGCGTTTTGTCAAAGCGCGACGTTCCGAAAACGCGGAGACCGAAACCGCGTCGGAGTCCGGCGTTAAGGAAGTTTTTGAAAAGTTTGAAAAACGGCGCGTTTATTAGCGGAAATAAAAAATAAGCGAGCGAGAAAAACAAGGGATAAAGAAGAGAGAAGCAAAGGAGAAACGGGAATGAGCGAAACGTATTGGCCGGACGCGGCGACGCGGGCCGAGTTCGCGCGGCGAGCGGAGGAAGCGGGACGGACGAACGCGGCGTTTTGGGGCGCTTTGCCGTCGCTTCCGGAACGCCCGATCGACGGTCATAAAGGGACGTTCGGAACGGCGCTTTGCGTCGGCGGAAGTCGCGGAATGAGCGGCGCGATTTCGCTGACCGGGGCGGCGGCGCTGGTCGCGGGGGCGGGGTTGACTCGACTTTTCGTTCCGGAGCCGATTTTGGAGACGGTCGCCGGGTTCGCTCGGGAATATACGACGATTCCGGGCGCTTGCGACGCGTCGGGGCGGCTGACGTCGGCGGCGTTGGAGGCGATTTTGGCGGAGGCGGCGAACGCGACGGCGCTTGCGGTCGGGCCCGGGTTCGGGCGTTCGGCGGAGGCGACGCGGCTTGTCGTCGAGTTGTTTTTCGAGTCGGAGCGTCCGGCGGTTTTCGACGCGGACGCGCTCAACGCGCTGGCGGAAGCGGGCGTCTTCGACGAAACGGCGCGAAAGAACGGAAAACGCGGCGCGATTTCGGAACGCTTCGTCGGTCGCAAACCGCGCGGCGCTCGGATTTTAACGCCGCATCCGGGCGAGTTCGCTCGACTGACCGGCGCGAAACCGACGGGCGACCGGGCGGCTCGAATCGACGCGGCGACGGCGTTCGCCGAGCGGCTCGAACGGTTGTTCGGCGACGGTTCGGCGTTGGAAAACCGGCGAATCGCGGAAACGCAAGTCGAGTCGAGAGAAGGGGAAAACGGCGACGCGCTTGGCGGCGATTCGGCGTTCGTCGTCGCGTTGAAGGGGGCTGGAACGGTCGTCGCGGACGGGCGCGGCGCGGCGTTCGTCAACGAAACGGGGAACCCGAACCTCGCGACCGGAGGGAGCGGCGACGTTCTAACCGGCGTTGTCGTCGGACTTTTAGCGCAAGGGGCGACGCCGCTCGACGCGACGCGAACGGCGGTCGCGCTGTGCGGCTTGGCGGCGGATTTGCGCTCGACGCTCTGCTCGCGCGGCGCGGTCGCGTCCGACGTCGTCCGTTTTTTGCCGGTCGCCTTCGACTTTTATGAAGCGGCGCAAACGGCGGCGCGGCGACGTTGACGTCGTCGAGTCCGCGTCTCGTTCGGGCTCGACGGCGACGTTCGAGCGTTTGCGGGAAGGAGAGAAACGTCGGAAAACGAAAGAGTTAACGCGGCGAGACAAGGCGGCGGTTAGCGGACGGCGTCTTCCGGCGTCGCGGCGCAGACGCGGCGGGTTTCGGCGACGTCTCGCGCGATTTGAGCGAGGAGCGCGTCTTTGTTCGGGAACGGGACGACGTCGCGAAGACGGCGCAAAAAGTCGAGCGTTAGCGTTTGACCGTAAACGTCGCCGCAAAAGTCGAGGAGGTGCGACTCGATTTTCAACGCCGAAACGCCGAACGTCGGGTTCCCGCCGACGTTGACCGCCGACGCGAAGACGCGACCGTCCGGAAGCGTCGCTTTCGCCGCGTAAAGACCCGGCGCCGGGACGACCGTCGCCGTCGGAACCGCGACGTTCGCCGTCGGAAAACCGAGCGTTCGGCCCCGTCGGTCGCCCGTTTCGACGGCGCCGATCAAGCGGAACGGTCGACCGAGCGCCCGCGCCGCGTCGGAAACGTCGCCCCGAGAAACCGCCGCGCGAATCGAGCTGCTCGAAATCGGCTCGCCGTCCAACAGAACCGACGGCGCGATTTCCAACGTCAAGCCGAATCGAGCGCAAAGAGTCGAAAGCGCCGCGCCGCCCGCCTCTTGACCGCGTCCGAAACGGAAGTCTTCCCCTTCGACGAGCCCGGTCGCCCCGAAAACGTCGACGACCGTTTCCGCGATAAACTCCGACGCGGAACGGGATAAGAACGCTTTCGTCGTCGGGAAAAGAACAAGCGCGTCCAAGTCGAACCGCTCGAAAAGCGCGATTTTTTGCTCGACGTCGCAAAGAAGCGGGCAAGGCGCGTCCGGACGCAACGCGAGCGCGGGGGGCGGGTCGAACGTAAAGACGACCGACGGAGCGTTTCGGCGCCGCGCCGTCTCGGTCAAGCGAGCGAGAATCTCCGCGTGTCCGCGGTGCAAACCGTCGAACTTCCCGACGGAAAGAACGCCGCCGCGCAACTCGGCGGGAAAATCTTCCAAACGACGAAACGTTTTCACTTCGCGATTTCAACGACGCAAGTCGCGCCGCTCCTTAACGTTAACGCCGATTCGGGCGCCCTCTCGCGACGCGACCCGACGGCGCCGCTTTCTCTTCAACGCGGTTTGCGCTTCGGCGTTTCGTCCGACAAACGGAACGCGCCGAAAAACGAAAACCCGCCCTCATTGTAAACGTTTTCGCGATTTGGAGAAGCGCCGCGACGCGAAAAGTCGACGGCGTTTCGGAATTTTTAACGGAAAACGGCGAAAAAAACGCGGTTTGCCGAACGTCATTCCTCCGTTTCTTCGTCGCGATAGACCGGATCGAGCGTCTTCGTGTTGCGGTCGACCGCCAAGACGATCGTGCGCGTTTCGGAACCGTCCGGCGTCGTCGCGACGACCGGGAAGACGTGCCGCCGTTCCGGAAGACGGTAGCGAATCGAAAACGTGCCGTCTTCTTTCAGCCGAATCGGCTCTTCTTTGACGCGAACGCGGGCGCCGGGGGAAACTTTGCCTTTGACGACGATTTCGCAGTCGACGGCGACGCTCAAATCGCTCGACAAACGGAGCGCGTCGACGTCGCGCCGCGCCGCGCCGTCGAGCGCGCCGGGCCGGAACGTTTCGTCGTTTTCGAAGGACGCGAAACGCGGACGCGCCAAGCGCCGTCGCGGAATAAACGCGTCGAAATTGGTCGGAAATCCGAAACCGTTTTCTTCCGGACGCCCGAACGAGTCGTGAACGCATCGTTGCGGCGTCTCGACGACGGCGCTGGAAATCAGCGTGAAAAAGCGTTTGTCTCGCGCCAGATAGCCGAGTTCGGCGACGAACGAACGCGGCGGGTCGTCGACCGGAACGTAACAATTGTTGACTCCGGCGCGCACCGGGAAGTCGGCGACGAACTCGCGCCGCGTCGCGCCGTGCGGCTCGCGGTCGACGCGGTAAAGACGAAGCGTCGGGTCGGCGGTGTGCCAACTTTGCCCCATCGCCGAACGCACCCGCTCGACGAGTCGCGGCGTCGCTTCCCAATAGGCGCGAAGCCAAAACGGGTCGCAAACGCTCAACACGAGGCGGTCGGCGTCGTCGGTCGGGGAGCCGAACATTTTGGGAGAACGCGTTTTTTCTTGACGCGGGGGCGGAGAGACCGCCGGCTCCGTCGCGGTTTGCGGAGTTTCGGACGGCGAAGCGACGTTTTCCGTCGAGACGGCGTCCGGCGTCGTTTCGAGCGGAGCCGGAACGTCGGTTTCGGCGTCGAGACGCGGCGCGCTTGGAGCGGGCGTCGGCGTTTCGTCCGTCGGCTCGTCCAACTCGGGAGGGAGGAGCGGCGCGGCTTCGGCGGCGCGCTCTTCTTTTTCTTGACGGCGGCGAGCGACGAGTTCCTCGACGGTCGGGGGAACGACGCCCGCTCGGAGAAGGCGGTCGATTAGCTCCGCTTTTTTAAGACGACTCCAGCGAGGAACGCGCGCTTCGGAGGCGATCGCGCCTAATTCTTTTAACGTCAGCACTTCGAACGATAAAACGTTTTGCATCGTCGTCTCCGGAACGTTCGACCCGCGTCTTGTCGACGGGGCGCGAACGACGTTTGATTGTCAAAACGCGGAACGGGGGTTAGACCGATTTCGCGGGGCGCGGAGTCGCGCGTTCGACGGGACGAAAAGAAACGCCGTCGAATCGAGCGCCTTCCGTCGGACGGCGCGACGTTTTTCCGAGGAAGCGAAGCCGACCGCGCGAACGGTCGAGCGGTTTTCGAGCGGAACGCCGACGCGAAAAAGACGAGTCGACGGTCGAACGAAGCGGAGGAAACGTCGCGGCGCGTCGGAGGCGCAAACCTTCCGCCTATTTCACTATCTACTTAAGATAGACGAAGACGGTAAAAAATCAATTCGGTTTTTTCACAAAACGCGCTTTTTTCTTAATTCTGTTGACGAAAAAACCTCCTTTAAGGAATTTAACGGGCGTCGCGTTGGTTGGGGCTTCCTCGAACGGAGGAAAAAGAGGGGGGAATTTAAATTTTTGCGAAAATTTGCAAGGGAAGGCTGGAATTTTAACGCGAACGAAAGTATAATTAAAAACGAACGTTTACGCCGCGACGATCGATTTTAGGACGAGTCGAGGCGGTTTATTGCGATGGAAACGTTAAAACTTTCGCGCCGTCGGACGCTTCCGGCGTCGAGCGCGACGGTTAAGAAATATTGTCGAGGTTTTAGCGATGTTAATTTGGCGTTTGTCGATTGGGATTCCGGTCGTCGCGGCGTTGGTCGGGCTTTGTTATCTCGACGCGAAGGCGCCCGCGCCGGGGTTGGCGCTGATTCCGTTCTTCTTGATTTGCGTTTACTTCCTTTGCAAGGAAGCGTTGGCGCTTTTGAACGCCGGGGGGATTTACCCGCGTCGGACGACGATTTATTTCGGCGTTTTCGGAACGATTCTTCTTGCTTGGGCGTCGAGTTACAACTCGCTTCCGCTCTTGATCGAGTTGGAACGAACGCTCGCCGACCCGCCGTCGCAAACGCTCGTCGACGAAGAGGCGGCCGACGAAGACGCTAAAAAAGACGAAGAAATCGACCGCGCGACCGAAGCGCTCGAAACGGCGTTGGCGGCGTTGCGTTCGATTCAAGGCGACGAAGCGGACGACGTCGCCCGAAACGTCGAGCGAGAAGACGCGGCGTTCGACGGGCGCGGCGAGTTGGCGTCGCGGTCGTTTTGGGCGTTTTCGGACGGCGCGCAATGGAAGACGGCGGCTTTCGCGAGCGTTCATACGCTCCTGGCGATCGCGGCGGGCGTTCTGATCGCGTTCGTCGGCGAGATGCTCCGCTTCAAACTGCCGGGCGGGCACCTGATCAACTTGACCGGCGCCGTGTTCGCGATCGTTTACGTCGGCCTGCTCGGCTCGTTCTTGGTGATGTTGCGCATCGCTTACGGCGTTCCGGCGTTGGTGTCGATGATTATTGTCGCGAAATTGTGCGACGTCGGCGCGTACACCGTCGGGCGGCTGATCGGGCGACACAAGATGGCGCCGAGTTTGAGTCCCGGCAAAACGATCGAAGGCGCGGTCGGCGGGATCGCGTTTGCGATTTTGGGCGCTTGGCTCTCCGTCGCGGTTCTTTTCCCGTTGGCGACCGGCGAACCCTCGCAAACGACTTGGGTCGGCGTCGTTGTTTACGGGCTCGCGGTCGGGTTGGCCGGAATGCTCGGCGACTTGGCCGAGTCGCTGATCAAGCGCGACGTGATGCGCAAAGACTCCGGAACGAACGTGCCCGGTTTCGGCGGTTTCCTCGACGTTTACGACTCGCTTCTCCTCGCGGCGCCGGTCGCGTTCGGACTTTGGGCGTTCCACGTGATTAAGTAAAACGGGCGAAAAGCGGCAAAATAGGCGGATTGCGCGGGTCGGCGGCGGACGTCGGAACGCGTCGATAAAAATAAAAAGCCGATTTGGACGGATTGGTCGGATTGGCGAACTCGGTTGATTTAGCGAAACAACGTAAGAAAGGACGGCGGCGCCGATGGCGAACATTTTGATTCGGTTGAAGAAAGCGGAGGACGACGCGGCGGTCGCGGCGTTGATTTGCGATTCGCTGAACGTTTGGTACAAGAAGAACCGCGGGTTCGAAGTCGTTCCGTCGGCGGAGGCGGCGACCCTTTACGCTCGTGTTTACGACGCGCTCGACCCGGATTGCTGCGTCGTCGCGGAGGACGCCGAGACGGGGAAAATCGCCGGTTCCTGCTTCTTTCACCCGCGGCCGACGCACGTCTCGCTTGGGATTATGACGGTCGCGCCGGAGTATTTCGGGCGCAAGGTCTCGTCGAAGCTCTTGAAGTATATCGTCGACGTCGCCGAGCGCCGCAACCAACCGCTTCGACTCGTTTCGAGCGCGATGAACCTCGACTCTTTCTCGTCGTACAATCGCGCCGGGTTCGTTCCGACCGCCGTTTTCCAAGACATGACGGTCGCCGTTCCGCCCGAAGGGTTCCCGGTCGACGCGCCCGCCGGAACGACGATTCGCGACGCGCGGCCCGAAGACGTTCCGGCGTTGGTCGCGCTCGAAACGGAGATTTACGGGATCGACCGCTCGAAAGACTTTGCGTATTTTATCGAAAATAAGGACGGGATTTGGGGGCTTAGCGTCTTGGTCGACGACGCGACCGGCGAGATTTGCGGTTTCGTCGGTTCGGTGAAAGACCCGGGGAGCGCGATGGTCGGCCCCGGCGCCGCTCGCACCGAAGCGCAAGCCGCCGCGTTGATTCGGACGGAGCTGAACCGGTACGCCGGGAAGTGGTCGCCGATCTTCCTGATTCCGACCGACGCGAAGGAACTCCGCGCCGCGATGTACGCGCTCGGAGCGAAGAACACCGAGATTCACGTCGCGCAAGTTCGCGGCGAAGCGGGCCCGCGCAACGGCGTCGTCTTGCCGACCTTTATGCCGGAAACGGCTTGACGTCGGAAGACGGCGTTATTTAGCGTTTGCCGACGATTTTAACGCTAACGGCGCTTTGCGCGACGAACGCTGAACGGCGTTTCGACGTTACTAATAGGGGCGGCGTCCGTTTACTTTGCCCTTTATTAATTACTAAAGACGACGGTTGCGGCGCGTTTTTCGACGTCGAGAGCGCGACGCAACCGTCGGAGAAAAACGGCGGTTTGATCGAGAAAGACGAGACGGGTGAAATGGAGGAAACGGGAAAAATGGGCGACGTCGGCGTTCCGTTTTGGCGGCGTTCCGGGGCGCGTTATTTTCCCCTAAGCGCCTATTTTAAACGCGAGTTCGGCGGAATCGTTCGCAAAATCAGCGTCGACGCTCATTTTTCTTGCCCAAACATCGACGGAACGGTCGGGCGCGGCGGCTGTATTTACTGCGACGCGGTCAGTTTCAGTCCGGGCCGCTTTTTCGGACTCGACGACCTCGACGCGCAGCTCGACGACGGAATCCGCCAACTCCGCCGCCGTTTCGACGTCGACCGCTTCATCGCGTATTTTCAGCCGTCGACGAACACGCACGCGCCGCTCGACGAATTGCGTCGCAAATACGAAATTGCGTTGCGTCGTCCGGAGGTCGTCGGTTTGGCGATCGGCACTCGCCCGGACGCGCTCCCCGACCCGGTTCTCGACCTGTTGGCGGAAATCGCTCGCGAAAAATGGCTCGCGCTCGAAATCGGGCTCCAGTCGGCCAACGACGCGACGCTGAAATTCTTCAACCGCGGACACGACGTCGCGACGTTCGTCGACGCCGTTTGCCGAGCGAAAGAGCGCGGCTTGCGGCTCGGAACGCACGTCATCTTGGGGGCGCCCGGCGAAACTCGCGACGATATGCGGCGGACGGCGCGGCTGGTCGCCGAATTGGGCTTCCATTCGTTAAAACTTCACCATCTTTACGTCGTGCGGAACACGAAACTGGCGCGACTTTGGGAAGCCGGGGAAGTCGAGCCGCCGGCGTTGAACGATTACGCGGAGGCGGTCGTCGATTTTTTAGAGCTGCAGTCGCCGGAGACGGTGATCGAGCGGATTTCCGGCGAAGCGTCGGAGCCGTATCTGTTGGCGCCCGATTGGACGGCGAAGAAACACGCCGCTCGCAACGCCGTCGACGTCGTTTTCCGCCGTCGCGATTCTTGGCAGGGAAAATTCTTTCAGGACGCTAAAAAAACGGAAGAACGCTGAAAATAACGGCGGAATAAAACGGAAAATTGTTAAAAACGTTCGCGACGCGCTTCGAAATCGGGCTTGACGTCGCGAACGTTCTTTTTTAAAATCGACGATAGCGACGATTTTCCCCTTTATATTAATAAACGACGAAGCGACTTTGAGAAATTTCAGCGGCCTTTTTCGGGGCGACGTTAATAAAGGACGACGGGACGGGCCGTTTTTCGTCGGAAATAGATCGGCGCGAAGGTTTCGCGTCGCGAGAGTTGTTTGCCGGGGCTTTAATCGAGCGAGGGATGGGAGAGAATTTTTATGCGGAAGAGATCTTTTTTAGACGCCGCGTCGATGAAAATCGACAAATACGTCGCCAAGTACGGCGTCGCGTCTAAAAGGGCCGGGCTCCGTTTTGGCGTTTGGGCCGCTTTGCGCGGTTTTGGTTTTCCGGAAATGATCGGTTTGACGCGGCCGGAGGGTGCAAAATGGACGCGCAAACCGATCGACGACGACCTTTGTCGCGTTAAAATAGAGATTTTTGGCGGACTGGGGGATTTGATTCTCGCGCTGAATTATATTCGAGCGTTCGACGCGGCGTTCGTCGGCAAGCGGCAAATCGTCGTTTACTCCCATCGCGACGCGTCGTTAGGCGCGATACGAAACCTTTGCGCCGAGCAAGATTTTAACGTTGAAGTGGTCGCGACGGCGCGAGCGAAGCGCGTCAAAAATTGCGATATTGAGCTGGAAGTCGTTCGTTTCCCGAAACTTATTTTTTGCAATCGAAAAAAAGTCGAGCGGCTCGAACCGAAAATCGCCGAAATTTGCGCGCGCTATCGAGCTTTTTTTGAAAAAAATTCGGCTTTTTATCGCACCGGGGCGCCCGCGTTGTTTTTGGGGCGAGAATTTTCCCGGTTGAACGGTCGCAATCGAGCGACGCAAGCCGATTTGGAAGGTTTATTAAACGTCGGTCTCGATTTTCGTCCGAAAATTTTCGGCGACGTCGCGGCGGCGAAAGCGAAGTTTGGGCTCGCCGACGGCCCGTATATCACGTTGCAGCGCGGGATTGGTTCCGAGCGGCCCAACGAAGCGACGAAACTTTGGCCGTTGGAGAAGTACGTCGAATTGGTCGCGGCGTTGCGGCGCAAATATCCGGGCGTTAAAATCGTTCAACTCGGAAGCCCGGCGACTTGGGCGATCGACGGCGTCGACGTCGACTTGCGCGGTAAAACCGATTTTGAGGAGCTTAAAATCCTCTTAAAGGACGCGGTTTGCCATTTTGACGGCGAATGCGGGCTCGTCCACCTGCGTCGTTTCCTTGGCGGCGGGCCGTCGGTCGTCGTGTTTGGGCCGACGGCGGAGGATTTTTTCGCGTATCCGGAAAACGTAAATTTGGGTTCGAGCGCCTGTCCGGGCGGGTGCGAATGGTTGACGGCGACTTACGTCGAGCGGTGCCCGCGCGGTTGCGAGCGTTGCGAACGGCTCGCCGCGATTTCGGTCGAAGACGCGCTTCAAGGCGTTGAGAAGGTGGTCGATGAAAAAATTTAGACGTTTTGACTATTATGGCCGGTTGAATTGTAAAATCGCGCAGTATCGGGCGGCGTACGGCGCTAATTTTCACAAAACGACGTTGCGACTTGCGTTTTGGGCGGCTAAAAGCGCGTTTCGTCGCGTTCCGTCGTCGGTCAAGCGGGACGAAAACGCGCTGAACGTCGGGCTCTATTTTAGCGGCGGGCTTGGCGATTATTTGATTGCCGCGAACTATTTCGGATATTTGAAACGTTTTGTCGGGGACGCGCCGGTTAAATTTTCGCTTTACGCGGCGAATCCGGGCGCCGCGCGCGTCGCGTTCGTCGACCCGATCGACGAGCGACCGTTCGACCCGCGCCGTTTCGATCTTTTTATTTCGACGGTGCGTTTTCCGTTGGTCGAGCGAGCCAACCGCGCTCGGATTAAGCGTTTTTGCCCGCGTTTGACGTCGCTGATCGACGCGTATCGAGCGTTGGAAACGTCGCAACCGTTGATTTTTTCGACGCCGCCGCTGGGCGACGGGATCGCGAACGCGCTTTCGGTCGTTCAAGGCCGACTTCGCCTGCAACAGCCGGACGTCGACGGACTTTTGGGAATTGGAACCGATTTCGACGTCGAAATTCCGACGCCGACCGACGAAGACGCCGTGTTGCGCAAGTTCGGACTCGAGGGCAAGTCGTTTGTAACGCTGAATCGCGGGATCGACGCGGGCGCGAAAGCGGCCGAAAGCACGAAAATGTGGCCGCTCGACTATTACGTTCGTTTGGTCGCCGATCTGAAGCGCGCGTTTCCGGAGCGAATCTTTGTTCAGCTCGGCGTTTCGGAGGAGCGGTCGCCGAAGATCGCGGGCGTCGACGTCGATTTGGTCGGAAAAACGAATCTCGACGAGGTGAAAATTTTGCTCAAACGCGCCGAATCGCATATCGACGGCGAGGGCGGAATGACGCACCTGCGCCGCGCGATGAAGGGCGGCCCGTCGGTCGTTCTTTTCGGGCCGACCGAGCCGGAGCTTTACGGGTATCCGCAAAACTTGAATCTGCGGGCGCCGTTTTGTCGCGCTTGCGAATGGGCCGTTAGAAACTGGAGCGCCGTTTGTCCGCGAACCGGCGGCAAAGCCGAGTGTATGGAGCGTTTAACGCCGGAATTCGTCGCCGAAAAAATCGTCGAATTTTGGCGGCGCGCCGACGGTTAACGAAAACGCGTTGATTTTAACGATTGCGCAAATTAGGAGCCGCGTCGAACGTTGAAAAACGGCGTTCGACGCGGTTTTCGTTTGAATGTCGGCGTCGCTCTCTTGGAACCGCGTTGAAATTGTTAAAATTGTCTTTCTTGGTAAAATCCCTATTTCTTTTTTCGGCGAAAAACGCTATCTTTACGACGTCTAACGGCGCGCTCAACAATTGACCTCTTCGCGAGTAAGAGGCGGGAGTCGGCGACATAAAATAAGTAAATTGCGTAAAACGCGGAAACGACGGAGGACGCGGCGCGATGCGGGATTATATCGAAAAATTTAGCAATGTGAAGGCGTTGGCGATCGGCGACTTAATGCTCGACCGGTTCGCGTACGGGACGGTCGACCGTATTTCGCCGGAAGCGCCGGTGCCGGTGCTTAAAATCCGAAGTTGCAAAGAGATGCTCGGCGGCGCCGGAAACGTCGTCGCGAACCTTGCCGCGCTTGGATGCGTAACGACGTTCGTCGGCGTCGTCGGAAAGGACGCCGAAGGGCGCCGCGTCGCGGAGTTATTGTCGAAAATTCAATGTTGGAACCGACTTTTCTTCCATCCGGACGCGAAAACGATCGTCAAGGAGCGGATGATCGCGTCGAACAGCCACCTTCTGCGCGTCGACAAAGAGGAGCGACTCCCCGATTTGTCGCCGATTTGGGACGAATTTTTCGCCGCGGCGTCGCAAGCGATTCGTTCCGCCGACGTCGTCTTGCTCTCCGATTACAATAAGGGATTTTTTACGCCGAAAACGACGCAAGCGATTTTGAAGCTCTGTCGCGAGTTCGGCAAACCGGCGATCGTCGACCCGAAAGGCCGCGATTACTCGAAATACAACGGCGCGACCTTCGTCAAGCCGAACCTGAAGGAATTTCAAGAAGCGTCCGAATGCGAGTTGAGTCCCGCCGACCCGAACTTCAGAACCGACGCGATCGCCGCCGCGAAACGGATTTTCGAGCGTTACGAAATTGAAAATTTGTTGACGACGCTCAGCGAATACGGGATGATGCGTTTTTCGCGACAAAATCCCGACGAACCGCGTCAAATTCCGACCGAAGCGAAGGAAGTTTTCGACGTTTCCGGCGCCGGCGACACTTCGTTGGCGACGTTTGGCGCGGCGCTCGGCGCGGGCGCGAGCGTCGAAGAAGCGATGGAGCTGGCGAACCTTGCGTCCGGAATCGTCGTCGGGAAGTTGGGAACGGCTTCCGCGACCGCCGACGAACTTCGCGCCGCGCTCGACGTTAAGCGGGCCGCCGCCGAGCGAGCGATCGAAAACGCGACGGCGAAAACGATTCGCGTCGACGCCGGAGAAAACGTCGTTTCCGCCGCGCCGAACGAGAAGACGTCGAACGTCGGACGGCGCAAACTGTTGAATCGCGACGAGTTGGCGGCGGTTGTCGCCGACTTGAAGCGTCGCGGTAAAACGGTTGGCTTTACGAACGGCTGTTTCGACTGTATGCACTTCGGGCATCTGAACTCGTTCGCGCAAGCCCGGGCCGAATGCGACGCGCTGATCGTCGCCGTCAATTCGGACGCCTCCGTGAAGCGGTACAAGGGCCCGAATCGCCCGATTCAAAACGAAACGACGCGCTCGGCGATCGTCGCGGCGCTCGAACTCGTCGATTACGTCGTCGTTTTCGACGAAGACACCGCCGAGCCGCTGATCGATTTGTTGCGACCGGACGTCGTCGCGAAGGAAGGGTACTCCCTCGATCGTTGGCCGGAGGGGCGGCAAGTTGTCGCATACGGCGGTCGCGCGGTCGAGTTGAAGCGGGTCGAGGGGTACTCGACGACGAATTTGGTCGAAAAAATGAAACGCGCCGACGAGGCGAAGGAGGAAAAACGATGAAATTTAGCGCGGAAATCGATTCCTTAATCGAGGCGTTGCAAGCGTTAAAGGCGTTGGAAGCGGACGTCGCGGCGGTCGTCGAGATTTGCGTCGACGCGTTGAAGGCTGGAAACAAGGTGGTTTTTTGCGGCAACGGCGGCTCCGCGTCGCAAGCGCAACACCTTGCGGCGGAACTGGTTGGGCGTTACAAAGTCAACCGTCCGGCGATGAACTCGATTTCGCTGACGGTCGACACGTCGGCGCTGACGGCGATCGGGAACGATTACGGCTTCGACGTCGTCTTCGCGCGCCAAATCGAAGGCGTCGGGAACGCCGGGGACGTGTTGATCGGCTTGTCGACGAGCGGTTCGAGCAAAAACGTCGTCGCGGCGTTCGAATCGGCGAAACGCAAAGGAATCAAAACGGTCGCTTTTGTCGGCTCTAAACCTTGCGCGATGAAAGACTTAGCCGACGCGACGATCGCCGTTCCCGCCGACGTTTCGAACAAAATTCAAGAGATGCACCTCGCCGTCGGACATTATATTTGCGGCGAAATCGAAAAGCGTTTTTATTCGTTTAAGTAACGACGAAGAGCGAAATAAAGCCCAAAAACCGAAGTTAATCGACGCTTATTATAAGCGTCGGTTAATGGAAGTCGAGGCTAATTATAAGGCGGATAGGCGGCGAATGATGGAAGGCGAGCCGAGAAAGGCGCTCTTTTTGGATCGCGACGGGACGATAAACGTCGATTATGGGTACGTTTACCAAAAAGAGCGTTTCGACTTTACCGACGGCGTTTTCGAGCTTTGCCGTAAAGCGCGGCGGCTCGGATATTTAATCGTGATCGCGACGAATCAGTCCGGAATCGAACGCGGTTATTTTACCGAGGCCGACTTCGAAGCGCTGACCGCTTGGACGCTCGAACGCTTCCGCGACGAAGGCGTCGAAATCGCGGCCGTTTTTCATTGCCCGACCCTTTCCGGCGACGACCGCAAGCCGAAGCCGGGAATGTTTTTGAAGGCTAAAGCGTTGTTAAATATCGAGATGAGCGCGTCGATTTCGCTCGGCGACAAAGAGCGCGACGTCGAGGCTGGAATCGCGGCGGGCGTCGGAAAAAATCTGCTCTTCGTTCCGACGCCTTGCGAAAAAGACGCGTCTTTTGAAAACAAGAATAAAGCGACGGAAAACAAAAACGTCGAAAACAACGGCGCGTTTGAAAATAAACAAAAAAGTTGCGAAAAAGAAATTAAGAAACCGAAAACCGCGGCGACCGCGGTCGTCGGCTCGATGAAAGAAGCGGAGGAGTGGTTATGATTATTGTAACGGGCGGCGCCGGTTTCATTGGTTCGAACATTTTGGCGGCGTTGGAACGCGAGATGCGAAGCGGCGAGCGCGCCTTCGACGATCTCGTCGTCGTCGACCGTTTGCGCAACGGCGACAAATGGCGCAATATCGCGAAACGCGAATTGGCGGAAGTCGTGGCGCCGGAACGGCTTCCGGAGTTTTTGGCGGCGAACGTTTCCGAAATCGACGCGATCGTGCATATGGGCGCGATCTCCGCGACGACGGAGCGCGACGTCGATTTGATCGCCGATTCGAATATTCGGTTGACGCGTTTCCTTTGGAATTTTTGTCGCGACGAAGAAAAACGATTGATTTTCGCGTCGTCGGCGGCGACATACGGCGGCGGCGAACTCGGTTTTGACGACCGCGACGATCTCGAATACTTGAACGCGTTGCGACCGCTGAACGCATACGGTTGGAGTAAAGCGTTTATCGACAGGAAGATAGCGCGCGACGTCGCGCTTGGTCGCAAAACGCCGAAACAGTTCGTCGGCTTGAAATTTTTCAACGTTTACGGGCCGAACGAATATCATAAAGGCGGACAAAAATCGGTCGTCGCGCACCTTTACCCGTTGGTCGAGCGCGACGAAGAGACGCTTCTTTTCAAGTCGCACAACCCGAATTACCGCGACGGCGAGCAACTCCGCGACTTCGTTTGGGTCGGCGACGTCGCGAACGTCGTTCTTTGGGCGCTGGACAATCCGACCGTTTCGGGGCTTTTCAACGTCGGAAGCGGCGAAGCGAGAAGCTTTTACGACTTGGCGAAAGCGACGTGGAACGCCGCCGGAAAGACGCCGAAAATCGCGTTCAAGGAGATGCCGGAAGAGTTGCGGGGCAAATATCAGTATTACACGAAAGCGAATATGGCGAAGTTGCGCGCCGCCGGGTACGACAAACTGTCGACTTCGCTCGAAGAGGGCGTTCGGATTTACGTGCAAGAATTTTTAAGTCGCGAAGACGCGTATCTTTGATTATCGGTAAATAGCGCCGATAATCAAAAACAACGCGCCGTTTGATTTTTTTGAAAATTATTGCGTTTATCGGCGACGCTTGGGCGCGCGATTAGAAACGGTTGAAAATAAAGAGAATGAAACGCCGTCGACGGTTGGTCGGCGGCGTTTTTTTGTCCTTGAAGCCGAGCGGATTAGGGGGGCGGCGTCGAGCGACGCTTAAACGACCGGTTCGCGGTCGAGGTCGGAAAACGGGTAGGCGCCGGCGGTTTTTAGGCGCTCGACGAGTTTTTCCGTGCCTTGCTCGCGGGCCCAATCCATTTCTTTGCGGAAAACTTCGATCGCGAGGAGAACGCCGAAGCGTTTGCCGTCGAGCGGCGACCTCTCGTCGGGGGACGTCGGAACCGGAACGGGCGCCGCCGCCGGGAGTTCGTCGAAGATGAAGCAGCGGCCCGCAAGTTGCTTGTCGTCAAAGTCTTGCGGAAATTCCAGCGTGTCGTAACCGTTGACCTCGACGCCGTCCGAACAAACGTAAAACGCCAAATTCGTCAAGACGCGGTGAAGGTCGTCGCGTTTCTTTTCTTCGGGCGATTTGACGGAGAAAAGACGCTTGAAGAAGCCCGGTTTCTTGGTTTCCGCCGGGGGGACGTCCAGTTGCGATTTGACCGTAAGTCGCGTCGCGATCGCGAGTTCGAACGCGTCGAAGGAACGATTCGACGGGAGAAATTCCGGCGCCGTCAGTTCCCAAGACGCGAAAAACGTCCCGCCGAAGCGCGAACGGGCGTAATAATGAAGGTCGAGCGCCCCGCCGAGGCAAAACGGAATAATCGAATGGATCATAAACGGTTCGACGGGGCCCAAAATCTCGTCGAGAAGACGTTCGAGGCGTTGGTTTCCGCGTTCGCGTTCGGCGTCGGTAAAGTCTTGGTTGAAAAGGTCTTCCGGCAGTTTTTCGGAGAGAGCGTCAAGGAAATCGCGTTGGTCGTCCATCGGTAAAACTCCTTTTTGATTATTTGAAAAACGAAATGTTTTTTACGCGGCGCCGAGACGGGGCGAACCGCTCGGCGTCGCGTTGGAAACGGGAAGGGCGTTTATTGGAGGCGCGGCGGCGCGACGCGTTCGCCGTTCAAGATTTTTTGACGTTCGCGTCGGTCGTAAACGCCGTAAAACGGGACGTTTGCGTCGAGCCAAAGATAAAGCGTTCGACGGTCGGCGTCGGTGAAATTGGGGAGGTCGCGGTGATTTTCGTCGTCGAGAATCGCGGTTAACGGACTTTCGTCGGCGCCGCAACGACCCGGGAGCGTCGCGACCTGTTGAATCGACGCGCCGCCCCATTCGTACCAACGCAAATACGGCTTCAAGGCGCTGTAAGAACGGGTAAACTCGCCCTCGACGGCGCCGGTTAAGTCGGGCGCGACGGCTTGCGCGGGCGCGACGGACGTTTCGGAAGTCGTTGTTTTTTCATCGGTTGCGTTGTTGGGGTCGGCGGCGCGATGGCAGGAGACGCAGGCGCGGTCGAGAATCGGTTGAATCAAGCGCGGGAAGGAAAACGGGCGGGCGTCGCGCGGGCCCGGGGCGATTTCCGACGCGGCGCGACCAAGCGCAAGGCTTTGTTTTTCGGCGTTTCGGCCCGTGTAACCGGCTTGCTCGTGGCAACCGACGCAGCCGCGACTTTCGCCGTCTTGAAGGTAAACTTCGCTCCGCATCGTCTGAACGGCGCGTCCGGTTTCGTCGACCGCTTGGAAATATAAAGGCTTGCGCGACGGGGCTTTAAAGCGCGCCGAACCGTCCGCTTCGACCGGAACCGAACCGAGGTAAAGCCGAGCGTTTTCGGCGTAAGCGTGCCCGAGCGCCGGAACGTTGCCGGGAAAATCGGGGTATTTCGGCAAGAGCTGGAAGACGCGCAACTCGACGATTTTTCGTCCTTCCGGAAGCGGCGCGAGGCTTTCGTAAACGTCGGCAAGGAAAAAGGTTCCGAACGGTTCGGACGGCGCGCCGTCGTTGGGCGACGCGGCGTCGATATTTGTTTTGTCGTTGTTTTGCGACGCGGCGTCGGACGGCGTTTCGTCGAGCGCGGGCGCTTCCCAAAGCTCGGCCCAAGGTCCGGTCGCAAGTCCCGACGACGGTTCGTTTTGCGTTCCGAATTCGCCGCGCGGTTCGAACGCCGACGCCGGAAGCGCGGTCGGGAAGGGCGCCGGGGCTTCGGTCGCTTCGAGCGGAATCGGGCAAAGGCAAGAAAAGTCGGGGTCGTCGAACAACAGTTCAAGGTTGCCGAACCGGTCGCGGTAATAGAGCCCGAGTTTGCCGACGTCGGTCGGGTGGTCGGGGGACGCCATTCCGCCGAGCGGCTCCGCGCTGTACGATGTGATGTAAACGTCTTCCGAAAGCGGGTAAGGCGCGTAATAATAGGACTTCGGGCATTCGTCCGGCGACTCCGCCCAAGCGATTTCCGGCGACAAATTTTCGATCGGCGCAAGCGAATCTTCGGCGGTCGCCGCGTCGTATTGGAGGCGCGACGGGTCGAGGAGCGCTAAGGCCCCGCCGATAACCCAATGGTGCCCGCCGATAATGAAGACGTATTTGTTCGAACCGGGAATCGCTCGAGGCTGATAACAGGCGTTGACTTCGTAAGTGTAGTTGCCGAAAAGACTTGTCGCGTTCGTTCCGTCCGGGTTCGTCAGCCAAAGACCGTGGTGTTTCGCGGCGTCGCGGTCGACGTAGTCCCAACGCGTGTAAACGATTCTGCCGTCGGGGGTTAGCGACGGGTGCCATTCGTCCGTTTCGTGATAGGAGAGGCGGCGAATCGTCTTGCCGTCTTGCATAAGTTGGTGCAGCGTGTGCGTTTGGAGCGGCTCCCAATGCGAGTTGCAACGGGCGAAGCCGCCGCGTCGCGTCGAGACGAAGCCGAGCGAACCGTCCGGAAGCGGAATCGGCGAAAAATCGTCGAACGGACCGAACGTAAGTTGGCGCGGCGTCTCGGTTTCGATGTCGAGCGCGAAGAGGTGGAACTTGCCGTCTTCGCGGTTTTCGTATTCGTCGTGAAAGCGTTCCCAAAGACTGAGCCCGGCGAGGTCGCGGGACGTGCGGAAGGGCGCGTCTTCCGGCTGGACTTGCGAAAGGTCGGCGAACGAGAAGTAAACCGTTTTGCCGTCGAAAGATAGGGACGGCGTTTGGTAGACGCCGCGCGGAAGTTTGCCGGCGGCGAGGGAGCGGGTCGCGTCGGAAAAACCGGGGTTCTCCAAGACGAAGAGGCCGCCGCCGGAAATGCCGCCGTACTCGTAATAATAGCCGAGATATTCGTGCAACATTTGACAAACGAAACGGTTTTTCTTGACGAAAAGGAGCTTTTTTCCGGCGACGAGCGGGTTCGCGAGCGCCGCGTCGCGAACGGCCCAACGCAAGGTTTCGCAAGCGGTTAGCGTCGAGGTTGCGTCGGCGTCGGAAGGGAGTTGGGCGGCGTCGGCGAGCGCGGCGACGAGTCGAGCGCGGAGGGCGGGCGTCGTCGCTTCCTCCGCGTCGAGGTAGTCGAGGAGGTCGGCGGCGCGGCGTTTGAGGGCGTCGAGCGACTCGCGGGAACCGAACTCGCGGCCGAACGTCGCCTCTTGACGGCGCCAATCGTCGACGATTTTCGCGCGGAAGTCGGCGGAAAGCGCGTCGCTCGGCGGAGCGTCGGCGCTAAACGCGGCGCCGTAAGCGCTTGAAATAAAAATGGTTGCGAGGAAAATGAAGCGGCGGAAAATCGGCGGGCGTCGCATAAAACCTCCGAAATTAACGAAAGGCGCGGGGGAAAGGAAAACGCGAAATCGACGGCGCGTCGCGGATAAAGCGAACGCCGTTAACGTCGATTATATCAAAAGAAAGCGCGCGTTTCAAGAAAACGGGGCAATTTTTGCGAAAATACGTCGTCAGAGCGCAAAAATAGCGGCGTTTGATTTTTTGAAAACAGTGCCGATAAAGCGCTTTGATTATTTGAAAAACGTTGCTTGTTGTGCGAAAAAGAAACCGCGTCGGGGAAAACGCGGTTTCGAACGGTTGCGCAAGTCGTTAAACGACGCGGTTTGTCGGCATCGTCGGAGCGGCTGTTAAAGAACGCCGTCGGCTTATTCCGGAGCGTTTAAGCCGCCGAAGCGACGTTTGCGTTTTTGGAAGGCGCGAATCGCGTCCCAAAGCGTTTCCTTGGTGAAGTCCGGCCAAAGAACGTCGGAAACCCAAAGCTCCGAATAACTTAGCTGCCAAAGGAGGTAGTTGCTCAACCGCATTTCGCCGCCGGTTCGGATTAAAAGGTCGGGGTCGGGCGCGTCCGGTTCGTAAAGGCGCGACGCAAAGTAACGTTCGTCGATTAGCTCGTCGACGGTCGAAACGCCCGCCCGTTTGAGCGCCGCCGCTCGCGACGTCGGGTCGGAAAGCTCCGCGACGATCGCTCGAACCGCGTCGACGATTTCAAGGCGAGCGCCGTAATTGATCGCTAGCGCTAACGTTAGACCGGTGTTCTTCGCGCTTAACTCGACCGTTTTGTCCATCTCGGCGAGAACGTCGGCGGGGATTCCGTCGCGGCGTCCGACGACGCGAAGTCGCACGTTCTGCGCCGCCAACATCGGGCGCTGCTCGATCATATACGCCTTCAAAAGCGCCATCAGCGCGTTCAGTTCGAGTTGCGGGCGCTTCCAGTTTTCGCTCGAAAAACAATAAAGCGTCAGCCGCTCGATTCCGAGATTCGACGCTTCCTCGACCAACTTCGGGACGATTTCCGACCCGCGAATATGACCCTCCGGACGCGGAAGTCCGCGACGCTCGGCCCAGCGACCGTTGCCGTCCATTACGATCGCTATGTGTCGAGGAATCGGCGGGTTAGGGGGAACGGCGCCGGGAGAGACGGCCTCGAACGGCGCGGGCGCGTTTTCGGATTGCATCGCGGGTTCCTTTGTCAAGGGGGGGAACGAAACGCGGCGCTCGTTCAAGGAAGGGGACGCGCCGCAAGAGTTTTCAGTATAATCGCGATTTCCGGAAAAGTCAAGCGGCGGACGCGGTTTTTCTCGACGCTTTCTTGACGTTGCGGCGGGGCGATTCTCGGAAAAATCGCGTTTTTTTGAGCGAAAAGCGCGTTTTTCGCTTGACTTCCGGGCGCCGACCTTGCATAATCGACGGAAACGAGCCGCGCCGTCGAACGTCGGCGACGCGACGCAAAGAGTCGAAAAACGGAATGAACGGGAGGAAAATAAAAATGAAAACGTTGCGAACGTTGACGTTGGCGCTGGCGGCGCTTCTGACCGCGACGCTGGGCGTCGGCGCGGTTCGGGCCGAGCGCGGGGACTCGACGCCGCTTCTTAAAACGCCGAGTCGCGGGCTTTGCGCGCATCGCGGGACGATGCGGAACGGGCCGGAAAACACCCTTGAAGCGTTCAAAATGGCGGCGGAGGCGGGCGCGGGACAGATCGAGCTGGACGTGCGCGTTTCGAAGGACGGGGCCTTAATCGTTATGCACGACGCGACGGTCAATCGAACGACGACCGGAAAGGGGAAAGTCGCGGAACTTACGCTCGCCGAAATCAAGAGTTTCGACGCCGGAATCAAGTTCGGCGAAGCGTTTAAGGGCGCGACCGTTCCGACGTTCGAGGAAGCGTTGGCCGTTATGCCGCGCGATACTTGGATTAACGTGCATTATTACGGGCCGGTCGAGGCGGTCGCGAAGGTCGTCGCGGTCATCGTCGAGCAAAAGCGGCTCGACCGGGCGTTTTTGGCGACGACGAAAGAAAACATCTTGGCGGCGCGGGCGGTCGAACCGGATATTTTGACCTGCAATATGACGCGGCAAGGGAAGGACTCGAAGGCTTACGTCGACCTAACCCTCGAGCTGAAAACGGAGTTCGTCCAACTGGTGAAAGGCGTTTATACGGCGGAAGATATCGCGCGGCTCAAGGCGGCCGGCGTCCGAATCAACTGCTTCGGAACGAACGATCCGGAAGAGGTGAAACGGATGTGGAGCGAAGGGATCGATTTCCCGCTTGTCGACGACTTGTCGCTGATGAACCTGGTCGAGGAACGCAAGCTCGCGACGCAAGTCGACCGCGCTTGGGCCGTCGCTTGGCGCAATTTTTATTCGCCGCAAACCAAGCTGTTTTACGACTTTATCGAAAGTCGCGAAGTCGGGAAAACGCTCGACTGTCTGCCGACCGAAGACGAAGTCGCGCGCCTTTATCCGAACGAATGCGGGTACGGGACGGCGATGGAAGACTGCGCGATTTCCGGCGGCGTGATGCTGACGGCGCTCGTCGACCGCTTCGCGAATACCGGCGACGAAACGCTCAAAGCGAAAGCGCGCGACGTCTTCGAAGGGCTCGAACTGTTGACGACCGTTTCCGGCTCGCCCGGGTTCGTCGCTCGCGGCGTCAGCCCGAAAGCGCCGAAGTCTTGGTATATCAACAGTTCGCGCGACCAAGTAACGCACCTCGCGCTGGCGGTTTGGGAATATTGGCGTTCCCCCCTCTCCGACGACGAAACGAAAGAACGCGCCGCCAAAACTCTCTTCGCGATCGCCGACCGAATGACGCGAAACGTCGTTCCGGAGAACGATTTCGACTTCCTTTGCTCCGACGGAACCCGTTGTCGTCGCGGTATTTGCCGAATGGCGAACGTCGACGATCACGAGGCGGCGCGGCTTCCGGCTCTGTACGCGGTCGCTTGGGACGTCGCGAAGCGCTCCGGGAACGACGGAAAAGCGGACGAATATTGGACGCTTTGGCGGCGTTGGGCGCCGGAGACGGTCGCGCAGTCGGCGCATATTCGCGAAAACGTCAAGTTGCAGAACTCGGTCGCGACTTACGCGCTGCTGCAAATGCAGGAGTCGCTCGACGTTCTTTGGCGGCTCGAACCGGACGCGGAACTGAAAAAGACGCTCGCCGAGACGACCGACTTCGTCGCAAAGCTGGCGGCGAAACGTCAAAACGGCGCGCTGCAAACGTTGAAAAGTCGCGATTTAACGGAACTCGCGCCGAGTTGGCGGGAAGCGGGCGGTCTCGTCGGCGAATACCGGAAGACTTGGTACGCGCCCCGGGCTTGCGGCGAACTCGCGCTGACGCAGGCGGTCGATTCGGCGAACGCGACGTCGTTTAACGCCGAGGCGGAGCGCGTTCTTCGGGAAGCGCTCGAAACGCCCGATTTCGACCAAATTTCGAGTTGCGGCGTCTTTCATTTGATCGGCGCTTACGAGAAGGCGCGGCGACGCGGTTTCCTCGGCGGCGCGGCGAAGTAACGTCGTTCAAGAAGTCGCGCTAACGCAAACGACGCCGGTTTTCGGTTCGAAAGAACGAAAACCGGCGTCGTTTTTATTTGATTTTAAGCGCGTTTAAGGCGCCGCGCTTCGCCGCTTCGACGTTTCGCGTCGGTAAGACGTTGAAACGTCGGAGGTTGCAGCGGGAAAGAAGACGCTCGAACGACCGAAATCAGTCGAGCGGGCGAATCCAAACGTTGCGGAATTGCACCGGGCAACCGTGTCCGCTGAACGCGATCGGAGCCTTTTCTTTCGGGTGATTTTTGCCCGGCAGGTTGAAGTGCGACGTCGTGCCGTAAATTTCTTGGTTGTTTTGCACCAACACGCCGTTTTGAAGAATCGTAACGCGCGGATTCGCAACGCATTCGCCGGCTTCGTCGAATTTCGCCGGGGTGAAGAAAATGTCGTAGGTTTGCCAATTGCCGGCCGGAACGCAAGCGTTGACGAGCGGCGGCGTTTGACCGTAAACCGAACCGCAGGAACCGTCCGGGTAGTTGTTGATTTTGTGCGAGTCGAAAACTTGGATTTCGTAGGCGCCTTGGAGGATGACGCCGTTGTTCCCTTGGTCGCCCCAGTTTCCTTCGAAGTTCGCCGGGCACTTCCATTCGAGGTGAAGCTGGAACGCGCCGAACTTTTCTTTCGTCGCGAGGCGACCGGAAACGCATTCGACGGCGCCGTCGACGAGCTTCCATTGCGTCGGTTGCCAAGCGTCGAGGTTCGTTCCGTCGAAGAGGACTTTAGCGTCGGCCGGAGCGGGCGCGAAGTAGGTCGGCGGATCGAGGTTGAGGCGTTTCGGGAGCGGGCGTTTCGGGTCGTGAACGCGGTATTCGCTCCACCATTGCTTCGGAGAATCGTTATAACCGTAAGATTCGTTTTCGTTTTTCGGAACGTAAAGGTCGTGCGCGAGAACGGAAGCGGAGGCGCCGAAGAGAACGCCGCCGAGCGCGAACGCCGAAACGGTTTTCGCAAACGCGTTGAACAACGTCATCGTGAGGATTCCTTATTAATATAAAGGGGGGAAAATCGCGACGGCAAACGGGCGAACCGAAGCTAACGGAGCGTCCGGGGGCGCCGTCGCGACAAAATAACGCCGACGCTCGAACGTCGCCGACGTCGGAGCGCAAAACGGCGGTAAAATACGGGAAATGGGGGAATGGCAAAACGACGCGGCGGGACGGCGACGCAATGTTTTCGACGGACGGCGCGAAGAACGCCGACTCGCCGCGGTTCTTTATTTTAACGTCGCCGTCGTTTGGGCGGCGTTATTTTTTGGGCGGCGAATTTCGACGCTTCCGGGGCGAGCGGTCAAACCTTCGACCGTCGCGACGTTATTTTTGCGGACGGCGGATTTCGACGCTTCCGCGGTGGGCGGTCAAACCTTCGACCGTCGCGACGTTATTTTTTGGGCGGCGAATCTCGACGCTGCCGCGGCGAGCGGTCAAACCTTCGACCGTCGCGTCGTTATTTTTGGGGGCGGCGAATTTCGACGCTTCCGCGGTGGGCGGTCAAACCTTCGACCGTCGCGACGCGGTAAACGTCGTCGGCGAGGTTTTCGAGCCCGGCTTGGTCGAAGCAAAGGAGGCTGTTCCCGCGAACGAAGTCGTTGCAGGACAAGCCGCTGGCGAAGCGCGCCGAACCGCTCGTCGGGAGAACGTGCGACGGCCCGGCGGCGTAATCGCCAAGCGCGACCGGCGTGTAGTTGCCGAGGAAAATCGCGCCCGCGCAGGGGATTTTTTCAGCGAGTTCCTCGGCGTTTCGCGTCGCAATGTGCAGGTGTTCCGGCGCGATTTCGTTCGTAACGCGGCAAGCCTCGTCCGCGTCGCGGGTCAAAATAACGGCGCCGAAGTTTTCGAGCGCTTGGCGAGCGAGCGCGCCCCGTTCGACCCGAGCGAGCGTCGCGTCGATTTCGGCGACCGCGTCGCGGAGCGTTTTTTCGTCCCAACCGATCAAGACGCTCGAACCCGGCGCGTGTTCCGCTTGCGCAAGGACGTCGTAAGCGGTATAATCGGCGCGGGTCGTCTCGTCGACGATAACGACGACTTCGCTCGGCCCGGCGATCGAATCGATGTCGACGGCGCCGTAAACCGTCCGCTTGGCGAGGGCGACGAAAAGATTTCCCGGCCCGACGATTTTGTCGACTCGCGGGATTCCGTCGACGCCGAACGCGAACGCCGCGACGCCCTGCGCGCCCCCCATCCGGTAAACTTCCTTAACGCCGAGACGAGCGCAAGTCGCCAAAAGGTAAGGGTTGTAAGAACCGTTCGGCGTCGGCGGCGCCATTACCGCGATCTCCTTGACGCCCGCGACCTGCGCCGGAACGACCGTCATCAAGACCGACGACGGATAGGCCGCCGCGCCGCCCGGGACGCAACAACCGACGCGACGAAGCGGTCGGTAACGCTGCCCGAGCCAACCGCCGGGCCGCTCGATTCGGACGTCTCGGCGCAAAATCGAGCGTTGGAAAACGGCGATATTTTCCGCGATTCGGTCGACGGAGCGCAAAAATTCCGGCTCGACCTTGTCGAGCGCGGCGTCGAGTTCGGCTTGCGGAACGCGGAGTTGGTCGGCGGTCAGGTCGGCGCGGTCGATTCGCTTCGAGTAATCGAGGAGCGCCGGGAGGCCTTTTTCGGCGACGTCGCGGCAAATCGTTTCGGCGACCTCGGCGGGCGTCAACGGTTCGCCGAAAATTTCGATCGTGCGACGTTTTCCTTCTTCGCTAACGATATTGCCTTTAACGCTCAATTTTTGACGCAACGCGTCGATTTTCTCTTGAACGTCGTTTTGGCGGGCGTCGATCCACTGGAGGTTGAGCGCGGGTTGAGTCATTTTGGGCTTGCGATTGGGCGGTTTGGGTGAAATAGTTAAAAAAACGACTCGGTTTCCGGCGACCGAAGCCGCTTAGCGGGCGGCGGTTTCGGCGACGGAGACGAGAAATCGGACGCGCCGTCGGAACGCGTTCATTTTGCGGACGGTCTTGCCGATAATAATAACGTCATTAATATTAATATAAACGTCGCGGTCGTTTTGTCGAGCGGCGCGGGCGCTTTTTTCCGAAAAACAACTCGTTTTGCGAACGATTTCTTCCAATTTTTCGTTTCGCGGCGCGTTAAACGCTCGACGACAAGAACGACTTTAACGATCGGATAAAATGGGCGAGGAAAAGATGAACGAATCGCTGTTTCAAATTAGTTGTCCCTCTTGCGAATCGGTGTTCGCGGTAACGGATCCCGAGCTGGTCGGACAGATTATCGCTTGTCCGAAATGCGGCGGGATGATGATGGTCGAAGCGCCGAAAGTCGCGGAGAACGCGGAGATTGCGCGGAATAGCGAAGATGCGGCGAATGTTGAGGTCGGCGAGACCGCGCAAGCCGAGGAAACTTTAACGAGCGTCGAACCGACGGCGGCGTCCGACGAAGAGACGCAAGAGACCCGCGGCGTTGAAAACGCGCAAAATGAAGAAGACGGCGAAGAAAACGAGGCGAGCGGACGGTCGCGGAACGGCGGCAAGTTGGTCGCGAGCGGAATTGCGTTGGCGTTGGTCGGCGCCTTGGCGTTCGGGGGCTTGCGCGTTTTCAACGGCGAGTCGACGCCGACCTCCGAAACGAACGTCGAAGCGGAAAACGCCGAAAATAGCGAGGAAGGGCAAAACGGCGAAGACGCGTCGAACGGGACGAAAGACGACGTCGGCGGGTTCGCGCCTCGGGCCGTCGAGGAACGCTCGGGAAAAGACGACGAGAGCGCGGAATTTACGTCGAACGACCCGTCGGCGCTGGAAGACGGAGAAAACGCGGCGTTTGGAGAAGTTGACGAGAATGCGGCGACCGAAGATTTGAGCGAAAACGCGCAAGATTTAAGCGTTGCGGCGACCGAAGTCGACGAAGAAACGACGACTGAAACGAAAGACGAAGAAAATAGCGAAGACGAGGAGAACAGCGAAGAAAGCGCGATTGAAACGAACGGAGAAAACGCGACGGACGAAACGGATTTAGCGGTCGAAGAAAGTCCGGCGCTTGACGAAGACGGCGCCGATTTAGATGACTTGGAAGGCTTAGGGGAATTGGGCGAAGGCGAATCGCTTGGCGGCGAGGAAAGCGAGGAATTGGACGCGCTTGAAAACGGCGACGAAGAAACGTCGGAAGGAGAAACTTTGGCCGGTTCTAACGAATCGACCGGTTTTAACGAAGCCGATTTCGAGCGCGCGAATCAAAACGACGATCCGGAAAACGCCGACGAACCCGTCGAGGTCGATTGGAGCGGCGTCGCGTCGACGACGAATCCGACGTTGCAAGGCGCCTTGCCGACGTTGCGGCGCGAACGAAAGGAGATCGACGTCGACGCCCGACTCGCGTTGCCGATTAAATTGATTGAATTTCCGTCGTCGCCGGTCGCCGCGATTCGTCTTTTGTCGGAATTTACCGGCGTTTCGATCGTTCCCGACCTCGAAGCGTTCGTCTTGACGCGTCCCTCGACGACCGCGACGCTCGACCTGTCGCTGCGCGACACGACGGCGGGAGAAGCGTTGGAAAAGGTCGCCGAATTGTTAAATTGGGAGGTGTGTAAGGAAAAAGATCGGATTTTGATTCGACCGAGCGGTTACGAGCCGGAGGTTTTGGTCGAAGAACGTTTCGACGTCGCGGATTTGACGACGGCGCGCGCCAAAGACGACGGCGGGACGCGGCTTGAAATGTTGGAGCTTCCTAATAATTTGACGGCGGAAGCGCTCGCCGCGTTGATTAAGTCGACCGTCGCGCCCGAAACTTGGGAGGAAAACGGCGGAAACGCTAACTTGGCGATCGACGGCGCGACGTTGGCAATTAGTCAAAACGCGCAAAATAGGGAGAAAACGCGGCTTCTTTTGGAAGGCTTGCGGGCGATTCGCGGGCTTGAAGCGCAAAGCGACGCGGCGCCGGAACGGGTTATTCCGGAAAAATTGGGTTGGGAAAAGTTGACGAAAAGGACGACTTTTGTTCCGTTGGCTCCTCTTCCTTTGCAGAACGCGATTGAAATTCTTGAAAAATCGCAAAAATTTCAGGCGCTTTGGGACGATCCGGCGTTGCTTGCGTCGGGCGTCGGGCGCGATTTGTCGACGGCCGCGCGAATTGAAAACGGGACGCTTGACGCGGCGTTGCGCGAAATTTTGGAACCTTTAAACGCGGCGTATGTCATTTTAGGGGAAAATTTGATATTGATAACCGAAAAAGAGGTTGCGAAAAATTATCAAACAATCGAATTTTTCTCGTTAATGGGAGAAAACGGCGAGCGACCGACGCTTGCCGAAGCGCGCGCCCTTGTCGAAGAGGTAAAAATCGCGATCGCGCCGGAAAACTGGCGAAGAACCGACGCGGCGAACGAAAGAAACGAACAAGACGGCGAAGACGCGGGAGTCGCGGAGGAAATCGAGGGCGGCGAAGAAGAAACGCTCGCAAAGGACGCGGAAGTCGAGGAAGTCGCGCTAAACAACGGATTAGGCGAAGACGGAGAAGACGGCGAAGACGCGGCGCCGGGCGAAGAAGTCGCGATTTGGCTTGACGTTGAGTCGTCTTGCTTAATTGTTCGGCAAAGTCAGCCTAATCAACGCGCTTTGCGGCGTTGGTTGGCCGCGCGTTTGGCCGACTCGTCGAATCGAACGGAAAAAGTGAATTAAAACGGACGTTTTTTAAAATTTCTCCGAAACCGCTCTTGCGTCGGCGACGTAAAATCGATTATAATGAGTCGAATAGTTTTAACGACGGCGCCGAGCGTCGACGTTTCGTTTGATAAAATAGAGAGGCGGGGGAGAAAATGCGGCTTGCGCTTCAAGCGTTATTTTTGGCGCCCGAGGCGGACGAAGACGGGGCGGCGCGTCGAGCTTTGTTGGAGCGTCGTTTGCGCGCCAGCGAGCGAAGCGCCGGTTTCTTTCGGCGTTTGCGCGGCGTCGTCGACGACGATTCTTTGCGGGCGCCGGAGATCTTTGCGGAGGAATCGTTCCCGGACGCCAACGTCGTCGCCGAATACCTCGACAGCCAAACGTCGGCGGAGATTGCGCGCGATTACGAGGACGTTTGTTGGGATTCTCCGGAAGCGTTGGCGGAAATTGGACGTTGTTACGATATTTTGAATAACGACGCGTTAAACTGCGTCGTCGTTCCGAAAAACTGCCGTCGTCGACTTTATTATATCGCTTGGGAAGAGAACAACGTTAATCTTGCGCCGAAGGGGGAAAGCGCGTCGGTTTTGACCGGTTTGACGCCAGACGATTCGTCGCGGGAAGCGGACGAACAAAAGAGCGACGGCGAGCGAGTTCCGACTAAGACGAGGAAACGAAGAGAGAAAAAGCCGGAAAAAACGTCGAAGTCTTCGGAAACGGTGGGGACGACGTTGGCGGCGGAGCGTTCCTTATGGCGACGCGTCAAGCGTTGGACGGCGCGAACGACGTTGGCGTTGGGGCTCGGCGGCGCGATTTGTTGCGGTTGGCAAACGTTAAACGACGATAAACGTTCCGAAACGTTTCAGTTGGCGACGCCCCAAACGGAATTAGTCGACGCTAATATCGCGGCGGAAACGAGTAACGACGAAGAAGGGCCGTTGCGTCCGACCGTTGTTTCGGGGGGAGAGTCCGACGAACTGAGCGCGGCTTCCTTGCCCGACGCGTCGATAAGCGTTGCGGAAAACGACGCGTTTAACGATTACGCCGCCTTGAATCCGGAAACGGAACCGCCCAAAGTGGCCGTTTTGCCCGATACGTCGAGCGAACTTGGAGTAGGACGGACTCGTTTAACCGAAGCGGCAAACGCGGAAGGTTCGGGCTTCGGTTTAAGCGGAGACGAGCCCTGGGCGCGGCGGCCGTCGATTGAAATTCCCGCTCAAAATAACGACGTGTTTTCGAAAACGAAGCGTTATTGAGTTAACGTTTGAAAACGCGAGCGCGTCTTATTCGTCGTCCTGCGACTCTTTGGCGGCGAGCGCCTGCGCGGCGTTCGCCTTAATTTCTTCTTCAATTTCGTCGGCCACTTCTCGGGCGAAAAGTTCTTGTTGCGCGTCTAAATTCTTAAAGTAAACCGACTTATAGCAAACGTAGACGGGCGCCAGTTTTTCGGGGGCTTCGCGCAAATAATCCCAGTCAAGTTCGCAAAGTCGAAGAAAATGGCGTTGAACGACGGATTCGACGGCGCCGAAAACAAGCGGGATCCAGGAACCGTCGGCGAGAAGCGTTTGAAACGCTTCTGGAGCAAGATTTTGGTAAAACAAAGGATTTTTAACGATAAGGATTTCGGTTTGCATCGTAAAACGCGCCTCGTATAAAGAAATTTCTTAGATGTTTATAATTATAACGCGCCATATGAAAAAACAAGGGCGACATACGGGAATTTTGATGGAGAATTGTAGGGATTGCATAAAATAGGAGAAAAAGAAGAGCGTGGTGGATGGCGGTTCGTAAAGTGAAACTGGCAATACCGGAGATTTTAAACAAAATTGCCGGATTTCGTAAAAGTTGTAAATTAAAAGATAAGGGCGATAAAAAGAAAGCGTAATTGTTTTTCTCGAAAATTTTTCGAAAAAGCCTCTTGCGGTTTTTCTTTCTTGGGGTATATTCTTACCTGTCGCCGGTAATGACCGCGACGACGACAAACGCCGACCGCTTTCGAGCGGAAAGTCAAAAGCGAAAACGAAAATAAAAATTTTTCAAAAAAGCTCTTGACGAAAACAAAAACGGCGCTAAGATATGTGAGTCGCTTCGATGAAAGCGGCGAGCAAAAAAACGCGACCTTGACGGTCGGTGAAAATGACGAAAGTTTAACGGTTGAGAAATCGTTAAAGTTGCTTAAAACAGGGCGCGGCGTTAAGCGTTGCGTTGAGTTTTAAACGATATTTTACAATTAGGTGATGCAAGAGTGGCGTCTGGGATTTTGTCGCTTGTCGACGGTTCGCGCCGAG
>JAGBDN010000025.1 GCA_017937485.1 Thermoguttaceae bacterium
CGGAACGGTCGGTCGACGCAAGAAAAAACGGAGAAGCAAGGAAAATTCCCCCCGCTTCTCCGTTTTTCGCTCGAAATCAAGCGCGAACGCTCAAATTAAATTCAGCCTTCGACGATTTCTTTGATTTCGACTTTAATATACGTTTGACGGCGCCCGTCTTTTTGCGGCTGTTCTTGCGGCGACGGAACCAACGAATGACGAGTTTCGGGCTCTTTTCTTTCGTCGGCGCTTCGGCGATAATTTTCGCGCTCGGAACGGTCGGTCGACGCAAGAAAAAACGGAGAAACAAGGAAAATTTCCCCCGCTTCTCCGTTTTTCGCTCGAAATCAAGCGCGAAAACTCAAATTAAATTCAGCCTTCGACGATTTCTTTGATTTCGACCTTAATGTACGTTTGACGGTGGCCGTTCTTTTTGCGGCTGTTCTTGCGGCGACGGAACCAACGAATAACGAGTTTCGGGCCCTTTTCTTTCGTCATCGCTTCGGCGATAATTTTCGCGCCCGGAACGGTCGGTTGGCCGACTTTGACTTCGCCGTCTTTGCTGATCGCGAGGACTTCGGTCAGTTCGATCGGGGTTCCCGGTTCGACGTCGCGGAGTTCGAGATACATTTTTTTGCCGACTTCAGCTTTGTATTGGTGGCCGCCGTCTTTGAAAATAGCGTACATGGTTAAATCCTTTTTCCCTTAAAACTGTTCGTTAAACTTTTCGCCGCTTGCGTATTTTAACACGAAACGGTCTCGTTTTTGCGCCGAATATCGTTTTCTTTCCCAGTTTTCGGGCGCGCGCTATATTCCGCTTTACATCGCTCGCTAAAAAAGCGACAACGCAAAATCGGATTCAAAGAACGTCGCTTCGCTCGGCGTTTTCGCGACTTCGCAATTGAAATCGCTTCGAAACGCCCTCTTCAAAGCGGCGTTCGTCGGCTTTCGACGTTCGAAACGAGCGCCGCGACGGGAACGCCGTCAAACTCCGCTCGTTTCGCGCAATCTTGGGAACCCCGGCTCCGTCTTCCGTCAAGACGAACGTTCGACGCCCGTTTCGGACGCTCCGACGCTCGCCGTCGAACTCAAACGCCCGACGCGCGGAAGAGGATTAAGGGAACGAACAAAATAAACGTCTTTATTATACGTCAATCCAAGTTGACGCCAAGGGCCCCCTCGCGGGTAAAGGGAACTTTTTTCCCAGATTCGTCGAAAATTTCGATTTCGAGGTGTTCCGGCCAAACGTCCGAGACGCTGCGCAGGACGACCGAAACGTTCGCTTCGGTTTCGATTTGCGCCAATTGGAGCCGCTTTTTATTGTTCAAGTATTCCGCGACTTCGTCCGCGACGCCGACGACGATTTGCGACGCTTTCGCCTCTTGACCGGCCAACGTCAGCATTCGAATGATTTCGAGCGCCATACTCTCGACCGATTTGATCGCGCCGCCGCCTCGACAGCACGGGCATTCGCGATAAATGCTCCGCTTGAGCCCCGGACGAACGCGTTGACGGGTCATTTCGATCAAGCCGAACGGGCTGGTGCGCAAAATTTTCGTCTTCGAGCGGTCTCGCTTGACGGCGTCGCGCAGGGTGCGCTCGACGGCGCGGCGGTGCGCTTCGTTCGTCATGTCGATGAAGTCGTTGACGATGACGCCGCCGAGGTCGCGGAGGCGAATTTGGCGAGCGATTTCTTTCGCGGCGCGCAAGTTCATTTGGAACGCGGTTTCCTCCGGGGAATCGTTCGTGCGGAAGTTGCCGCTGTTGACGTCGATCGCGACGAGAGCTTCCGTTTGGTCGATGACGATCGAGCCGCCGTCTTTCAGCGCGACTTTGCGGCTGTGAATCTTCGCGATTTCGCGGTCGACCTTGCATTTGGCGAAGAGCGGTTCGCGCCCGTCGTAATAACTGATGCGGTCGGCGTAACGCGGCATAATCACTTGCAGGAACTCTTTCGCGCGTTCGTAAGCCGACTCTTCGTCGACGACGATCGACTCGACGTCGGCGGTGAAGACGTCGCGAATCGTCCGAATGATCATATCGCTTTCTTCGTAAATCCCGACCGGGCCCGGCAGGTTCTTAATGCGGCGAACGATCGACTTCCAAAGGCGCATCAGGTACGCCAAGTCGAGCGCCAGTTCCTTACGGGTGCGGTCGGCGCCGGCGGTGCGGACGATGAAACCGAGCCCCTTCGGCGGGTTCAGCTCGTCCATCAAAGCGCGAAGCTTGCGACGGGTCGACTCGTCTTCGATCTTGCGGGAAACGCCGACGCGACCGAGCGCCGGCATCAAGACGAGGTAACGTCCCGGAATGCTAATGTACGTCGAAAGGGTCGGGCCCTTGGTGCCGATCCCTTCCTTAATAACTTGAACGACGACTTCGTCCCCCTTTTGGAAGACGTCTTGAATCGGCGGCTTCACTTTCGGACGACCGTAATCGCAGAAATCGTCGTCGAAATGGCGGTCGCCGCGACGTTTGCCGCCAAAACGGCGACGGTCGTCGTTTTCTTTCGGAACGAAATTCGGCGCTTGTTTGAAATAATGCGGTTCGACGTCGCTAATGTGCAAAAATCCGTTGCGACCGACGCCGAAATCGACAAACGCCGCTTGAATGCTTTGCTCGATGTTAACGATAACGCCCTTGTAAATATTCCCGACGTAATTGTCGTTCGTCGTTCGTTCGACGTAAAGCTCTTCAAGAACGCCGTCTTCGACGACCGCGATGCGGCATTCTTCCGGCTGCCGCGCGTTCACCAGCATTTTTTGAGACATAAAACTTTCAACTTTCTTAAGACGATAAGGCGATTTTCCGCTCCGTCCGCCGACGTTCAAGCCGCCGCCCGCCTGGACGCCGCGACGCTAAATAACGCCGCGCGCCCGCCAAGCGCCGCTATTTAACCAACGTCGCGGTTCGGTTCGGAAAAATCGATCGAAAGAGTTCGCCGTCGAGTTCGAGAACGCTCAATATCTCGCGAACGCCGGCTTCCGGGCCGTCTTGCGCGGCGATTTTCATCCGCAACGTCCCGCCGTCGAGCGCCATTTCGAGAACCGCCGGGCGCGCGTCGACCGTCTTGCCGTTCGACTTGACGACCTCGACGCTCGTCGCGGCTAAAAACTCGGCGATTTTGGCGCTCGCGGCTTCCCGTTTCGACTCCGGAACCGCCATTTCGTATTCGAACGCGGCGGCTTGCGCTTTCGGCGCTTTGTCGTCGAGCGGCGTCGCTTGCCAAAACTCCAACCCGGGAACGCTCGCGGCGTTCATCCGTTCGAGGAGCGTCTCCGGCGCCCAATCTTCGTCGAGAACCAGCTCCATCGCTTCGTCGTCGCTCGCAAAACCGAGCGGAAGCGCCGAAATGTAACTGACTTTCGGCTTCGGATGGAAACCTTGCGACTTCGCGACCGGCAAATCGGCGCGACGCAAAAGTCGCTCCATCGCGCGCAACAAGTCGCGATGCCCGATGAAACAGAGGTTGCCCTTTTTGCGGAATCGAAGTCTGTATCGCCGACGAACCATAAAGTTCGATCGTCTCGACCCGTCTTTGGTCGAAACGCCTTTCATTGATCTTAGTTTTCGCGCCGAACGCTCCCCGTTTCAACGCCGACGCTCCGAAAAGCGACCGCCGTCTGTTTTCCAAAAACGAGTCCGCGCCGAGTTTCCCCGACGAAAACGCAGCTCTTGGGCGAGGTTAATGCGACCCGAAAAACGAAACGCATATTCTTTTATTTTATCAACGTTCGAACGCGGCGCGATAAAACGACGCGTTCGCTTAATTTTGTCTTAAACGCCCCGTCGCTTGACAATCGACTTGGCGCGTTTTACTTATTTTCCCTATTTTTCCGGCGGCGTCAAGCGTCGTATTCGTCGGTTTCCGGAAAACGGCGGCGAAATTCGCTCTGCAGGTAAACGCGCATCGACGACGAAGTTTCCTTAAACAGCGCGTTTTGCGCAATTTCTTCGCATTCTTTAATCGTTACGCTCCCGCAGACTTTCTTAATTTGCAAAATCATCCCGGGCGCGACGCTCAAACTTCGCAAACCAAGCCCAAGCAACAACATCACGTTCGCCGGCGAACTTCCCATCTGTCCGCAGAGGGAAACCGGTTTTCCATACATCTTCGCGACGTCGACGACGCGCTTGATTAAACGGATCATCGCCGGGCATTCTTGTTCGTACAAGAAATTGACGTCTTTATTACTCCGGTCGACCGCCATCGTGTACTGGAGCAAGTCGTTTGTTCCAATACTAAAGAAATCGACTTCGTGAACGAACAACTCCAACATCAACGCGGTCGCGGGCGTCTCGACCATAATCCCAAGCGGAATGTCCGGATCGAACGGTATATTTTCCTCCGCCAGCTCCTCGCAAACGTCGCGGAAAATCATTTTCGCCTGCCGAAATTCCGTAATCGTCGAAACCAACGGGAACATCACGCGAATTTTTCCGAAAACGCTAGCGCGTAAAATCGCCCGCAACTGGACGCGAAACATTTCGGTGTTGCGCAACGACAACCGAATACTCCGCAACCCCATAAACGGGTTTGGCTCTTTCTCCGACGCGAACGTCAGGCCCTCGGGCAGTTTGTCGGCGCCCAAGTCGAAAGTGCGGATAACGACCGGACGCCCCTCCATTTTCTCAACGACCGACTTATAGGCCTGAAAATGCGTTTCTTCGTCCGGTAATTTTCCGTCGTTTTGCGCCAAATACAGAAATTCCGTACGATAAAGACCGACGCCGTGAGCGCCGTTTTTACGACACTCGCTCGCTTCGTGCGGAAATTCGATATTGCCGCTAATTTTAATAACGACGCCGTCTTGCGTTTTCGCTTGCGCGGAAGCGAAATTCGTTTCCAACGTCTCTTTTTCACGCCGCAACACGTCTCGCTTCGCGATGTATTTGCGAAGCATTTCGTCGGTCGGCTCGAGAATCAAGCGTCCGGCGCCGCCGTCGATAATCGCCGTCGCGCCGTCGACCGCTTGCGTAATAAAAGAACCGACGCCCAGAACGGTCGGAATTTGCAACGCGGTCGCGACGATCGCCGTATGGCTTCCCAAACCGCCCGTTTCCGCGACAATCCCCAACGTTTTCGCCGGATCGAGGTTCGACGCGGCGCTCGGCGTAAAATTCGACGCGGCCAAAATCGTCGGGCCGTCGTTCGACGCGCCGGAATCGTCGTTCGCTTCAAGCAACTCGCCCAAAAGTCGCGTTTTCACGTCGACGATATCGTTGGCGCGCTCGGCGTACGTCGCGTCTTGCAAACCGCGCAACATTTCGGCGTATTGATCGAAATTTTTTTCAACCGCCCGTTCCGCCGAATTAAAATCGTCGCGAATACTCGCCTCGATTTTGCCGCGCAACTTGGGATCGTTCAAAATCAAGAGATGCGCTTCGAAAATCTGCGCGTACTCTTTCCCAAGTTGCCGCCCGACCGCGTCGCGGTTCGCTTCCAGTTTCGCTTGCGCGACCGGAAACGCCGTCGCCAAACGTTCAAGCTCTTGTTCGACTTGCCGCGGTTCGATCTTGCGGCGCCGAACGCGAAAAGCGGAGTCGACGATTGTCAAAGGGCCGATCGAAACGCCCGGCGAAACGGGAATGCCTTGGAAAATTTTCATTGACGTGAAAGGGACGTAAAAAGGACGATAAACGGAAAAGACCGCGCGACGCGCCAAAAACGTTCCGACGACGCGGCGACGACAAGCCGCGCCATTTTAACGTCGAACGTTCGCTCGACAAGTACGCAAACGCGCCGACAAATCGACGAGCTTTTTATCTCGCGCCGACTTTTTTAACCAAAATTACCGTTCGCGCGTTCCCTTTTTAGCGCGACCGTTCGGCTAAATCCGCTCGAATTTTCATTCGTTCGGCTCGACGTCCGCAAATTCGTCTTCGTAAAATTTACGTTCGAAAAGGAGTTCGATCGCGCGCAAAGCGTCTTCCGCGTCTTCGCCGTCGACGGTTAAGGTCAACCGCTCGCCGCAGGGCGCCATCAAAGTCAACAAATCAAGACAACTTTTACAGTCGGCGGCGTACGCTCCCTTGGCAAGAGAAACGTTCGCTGCGTATTTCAGCGCCGTTTTGCAAATCATCGAAGCGACGCGCACATGAAATCCCGCTTTATTTTCAACGATCAATTCTTTCGAAAGAGTCATTCGTTCGCGTTCTTTCTTATTTTCGCGTTCCTTGCGTCGTCTTGCGACAAAACGACGCGCATTCGCGGCGCGCCGCCCCGACGCAGTCGTTTTCGCCCAAAATTCGGCGAACGACGCGTCAAACAGAGCGCGCGTTGAATTCGAACGTCGTTTTAAATGCTTTCGGGACTCGCCTCCACGCGTTCGCGCCGGAACTTGAAGAGGGAAATCCCGCAAAAATAACGTCGTCGAACTATTTGCCGTAAACGTTGTTGTCGGCTTCTTCCAACAGGTTCAAAATATCGTCGCGATTGCGCGATTGTTGGAGGAAACGGCAGAAACCGTCGTCTTTGAGCTGACGGGTGATATGCTCGAGAGCGCGAAGATGTTCGCCGGGACGGTCGGGGGGAGAAACAAGCAGGAAGAAGAGGTTCACTTTTTCGCAGTCAAGCGATTCGAAATCGACGCCGTCGGCGCTAATGGCGACGGTGCCGACGAGGCGGTCGACGCTAATGTGCTTGGTATGCGGAACGGCGATACCGCGACCGATACCGGTCGACCCCAGCTCTTCGCGACGCATAATGGCGTTGACGATTCCTTCGTATTCCGCCTCGGGGATTCCGCCGGCGTCTTGCAAAGATTGCACCATCTCGCGAACGACGCCTTCCTTCGTCGTCGCTTTGAGGCCGGTAATGATCGAATCGACGAGAATAAAATCGGAAAATTTCATTCAAAATACTCCTAAATCAGCAAGGGGAAGCAACGCGGTTCGGGTTAATTGTTTTTTGCGGCGCCGTCCGTTTAATTCCGTCGCGCTTTCCAAATCGACGAAACGTTGAAATCGCGAAATTCGTCCGCCGAAATTTTAGGCGCCGACGTTCATTTTAACGGAAATTCCAAATTTGTATAGCGCTTCGACCGGGTTCGTTGGAAAGAAACGTCAAGAAAATCCAAGAAGCCTCTTTAAAATTTCAGTTTTTAAGAAGTTCGCCTCGGAAAAAAGGCGCGCCGACGACGCCAAGTTTTACGCAAAGGCAAAACGAACGTCGCGGCGCGCTCCAACGTTTGACGCGAACGACGGCGACGAATCGAACGCGCCGCCTTAAAAACGCCGCGTTAAGATTCGGCCGCTTCCTTTCGCAATCTTTCCTATGTTACTTATCCGTTCCATTTTCTCGATTTCGCCGCCTCGTTCGTTGCAAGCGTTCAAAGCGACGTCGAAAAAGTTCAACGGTGATCCGTCATTTTCTCCTTAAACTTGCGCATTTGTTGTTCGATCTTATCGATCGTTTGATCGAGACATCCCCAGAGATCGCCGGAAGAATAGTCGGCGCGAAAATCCTTCTTCAGTTCCGTCGCAACAACGACTTCGACGACGGGCTGATCGGCTTTTTCGAGGTCGACCATCACGTCGATGCTCGAGACGCGTTCGATGAAACGCCCCAGCTTCTCCACTTTATCGGCAATCTTTTGGCGAGTGGCGTCCGCCAAAGAACCATGTCGCGCTTGAACTTGAATTTGCATCTTTCATCTCTCCTTAATACCCCCTAACGGAGGGGGACCGGGATCAAGATTTTCGAAACGTCGCGCTCTCGTCGTCGTTCCCCGTCTTTCGTCATTTTAACGCGTTGTTTTATCCGCGTCGCTTATCGGTTGTTTTCACTGAATCGCAACCTAAACGCCGAAAAATATACGGCCGGCGGAAAAACGCGTTTTACTTGGCGCAAAAATCAAACCTTTATCGCTTCAAGCGACAAAATCAAGTTTTGCGCGGCGAAAACGGGAATCCGAAAGCGATTTGCGCGTTCTCGACGCTTCGCCTAAGGACAAGTTCGAAACGAGGGATTTTAAAACCTTCTCGCCTCGACATAAGAATCTTATGCGAACGCGACGCGGATTGCAAGAAAAAATTTGCCGTTTTTCGACGATTTTCGAAAAAAAAGAGAAAAAAACCAAAAAGCGAGCCTTTAATTTTAGCTAAACCGCCTAACTTAACGCTTCGGCGCAAAAATAAACGTCGAGCGAACGCGGCGCGATCTCCCATTCGCTCGACGGAACCGTTTGTTTTGTCAATCTAGCAAAAATACGTCGAGTAGGCGATTATTTCGAGTAAAAAACGTCGACCGGAAGTCCCGTTTTTTCGCGAATCGTCGCCGCCAACGCGTCCATTTTCGCGTCGTCGAGCGCGACCGCGCGCGGCTCGGACGGAACGCGGGCGACGGTGTAAAGCTGGACGCCGCAAACGTTTCCGCCGCCGTCGACGATTTCCTTCACCCGGTCGCAATACCTCTTGATTTCGGCGTCGGTCGGCGCGGCGCCGTCCCAAGAAAGCGCGGCGGTTTGAATTTTGACGCTCCAACGCTTCGACGCGAACGCGATATTTTGCAAAATCCGTTCGAACGGAACGGAGGTTCGGTCGATCGTCTTCACTCGCGTTTCGTCGCCGCCGTCGAGTTTCGCCCAAATTTCGCCGTTGTTCGCCGCCAAGCGGTCGAGCGCTTCCGCGACGCGGGGCTCGGCGAGCGTCGTCGCGTTGGTGATGAGCGTCAACTTAACGTCGTCGAGCGAGAGCGTTTTCCGAACGTCGATCATCGCGTCGACCGCCGCGCCAAACTCCGGCGCAAGCGTCGGCTCGCCGTCGCCGCTAAAAGCGAAGTCGCGCAGAACCCGTTTATTTTCCGGCGTTTGAACAAAGCGTTCGCAACGAAACAAGTCGCCGGAAACGGTCGTTTTCGCGACCGCTTCCAACTCGCGACGCATCAAGTCGACGTCGACCGCCGCGTCGGAACTTCGCTGGGAACGGTCGACTTGGCAATAAACGCAACGAAAATTACACCGCTTCGACGGGCTCAAATTGACGCCGATCGAAACGCCGTTCGCGCGGCGGCTCACCACCGGATAAACGTATCGAAAATCTTGAAAATAACTCGGGTGAAACTGCGTTAATTCCAACGTCGTTCCTCGCTCGCTTTTTTCTTTCCTTTGAGTTTTGGTCGACAAAAGGCCGCCAATCGCCTCGTTTTCCTATTTTAACATTTTTTAGCGTCGACAAAATTCGCCGCTCGACTCAAACCGTCTATTTTAACGCGTTGTTCTTAGGCGCCAGTCGACAAAACCAGCCAATCCCCGCAAACCGCCCATTTTAGCGCAACGCAAACGAAAAACGGTCGACAAAATCCCCCGTCTCCCGCAAACCGCCCCATTTAACGCGTCCTTTGCGAAGCGGTCGCCAAAACCGCCCAGTCAACGCAAACTACTCAAATCAACGCAACGTTTTTAAAAAGCGGTCGTCAAAATTAACTAAACCTCGCCAACCGCCCAAACTAACGCTTAACCGCGCCGCTTTCACTTCGCGCCGGTTGCTTTGTTGACCAAAATCTTCAAACGCCCGACGTCGGAAACGATTTTTCCCGACGCGACGTCCGCTTCGGTAAAGCGCGCGACGTAAATTTCGCGTTCGCCGTAACGATCGAAGTCATACGTAACGAAAATCGTTCCGTCCTCGGTTTGGCCGCCGTCCGGATACGAAACGTTGTTCCGCTCGTCCAAAACGAGACCGCCGCTCCACGTCGCGCCGTCGTCGGTCGAGAGAAACGCCGTCATTCGCGACCGCCCGACGTCGGCGTCGATCGGGCCGTTCTTCACCAACAAAAGCGCGCCGGATTTCAAACGGCGAATGAAAAATCGCGACGACGTATGCTTAATTTTCGACGGAACGACCGGCGTCCACGTCGCGCCGCCGTCGGTCGAAAACGATTCGCCGATCCCATACGTCGTTCGGTTCAGGAGCCAAAGCGTTCCGTCTTTTTTCTCGACGAGATTGTGTTCGTCGAAAATCGAAACGTCGCGCGGAACCTCGGCTCGACCGTAAAAGTCGAGCGTTTCGCCGCCGTCGGTCGAGACGTAAACCGCCGCGCCGCGGAGTCTTTCGTCGATTTTATATTTCGAGTCGAACCGCCAAATCGCGACCGGGAAGAGCCGACGTTTCTTCGAGTCGACGAGCGGTTTGCCCATCATAATCCCGTTCGAAAGGCGGCGCGGCTCGCTCCAAACGGCGTCGACGCCGGCCTCCGGATTCTCGGTCGTTACCGCCCAAACGCCGACGCGACCGTCCCAAATCGACGGATTGAATTTCGACTCTTCGCCTTGCGCCCAAAAGAGCCAAAGTTTGCCGTTCGGGTCGCTCCAGATCGCCGGGTCGAACGCGCGAACGTTCCCGGGCGGGTCGATCGCGAAAATCGGCTTCGACCAAGTTTCGCCGCCGTCGCCGCTATGCGCCAGCAAAACGAAATTCTCGCCGCACTCGCCGCCGCCCCCGGAATACCAACAGACCCAAACGCCGCCGTCGCGCGAAACTTCGAGACTCGGAATCCCTTGCCAACGTCGGTTCGCGTCCGAATATTTTTCCGGAACCGGACGCAAAATCGGAGGCGCCGCCAACGGATCCGCCGCGTCGGGCTCTTGCGCCGCGACGTTCGCGTTAAAAACGCTCAATCCGGAAACGAAAATCGATAATTGCAGAAATAATAACGTCAAGAAAGAAAAAAGCGTCGATTTTTTCATTTCGTTCCCCCGTTCTCGACGCAACAACGCGCGTCGCTGTAGTAAATTAAGCAAAATAAACAAAAGAGGGAAAATCAAGAAGCGCGAAAAACGCCTCTTTAAAGACGCTCCGACGCGAAACGCTCGGCCAAGCCGAACTCGTTTCGCGTCGGAAAAATCGCCGTTTAGAACGGAATTCTAAAATTTAATTAGAATTCTTTCGCGTCGATCCAAGACATCATCTTGCGGAGACGCTTGCCGACTTGTTCGAGTTGGTGATCGTGTTCCGCGGCGCGGGTGCGCTTGAAGAACGGCGCGTTGACTTGGTTTTCGAGGAGGAAGTCGCGAGCGAAGGTACCGTTTTGGATTTCTTCCAAAATCTTCTTCATTTCCTTCTTCGCTTCCGGACCGACGACGCGCGGGCCGCGGGTGTAGTCGCCGTATTCGGCGGTGTTCGAAACGCTGTAACGCATATAGTTCAGGCCGCCTTGGTAGAACAAGTCGACGATGAGCTTCATTTCGTGCATGCATTCGAAATACGCCATTTCCGGTTGGTAACCGGCTTCGACGAGGGTTTCGAATCCGGCCTTGATGAGGGCGCTGACGCCGCCGCAGAGAACGGCTTGTTCGCCGAAGAGGTCGGTTTCGGTTTCTTCTTTGAACGTCGTTTGGATGACGCCGCCCTTGGTGCCGCCGATGCCTTTCGCGTAGGCGAGACCGATCGCTTTTTCACGTTCGCCGCATTGATCGTCGAGCGCGATCAAGCACGGGACGCCGCCGCCCTTGACGTATTCCGAACGAACCAAGTGGCCCGGGCCCTTCGGCGCGATCATAATGGCGCGGTTCGATTTCGGGAGGTCGAATTGGCCGTAGTGGACGTTGAAGCCGTGCGTCGCGAGAATGATGGCGCCTTCCTTGAGGTTGTCGCGGATGCTTTCGCGATAGATTTTGCCTTGGACTTCGTCCGGGAGGGTGATGACGATAATGTCGGCTTGTTTGACGGCTTCGGCGACGCACGGAATCGGTTCGAAACCGGCTTCTTTCGCGAGACGATAGTTGTCGGAACCTTCGCGTTGGCAAACGATAACGTTGCAACCGCTGTCGCGGAGGTTTTGCGCGTGCGCGTGCCCTTGCGAACCGTAACCGATAATCGCGATCGTCATATCCTTCAAGACGGAAAGATCGGCGTCGTTTTCATAATAAACCGTAGCAGCCATTTGCGCTAACTCCTCAAATTTAAAGTGTTATTCTTTGCGCGACCGACGCCGCGCCTTCGCGTTTAGAACGCGACGCGGCGGTCGGACGCGGCCGTTTCATTTTCGCTTATTTTTATTTTACTCGCGAATTCATTTATTATTCGCGATATTCATTTACGCGACTTTCGCCAATTTCCGATTCGGCGTTATTCGTTCGAATCGGCGTTTTTGCCGTCGCCCCGCGGCGCGGCGATGCAACCGGAACGAGTCAAGCCGACGATCTTATACGGCGCCAACGCTTTAATGAACGCGTCGATTTTCGCTCCGTCGCCGCTAATTTCGATCAAAAGCGATTTCGGCGCGACGTCGACGACTTGCGCGCGGAAAATCTCGACTAACTCGAGAACTTCGCTTCGTTCGCCCCGCTCCGCCTCGACGCGAACCAACGCCAAGTCGCGCTCGACGTGTTCGACGCGGGAAAGATTGACGGTCTCGACGACGGTAACGAGTTTTTGCAGTTGACTTTCCACCTGCCGCATCATATCTTTGTCGACGTTCAGGACGATCGTCATCCGAGAAAAACGCGGGTCTTCCGTCGCGCCGACCGTTAAACTGTCGACGTTGTAACCGCGCGACGCCAGCAAACCGGCGACGTGCGAAAGGACGCCGGACGCGTTCTGCACTAAAATCGAAATTACGTTTCTCATTTTTTACTCGTTCTTCGCAATCGAAAAATTTTTTCGCCGAGTCGCCGCCAAACGCGCGGACGTCGGCGTCTCGATGAATTTCTTCATTATACCCCCGCAAGAAATATTGACAAGCGCGGAACAGGCAAACAACGCGTAAAAAAAGAATTGAAACCGATTTTTTCTTCAAGAAATCTCGCCTAAAGTTAATCTTCACTAATCCTTGCCGCTCTCGCCGAGAAACTGCGCAAGCAGCGCAAAATAGGTAATTTACTTCCCTGTCAAAAAGAAATCGTCAATCGACGCAATTTAGGCAAATCAAGCAAAATTTAACGCCAAGCGCCGTCGAGTTCGTTCGCTCGACGGCGCTTGCTCGCGTTTTTCGTCAACGTTGCGCCAACGCTTTGGCGAGGTAAGGCCCGGTTTTCGACGCCGGGTTTTGCGCGATCTGCTCCGGCGTGCCCTCGGCGATAATCGTTCCTCCCTCGTCGGCGGCGCCGGGGCCCAGCTCGATAATATAGTCGGCCGCGCGCATCATTTGCAGGTTGTGTTCGACGACGATCAACGAATTTCCCGTTTCGAGAAGCGCGTTAAAACCGTCGAGCAACTGCACGACGTCGGCGAAGTGCAAACCGGTCGTCGGCTCGTCGAGGATGAACAAACACGGGCCCTTGCGAGCGTCCGAGAGACGCGCCGCCAACTTCAAGCGCTGCGACTCGCCGCCGGACAGCGTGTTCGCCGGTTGGCCGAGGCGCAAATAATCGAGCCCGACGTCGCAGAGCCGCTTCAGTTTCTGCTGAATTTTCGGCTGACCGCGGAAGAACGAAAACGCTTCGCGCGCCGTCATATCGAGCGCTTCGGCGATGTTGCGTCCGCGATAGGTAATATCCAAAATATTCTGCTGATACCGTCGACCGTTGCAGAGCGGGCAACGAACGTACACGTCGGCCATAAACTGCATATCGATCGCCAAGAAACCTTCGCCCTTGCACGCGTTGCAGCGTCCTCCGTCGACGTTGAAGCTAAAATACCCGGCGTTGTAACCGGCGGCTTTCGCGTCCGGCGTTTCGGCGTACAGCGAGCGAATATCGTCGAAAATTTTTAAATACGTTACCGGATTCGAGCGCGGCGAACGTCCGATCGGCGTTTGATCGATCAAGGCGACTTCGTCGAGTTGGTCGTAACCGAGCAATTTCTCGTAAGGCAAGCCCTTCGGCGCGGCGGCGTCCGTTCCGAGTTTCGCGCAAAGCGCCGGGTAAAGCGTCTCTTGAACCAGCGTGCTTTTACCGGCTCCGCTGACGCCCGCGACGACGCAAAGAACGCCGAGCGGAAAGACCGCGTTCACGTTCTTTAGGTTGCGTCCGGACGCGCCGACCACCTCCAGAAAACCGCCGTCTAAAATGCGTCGACGCGGAATCCCGCCCCCGACGCGGCGCCCCGAAAGGTAACTTCCGGTCAGCGAGTCGGGAGACGCTTTCATTTCGTCGATCGTCCCTTCGAAGACGACGCGACCGCCCCCTTGACCGGCTTCCGGGCCGATTTCGACGACGCGATCCGCCGCTTCGAGAATCGTTTCGTCGTGTTCGACGACGACGACCGTGTTGCCGCGATCGCGCAAACCGACGATCGATTCGAGGAGCCGCTCCGTGTCTTGCGGGTGAAGCCCGATCGTCGGCTCGTCGAGAACGTAAAGCATATCGACGAGATTCGAACCGAGCGTCGACGTCAAACTAACGCGGCGCTGTTCGCCGGAACTAAGCGTTTTCATCGGACGGTCGAGCGTCAAATAACCGAGCCCGACTTGCTCCAAATACTTCAAACGAGCCCGCGTTTGGTCGAGCGCGATCTTGCCGACTTTGCGCATCCAAGGCGAAAGTTCCCAAGACTCGATCGTCTTCAAAATTTGCGAAATCGGCGCCGACGACAGGTCGTGAATGCTCTTGCCGCCGATTTTTACCGCGAGCGCTTCTTGACGCAGGCGCGCGCCGTCGCACATCGGGCACGTTCGATAACATCGCCAACGGCTCAAGAAGACGCGGATATGCATCTTGTATTTTTGCTTTTGCAGACGGATAAAGAAGCCGTTGAGCCCTTCGTAACCGAGCCGCCGCGAACCGTTAAGGAGCAATTTCAGCTCTTTGCGCGTCAAGTCGGAAAACGGAACGCGCGTTCGGACGCCGAGCTCGTCGGCGATCGCCAAAAAGCGTTTCAAGTTATCGCGATAAGCGGCGCTGTTCCAAGGCGCGACGGCGCCGTCGTGAATCGAGCGCTTTTTGTTCGGGAAAATCAAGTCGAAATCGAGCGCCATCAAGTTGCCGAACCCTTCGCAACAGGGGCAGGCGCCGAGCGGACTGTTGAAGCTGAACAACTTCGGCTCGATCGACGGGAACTCGACTCCGCAGTCTTCGCAACGCGTTCGACGGCTAAATCCGACGAGCGTCCAACGTTCGCCGTCGAGTTCGAACGCCGTTCCGGTTCGCGTCCGCTCGACCGTTTCGTCGTTTTCGTCGCGAGTTTTCAGCGTCGCGTCGCCCTCGACGAAGACCCAGCAGCGCGAATCGCCGTAAGCGAGCGCCGTTTCGACCGCTTCGAAAAGCCGCTCGTTCGACGTTTTTCCGATTTTCGCGCGGTCGACGACAAAGTAAATCGGCGGCGCGCCCGGCGCTTTTTTGATTTCGTTGCGACGTTGGAGGTATTGACGGAGCGCGCCGTCTTCGCCGTCCGGGTCGATCGTTAAAAGACGCGACTGCGTTTTCGACGCGCCGTCCGCTTCGCTCGCGCCGCTCCAATCGTTTTCATTCCCCTCCGACTCTTCGTCGTCGGTCGTCTTTTTCCGTCCGCGCCGCGCTTTCGACTTCGGCTTTTCCTCCGCTTCGTTCGCGCCTTCCTCGTCGGCTTCGCTTTCGCCCAAATCGTCGACGACGCCGTCGGCGAAAGCCGCGTCAAACTCGTCGGTCTCGTCGTCGAATTCTCTCGCCGCGGCGACTTCGTCGAGTCGTTCGTCGTCGAATTCTCCGTCGTTTTTCGCGCCGCCCAAATCGGTTTCGTCGTCCGACGAACGGAGCCCGTATTCGGCGAACTCTTCCTCGTCGGAACGCGTCGCGGCCGCTAAATAAAGAAGACGCGCTTCGGCGTATTTTTCAATCGGGAACCCGCCGGGATCGTCCAAATTGAACGACTCGCCCATCGCGACGCCGCGCCGGAACCCCTTTTCTTTCCATTCGGCTTCAAAATCGGGCTTGGTCGCGCGCAAACTTTCGGTCGACGGCGAAAAAGCGACGAGAATCCGCGTTCCTTCGGCCAACCCGCTCAACGCGTCGACGATTCCTTGCGGCGAGTCGCGACGCACTTCCCGACCGCAACTTTGGCAGTACGGCGTTCCGATTTTCGAGTAAAGCAAGCGCAGATAATCGCTCGTTTCGGTCGCCGTTCCGACGGTCGAACGCGACATTTGCCCAAGCGGTCGCGACGTTACCGCGACGGCCGGCGGCGCGCCCTCGACTCGATCGACGTCCGGACGTTCCAGCTTTTCCAAAAATTGACGCGCGTAAGCCGAAAAACTCTCGATATAACGCCGCTGCCCCTCCGCGTAAAGCACGTCGAGCGCAAGACTACTTTTGCCGCTCCCGCTGACGCCGCAAAACGCGACCAACTTATAATAAGGAATATCCAGATTAACCGATTTTAGGTTATGCGCTCGCGCGCCGCGCACCGAGATACGTCCCGGATTCGACTTAACGGGATGGAAAGAAGACATAACGCTCTCTTCGACAAAAATTTCGGCAAACGCTCGGCTAGCCGACCGAAAATCAAAACAAGGAACCAAAAACCGCGAAAACGACGTTTCCTCGCGACAACTCGGCGAGAAACAAAAATCAACGCTTAACCCGATTTTCAAAAACAACGCGCCCGCGCTTTCTCTATTATACCCGGAGTCGGCGACGGCGCAAGCGACCGGCGGGCGGTTCGACGCAAAAAATCGCCGCCTTCATCGTTTTACGCCCTTTTTAGCGTCTTTGTTCGCGTCGAAATTTCCGCCGTTCGCGCCTTTTTTCTTCCTCGCGCCTCTTTTCGACCGTTTCTTCGCGTTCCCCCGTCTAATCGTTCGAAAATAAAATAAACGTCGAATATTCCTATGTTTCGCGCGTCGCCGAACGTTTTCGCGCGTCTTTTCCCCAAAAACCTTTCGCTTCAATCCTTGCAACCGTTACATTTCCGCCGTTTTTCCTTCAAGACGCGCCGGGCCGGGTAGTTTTTTTTATCGTCGGCGCTATAATAAGAAACGAGTCGTTTGGGCGGACGTTCCGCTAAAGCGACTAATTTTCGCTTAAAAAAACCGCGCGAACCGTCGCTTTCCGTTCGCGCCCTTATTAATATATCGCAAAGGATGCTCGTTTTATGAACGCACGTTCGCCTTTTAACTTCCTTGTCGACGCGCTCGCTCCGGTCGCTCTTTTCTCGGAGCGCCGCGACGGCTCGAAGAACGGCGCGCCGATTAGCGACGAAACTTACGACCGTATTCCCGACAAATTCAAGTCGCCGACTCCGGACGCTTCGTCGAAACGCAACGAACTCAAACGCCGTCGCGAAGAGCCGCCGCGTCGACGTCCGACGCCGCCGACTCAACCGGAGGGTCGTTCGCCTCTTCCGAATATTTTGCTCGCGCTCGCGCTCGCGTCGATCGCCTATTTCGCCTATCAATCGTTTTTCCTTTCGAAGTCGACGGAGATCGCTTGGACGGCGTTCAACGAAGCGCTCGACGCGAACGAAATCGAAACGGCGAACTTAAAGGGCAATCGTCTCGTCGGCGAACTGCGCGCAATCCCGCCTCTCGAACGTTGGGCGGAAATCGTCCCGAACGGCAAAAAAACGTTCGAACGTTTGACCGCTCAATTCGACCGCGCGCACCCGAACCAAGCGAAAGAGTTCCAAGCCGCGCTCGACGCGAAACAGTTGGCGACGACCGTTAAGTCGACCGCGACCGGTCTCGAACTCGCGTTGCAAGAAGGCGACGTCGTTCTCCGAACGCGCCTCCTTCCCAACGACGCGACGGCGGCGGACGTCGCGGCGGCGCAAGCGGATTTAACGCAAAATTATAAACTCGGCTTCCAAATCGCTCAACGTTGGCGCGTCGCTCCGCTCGACAAAAAAGGGAACGCCGTCGAGTTGGTTAACGTCGTTACGAAAAAGCGCGTCGGCGTCCAATTCCACAAGAAATATGTCTGCGAAGCGCCGGCGTTCGCGTTTTCCGATCAAACGATCGACGCTCGCCTCCGCGCCAAGCTCGACTCGTACACGTCGACGACGCCGCAAGACGGTTCGTCGCTGGTGATGCTCCTGAGCGCCGCCGTTTCGATCTTTTTCCTTATTTTCATCTTCCGGATGATGCGCCGCGCCAACGAACAGATGATGGGCGGCGGAGGCGGCGGATTCGGCGCCTTCACGAAGAGCTTGGCGAAGCGGTACGAACCGGATCGAGCGAAGCGCGTTACCTTCGCCGACGCCGCCGGGATGGACGCGGTGAAAGCGGAGCTGATCGAAATCGTCGACTACCTGAAAAATCCGGCGAAATACGAGCGGATGGGCGCCCGCGTTCCGAAGGGGACGCTCCTTTTCGGCCCTCCCGGCACCGGGAAAACGCTCCTGGCGCGCGCCGTCGCGGGCGAAGCGGACGTTCCGTTTTACTCGATCAACGGCTCGGAGTTTATCCAAATGTTCGTCGGCGTCGGCGCGAGTCGCGTTCGCGACATTTTCGCGACGGCGAAAGAAAACGCTCCGTCGATCCTCTTCATCGACGAAATCGACGCGGTCGGGCGCCAACGCGGCGCGGGCGTCGGCGGCGGTCAAGACGAGCGCGAGCAAACGTTGAACCAAATTTTGAGCGAAATGGACGGTTTCGCGCAAAACGACTCGGTAATGGTGATGGCGTCGACGAACCGTCCGGACGTTCTCGACCCCGCGTTGATGCGTCCCGGTCGCTTCGACCGTCATATTACCGTCGGCCGTCCGTCGTTGAAGGGTCGCGTCGAAATTTTCAACGTGTACCTGAAAAAGATTCCGCTCGGCGCCGACGTTTCGGTCGACGCGCTGGCGAAAAAAACGGTCGGCTTCACCGGCGCGGACATTCGCAACTTCGTCAACGAAGCGACCCTTTGGGCGACGCGCAACAACAAAAACGAGGTGAATTCCTCCGACTTCGACTTCGCGTTCGAAAAAATCCAAATGGGTCTCAAACGCGACGAAATCGTGTCGCCGAAAGAGAAGCGCAAGACGGCGTATCACGAGGCCGGACACGCGCTTATCGGTTGGTTCCTCCCGGTCGGTTCGACGGTTCACAAGATCACCATCGTCCCGCGCGGTCGTTCGCTCGGCGCGACCTGGTTCCTCCCGGAAGACGACAAACTGAATTACAACGAATCGGAAGTTCGCGCGACGCTGGCTCGCTTCTTGGCCGGTCGCGCCGCTGAAAAGCTCGTGTACGACGAGACTTCCGCCGGCGCCGAGAACGACCTGAAACGGGCGACCGACTTGGCGCGCGATATGATCGTTCACTGGGGAATGAGCGAGCGGCTCGGCCCGGTCGCGTTCCGCAACTCGGAGTCGCACCCGTTCCTGGGGCGCGAAATGACGAACGACGTTCGCGAATACAGCGAGGAAACGGCCCGCGTTATCGACGAGGAAATCGTCCGAGTGATGCGCGAGGCCGACGAAACGGCGCGCAACTTAATTATCGAAAAGCGCGAACTTTTCGAAGCGCTGACCGACGCGTTAGTCGCCGAGGAAGAGCTCGATTACGACCAAATCGTCGCGATTTTGGGCCCCATGCCGAAAGAAGCCGACGAAGAAGACGCCGTGTCGCAAACCGAAACGCCGACCGACTCGCCCGCGTCGCCCGACGCGAACTCGAACGTTCCGAGCGACTTAACGATTTCGGTCGCGTCGCCCGACGTTCCGCCGACGCAATTGCAAGCCGACGCGACGCTTAACGACGGCGCCGCGCTTGACGACGCCAAGTCGCCGACGCAAAACGCCGAATTGTCCGAAACCGACTCGCCCGACGAAAACGGCGTCGCGTAACCGCCGTTCCGTCCCAACCTAACCCCGCGCGACGCAAGCGATTGCGTCGCGCTTTTTTTCAATCGCAAATCGCCGATGAAACCAAATTCGCGCCGCGCCGCCGACGTCCGTAAAAAAAACGGCCGCGTTTACACGCCCCGTCGTATCGTCGAGCGAATCCTCGACTTAGCGGATTATCGCGGCGAAAAAATCGCCGGAAAGTTAGTCGTCGACCCGAGTTGCGGCGACGGCGCGTTTTTAACCGTCGTCGTCGAGCGTTATTGCCGAGAAAACGCAACCCTCGGCGTCGCGCGACTTAAAGCGGATTTAGAAACTTGCGTTCGCGGAATCGAACTCGACTCGACGGAGCGCGAAAAATGCGTTCGCAACCTCGACTCCGTCGCGCTAACTTTTGGCGTTAAAGGCGTTAACTGGAACGTCGTTTGCGCCGACGCGTTGACGTTCGACCGTTGGAACGGCCAAATCGACTTCGTCGTCGGGAATCCGCCCTACGTTCGCGTTCACAACTTGGGCGCGTCGTTTGACGCCGTGAAGCGCTTCGAGTTCGCGCAAACCGGAATGACCGACCTTTTTCTCGTTTTTTACGAACTCGGTTTACGGATGTTAACTCCGTGCGGCGTATTGGCTTACATAACGCCGAGTTCCTATTTTAACAGCGTCGCGGGCGAACGTTTGCGCGAAAAAATAGTCGCCGACAATCTCCTTGCGAAACTCGTCGACCTAAAACATCGCCAAGTTTTCGACGCGACGACGTACTCGGCGATTACCGTCCTAACCCCTTGCCGCGAACCGGGTTCCGCAACCGAATATTTCGAACTTTCCGACGCCGGCGACGCCTTGACGCTAATCGAACGTTTAACGCCCGCCGATTTTTGCGTCGACGGCAAATTTTATTTTTCGACGCGACGCAACCTTCGATTTCTTCGAGAGATATTAACGTTTCAACCGTCGAAAAACGCCGAACGTTTCGCGGTGAAAAACGGTTTCGCGACGCTCGCCGACTCGTTTTTCATCGGCGACGACGCAACGTTTGGTTTTACCGACTTTACGATACCCGTCGTGAAAGCGTCGACCGGCGTTTGGTCGCGCGCCCTCTACCCTTACGACGCGACCGGTCGTTTGCTCCCTTGGGAAACGTTAAGCGCCGTCGCGGAAGTAAAACGTTATTACGAAAGCGCTTGCGAACGTCTTAAACAACGAAGTTTAACGAATCCCGCCGACTGGTTCGGCTTCGGCCGAACGCAAGGGTTAAAAGACGTCGCGCGCAACAAATACGCCGTCAATACCTTAATTCGCGGCGCCGCCGACCTCAAGCTAACGCCAAGTCCCGCCGGAACAGGCGTTTACGGCGGCCTTTACGTCTTAACCGACGTCCCGTTCGCAAAATTGCGCGCCTTGCTTAACAACGAAGATTTCGAAACTTACGTCTCGCTTTTACAAAAATACAAGAGCGGCGGTTATTACGCGTTTTCGTCGAAAGATTTAAAAACGTTTCTCGAAAGCCAATTCGTTAAAGCGCAAGGGTTAGCGTCGCTCGAACATTAAACGCCGCCGCGTTTCCTTTTTTCCAATCATCCTAACCTCAACTTTGTAAGGACTTGCCGCAATGAAACCGTCCCCGCCGCCGGAAAAGGGCAAAATCGCCGGAATTGACTTCGGAACCGTTCGCATCGGAATCGCGACTTGCGACGCCGAGCGGCTTATCGCGTTTCCTTACGCGATCTATCGTCGCCGCGACGAAAAGAAGGATCTCGAGTATTTTCAACAGTTTGCGAAAGAAGAACGCATCGTTCACTTCGTCCTCGGCCTTCCGCTCCACTGCAACGGCGACCTAAGCGACAAAGCGCGCGAAGCGATCGCGTTTGGAGCGCAACTCGCGGAAGTTACCGGACTTACGATCGACTTTCTCGACGAGCGGTTCACCAGCGCGGAAGCCGAAAATTATCTCCGAACGGCGAAACTCAACGCGAAAAAACGCAAAGAGCGACTCGATATGGTCGCGGCGCAAATCATTTTATCGACGTACTTAGAACGCGGCTGCGTCGGCACGACCGAGTTTTTAGCGCTCGACGACGAAGAAAAAGCGCAAGACTAAAAGAAGCGCAAACGTTTCGTCGTCAAGAAGTTGCGTCGTTTTCTTTTTCGACGTTCGCCGCGCCGTCCAAACGCTCCGCCGACTTTTTCGCGTCGTCGGCGAGCGTTTTCGCGGTCTCGGTTTTCACGTCGTCGGCGGTCGACCACGCCCCGTCGCGTCGCGGCAAATCTTCGACGCGGGTCAAGCCGAACGTCGTCAAAAAGCGTTTCGTCGTCCCGTAAAGGAACGGGCGCCCCAATTCCTCGGAGCGTCCGACGATCTTAATTAGGTCTTGTTCAAGGAGTTGGCGCAGGACGTCGCCGCAATGGACGCCGCGGATCGACTCGATTTTCGCACGCAAAATCGGTTGTTCGTAAGCGACGATCGCGAGCGTTTCCATCGCCGAACCGGTCAAGCGCGTCTCGACCGGCGCCTCTTGCAAACGAAAGAGCCAAGGCGCAAACTCGGGCAAAGTCCGAAGTTGGAACCCGCCGGCCGCCTCAACCGCGCAAAAAGCGCTCCCGACGCGACGGTACCGCTCGTTGAGCCGACGCACCAACGCTCGCGCCCGAGCGCCGTCCTCGACGTCCGCCAAAAGCGCCAATTTGCGACTCGGAATCGGTTCCTTCGCCAAAAAAAGAACCGCCTCGACGCGCGCCATATCGTCGGCGTTTTCAAGCATTTACGTCTTTCCGTTAAAATTTCGCGGCGTCGAATTTCGCCAACGCGGCTCGTTGCGCCGACGTCGGATCGACGTCGACCGCTTCGCAAAACGTCGCGACGCCTTCGTCCGTCGTCGCGAACCCGGACGCGCGCCAGAACCGCCCGCCCCAACGTTCGATTCGCGGAGCGCCGACGCCGCGTTCCTTCATTTCGTCTTGCAAACGCGCCGCCAACGCCGTTTCGTCTTCGTCGGCAACGTCCGACGCGACCGACTCCGTCGCAAGCTCCGTCGTTTCAACGTTTACCGTCCCGACGTCCGCGTCGGCGTCAAGGGCGGCTTCCGACGCGGCGTAATCCGCGACGTTCGCGTCCGGTTCCGAAGCCGGCGGCGTTTCGTCGAATTCGTTCGCAACGTTAGGCGTTCCCGCCTCTTCCGCCGCGACGTAATCCGCAAAACTCGAACCCGATTCCGCAATCGGCGATTTTAACGGCTCGTCGACCTCGGGCCTGACTTCTTGCGATTTCGCGTTTTCCGCCGCGACGTAATCCGCAAAACTCGCCCCCGGTTCCGCAATCGGCGATTTTAACGACTCGTCGCCCTCGGACGCGACTTCTTGCGGTTCCAACGCTTCCGAAGCGCTCGTTTCCGCGACGACGTAACCGGCGAACCCGCCGTCGACGTTCGCAACCGTTTGAACGTCCGTCGACGCGTCGACGCCCAAAAGTTCGCGCGCGCCTTCCTCGCCGTATTCGTCGGTCAAAAAGTCGCGAAAACTCGGAGCTTGCGCCAACTTCTCGCGCATTTTTTCGTCCGCCGTCGCGGCGTTTTCCGTCGACGAAACCTTGAAGAACGACGTCTTGCCGATCAACGCGCGGCAGCGTTCGAGCCAATCGCTCGAAGCCGCTCGAAAATGGGGCGAATAATACGCGCCAAACGACGCGGCGCAAATTGACAGCGTCGCCAACCCGGTTTTTAATCCCTTGCCGCGTTTCACTTTAGAACGCTCCGCCTGTTCTGCGGCGACGTTTTCCGAATTGGCACTTCGCTTATTTTTGGGCATCGGGGCGTTTCCTTATTCTCGCTCTTCGACCGTTTGCGACACGTCGGCGTCTTCTTGCGACGCGCTTTCGCTTTCGCCGTCGGCGTCGCGGTATCCCAATTCGGCGGCTTTTTTAAGGTCGACCGTCGCGTGTTCGGTATCGCCGGTATGATCGTAAATTTCGCCGCGACGGTGATACGCTTCGGCGTGTTCCGGCGCAAGCTCGACGCATTTCGTAAACGCTTCGATTCCGGCGTTCCAATCGCCTTGATATTGCGCCGCGACGCCGCGGATAAAGTAAGCGTCCGCGTACTTTGCGTCGAGTTCCAACGTTTTGTCGCAGTCCGCGATCGCCTTCGCGAAATTTTCGTTCGCTTTTTCGGCTTCGGCGGTTCCGGTCTTCACGTCGCCGTTGGTCGCGGCGGCCTCCGCCAAACGATACCGTTCTTCGGCGATCGCCAAGGAAGCGGCGGCGCGACCGAAATAAGCGTCGACGGCGTTCGGGTCGGCGGCGATCGCTTCGCTAAAGGCGTCGTAAGCGCGCGTCCACTCTCCGACGTCCAACGCGGCGACTCCGGCGTCGATCGCCCCTCCCGACGACGCTTGCGAAGCGTCGCCGTTGTTCGGATTTTCGCCGCTCTTACCTTTGTCGCAACCGCCGCAACACGCGACCGTCAACGCCGCCGTCGTTCCGACCGCCCAAAAAAATCGCTTCATCTTTCTCGACCGTCCTAAATTTACGCGTTATTTTTTCTTCAAACGCCGCAAACTACCTTTCTTTCCTTCTTGCAACGTCTAAGAAAGGCGTAAAACGGCGAAACCTCGCGTATTTTAACGATTATCCGGCGATATGTAAACGTCAAACCGCGCCGATTTACGCGATTCGGAAAGAAAAATTGGAAAATTTGAAAAACAAGAGAAAAAATCGTCGCTTTCCTTCGGCGCGTAAAAAAACGCTCGAACGGCGCTTCAATTCGCCGCTCGAGCGTTTCCTATTTCATCTTATTTTCGGTTTAAACGCAAATATTACGCTTTCCCCATTTTCTTCAAATTCTCAAACGCTTCGGCGCACGCTTCCAGCGCGTCGCTTCCGTCGCGGAAATCTTCCTGTTCGACGATATACCACTCGACGCCCGCCTTCGTTTCGCAAAGCTCGAACATTTTCGCCCAGTCGACCGAGTCTTCCGGCGACGCGACGACGGCGCCCTTCGTCCCCGGCTTCCCGTGCGCCTTGACGTGCAGAAGTTGACCGCGCCCGGGCTGTTTTTCGATTTCCGCGTAAGGGTCGCCGCCGCCCGAAAGGCAGTTGCCGACGTCCATTTGCGCGATCACGTCCTTGCGAGTCCGGTTGAAGAAGACTTCCCAAGCGGTCTTGCCGTTAATATTAGCAAAGTCGTTAAAGTGCGCGTGAAAACCGATTTGCATCCCGACTTTCGCCGCTTTCGCCGCGATTTCGTTGAAGAGGTAAGCGGTCATTTGGTTCCCGGCGTCCGTTTTGCAGGACTCCGACAACCCGCCCGCGACGATCAAGCGGGAATTGCCCAACGTCTTTTCAAATTCGACCGTCGCTTCGAACGCGCCGTCGAGAAGTTGCGGAACGCCGAGGTGCGTACTAATCGCTTTCAGGCCCGCGTCGTCGAGCGCTTTGCGAACTTCCTTCGCGCTTTTGCCGTAATAACCGGCGAACTCGACGCCTTCGTACCCCATTTCGGCGATTTTTTTCATCGTTCCGGCAAAATCTTTCGCCGCGTATTCTCGGAGCGAATAAACCTGCAACGCCAGCGGAATCTTTTTCACCGGTTTAATCGGCGCGGCGTCGGCCCCCCAAGCGGTCAAAGTCGTCGCGGAAGAAAAAGCGCCCGACGCGAAGCAAGCGGTCGCGCCGAGTCCGGCTTGAAGAAAACGTCGTCGATTCATTAGTCGCTCCTTACGACGCGACGAAATCCGCCGACAGTCGTTCGAAAACGTCTCCGAACGCCTCGTCGAAACCTCGCCGCGCACAAAATAAACGGAAAATCTTTCCTAAAACGCCAAAAATTTCGTCGAGCGAAGCGCCGCGTCGCTTTTTTCTCGCCGTTCGCGCCGCGCCGCCTATCTCGTCTTCTTATTTTTCCTCGTCGCCGTCGCTTTCGTAATCCTCGTAGTCTTCGTAATCGGCGTAATAATCGTCGGCGGGCTCGTCGGCGACTTCCGGCTCGACGGGCGGCGTCGCCGTCAACGCGTCGACGGCGGCGTCGAGCGCGGCGTCGAAGTCGTCGACCGGGAAATCGCTTTCGTCGGCGGACGTTTTCGGTTCTTCGGCGGCTTCCGACGCAACCTCTTTCGCTTCCGTCGTTTTTGCTTCGGCGGGAGCGGCGACGGGCGTCTCGGCCTTTTCCGCCTTCTTTTCTTCCGCGTTCCCTTCGAAGAGTTGCGGCGACGAAAGTTTCAACAAGAGCAAGAGGAGACGCTTCATCGCGATCGGCATCCCGACGGCGAGACGCGTTTTGCTCCGTTTCGCGGCGGCGGCCCACTTGACTTGCGTTTCGTCGAGAAGCAAAACAGCCGGAATATCGCGGGTCGTCGGGGAATCGAGAAGACGGTTAAACCCTTCGACGGCGCGCTTTCCGATCGTTTGCGCGTTGAACAAAACGGCGCCGACGCCGCTGTCCGGATCGTCGAGCCGCTCGATCGCCCGGTCGACGTTCGAGATGACGAGCGCGCGGAACCCGGCGTTCTTAAACGATTGGCGGAACGTGTTTTGCAACTCGACGTTCGCTTCGACGATCAAGACGGTCGGCAAGTTGACGCGCTCTTTTTTTGCCGACGCGGCCAAGCTCGTTTGGACGTTGACCTCCTCGTCGATCTCGCCGCTTTCGAGTTTTTTGACGGCGATTTCCAAGTCGGCCAACATCGCGCCCGGCGATTGATACCGCTCTTCCGGGTCGAGTTTCATCGCCTTTTCGACGATAAACGCCAAAACGCGCGGAACAAACGGAGCGACGTCGCGAATCGGACGGACGTTGCGGAATCGCGCCGAGTCGAGCCGCTTCGCCCGCTCTTTAATTTCGCCGAGCGGAGCGACGCCGGTCAAAAGCTGATAAAAAATCGCGCCCAAGAAGTAAACGTCGCTTCGTTTGTCGTCGCGGCGGACGCGAGTCGTTCGCTCGAGCGCGGCGTACTCGATCGCCCGTTGGTTCTTCCAGTTCGAGTTGTTGTCGTCGGCCAAGAGCCCGAAGTCGAGCAGAACCGCCTTCCCGGAACTCGACAACATAATGTTCGACAGCTTCATATCGCGGTGTTGGTACCCGCGTTTGAAGGCGTAATCGAGCGCCGAGCAAACGTCGGTAACGATGCGGGTTGCGCGCTTCGGCTCGACGATCCCGTTCTTTTGCGCCTTCACTTCTTCGCGGAGCGTTCGCCCCTCGATGAAGTCCATCACCATATAATGGTCGTACTTCGTCGACTTCGACTCGTAAACCGCCGCGACGTTCGGGTGGCGCAACTCGACGCCGAGTTCGGCTTCCCGCGTAAATTCGTCGATCGCCGTTTTATCTTCGCGGAAACGAGCCCGCAAGACCTTCACCGCGACGACTTTCCCGGTCGTCTTGTGAACGCAACGGAAAACTCGAGCGAAGGAACCGGAACCGATCATATACTGAATGCGGTAGTCGCCGTAATAAAAGCCGGTCGTTTCGCCGCTCGCCAACCGCTCGACCTGATACTTCGTCAAGTATCCGAGCCGCTGCGCCGACTGCAAAAACTGTTCGGCGGTGAAATTCTGCGACCCAAACGAATTTTCAACGTCGCGAATCTTACCCATATCCAAGAGGTCGAGGGATAAGAGTCGTTGCGTGAGATCGTCGACGGAGAGTTCGGACATTGCGGTTTCCTAAAATTGTCGTTCATCTTCTTGGTTGCGAAACAAACGCTCGACGCGCCGAAACGTCGAGGAGAAAGCGCCGCGCCTTTCCGAAAAAATCGCCGCGAACCGCGCTTTCCTCGTTTTTCCGATTATACACTAAATCAAGTCAAAAGTCATTCAAAATTTTCGTTGAAACGAGCTAAAACAAAAAATTTCGCTCTTTTTTTGTAAAAATTTGCCGAAAAATTGCGCCGGAAGCGTCGCGACGCTTAAAAAATTGGGCGAAACGCGAAAAAAAAGCGGCGCGGACGTTGAACGAAAAAATTTTTCCTTATATAATAGGGAAAGTTTTGAAACGTTTTTGAACGCGTTCGCGGTTCGTCGCCGCCTCGCGCTCCCCTAAGTCGACGGTCGAGGAGAATCGTAAGGAATGAAACGCTCGATTTCGCTTTGGACGGCCTGCGCCCTCGTCGGGTTCGCCGCTCTCGGTTGCCAAGAGAAACCGGAAATCGCTTTCGAAGAATACGGCGAAACAACGGCGACGCTCCCGTTCGTCGAAAATCTTCCCGACGACTTCCCTCTTCCGGAAGAAGCCGATCCGCCGACCTGTTTAATGCGCGAACAAGCGATCAACGGCGCGAAATTTGACCGCGAACTGATTAAAAAAGCGGCGGAAGAAAAAGCCGGCGCGACCAATTCCCAAGCGAAATAGCGCAAATTACGCAAAGTTTAAGGAGGCGCGTCCAATGAAAAAATCCCCTATTTTCGCGATTTTAACCGCTTTATCGGCGACCGTTCCGCTCGGTTGCGGCGGTTCCGCTTCGAGCGACGTTGCGTTTATCGACGATTCGGCGCAATTTGCCGTCGCGCCCTCGCCGACGCCCGCCCAAACGACGCCCGCAACCGTCGAAGCGACGACGCCCGCCGAAACGTCGCTCGTTAACGCCGAGAAAAAAACGCCCGGAGTCGCAACGGCGGCGCTCGCGCCCCTTCCGAAATTCGACGCGCTTATCGCTTCCGGCGCCAAAATCGACAAGTCCGGCAAATCGCTCGACTTAACCGGCGTCGAAATTTTCATCGGGCTCGACGTCTCCGCCGACGCCGAACGTTGGAACGCGGTGAAAGTCGTTCGCGGCAAGGGCGTTTTGCCGTCCCAAGCTTTGCGCGCTTTCGCTAAACTTCCTAATTTAACGGAATTTCTTTGGTCGGACGCCGTTCTTCCCGCCGCAACGGACTGGGACGCCGCCTTGGCCGAGTTCGCTAAAGCGCCCAATTTGAAAAAACTCCGATTGACCGGCTTGCGAAACGGCGAGAAATTCCCGACCGCCGCGCTCGTCGCTCTTGCCCAAGCCCCTCAACTTGCCGACCTTGACGTCAGCGGCTCGCCCGCGACCGCCGCCGACTTGGCCGCCGTCGATTGGAAAAACGGGTTCGCGAAATTGACGAAACTGAACCTTTATCAAACAAAAATCGGCGACGCCGGGGTCGACGCGCTCCTTCCGCTGACCGACCGCTTGACGTCGTTGAACCTCGACGACGCGCAAATCGGGCCGGATTCGGCGGCAAAAATCGCGCAATTTACCGAGCTTACCTTCCTTCACGTCGGACGCTCGACGCTCGACGACGCGAGTATCGCTCAGTTCGCGAAATTAGGTAAATTGGCGAAAATACACGTTACCCGCTCGAAAGCGACCGAAGCCGGGGCCGACGCGCTCCGCGCCGCGCTTCCGAACTGCGAAGTCGTTTCGCAACCGGAAAATTAACGCGAAACCGCTTTTGCACGTCGAAACGAACGCGTCGACGAGCGTCCGGCCGTTTTGTCGTTTCCGTTTTTTCGGATTTCCGCTTTTAGCCCCCGTCGAAAACGCGATTTTTCGCGTTTCGGACGCCCGATTTTTCGCAATTTTGTCAATATTAATTAATACGCGTTTTTGAAGCGGCATTTTCCGCGTTTAAAAACGTCGATTTTTCGCCGCCGAACGTTCGAGCGGCGCCCTCCCTTTAATTTTAAGGAGCCGATAAATGAAACGTTTTTGGATTTTCTGCGCTTCGCTCGTTTTTTGCGTCGCGGCGACGACCGTTTCCGCTCAAGACGACGGGTTCGTCTCGATTTTTAACGGCAAAGACCTGACCGGCTGGTCGGGCGACCCGCGCCTTTGGACGGTCGAAGACGGCGCCATCGTCGGCACGACGGACGCCGACGCGAAAAAAATTACCCAAAACACCTCGCTTTTCTATACTGAAGACCAAAATATCGGCGACTTCGCGATCAAGTTCGACTACAAGATCACCAAGGGCGGCAACTCCGGCCTTTACTACCGCGGTTGGTTCCTCGACGGCCCGGAAAATTGGCGAATGGGCGGCTACCAAGGCGACTTCGACGGCAATAAAAACTACGCCGGGATTATGTACGGCGAAGCGCTCCGCGGCATTTTGGCGAACCTCGGAACGGTTAGCCGCGTCGACAAAGACGGCAAAATCCGCGAAGTCGCCCGTTTCGCGACGCCGGAAGAAATCCGCGCCAACGTTAAGCTCGAAGATTGGAACAGCTACGAAATCGTCGCGCAAGGCTACGTTTTCGTTCACAAAATCAACGGCAAAGTTACGAGCGTCTTCGTCGACGAAGACTCCGACAAAGTCCGTCGTCCGAGCGGCGTCCTCGGTTGGCAACTCCACGTCGGCCCGCCGATGCGCGTCGAAGTCAAAAACATCTACCTGAAGAAGCTGTAATCGTCGCCTAATCCGCCTCGACTACCCGTTTTCTCTATGTTGAAACGCCGCTTTCCGCGCTTTTGAACGGAACGGCGGCGTTTCTTGTTGCAAAACGCCGTTTACCGCGCGGCGTTTTAGCATTTTAACCCTCCCAACTTATTTTACGGTCTAAAAACCGCCAAAAAAACGTTATGAAACCGCTGCGATTGGGCACCCGACCGAGCGCGCTCGCGCTTTGGCAAGCGAATTGGACCCGCGACGCTTTGGAAGCGAACGGCGTCCCCGTTGAAATCGTCAAAATCCACACGAAAGGCGACGTCGACCGCAATTCGGCGATCGTCAATCTTGGCGCGCAAGGCGTTTTCACGAAGGAAATTCAGCGCGCGCTCCTCCTCGGCGAAATCGATTTGGCGGTTCACAGCCTCAAAGACCTCCCGGTCGAGCGAATCGACGGGCTCCGTTTGACGGCGGTTCCGGTTCGCGCCGACTTCCGCGACGCGTTCGTTTCGAACCGGTTCGCGACGCTCGACGAACTCCCGCCCGGCGCCGTCGTCGCGACGAGCAGTATGCGGCGACAAAGCCAACTTTTGCGACGTTCGAACGGCGCTTGGGACGTCCGCCCGGTTCGCGGCAACGTCGAAACGCGCCTCAAAAAGCTCGACGACGGCGAGTTCGACGCGATGATTTTAGCGTCGGCGGGACTGAACCGACTCGGTTTCGGCTCCCGAATCCGGCATTTTTTGGAGCGTCCGGACTTCCTCCCGGCGGTCGGACAGGGCGCGCTCGGGCTTGAAACCCGCGCCGACGACGCCGAAACGATCGCTCGCGTCGCGCCGCTGGCCGACGAAGCGACCTTTTTGAGCGTTTTGGCCGAACGTTCGCTCCTCGCGACGTTGCAGGGCGGCTGTCTCGTCCCGATCGGCGCGCTCGGCTCGCTTTCCTCGTCGACGCAAAGCGCCCAAACTAACGCCGAAAAGAGTCAAACGCTCCGCCTCGACGCGCAAATTCTCTCGTTCGACGGCAAAACGGCGTTCCAAACGGTCGCGACGCAAACCTTCGACGCCGCGCTCTCCGACGACGACAAGCAAGAAATCACCGAACAACTCGGTCGCGACGCCGCGCAAACGCTTCTCGACCAAGGCGCGAGCGACTTAGTCGCCGAAATCCGCCGAATCCGCGACGAGCGCGCCGGGTTGAACGCCCCGCAAAATTAACGCCGACGCCGCGAACCGCCCGTTTTACCGCGCTCGACGACGTTTCCTTAACGCCGCCGAGCGCCCGTTTCTCTCAAATCGCCCATTTTCTCCGCTTCACCCAAATTGCGTCGGCGTCGTTAACGGGCCAAAACTTTCCCGCTTTTCTCGCAAAGCGCTTCGTCGACGCGTCGCGGCCCTTCACAAATTCGCTCGACGCGTTAAAATAAACGTTAAAATACGCAAGACGCGGAACCTTCGAATCAACCTCAATCCCGGTTCCGACCGGACGCAAAGGAAAAAGGACAAACGAATGCTTTCGATGACGCCTTCGGAAAAAAAAGCGATTGACACGATGCGAGCGATGGCGGCGGACGCCGTTCAAGCGGCGAAAAGCGGGCACCCGGGCACCCCGATGGCTCTCTCGCCGATCGCTTATCTCCTTTACAACGAACGAATGAAGTTCGACCCGAACCGCCCGAATTGGCCGGGCCGCGACCGTTTCGTCCTCTCGATCGGGCACGCGTCGACGCTGATTTACACGACGCTTCACTTCGCCGGAGTGAAAGCGCTCGACGCCGCCGGGAAGCCGACGTCGGAATCGGCCGTTTCGCTCGACGACCTGAAAAGTTTCCGCCAACTCGGCTCGCGTTGCGCTGGACACCCGGAATACGGGCGCGTCGCGGGCGTCGAAACGACGACCGGCCCGCTCGGCGCCGGGGTCGCGACGAGCGTCGGGATGGCCGCCGCCGACCGTTGGCTCGCCGACCGTTACAACAAACCCGGTTTCGAACTCTTTTCGTCGGACGTTTACGCGCTTTGCGGCGACGGCTGTATGATGGAAGGGCTCGCGTCGGAAGCCGCGTCCCTTGCCGGCCATCTTAAGCTGGGCAATCTTTGCTGGATTTACGACCAAAACCGCATCACCATCGAAGGCAACACGGAACTCGCGTTCACCGAATCGGTCGCCGACCGTTTCGCCGCTTACGGTTGGAACGTTCTGAACGTCGACGACGTCAACGATCTTCCGGCGCTTCGCGAAGCGTTCGACGCGTTCAAAGCGACCGCCGACCGTCCGACGTTGATTATCGCCAAGAGCCGCATCGCGTTCGGCGCCCCCACTAAAGAGGGGAAAGAGTCCGCGCACGGGGCCCCGCTCGGCGACGACGAAGTCGCGGGCGCCAAGAAATTTTACGGGATGGATCCGGAAGTCAAGTTCGCCGCCGACGCGGACGTTTACGAAACGTTCGCGTCGAACCTCGGCCAACGCGGCCCGGAAGCGTCCGCCGCTTGGGACGCGCTTTTCGCCGAATACCGCAAGGCTTATCCGGAACTCGCCGCCGAACTCGACGCGATCTTCGCCGGAACGCTCCCGACCGGTTGGGACGCCGCGCTCCAACCGTTCCCGGCGGACGCGAAAGGTCTCGCGAGCCGCGCTTCGAGCGGCAAAGTCTTGAACGACGTCGCGGCGGGCGTTCCTTGGCTCGTCGGCGGCTCGGCCGACTTGGCGCCGTCGAACTGCACTTGGTTGAAAGCGGAAGACGCGGGCGAATTCGGGCCGAACTCGGTCGGGCGCAACTTCCGTTTCGGCGTCCGCGAAAACGCGATGGGCGCGATCGCCAACGGGCTGACGCTCTCCGGGCTCCGCTCTTACTGCGCGACGTTCTTCGTCTTCTCGGACTATATGCGCCCGGCGATTCGCTTGGCCGCGCTCCAAGAAATTCCGACGCTCTTCATTTTCACGCACGACTCGATCTGCGTCGGCGAAGACGGCCCGACGCACCAACCGATCGAACACCTCGCGTCGTTGCGAGCGATTCCGAACCTGAACGTTTTCCGTCCGGCGGACGCGAACGAAGTCGTCGAAAGTTATCGCGTCGCCCTTAATTCGACGAAAACGCCGTCCGTTTTGGCGTTGACGCGTCAAAATCTCCCGACGCTCGACCGCGAAAAATACGCTTCGGCGGCGGGCGTCGCTCGCGGCGCTTACGTTCTCGCCGACTGCGACGGAACTCCGGACGCGATTTTGATCGCCAGCGGAAGCGAAGTCGCCCTTTGCTTGGAAGCGCGCGAAGCGTTGGCGGCGGAAGGCCTCAAAGTTCGCGTCGTTTCGGCGCCTTGCCTCGATTTGTTCGCGCGACAACCGCAAGAATACCGCGAATCGGTTCTCCCGAAGGCGGTCAAAGCGCGCGTCGGCGTCGAACTCGGCGTCGAGCAAGGCTGGGGCCGTTTGATCGGCGATTGCGGACGTTTCCTCGGAATGAACGGCTTCGGCGACTCCGCTCCGGCGGGCGTTTTGCTGAAACACTTCGGCTTCGTCCCGGAACGCGTCGTCGAACTCGTCAAAGAATCGATCGCCGACGCCAACGCCTGATTCGCGCCGTCTTTGAGCGTTTCATCGCGTTAAACGCCCAACAGACGATTTGACGGCGAAAAAACGGCCGACGTCTTTTCGGACGTCGGCTGTTTTACGTTGCGAGGGGCGTCGCGGACGGCGGCCGATTTACGTCGCGCCGGGCGGTCTTCCGATTTTGGAGCGTCGCGACGTTCCGCGCGGCGAATCCCTTGCTTCCGTCGTTCGGCGCCCCAAAAATAAACGTCCGAAAAAAACTCGTCAATCTTCTTTTAGCGGCTTAATCACAACCGTTTTAGTCTACTTTATTTAGAGTCCAGTCTCTTTATCCATTCTTCCCAAAACCCTAATTTTAAAGCGACAAAATCGCGCTTTCAAAATTTTTCCAAAAAATTGCAAAAATTTTTAAAGTTCACTTATTTCACCCAACTTGCCCGTCTTCACAAATCAAATATTAAGATAAGCAAGCGTCAAAAGATAGATAATTTAGTCAAGCCGGCGTAAAATCGCAATATAATCAAGACAAACGTTTTAGCCAAATTGGCGCGCCTTCGGTTGCCGACGCGCTATATTCAACGCAATCGCTTAAAAAACGTCGTTTAGCGACAAAACAACAAACGTTTCAAAATTTAAAGACGCGCGTTCTAGACAAAATAGGTCAAATTAACCAAAAACAACGAACAGAAAAACCTTATCCGTTCGACCAATTACGCCGCGGACTTGAGAAAAAATTTTAGATATTGACGAGAAAAACAAATGATTTTATAATCGTTCCTGTCGCGAACAGAACGTACTAACCGACGAGGAACGTTTTCCTTGCCGGAACGTTCTTCGCCGTCGTCGTTATTTTTTATCTCGTTTGCGAAAGGTAAAACGCGTTCTCCTTCACAAACTAGGCAGACTTTAACGATTTTTACAACGCTCGTCAAGCGGAATATTCAAAAAATTTTCCATCGACGCGCAACCGACGGCAAGGGGCGTAAAATACGTCGACTTTACCGCGACGTTAACGCGTTCCCAACGCCTTAACACGCCCTTTTTCGCCAACCGCCAGTTCCAAGGAGCTTCGCTTGTCCTCGCCGTCGTTCGATCAACGAGAGCAAATTCGCGACGCGATCGACGTCGTCGACTTGGTCGAGCGATACGTCCCGTTGCGTCGGCAGGGAGCGAACTTTGTCGGGCGTTGCCCTTGGCACGACGATTCGCGCCCGAGTTTGCAGGTCAATCCGCAGCGGCAAACGTTCAAGTGTTGGGTTTGCAACATCGGCGGCGACGTTTTTTCGTTCGTTATGAAGATTGAAAACGTCGATTTCAAAGAGGCGATGCAAATCCTCGCCGATATGGCCGGGATCGAACTCGTCAAACGCCCGAAACGACCGCGCCTCGACGCTCCGTTCCGCAAACGGCCCGCGCTCCCGAGCCCGAACGCCGACGGTTCCAACGACCCGAACGCGCTCCTCGACGCCGCCTACCTCGACGCGCAAGACGCCGAGTTCGCCGGGAACGCTTCGTTAGGCGCCCAAACGACAAAAGCAAACGTCGGCGCGCAACCGCTTTACGCGCCGGCGGAAATCCCGAAAGCGACCCTTTACCGCGCGCTCGATTGGCTCGCGGGCAAGTATCGCGCCGAGTTTTTAAACTCGCCGGAAGCGGAAGACGCTCGCGCTTACGTTCGCGATCGCGGCATTTCGGACGCGGCGAGCGAGCGTTTCCAAATCGGTTACGCGCCGCTCGATTTCGGAGCGGTCGTCGGTTGGGTCGGCGCCGATCGCAACCGCGTTCGCACCTTGGAAACGGCCGGCGTCCTCGCTTACCGCGAAGATTACGACGCGTCCGGACGCCCGAAACCGCGTCCGCGTTTCGCTCAAACGCCGCAACTCGGCCCCGACGAACGCCGCCGTTATTACGACCGTTTCCGCGGACGCCTTATTTTCCCGATTCGCGACGTCCAAGACCGCGTCGTCGCGTTCGGCGGGCGGCTCCTCCCGAACACGACGCTCAAAAGCCCGGCGAAATACGTCAACTCGCCGGAAACGCCGATTTTTACGAAGTCGAAAATGGTTTACGGGCTCGACCTGGCCCGCAACGCGATCCGCAAAACCCGCAAAGTCGTCGTCGTCGAAGGGTACACCGACTGCGTGATGGCGGCGCAATTCGGCTTTGAGAACGTCGTCGCGGTCTTGGGAACGGCCCTCGGCGCGGAACACGTTCGGATGTTGAAGCGGTTCGCGGACAAAATGATTTTGCTCCTCGACGGCGACGAAGCGGGCCAAAAACGGACGCGGGAAGTCCTCCGCTTTTTCGTCGAGCAAGGCGTCGATATGGACGTCCTAACGCTCCCGAACGGCGCCGACCCCTGCGAGTTTTTGCTCGAAAACGGCGCGGAACCGTTTGAAGAACTCCTCGAAACCGGAACGGTCGACGCGATGGACTGCGCGTTCGCCGCCGCGACCGCCGGAATCGACCTCGAAAACAACGTCGTCGGCGCCGCGAAAGCGCTCGATTCGCTCCTCGAAATCGTCGCGCTTTTCCCGGAACGCTCGACCGCGTCCGACGACCCGGTTCGCCTCCGAATGCTGAAAACGATTCAGCGTTTCGCCGCTCGTTTCCGCGTTAGCGAAGCGGAGATTCGGCGGCAGTTGGCCGAACGGCGACAAAAACAACGCGCGAACGCCGAGCGCGACGCCTTCCGCGAACAACGTTGGGAAGAACGTCGCGAACGGAACGCCAACCGTTGGAACGCGACCGGTTCCGACGCGGAATCGCCCCCGCCCCCTCCGGTCGACCCGGAAGCGGAACGAATCGCGGCGTTTCGTCGAGATTGGGTTTACCCGGTTCCGAGCGCGGACGACGAAAGCGACGACGAACTGCGCGAACGCTTCCTCCCGTTCGAGAAAAGCGTTTGGAACGACAAAAGGTTCCTGCCCAACACGTTGGAACGAGAATATTTAGAATTTTGGCTCGCCCAGCCGGAACAGTATCCGCGCCTCGCCGAAAACGTCCCGTTCGAAGCGTTGCGGTCGCCGATAACCCGCCAACTTGATTTGCTGGCGCGCGACCTTTGGAATCGCGGCGATTTGCCGACCTTCGAACGCGTTATGTTGTGGTACGAAGACGAAACAATGAAGGCGTTTTTGATCGAACTCGACGAAAGCGCCGCCGCCAAAAACTTGCCCGAAACGCTCGCCGATCCCCAAACGTTCGAAACGCTTTTGCGCGATATTTTCGCCGGTTTCGAACGAGAACGTTTCAAGCGCGAGCTGCCGCGGCAAGTCGGTCGGCTCCGCGAAACCGAGTTAAGCCCCGAAGACAAGTTGCAAGCGCTCCTCGAATGCCGTCGCTTGCTCCAAGAAAAAGAAGAAAACCGATTCGACTGAACCGTTTTTACGGACGAAGACGGGTCGAACGGTCGGCGAGGCGCCGTCGAAACGGCGTTTCCGCTCGTTGTTTTGAGCGCGCCTTTTGAAAGCGCATCGTCGAGAAACCCTTGCGGGCGACAAGACGTCGTCAAGGAGAAACCAGTGTCGAGATTTAATTGGAACGCCGTTGATTTTCAAGAGCTTTTGGCCAAAGGGAAGGCGCAAGGGTACATTACCGTTCAAGAATTCACTCAATTGATCGTTACCGCCGACTCGATCGATTCGAACGTCGTCAAAGAATGGAAAGCGCGTCTCGACGAAGAAGACGTCGAAATCGTCGAGGACGACGACTCGCAAGACGCTTGCTTCGACTACTTTGTTTCCGACGACGACGCCCCGACTCGCGCCGCCGATTATGAAGAATATCGCGTCGAACGCGAACCGGAACGCGTCGAATCCGTCGCCGCCGCGCTCGATTTCGGCGAAACGGAACGCTGGAACTCCGACCCGATTCGTCTTTACTTGTCGCAACTTGCCGATATTCCGCTTCTTACGCGAGAAGAAGAAGTCGCCGCGTCGCGTAAAATTGAAACGACTCGCCGTCGTTTCCGCCGCGCCGTTTTCTCCGCGCCCGCCGCCGTTTGCGAAACGACCCGCCTTGTTCGCGACGTTTACGAAGGACGCGCCGCGTTCGACCGCACCATCAAAAAAAACATTTCCGAACGTTTTTCTAAAGAGGCGATTCAAAATCGAATCCCGGCGAATCTTGAAACGCTCGAACGCGCCGTCGACCGTTTGCGCGGCGACTGGCGGCGGTTGCGTTCTTCGTCGACTCCGCTCGAAGAAAAGGCTAAAATCCGACGCGAAGCGAGTTTGCGTCGCCGCCGTTGCGCTCTTTTGCTCGAAGAATTGAGCCTGCGCACCCGTCGCGCTCACGCCGTCGTTAAAATGATGAAAGCGACGAGCGCTCGTTTCGCCGAATTGCGCGCCTTTATGAATTCGCCGCGGTACGCTTGCGCCTCGCCGAACCGTCGCGCCGCGATCAAAGCCGAATGGCGTTCCCTTCGCCGCCAAGCGCAAGAATCGCCCCGCGGCTTGGCGCGTCGACTCGAAAAAATCGCTCGTTACCAACGCGAATACGAAGAAGCGAAAAGCGCTTTGTCGCGCGGCAATCTGCGCCTCGTCGTGTCGATCGCGAAAAAATATCGCAACCGCGGCATGAGTTTCCTCGACCTCATCCAAGAAGGCAACACCGGCCTGATGCGCGCCGTCGACAAATTCGAATACCGAAGAGGTTATAAATTCTCCACTTACGCCACTTGGTGGATTCGTCAGGCGATCACTCGCGCGATCTCGGAACAAGCCCGCACCATTCGCATTCCGGCGCATATGATCGACGTTTTGTCGAAATTGCGAACGCTTCAAAAGGACGAATTTCAACGTTCCGGACGCGAACTTAGCGTCGAAGAATTGTCGTTGCGCGCCAAAATGTGTCCGAAAGAACTCGAAAGCATTTTGCAAACCGGCGCTTCTCCGATCAGCCTCGAACGCCCGATCGGCGATTACGACGACGCCAATTTCGGCGATTTCGTCGCCGACTCTTCTTACGAACGTCCGGAAAAGAGCGCCGGCAACCAGATGTTGCGCAAGGAGTTAGACAAACTCCTGAAAACGCTGACGCACCGCGAGCGCGAAATCATCAAATTGCGTTACGGTTTCAAAAACGGCTATATGTACACGCTCGAAGAGGTCGGACGCATCTTCGAAGTTACCCGCGAGCGAGTGCGCCAAATCGAAGCAAAGGCGGTCAAAAAACTGCAAACGCCCGGTCGTTCGCGCCGTCTTCTCGGTTTCCTCGACGAACTTGATCGCGAGGCCGTTCTTGCGGAAAGCGGCGGCGCGTTCGGAAAATAACCGACGCGCAAACCGTTGTCATTCAACGCTTAACACCGGAACATTTTCAAAATGCGATTTAAAACGGCGACGCTCGGGTGCAAGGTTAATCAATACGAAACGCAGTTTTTGCGAACGGCGTTCGTCGCGAACGGTTGGGAAGCGGTCGACGACGACGCGTCGTCGGACTCCGTCGATCTTGTTCTCGTCAACACCTGTTCGGTAACGGCGGAAAGCGACGCAAAGAGCCGAAAAACGGTTTCGCATTTCGCCAAACTTTATCCGAACGCGGAAATCGTTGTTTTAGGTTGTTTTGCGGCGTCGAATTCGACCGTCGCGGCGGGTCTTCCGAACGTTTCGGAAGTCGTTCCGGACAAACGACGTCTTGTCGACTTTTTGCGACGACGCGGTTTAGAAACGATTCCGACCGGAGTCGACGGTTTCGCGGAACGCCGCCGCGCTTACGTCAAAATTCAAGACGGTTGCCGCGTCGGGTGCGCCTATTGCATTATCCCGTCGACGCGCCCTTACCTGCAGAGCCGACGTCCCGACGATATTCTCGCCGAAGCGCGAACGCTTGTCGCCGCCGGTTATCGCGAAATCGTCCTAACCGGCATTCATCTCGGACATTACGGCGTCGACTTTTACCGCGCGACGCCGGAATCTTTGCCGCCGGTTCCCGACGACGCGCCGCTCGACGCTTACCTCGAACGCGTCGCTCGCGTTCCGGTCGAAGAGCGAACCGACCTCGGCGCGCTCTTGCGAACCCTTGTCGACGCGGAGCTTCCCGTTCGTTGGCGTCTCGGAAGTCTCGAAGCGGTCGAAGTTTGCGACAAAACGTTGCGCGTTTTCGAAGAGCGTCCGGACGTTCTTTGCCCGCAATTTCACCTCTCGATGCAAAGCGGCGACGACGCCGTTTTGGCCGCGATGCGTCGTCGTTGGTCGAGCGCGCCGTTTATCGAAAAATGCCGCGAAATTTGCCGTCGAATCCCCGACGCCGCGCTGACGACCGACGTTATCGTCGGCTTTCCCGGCGAAACTAACGCTCAATTTGAAAGGACTTGCGACGTCGTCCGCGAGCTCGAATTTTCGCGCGTTCACGTCTTCCGTTTTAGTCCGCGCGCCGGAACGGTCGCGGCCGGTCTTCCGAACCAAATCGCGCCGGAAGTCAAAAAAGAACGCGCCGCTCGCTTGCAACAGATCGCAAACGAACTGCGCGAACGGTTTGCGGAGCGCTTCGTCGGCAAAACGGCCCGCGTTCTCGTCGAGGAGATCGAACGACGCCCCGACGGTCGAATCGTCGCGACCGGAACGACCGACCGCTATTTCAACGTCGAAATTCCGCTTAACGACGCCGCGTCGACCATCGAACGCAACTCGTTAAACGAAGACGTTTCCGCCGTCGCTCGACGAACCGCGCCTCTTGCGCTCGCCGCCGCGTCTCCGCGTTCGGAATCGCTCGAAACGTCAAACGGCGTCGCGCTTGGCGACGTTCTCGACGTTCGCTTGACGTCCCGCCGCGGCGACATTTTGTCGGGCGTCCGCGAACAAAATTGACGTCGCGTCGTTCGCCGTCGTTTCAAGCGCGCTTTATCCCTCGCCGTCGCGTCGTTTACGTCCCCAAATCGACGTCGACCGTTTTCGCTTCGAAACCTTCCGCTTCAAAGAATTTCGCCTTCGGCAAACGCCAAAGCGCCGCGACGAGCGAATGCGGGAACGTTTGGCGCCGCGTCTCGTAATTTTCCGCGATATTATTGTAATACTCGCGCGCCAACGCGATTCTGTCTTCCGCGTCGACGACGCCTTGCCGCAAATTCGCAAAGTTCTTATCCGCGCCAAGTTCCGGAGCGCCCTCGACGAGCGCAAGCAAACGCGGAGCAAGCGCGGTCGCTTCGGCGGTTCCGGACGTCGCGCCGTTCGTCGACACGACGTCAACGCGCAAAATCGTCTCTTGACTCCGCAACGCCGCCAACGTTTCTTGAACGTCTCGTTCGTGTCGCGCCGTTAATTTTACCGCGTCCGCCAACGCCGGAATCAAGTCGGCCCGTCGCTTTAACTCCACGTCGATATTCGATTTAGCTTGGTCGACGCGTCGTTTAAACTCGACGAACGAATTGACGTAATCAAGCCCGGCGCGCAGAATCCAAAGCGCGACGCAAACGCCGCCCCCCCAAAGCGCGCCGAAACCGATCGCGCTTCGCTCCGCGCCCCAAACGCCAGGAAGGCAAGCGCCAAATCCGACGGCGCAAAGGAACGCCGCCGCCAACGCCAATTTCTCGCTAAAATTAGCGTCCTTCCGCGCCTTTTCCTCGTCGCCGCAAACGATCAAAAAGGTCGGCTCCGTTTCGTCTTTCGCAATTTCAACGGCGACGACGTCCTTGCGAACCCGCGATTTTCCCAAGACGTAAACGGCGGAACTCAACGGGACGCCGACTTCGGTAAAGCGACGTATCCCGCAAGAATTCGGAAGTTCGGAACGTCCGTCCGCCCACTTGAAATACTCCGGCGCCGAGCGGTCGAGCGTCTCTTCGACGAATTTCTCGGCGACAATTTCCGCTCCTTTCGGATCGACGCGCACCGCCCCGGTTTCGTCGCGCAAATAAAACGGCGCCCGACTCTCGTTTTCGGCCAACGTCTTCCAAACGGCCTCCGTTTTCGTTACGCTTTCGCCGTCGGAATTTTTCTTCGTTCGCGTTTCAATCCTTTTTTCCTCGATTTTCGTCTTAACGTAAACGCAGGAACGTCCGGACATAGGAGCGACGAGGCCCTCGCCGCGTTCGCTCTCCGCCGTTCCGCTCAACTCGACCAAACCGACGAAAACGCCCTTCGCTTTCGACGTCGGCAAAAACGCGATCAAACGCCGCGTCCGCGCTCGCCCAAACGCGTCCCAAAGAAAAATCGCCGCGCCCGCCAACAACAAAAGGCAAGCGATCCCAAGATAAAATCGAATATCCGCGTCCATCTTACCGCGCCTTAATCAAACCAATATAAATCCAATATTTACATTTACTTAAACTTCTTTTTCTAAGTTTGCGGCGACCGTTTTCGCCTCAAACCCTTTCGCCTCGAAAAACTTCGCCGGCGGCAATTTTAAAAACGACGCGACATAACAATACGGAACCGTTTGTCGTCGCGTCTCGTAATTTTCGACGATATTATTATAGTACTCCCGCGCCAACGCCACGCGGTCTTCCGCGTCGGCCATCTGTCGTTGCAAATACGCAAACGCTTGATTCGAACGGAGTTCCGGATACTTTTCCCGCGCGGCGAACAATCGCGCCGCCAACGCGCTGGGAACGAACGCCTCCGCTCCGTCGACTCGAACAATCTTTCGCTGTTTTCGAAGCGTCGCCAACATCGCCCGCCATTCGCGCTCGTATCGAGCCAAACATTTCGCCGCGCTCGCCAACGCCGGAATCAAATCCGAACGCCGCTTTAACTCAACGTCGACGTTCGCTTTCGCTTGGTCGACACGGCGACGCAAATCTACTAGCGAATTAGCCGTCGCGACGGCGACGCCCGCGCTCCAAATCGCGACGAAAACGGCGCTTCCGCCCAAAATCGCCAACGCCGCGTTCGGTTCGCCGCGTTCAGATAAAGCGTAAGCGACGAAGCCGGTTAACACGACGCAACCGAGATAAGCCCAAGCCCAATAACACGTTTCGAGAAAACTTTGATTGTTCCGCGCGCTCTTTTCCGTTTGCGCAATCAAAAACGTCGGCTCTTCCGGATCGGCGGCGATTTCCGCGGCGACGACGTCCGTTCGCAAGCGAGAACGCCCTAAAACGTAAATACTGGAATGCAAAGGGATTCCAACTTCTCTAAAACGTCGGCGACCGCAAGAATTGAACGCTTCTCGGACGCCGCCGGCCCAAGAGTAAAACTCCGGTTGCGTCCGCGTAAGCGTTTGATAAAGCAAGAGTTCCGGCTCGACTTTGGCTCCGTTCGGGTCGACGCGCACCGCCCCGGTTTCGTCGCGCAGATAAAAAAGCGTTTGCTGGGAATTGGAAGCGATCGGTCGCCAAACGCGCCGCGTTCTCGTTACCGACCGTCCGTTTCGCTTCGTTCGATACTTTTCCAGCCGCTCTTCCTCGACGCTCGTCGCGACGTAAACGCAAGACTTGCCGGACATTGAAGCGACGATCGCGGAGCCGACTTCGCACTCCGCCGTCCCTTTTAGCTCGACAAGCCCGATAAAAACGGCCTTCGTTTTCGCCGTCGGCAAGTTCTCAATTAAGCGTCGCGTTCGCAACGATTTAAACGCGCCGGGAAACCCCAACGCGACGCCGAGCGCACAAAAAAGCAAAAGTCCCGCGATTACGCCTTCCATCTTTTCCCTCGCCGCGTCGACGTTAAGATTCCCGCGCGTTTCAGCGCGTCGGCCAACATTGGAAAAAGCGTTTTTCGTTCAGCGCGATTTGACGGTAAAGTTCGTCGATCGGCGTTTTACGAATTGCCGCGATCTCCTCCGCGACCCCGACGACCGACGCCGGCGCGCTCAACAAAGCGCCGTCCGAGTCCCGCGCTTCGACGGCGAACGACGCGATTTGACTCAGCGGCTTCCCGTATCCGTTCGGCGGAAGCGGCGTCGGCGCGTCGCTCTCGACTAAAATCCGGTCGCGCGGGACTTTAGCGACCGTCTCGCGAGCTCGAACCGCGTTCGGAGCGACGCAACGCGGCGAAAACGAGAAGAAAACGTTCGACGCAAGCGCCCGTTCGATCTCCGCTTCGGTCGCCGTCCACGAATGCAAGAGCCAAACCGGAACCTTCGAGTAGTCGCGCAAAATCTTTAACGTCAAGTCGTTGGCGCGAACCGAATGCAAAACGACCGGCAGTTTTCGTTCGTTCGCAATCTCCAACTGCGTTCGAAGAACCGTCTCTTGCGCCGCCGCGTCGAGATTTCGCACCGCGAAGTCGAGTCCGACCTCGCCGAGCGCCGCTCCGGAAACGCCGTCCGCGCTTAGGGTTGCGTCCAACATAATCTTCAACGCGGTCTCCCAATCGCCGTCGATTCGCCCGACGTTCCAAGGATGAACGCCGAACGTCGGAAAAACGTTCGGATATTTTTTCGCGATTTCCGCCGTTTTTTTCCAGTCGGCCGGCGACGTTCCGCAACACACGAACCGACGAACGCCGCGCGCTCTCGCTCGCTCGAAATAAACCGTCAAATCGTCGCCGAAACGCCCGTCTTGCAAGTGCGAATGAACGTCGCTAATTCCCGCTCCCGTCGACTCCGCAAATCCCATCGTTAAACGCTTTCCTTTTCTAGACAACGCGTTGTCCGAGCGTCGCGCCGTTTAAGCCGACGCCGTTCGTCGCGGTTAAAGTTCAATAAAAAACGACGCGAACCCCGCTTGGCGCGGCTCGCGTCGTTAAGACGTTTGTCGAACGCAAAAGTTTCGACGTTTCTTCCGCTATTTTCGCAACCGCCTTTCGGAGGTCGAGTCGAACGCGCTTTGCCAACGCTCCAAACCGCGCCGATTCGGAGCTTAACGTCCGTCGTTACCGATTCAAATCGATTTCGAGAAAATAGGCGCGGTCGCCGCGAATCAAGTAAACGCGCGCTTTGCCGCCGTCAAGTCGCGCAAATTCCTCTTTCTTTTGCGCGATGTAGTACAGATTGTCGAGAGACGCGACGCTCAACTGACCTTCTTTCGAGTCGCCGACGCCGAAACCGAAAATCAAGTCGCCTTCTTGAACGCGGGCGTCGCCGCCGGTCAGCAACCCGTTTTTCACCGCTCGCGTTACCGTTACGCCGCCGTTCGGAGCAAAGTTAAAGTCGCCGATAGAAACGGCTTGCAACTTCGGATAACGTTCGCGATACTCCTCGGGCGACGTCGTTTCAACCTCGACGCCCAAGACGCGCCAAACTTGCGACGCGCGTTTCGAACCTTCGAAAGAGGAAGGCGTCGGCGCCTTTTCGGAACCGGCGAAATCGGCGGTCGTCAAGCCTTCGTCGACCGATTCGGCGACGGCGACGGAAGTCGCGGCGTCGGCGTATTCTTCCGCGACGGGCGAGCGCCGGGGTTTGCGAGCGACGAACGTTTCGTCGCGATCGCTCGCTAAGTCGCTAAACGCGACCAAAGTTTCCTTGGTTTCGCCGTCGCGTTGAACGCGCAATTCGGCGACGTCGGTTAAATCCATCCCGATAAGCGAACACGTAAAGTCAAGGGACGAGCGCACTTCAAAACCGTTCGACGACACGAGAACGTCCCCCGGCTCGATCCCGGCTTGCGCGGCGGGACTCTTCGCTTCAACCGATTCGACGAGCAAACAGTCTTCGCCGTTTCCGTCGGCCGGATATTCCGGCGCCTCGGCGTCGATCACGCGGAATTTCAGCCCGTGATGCGTCATTTTCGCGACGGATTGCCGAATCATTCGTTCCGCGACTTCGGAAACGACGTCGATCGGAATCGCAAACGCAATATTTTCGGCTTCTTCGCGCACGGCGGCGTTGAGCCCGATCATTTCTCCGTCGATGTTGACGAGCGGGCCGCCGGAATTGCCGGGATTAATCGGCGCGTCGGTTTGAATCATCGAATCGTAAGCCAACGCGTCGCTAACTTCCAACGGTCGTCCAAGCGCGCTTACGATGCCGCGAGTAACCGAACCGTCGTATCCGAAAGGATTTCCGATCGCGTAAACTTCTTCGGCCAACTCGACGAGTTCGGAACGGCCCATCCGAATTTTCTTCATCGGCGATTTCGGTTTGATTTTCAGAATCGCCAAGTCGGTCGCGACGTCGTTGCGAATCAGCTCGACGTCGCGATAACGTTCGCCGTCGGCCGTAACGACTTCCAATTTAAGAAGCCCTTTAACAACGTGATAGTTCGTCAGAATGTACCCGCGTTCGTCGACGACGACGCCGGCGCCCATACCGTTGTAGACTTCGCAACGAGCGGCGCCGCGTTGTCCGACGGCGCCCTGTTTTTCGCCTTGAATGCTAACGACCGATTTGCACGTTTCCTTAACGATCTTCACCCAAGGAGATTTCGGCGTTCGCGACCAACGTTGTTCGCCGCCGTCGGCCCAAGTCGTCGCCGCCGTCGTCGAAACCGCCGTCAAGGCGCAGAAAAACGTCGCCCACCAAAGACGCCCGCCGTTCCAGTTCCCAAGCAACCGTTTTTTCATAGGAATATCGTCCAACCAAATAGGCCCCGCGGCGAACGAACCGTCGCCGCGCCAGCCGTTTTCGTTTCCTCGTCGCCCGTCCGCTTTAAGAAAAAGGAAAAAATTCGCTTAAAAAGTCGAAATTTTCGTTTTTTCTTCGCCGAACGCCGCCGGGAAAACGTCGCGTTTTTTTCGGAGTTTTACTCAAGTTTTCGCTCGATCCGAACGCCGCGGAAACGCTCCGTCGGGCTCGAATCGGATATTCCGTTCATCGGTCTTCCGCGCCGAACGACTTAAGCCTTTTATTCCTTTTTTACGCTTTAGTCAGAATATTCAGGCAAATTCTTCATTGAACGCTTATCGTTTCCCTTCCGCCAAACTCGCAATTCCTCCCAAGCGATTTCACTTTACTATTTACGCTAAATTTCCGGTCTTTTTATTCTTGCCATTCCTCCCAATCGCCGCATTTTTTCAACGCTTATTCTTCCCATTCTCCCCAAACAACGCAAAGCGCCGCGTCGAGATTATTCGTCCGGTTTTAACAAAATGTAACAACAAAGTATCAACACAAAGCCGCTCGTCGCGACGCAATGCCCGATCGCGTCCGGCACCGGAAGGGCGATTCGCCGCGCGGTCGTTCCCGCCAACGCCGACGCCAGCCCTTCGTCCCCCCAACGTTTAACGACGACCCGCGCGACGCCGTCCCGCAACACCGCCTGTTGAACGACCACCATCTCGACGCCGAACGCCAATAGTAAAAAACCCGCGAACGCAACTCGCTCTCTCTTCGTCATCCTCCGCTCCGCTCGAATCCGACGCCTGCGCGCCGTTCCTCGTTTTCCCCTTATTAATATATAGAAACCGTCTCCTTCGCAAACGGTCGCCGGTTTCCGCCGTTTCAAGATTATACGACGTCAAAAATCTCGCGACGAAAAAGGGAAATTTCGTCTTTTTTCTTGCGCGAGCGCCGACGTCGGGGCGACAAAGTCTCTTTATTCGGAAAAATCAAAATATTTAAGCGCGACGAGAAAAAAAGTTCGAAAAATATAAAGAACCGCGTCTTGAAATTTAACGATAAACCGATTATCATAAACGAAGGAAGTATTTTTTCGGAATCGACGAAATTTTCCTCCGTCGTCGTTTTTCTTGTTTTCACAACGAGCCGACGGCGCGCAACCGAGCGTTTTATGGAGTCGGAATATGTTCAATCGAAAATTTTGCCGAGCGTCGCTCGGATTGGCGTTGAGCGCGGCGTTGGGAGCCGCCTCGTTGACGGTCGCGCAAGAGTCGGGCGCTTCCGATTACGTTCGCGGCGCGAGTCGTTTTGCCGCCGGCGATTTTGCGCAAGCGACGACCGCTTTCGACGAAGCGATCGCCGCGAAGAGCGACGATCCCCGCGTTTATTACTTCCGCGGACTCTGCGCCGCTCGCCAAAACGATCCGGCTTCCGCCGCCGCTTTTTACGCGACCGGCGCTCGTTTGGAACTTGAAAGCCCGAAAGGTCGCCGCGCCGGCGTCGACGCCGCGTTGACGACGATTCAAGGCGCCGAACGCGCCGCGATCGAAGCCGCTCGCGCTCAAGCTCGCGCCGACTGGAAAGCGAAAGAAGCCGCTCGCCAAAACGCGTTGTACGGCGAATCGCTCGACCGTCAACGCGCTCGCCTTGCGACGCCGACGAAAACCGAAGGTTCCGCGAAAACGACCGCGTCGAGCAAAGCGTTGTCGTTCCCGGGCGTTCGTCCGTTTTTCCGCGGCGAAACCCCGGCGCATCAAGCGCCCAATCTTTACGACCCCAACTCGGACGAATTCAACTACTTCCGCGAAGACCTCGGCAAAACGAGTCTTTCAACGCGCGAGTTAAAACGCCTCGAAGAAATCGCGTCGCGCGAAGTTTACGAAGACCCGATGGACAAACCGGCGGCCGACGGTTCCCCCTTTATTAATATTTACGATTCGAGCGAAGTTTTCGTCGAAGACGCTCCGTTCGTCGGCGACGACGACCCGGACGTTCTCTACGCGGCGGAAGAAAAGAACGCTTTGAACGCGCTCGCGACTTCCTTGCGTCTCGGCGCCGCGGCGCTCGCTTTGCAATCCGGTTCCGGCGACGCGACGAACGGTTCGTCGTCTCCTTACGGCTCGTCGTCGTATAGTTCGTACCCCGACCCGTCGGCTTCTTACGGCGGCCCCGGTTCGTCTTCCGGCGCTCCCGCGGCTCCGGTTGAACCGAGCAAAGCCGACGACACCAAAACGATTTTCCCGAACGACGAAAAACCGGTCGCCAGTCCGTTTGGCGATAAAGTGAAGCTCGACGCGGAAAACGATTTCGACCTCTTCCAAACCGGACGCGATTTCAAACCGACCGCGCCCGCTCCGGCGGATCCGTACGCGTCCTCCGGCGGCCCCCATTGATCGTCGCCGCTCAACGTTTTAGCGAACGCTCGTCGTTTAACGCGACGGGCGTTTGCGCCTTAAGAATCGAACGTTTCCTTTCCCTCCCTTCATTCTCGCCAATCCTTAAGATTAATGACAGCGAATCGTCCCTCTCGTACTTACTTAACGCTGGGCGTCGGCGTTGCGCTCGGCGCGTTACTCCTTATTTTAGGAGCGCTTGCGTTAACGCGACTAACCGCGGCGCGCCGTCAAGCCTTGGAAATCGATTCGCAATTTCGCGTTTTGGTCGCCGTCGATCCGATCGCTTACCTCGTCGAACGCGTCGGCGGCGATCGCGTCGTCGTTTCGACGTTAACCCCGACCGGCAAAGACCCGGAATCGTTTTCTCCGACGCCCGCCGACTTAGCCGCGCTCGCGTCGACGCGTCTTTTCTTCCGCGTCGGTCTTCCCGTCGAGGAACGTTTCGCGAAAAACGTCGCTTCGATCGCGCCTAACTCTCGCGCCGTCGACCTTTGCGAAAACGTCGAGCTTTTGCCGAATCCTTGCGCTCATTCGCATTCGGAACACGACGATCACGCGGAACACGCGCATTCCTGTTCGCATTCGGAAGTCGACCCGCACGTCTGGACGAGTCCGGCGGTCGCGCGTCTTCTCGTCGAAAAGGCGACCTCCGCTCTCTGCGAAGCGTCCCCCGAAAACGCCGAATTTTTTCAAGCGAACGCCGCGGCGCTCGACGCCGAACTCGCCGCCCTGCAAACAGAAATAGCGGAAAGACTTGCGTCGTTTGAAGGGCGAACGTTCGTCGTTTTTCATCCCGCTTACGGCTATTTCGCCAACGAATTTCATCTAACGCAACGGGCGATCGAATCGCAGGGCAAAGCGCCTCGACCTCGCGAATTAGCGGAATTAAGTCAAGCGGCCCGCGCCGACGGTCTGCGAGCGACGATCGTGCAACCGGAATTCGACCGCGCCGCCGCTCAAGTCGTCGCGAACGAAATCGGCGCGGAACTCATCGTCCATTCGCCGTTGGAAAAAGATTATTTCGTTAATCTGCGAGCGTTGACCGACGCGCTCGAGCGTTCCTTCGCTCCGACGCCGACGCCTTAATCGCCTTATTTCAAGAACGCCGTCGACCGTTCCTCGTTTGCGCGCCGTCGTTTCGTCGGCGTTTTCCTTTGTTTCCTTTCCTTTGAAACAGCCGATGCGAAAACCGCGCCTCGCCTCCCGCCCGCCGCTAACCGACGCGCCGATTTTTTTACGTCGGGTCGCTCGCGACGCGTTTTGTCGCAACGCGTTCCTTTGGGGAGTCGGCAACAGTTTCGTCAACTCGACGTTCGTTATTTACTTCCTTACGGCGTTAGTTCCTAACGCGAGCGCTTCGGCGGCCTTAGGAACGGCGATCGCGTGGACGGTCGCCGCGCCGCGTTTAATCGGCCTTTTCCGTCTGTTAACGCCCGCGGCGATCGGTTGGGTCGGCGGACGCAAACGACTTTGCGTTAGTTGCGCTCTCCTCGCGCCGGCGCTTTTGTTGGCGTTGCCTTTGGGCGCTCCCTTTTTCGAACGTTTAGCGACGTCGCAAAACGGCGGCCTTAACGTCGCTTTCTTCTTAATCGGCGCAATTTGGGCGATTCACCATTTAGCCGAATACGTCGCGACGACCGCGCTTTGGAGTTGGATGGGCGACGTCGTAACGCCCGCGTCGCGCCTTCGTTTTTTCGCGCGACGCGAACGCCGTTTGCTCTTGGGCAAAATCGTCGGTTTGCTCGGCGTCGGCGTTTTCACTTATCTTCAACGTTCGCCGCTCTTTTCGCTCGAATTCTTCGCGGCGGACGCTTGGAAAATCGCGCTTCCGTTATTCGGCGTCATTTTTTTAATCGCGTCGGTTTTTCCCTTGTTTCGCGCGCCGGAAATCTGCGTCGAACGCCTTTCCAACGCAAGCGTTTTCAATCTATTGCGTCAAACGACCGCGCCGCTTCGCGCTCCTTCGTTTTTAACGCTTGTTCTTTTCGGCGTCGCGCTCCAAGCCGTTTTAGGTTTTACGCAGGCGCCGCAATACTACTTCCGCACGTCGGCGTTCCAACTGTCGTTATTTGCGTCTCTTACGTCGTCGGCGTTCGTCAACGTCGGCCAATGGTCGACGACGGGTTTCGCCGCCCGTTTCGTCGCTCGTTTTCAAACGCCGACCGCTTGTTTTTCGGCGCTTAGCGTCGTCGCGCTTGGCTTTCTCGCTTACGCTTTCGCGCCGACCAACGCTTGGATTCTCGCGTTTGTCGCGGTGCTTTTTTGGATCGCTTGGGTCGCCGTCAACATTGCGTTAAACAACGAAATAACAATACGTTCCGAACCTAGCGAACGTTCGGCGTTCGTCGCGTTTTACTTTACCGCGACGGCCCTATCGTTCGGTCTGTCGTCGATGTTAGGCGGTTGGAATTTCGACCGCGTTCGAGCGCTTGCCGCCGAAACCTCGACGTCCGACGTTGAAATCGTTTACTGTCGTTGCGTTTTTCTGGCAGCCGCCGCGCTTTTAACGCTTGCGCCCGCGTTATTGCTTTTATTTCGCGACGATCCCAACCCCAATAAAGACAACGATTAACGTTCCTTTCCATTCAATTTTCCTCGCCAAAACTCCTTTATGCTCCAATGACCTCGACCGCCGCCCCTAACGCCAACGATCTTTACGCGTCCGTTCGCCCCGTGTTCCAACGCGTTTTCGAGCGAGCCAACGCTTTCGCCGCCCAAGGTTTAAACGCGAACGAACGCGCCAACGCTTTCGTTAAGTCGCTGGAAATTCTAAACTTAGAACGTCGTTTTTTTAACGATCCGACGTCCGACGATTGGCGTCGCCGCGTCGAAACAACGCTCGACGCGCTTGATCGCGAAATTTCGGCGGTCGAATCGCGTTCCGAACGCGCCTATCTTCGCCGTCTTGCGCTCGACGCCGCGCTCGCCCTAAACGTAAACGACGCAATATTTTTCGTCGAACCGTTCGCCGACGCCGCGCTCGCCGAAATCGACGAGTCGGAAGAGCGTCAAAACGCGCTCGTCGCCTACGCGACGCGCCTCGCCGAACGGATTTCGCGTTTTTCAACGAGCGACGACGCGCAACGCGCCAAAGCCTTTGCGTTACTCGAAGAAATTGAGGACTTGCGTCTTTTCGAACGCGCCGCCGGCGACGTTCTCGCCGCCGTTCTTTTCAGCGCGACGCAACGAAACGACGCTCCGTCGCTTTCCTCCTCCGACTCCGCAACTCTCGATTTAAAGGCTTTTGGCGACGACGTCGCGGAGACTTGGGAACAATTCGAATCTCCCGGCGGTTTTCTCGAACTTTGCGAACGCGCAACCGCCGAACGTTTCGCGCTTTTCTGCGACGCGACGCCGACGCCGCAAGAAATCGCGCTCCGCCAAGCGCTTAGCGAGGAAACGCGACGCCGGCTCGAAACCCTTTTGGCCTCGCTCGACGCCGGTCTCGCCGACGACGGCGCCCCTTTGGACGCAGCAACTCGCGCCGAGTTGCAAAGCGTTGTCGACGAAGCGGTTATCGCGTCGCCGTTCGCTTTGAAAAACGGCGTTTTTTTCCGCGCCTTCTTGGAACGTTCTCGCAATCTTAGAGCGTTCGTTCCGATTTTTGAACGCCTTACGGAAGCGGAAAACGCGCGCGACGGTTCCAACTCAACTATTTATCGCAACGAGATTTATCGTCGATTCTCGCTGGATTTCGCCGAGGAAAAAACGCGATGGCTCGAATCGGCTCGCCTCGTCGCGACGCGCTTTTCGACGTTCGAAGCCGAGTTGCGCGTTAAACTCAACCGTTTAACGACTTTGGCGGAAATCGAGTTGCGCTTCGGCGATAAAACCAACGGTAAAAACTCGGTTCGCGAAATCTTGGGACTTCTTCCGCGCCTCGGCTCGCTGTTTGAACGAGCGCAAATTTATCGGCGTCTTGTCGCCGCGCATCTTTTCGCTTCCTATCCCAAGGCGGCGCAAAAGTTAGCGGCGCTTTGGAAAGCGGAACTCGACGCGATCGAACCGGACGACCTGCGCGACGCGGCCCTTGTCGAAGCGTTCGAACTTTACTCGCAAACCGCAAACAACGACGCCGCGTCGCTTATCACGTTCGCCGAATCGCTCGCGTCCCCGCTCGCACGGCTCGAAATTGAAACGCGCTCGCAAATTGCCCTTCATTTCTCGCAAGCCGACGAGTCCGCCCCCGCCGAAAATATCGTAAACATTGTCGACGCGTCGTTTACAAGCCTTCAAGCGATTGAAGAAATCTCGCCGGACGAAGCGGTCTTCGCGCTCGTAAAAATCGCGACCGCTATCGCCGAGCGACTCGTCGGTCAATCGCTAAACAAGTAATCGTCGCTGTTTACGACCGTTTTTTTCCTGCTTTTCCCAAACGCCGAAAGACATAACTTATTTAATTTTAAACGTTAGCCAACACAGGAATTCAATAATGACCGACTCGCCCGATTTCATCGACCTCGACGACGCGCTCGTCGATTTGGATCGCGAACGCCGTTGCGGCTTTTCGGAAGTCGTTTACGGAGAAGGAAAAACGGTCGAAGCGATTCGCCGAATCGCGCTCGCCCAACTCGAACGCGGAATCGACGTTTTCGCGACTCGCGTTTCCTCCGAGAAAGCCGCCGCGCTCCTTTCCGAATTTCAAACGCTTTATCCCAACGCTTATTACAACGAAATCGCGCGCACGTTCCGAGTTCCTAAACCGACGTCTAACGACGAATTAACGTCGCCGAACGACGCCGCGACGCCGATTTTCCGCGGCAAAGTCGCGATTTTAACCGCAGGCACGAGCGATCTTCCGGTCGCCGAGGAAGCGCGCGAAACGGCCCTTTGGACGGGAGCCGACGTCGTTCTCGTTCAAGACGTCGGCGTCGCCGGCCCAAAACGTTTAATCGCAAAACTTCCGTTGTTTGTCGACGCCGACGCGATCGTCGTTTGCGCCGGAATGGAGGGCGCGCTACCGAGCGTCGTCGGCGGTTACGTTTCGGCGCCGATCGTCGCGGTTCCAACCAGCGTCGGATACGGAGCCGCGTTCGGCGGAGTCGCCGCAACTCTCGGAATGCTCAACAGTTGCGCTTCAAACGTTACCGTTGTTAACATCGACGCCGGTTTTAAAGGCGGTTACGTCGCCGGCCTTATCGCCAAACGAGTCGCCGACGCCGCGCGCCGAGCCTTCGAACGCGGCCAAAACGCGACTCGTTAAAAACAACGGTTCTCCCCCTTCCTCAAAAGTTTTACACAATGCCAACATTTCGTTCCGTCGATTTTGCGGGCGACGTCCGATCGCCGTCGTCCGAACAGTTTGCCCGCACAGAACTTATGATCGGTCGCGACGCCTTAGAACGTTTGCAAAACTCTTGCGTTTTGGTCGCGGGCCTCGGCGCCGTCGGGAGTTACGCGGTCGAAGCGTTGGCGCGTTCCGGCGTCGGGCGGTTCCGGCTCGTCGATTTTGACGTCGTTCAGCCGAGCAACATAAACCGCCAACTTTTCGCGACTTGGGAAACGATCGGTCGTCTTAAAGCCGACGTCGCGAAAGAACGCGTCGCGGCGATCAACCCCGCGGCGCAAGTTGAAACGCGACAAGTCCTTATCAACGATAAAACGCTTCCGACGCTTTTCTCCGACGATTGGGCGACGCCGCCCGATTTCGTCGTCGACGCGATCGACTCGCTCGGGCCGAAAGTCGCCCTCATCGCGGAAGTTACGCGGCGCGGTTTGCCGTTGATCTCGAGTATGGGCGCCGCGCTCCGTTTCGACGCGTCGCTCGTTCGCGTCGGTCGTTTGACGGACGTTTCGCATTGCCCGTTGTCGGCGCAAGTTCGCAAACGATTGCGGCGCTTCGACATAAACACCGACGACGTTCGCTGCGTTTACTCGCCGGAACCGATTCGCGACCGAATGCGCGCCGCGACTTCCGGTTCCGACGGTCTCGAACGCGTCGCTCCCGCCGCTCCGCTCGACGCGACAAACGTCGACTCGCCGCCCGGGCGTCCGCGCAACTCGCTAGGAAGTTTGTCGACCATCGTCGGCATTTTCGGTTTGATTCTCGCGCACGAAGTCGTCGCCGGTTTAATCGGCGGTTTTGAGAAAAACGCTTAATTTTCGCCTTATCGGCGCCGCGTCGCGACTTTCTCCTCGACGCTTTTTCGTCAACGCAACGAAAGTTCGCGACGCGCCGCCGTTTTCTTATTCTACTTATTCCCCTTATATTAACGTCGTTTTTCCTTCTTATTTTTCCTATTTCCTAAAACTTCTCTTTTTTACGCCGCGAAATCTCAAAATCGCTCTTGTCGCGGCGGCCTCAATTTGTTAAATTTTGACGGGCCGTCTTCCAACGCCTCTTTTTACCGCCTTATTTTTCTAACGTCGGGCGCTAACGCGTTTTCCGACGCCAACCGCCTTTAAACGACGCTATGACGCACAATGAAGCTCGCCAAGAAATCGAACGTTTGACCGCCGAAATTCGGCGTTGCGACCGCCTTTATTTTGTCGAAAACGCGCCCGATCGCCCCGACCACGAATACGACGCGCTCGTTAAAGAGTTGCGGAAAGTTGAGTTAGCGTTTCCCGACCTTATCGCGCCGGACAGCCCGACCCAACGAATCGGCGAAAAGCTCGAAGGCAAAGCCGAGGTCGTCCAACACGCGACGCCGATGCTTTCGATTGAAAACGTTTACAACGACGGCGAGTTATTCGATTTTGTCGAGTCGGCGCAAAAAGCCGCAAGTCGTCCGCTCGCTTGGGTTTGCGAACTCAAAATCGACGGAGTCGCGGCGTCGCTGATTTACGAAAAAGGCGTTCTGACCCGAGCGTTGACCCGCGGCGACGGCGTGTTCGGCGAAATTATTACTCCGAACGTCCGAACGATTCGCGACGTTCCGCTCAAACTTTCCGGCGATTTTCCCGATTATTTGGAGGCGCGCGGCGAAATTTATATGACGAACTCGAATCTCGACCGCCTCAATCGCGAAGGCGCCGAACGCGCCCGAGCCGCCGGCAAAGAGTTCAAACCGTTCGCCAACCCGCGCAACCTGACGTCCGGAACGCTTAAACAACTTGATCCCAAAGTTTGCGCCGAACGCAACCTTCGTTTTTTCGCGCACTCGACCGGTTCCGACCCGACCGCCGTCGCGTCGACGCACTTCGAGTTTATGCAAAAGTTGCGCGAATTCGGCCTTCCGACCGCGCCGCTCGCCAAGCGCTTCGACACGTTCGACCAAGCGTTCGCTTACGTTCAAGAAATGCGCGAAAATCTTGCGTCGCTTGACTTTGAAGTCGACGGTATCGTTCTCAAAGTCGACGATTTCGCCGCCCGCGCCGAGATTGGGTCGACGTCGAAGTTCCCGAAATGGCTCGTCGCCTGCAAGTTCGAAAAGTACGAAGCGCAAACGACCGTCCGCGAAATCGTCGTCCAAATCGGCAAATCGGGCGTCGCGACTCCGGTCGCCGAGCTGGAACCGGTCGAAATCGCCGGAACGACCGTTTCGCGAGCGACGCTACACAACATCGCGTTCATCGAAGAGAAAGACGTTCGGGTCGGCGACGCGGTAATCGTCGCGAAGGCGGGTAAAATCATCCCCAAGGTGATGCGCGTCGAATCGTATTTGCGACCGCAAAATCCGGAACCGCCGCGCTTTAGCTTTCCGGAACGTTGCCCGAGTTGCGACGCGGCGCTTGTTCGCGATCAAAAGGAAGAGGCGAAACGGGACGAAAACGGCGCGCTCGTAAAGGTCGACGGCAAAACGGTTAAGGAGTTCGTCGACGGTTCGTTTATCCGCTGTCCGAATCCGGAATGCCCGGCGCAATTCCGCGAGCGGTTGGCGTTTTTCGCGTCGAAAGGGGCGATGGACGTCGACGGAATCGGCGCGTCGCTCGTCGAACGGCTAACGACGTCGCGTCGCGTCGACTTGTTTTCCGACGAACAGCCGCCGCTCGTCCGTTCGTTCGCCGACCTTTACCGCTTAACGCCCGAGCAATTAATGCAACTCGACGGTATCGAAACTAAGTCGGCGAACAACTTAACGCAAGCGATTCAAAATAGCAAAACGCGCGGGCCGGCTCGGCTCTTGACGGCGCTTTCGATTCCCGGCGTCGGCGCGCAAACGGCGAAAGACCTCGTCAAAGATTTTCGCTCCATCGACGCGATGCTCGAAGTCGAGTCGGCGGAAGCGTTTACGGCGACGGAAAACGTCGGCGCAATTTTGGCTCAAAACCTCTTTCAATTCTTCCAATCGGAAGCGGGCCGCCGCATTATCGCGGAGCTTAAAGAACTCGGTCTTGAAACCGCGCTCCCGGCGCTTCCGGAATCAACGAACGCCGACGGCGGGTTTGAAAACGCGCTCCCGCTTAACGGAAAAACAATTTGCGTTACGGGAACGCTTAATCGTTACGACCGCGTAAAAATCAAAGACACGATCGAAGCGAACGGCGGCAAGGCGGCGTCGAGCGTTTCCAAAAAGACGACGTTCGTTCTCGTCGGCGCGAAACCGGGTCAGTCGAAAATCGATAAAGCGGCGGAACTCGGCGTCCCGACGATTACCGAAGAGGAGTTTGAAACGATGATCGGCGCCGCCGACGCGCCCGGTTCCGACGACAATCCGGAATCCAACGCAAACGGCTTGCTTTTCTAAGGTTAGCCGCCTCAACGAACCCCCGTCGCATTTATCGACGTCAAGTCGTTTAACGCTCGCCGCGCCGTTCTTTCTTTCGTTGAAAAGAACGGCGCGGTCGTTGCGTTTCTTTCCTTGTTTGAATTACGTTTCAGCTCCCAATAATCAAACGCGCGTCGTTTAACTCGTCTTCCTCCGCCGGCTTTCTCGCTTCGCCGTCAAAAATTTTCTCAAAAAACGCAAAATTTTCAAAAAAGCGCTTGCGACGCGCGTCAAAATATCGACAATATTTTTCGTCGTTTCGTCGTGAATTTCGAGAAGACGCGCTCCGCCGGAACAAGTTTTCTCGAAACCCGTTAAACCGCAACGCATTAAGGAACGCAAAATGAAAAAACGCAAGCCGCGTCGTCCCGTTCGTTCGACGGCGTTTTTAACGCTGGCCCTCGGTTCGCTCGCCGCGCCGACTCTTGGGGAACCCGATTTAGCCGCCGTTTCTTTATCGCCGCAACCCGCCGCCGCGTCGGAAGTTGCGTCGGACGCTCAATCCGACGCAACGCCGCAAACGTCGGAAAAGATCGGCGTTCGACCTTACGAGATGGATTGGGCCGGGCGGACGGAAGAGGTTCGCCCGGCGCTCGTCGATTTTGAAAACCTCGACGGTTGGAGCGTCGAAGCGGTCGGCTCCGTCGCGACGTTTGAGCGAAGCCGCGAAGAACAAATGTACGGAAAGTTTGTCGGCAAGCTAACTTACCGCAAGGACGCCGCGGCGCAAGAAAGGCCGGTCGTTCGCGTTCGTCCGCCAAAACCGATTTCGATCGACGTCGCCGATTTCGACGCGTTCTCCTGCTGGATCGTCGGCAACAACTGGGCTTGGGCGCCCGATCCGAAAACGCCGCGCGTTCGGGTCTCCGCGCTCTTCCAAACCGTCGACGGTCAAGAAGTTCCGCTTTACCTCGAAACGGTCGATTGGCGCGAATGGTTCCTTTGTTACAAGACGATTTCTAAAGAAACGCGCAAGCGACTTGGCGACGCCGCGTCGTTTAACGGGTTTCTTATCGAAAACGGCGCGAACGAAGAAGACCGAACCCTTTATTTCGACTCGTTTTGCGTCTTTAAAGAAGAGCGAAAGCCGCTCGAGTTTACAGCGCGACCCAAACCGGGAATCGATCTCTTCGACGGTCAGCCGCTCGGTCTAAACTCCGGCGAAGGGCGACTTCCGTTCCCAACGCGTCCGGAAACGATTTTGCCGGACTCCGCGAAGAACCTAAAGAAAGCGGCGTTCCATACTTACGGCGACGCGTTCGACTTCGTTTACGAAGGAATCGACGGAACGCTCGTTTACGATTACAAACCGCAAGTCGGCGATTGGTCGGACGTTACGGCGCGCTGGAACGACTCGAAACCGTTCAAACCGCTTTCCGGAGGCGGCGTCAATCACTTAATCGGCGACGCCGGGTCGCAAGAGCCGGTCGAGAAGCGCGAACTTCTCGAAAAAAGCGTCGCAAACGGTTGCGTTACAACGCGTTGGAAATTAACGTCGGCGACGGCGACAGCGGAAGTCGAGTACCGCTTCCAGCTTGCCGGTAAGTCGTTAATCGTCGACGTTGTCGCGCTCGGCGGGCGTATTCCGGCGGTCGAGTTCGGGCGTTTTGAGGGCGTCGAAAAGCCGCGTTCCTTCGCTATCCCTTATTATTTATACGATTATGGTCGTCGACCGGGCGCGCTCGTCTTCACGCCGCCGACCGACGCTTCGGAAAAAACGCAATCCGCCGCCGTTAACCCCAACGACGGCAAGCTCTTCGCGTCCGGACATATCGACTGGTATCGGAGCGGCGCGTCGTATTTGCTCGGCAAGCACGAAGTCGGCAAAACCTCCGACGGCGGCGTTTACGGCGTCGTCAACGGCGGTTCCGAATACCGAACGAAAACCGACGGAACGCGCAACGACGTTTACGAACGCTTTATTTTGACGATTTCGCCGACGTTCGAAGAGACGCTGCCGACGATCGCAAACCCGACGTCGCCCTACAAACACGTTGCGGGCAAAGGAGTTTGGAACGCGCACGGAGCGACGACTCGCGACGCCGACAAACGAATTTGGCGCGATATTTGGCGCCGCGGAATGCGACGCGTTATCGTTACCGACCACGAAGTCTGTTGGCGCGACGGCGGCGAGAGCTTTACGTTCCGTACCAAACCGGCGCCTAAAAAGGGCGGCGACGCAGGTTGGATCGATTATTCGCGCTTTATGCAGGACGAACTCGGCTTCGTTTACGGCCCGTACAACAACTTCACCGACTTCGCGCCGGTTAACGAGTATTGGTCGCCGGACATGATTTCGCGCCTTCCGGACGGTTCGCTCCAACGCGCTTGGGCCCGATGTTACGCGCCGAAACCGGCTCGAGCGGTCGAATATTGCGAAAAGTTGACGCCGATCAACGAAGCTAAGTTCCAATTTAGTTGCGCTTACTGCGACGTTCACTCGTCCGTTCCGCCTTGGACTCGCGTCGACTACGACGCCCGCGTTCCCGGCGCCGGGACGTTTATGAGCGTCTACTATCCTTACGGCGAAATCTTTCTCCTGCAAAAGAAAAATTGGGGCGGCCCGACTTATTCCGAAGGCCCGCACCACTGTTTTTACTCCGGTTTGACCGACGGAAACTACGCCCAAGACCAACCTTACAACTTGCGCGTTAATCCTTGGCTCGTCGACTTCGACCTGCGCAAAATGCACGATCTCGAATGCAATTTCGGGCTCGGAAACGTCGGAATGTTCGCGCCCGGTTACACGCCGAAAACGCCCGCCGAAAACACGGCGCTCCTCGACCGCTTCCTCGCCGGAACGCTCGCGTTCGGACACCCGGGCTTCTTGGCGCGCGAGTTCGGAAACAACGGCGCCGCAAAGAGTTACTTTATGGTTCAACAGATCGCGTCGCGGTATACGCAAGTTTCGGCGACGTCGATTCGCTACTTCGACGCCGCCGGAAACGCGCTTGACACGAGCGCCGCGCTCGCCGCCGACGTCGTGAAGCGCTCGCAAGTCGCGGTCGAATACGCCGACGGAACGACGGTCGTCGCGAACGGTTCGGAGAAAGAAAAGCTCGAAACAACGTTCGCCGGACGCAAGATTTCGCTTCCGCCAAACGGTTACGTCGCTTGGACTTCCGACGGCGAAATTCTCGTCGAATCGCGTCTTTCCGACGCCGGAAACCGCTTCGACTACTGCGCGTCGCCGGAATATATTTATCTCGACGGACGCGGCGTTTGGACCGTTTGCGAACGCGCTTGCGGCGCCGGGTCGGGCGTTTGTCGGATTTTAGGCGCAAACTCTTTTGAGCTAATCCCTTACGACGGCGCTGAACTCGGTTTCAAAATCGCCGACGCGAACGAAAGCGTTTCGGCGGTCGCGCTCGATTACGACGGCGAAGAAATCGGCGAAGCGCAAGTTCGGCGTTCTCGCGGATTTACGTTCGTCTCCAGGGTCGACGGCGCGTTCTCTTACCGCTTGACGAAAACGCCGATTAGCGACGCCGCATCGACCGACGCAAAGAGCGAAACGGCGGCTGGTTGCGAACGCTGGAGTTGCGAACGTTTTAACGTCGCGCCGGGCGAAACGGTCGTCTTGCGCGACGCAAACGGCGAAACGGTCGACTTTACGATTCCGAAAGACTCGGCGCCGGGCTCGCGAATTTGGGCGGAGCCGGAAACGGGCGCTTTCGTCGACTTCGCCGTCGTAAACGCCGTCGACGCGGACTTTGCGTTCGACGCGAAAACCAATGTTTTGACCGCGACGCTGAAAACCGCCTTGCCGCGCGCCGTCGGAACGCTTTCCGTCGAAAGTCATCCTAAGCCGTTTAACGTCGTCGGTTCCGAAACGACAACTCTTGTCTTCCCGTTCGCGGAGCCGGAAGAAGTCGGAGTCGCAACGGGCCAAGCGCTCCTCCGCGCGACGCCGCCGCAAGGAGACGCGCTCGAAACCGTTTATTCATTGGACTTCGAAACCGCTTCGCAGTTCGTTCCGTTCGAAACGCTCGACTTTGGCGCTTCAAACGGTCGCGTTTCGCCGAACGTCGAACTAACGCCCTATCTCCAACGTCGAAGCGCGGTTCCGTCGCCGTCGTTCGCCAATTCCGGCGCGATCGCGAACTTCGAAACGGGGCAATCTTGCGGCGGCGACGCGCGGTCGGGTTATTTCCTTCATCCGCCGTATATGGGCGGCGCGACCGGTCGAACGTATCTCCGCTTCGAATTTGAAGTTCCGAACGAACCGGCGACGTTCCGCGTCGACGTCGGCAAGAAAGACGAAAGCGATCTCGGCGACGGGATTCTCTTCCAACTCGCGGTCGCGACGTTCGCCGACGACGGCTCGATTTCCAACGAACAAACGCTTGCGGAAACGACGGTTGCGAAACACGAATGGAAGCCGCTCGAAGCCGATTTGAGCGCGTTCGCCGGAAAGAAAATTTCGCTACTCGTCGTCGCCGACGTCGGAAAAGCGGACGATTCCTCCGGCGACTGGGGCGTCGCGTCGAACCCGCGCCTCGAATCGTCGGAACAAACGCTCGTTCGACGGCTGAAAAACGTTTCGAACGTTAAGTAAACCGCGCCGTTTTTTCGCCGTCGCGTTCGAAAGGTCGCCGACGTTCGACGCGGCGGCCTTTGCGTTTTCATTTGTCGGCGCGGCGTTCTCAAACGACTTTCCAAAAAAATCGCGAAAAAAACTTCCCAAACGCCGAAAAATCGTTTATAATAGACGGCGCGTCGACGCTTCAAGCGGCGGCGTTTCCCGTTTTCCTTCCCCTTACCTTTCCAACGAAATTCCCGACAAAACGTCGTTCCGCAAAGCGTTAGCGGAGCGGAAGCGTTCGTCGACGGAGCGTTTTATGTCCGACAAAAAATACGATATCGGCCTCGTCGGCGCCGGCGTGATGGGCCAAAACCTCGCCCTCAATATGATCGACCGCGGTTTCAGCGTCGCCGTTTACGACCTCGCGGCCTCCCAAACCGACAAATTCCTCGCCAAAGACGAAGCGAAGTCGAAAGGCGACGCGCTGACCGGCGCCTACTCGCTCGAAGAACTCGCCTCGAAACTGTCGACGCCGCGCAAAGTCTTGATGATGGTTACCGCGAAAGACCCGGTTCCGGCCCTCGAAAACGCCCTTTACCCGGATCGCGCTCCGGTCGACGCCGTTCTCGACGCGCTTCTTCCGCATCTCGAACCGGGCGACGTCGCCATCGACGGCGGGAACACGCACTTCAAAGACACCGAACGCCGCGTCAAATTCCTCGCCGAGCGCGGAATCCGCTTCGTCGGGAGCGGCGTTTCCGGCGGCGAAGAGGGCGCGCGCAAGGGCCCGAGCCTGATGCCCGGCGGCGACCCGGAGGCTTGGCCGCTCGTTCAGCCGATTTTTCAAGCGATTTCGGCGAAAGTCGGCCCGAACAACGACGTTCCGTGTTGCGATTGGATCGGAAACGGCGGCGCGGGCCATTACGTTAAAATGGTTCACAACGGCGTCGAATACGGCGATATGCAGCTCATCGGCGACGCGTATTGGATTCTCAAAAACGCCGTCGGGGCGACGAACGAAGAACTCGCCGAAATCTTCGGCCAATGGAACCGCGAAGAACTCGACAGCTATTTGATCGAAATCACCCGCGATATTTTCACCGTCGTCGACCCCCAAACGAAAAACGGCCTCGTCGACGTTATCCTCGACGCGGCGGGCGCCAAGGGCACCGGGAAGTGGATGAGCCAACACGCGCTTGACCTCGGCGTCCCGAGTTCGCTCGTTACGGAAGCGGTTTACGCTCGGTCGATTTCGTCCCTCAAAGCGGAGCGCCTCGCCGCGAGCCGCGTTCTCTCCGGCCCGACGAACGTCCGTTACTCCGGCGACCGAGCCGAATTCATTAATCAAGTGAAGCAAGCGCTTTACGCGTCGAAAATCTGCAGTTACGCGCAAGGGTTCGCCCAACTTCGCGCCGTCGCGAAGGAGTTCGGCTGGACGCTCGACTTGGGCCGAATCGCGCTCCTTTGGCGCGGCGGCTGCATCATTCGCGCCGTCTTCCTCGAACGCATCAAAGAGGCGTTCGACGAGAACCCGAACCTCGAAAACTTGCTTCTCGCGCCCTATTTTAAAGCGGCGGTCGAAAACGCGCAAACCGCTTGGCGCAACGTCGTTAAGACGGCGGTCGAACTTGGAATCCCGGCGCCCGGCTTCGCGACCGCGCTGACCTATTTCGACGCCTACCGCTCGGAACGTCTCCCGGCGAATCTCATCCAAGCGCAACGCGACTATTTCGGCGCCCACACGTACAAGCGCGTCGACGACGAAACCGGCGCCGCCCATCACACCGACTGGATCGCCGAAAAGAAATAACGCCGCGTAAGCGTTAAAAGCGGTCGTCAAAAACCGCCCCGCTTTCCCGTCTTAACGCTCCTTGCCGCGACGGTCGCCGTTTTTACGCGTTCGACCGTCGCGCCGGGAGCGTTTTCGCGCTTCTTGACAACTTCACTATTTTACCCATTCCCCCCGTCTTAACGCCAACGTAATCTTTTCGGCAAAAACTCGCCGCGTTCGCTGAAAATCGTTGACGCGGCGCGTCCGTTCCGTTAAAATAAGGGCGCGTTCTCCGTTTTCGGCGTTCGCGACCGTTTCGTTTCGTTTTCCCGCTCCGCCCCGACGAAAGGAACCGACGATGACCGTTTCCCGTTTTTCGCTATTTTCGCTATTTTCCGCCGTTTTAACCGCGACGCTTTTCGCCGTCGCCGAACCGAGTTCCACCGCCGAACCGTCCGCCGTTCGGATTTGGCCGGTCGACCCGCACTTAAAAATTTTCGGCGACTCGCAAGCCGCCGACGCCGTCCCGCTCGTCCTCCGCGCCGCTCGCAACGAATACGAATCGGGCCAATTCGGGTTGCGCGCCGACGCCGACGTCGCCGGGCTTTCCCTCGCCGTCTCGGATTTAACGAACGCCGACGGGGGCAAAATCGCCGCGTCGAACGTTCGCCTCCGCCCGATCGGAACGATTCCCGTTACCAAAAACACGCCGGGCGCCGACGCTATCGTCGTCCGCAAAGCCCCGTTCGACGCGCCGGACGTTCTCCGCGAAGAAACGACGCTCGACCTAACCGCGCAAACGTCGAAAGGCGTTTGGGTTACGCTCTTCGTTCCGAGCGAAACGGCGCCGGGCCGCTACTCCGGAACGATTACGGTCGCTTCCGAAACGGCGCGCGCCGAACTTCCGCTCGAAGTCGAGGTTTTCCGCTTCGAACTCCCGCAAGAGCGACACTTATGGGCGACGAACTGGTTCGCTTACGGTCGGTTCGCGACGGCGGCGGGCGTCGAGTTTGCGTCGGAGGAATATTGGGCGGTTTTGGAGCGTTATTTCCGCAATATGGCCGAACACCGCCAAAACGTCGTTTACGTCTACTGGCGCCCGGGCGACGGTCTCACCAGGGCGACGCGTTCGAAAGACGGCGCTTGGAACGTCGACTTTACTCTGCTCGAACGCTATCTTAAACTCGCGGAAGAAACCGGCGTCGGCGAGCGGTTCGAACTTGTTCACGTCGGTTCGATCAACCGCGACGACGCCACGATAAACTGGGCGCAAGGCGCGGTTTACGACGAAGCGCAAGGGAAATCCGTTTGGCTTCCCTCCGAAGAATGGCTCGAGCCGGTTTTGAGCCGTCTCGAAGCGTATTTGGTCGAAACGGGCCGAATCGACCGCTGCATGATTCACATCGCCGACGAACCGTTCCGCGCCGACTTGCCCGCTTGGCGCGCCGCGTCTCGCCGGGTTCGCGAAATCGCCCCGAAGTTGAAGCGAATCGACGCGATCGAGTCGACCGATTTTGTCGGCGATCTTGAAATTTGGGTTCCGAAGCTCTCGCACTTCGACCGTTGGCGCGAATTTTACGAAGAAGTCCGCGCCGACGCCGCTCAAAAGGGCGCCGACGTCGAATTTTGGTACTATATTTGTTGCCATCCTTACGGCGAACGCTACCCGAACCGCTTTATGGACTTGCCCGGCTCCCGCGTCCGCGCGATCCATTGGCTGAATTACACGGAGAACTTAACCGGCTATTTGCACTGGGGTTACAACTTTTGGGGAGACGACCCGTTCGGCGCCCCGACGGAGAAATACGGCCCCGGCGACACGCACGTCGTCTACCCCGGCCCGCTCGACTCGATTCGTTGGGAGCTGGAACGCGAAAGTGTCGAGGATTACGAATATTTCGTTTTGCTCGAAAATCTAATCGCCGACGTTAAAAAGAGTTCCGGCGCCGAATTGCGTTGGCTGAACGCGAAAAAACGCTCGCTCGAACTCGCCCGCCGCGCCGTTAGAACGCCGTCCGACGTCGCGCTCGACCCGGCGGTCTTTACCGAAACGCGCCTCGAACTGGCTCGCGAAATCGAGTCGCTGACGAACGGCCCGCGTTTGCTCGTCCAAACGTTCCCCGGCGACGGCGCGACGCTCGTCCCGGGCCCGGTCGTTATCGAGTTTTACGGCTTGACGGAGCCCGGCGCGACCGTCTCAATCGGCGGCAAAGCGGTCGAAGTCCGCCCGGACGGGACGTTCGAACACTCGACTTGGCAAGAGAAAACCGGCGCGGTCGAGATTGTCGCGACGACGCCGGACGGTCGAACGGCGAAAACGGTTCGACGCTTCGTCGCGGCGCCGCCGGTCGTTCCGGTCGCTCCGTCCCAAGAAGCGGCGAAGTAACGTCGTTTCGTCCTTTGCGTTCCTTAAAAACGCTCGGGACGTTCCGCCGTTTCGCGCCGAGAGCGTCCCGTTCGTTCTCCGCCTTCCCCATTCCCCCTGTTTCCCCCTTTTTAACTCCCGCTAAGCGAAGGAGCTTTCCCCCGATGAAAATCTCAACGTTCCCCTTAACCGTCGCGACGGCGTTCGTCGCGCTCGGCGTTTTCCGTTGCGCCGCGCTTTCGTTCGCCGCCGACGAGCCGACGCCGGAAAAACGCTTAACTAAAGAGGAAATCGTCGACGACCTAACGCCGCTAATTAACTATCCGGAATTAAAAGACTTGCCGAACGTCCGCGAGTACGAGAGCCGCAAGCGAACGGTCGAAATCGGCGGCAAGGAATACGTCGTTTGGACCGACGCGATTCAAGCCGCGCTCGACGAGAAAAAAGGCGTTTACATCCCGAAATCGGACGACGTTTATTATATCGACAACCCGATTATGCTCGACTCCGATCGCGCGATTCAAGCCGACCCGGAGGCGCGGATTCACGCCGTCCCGGACTTGAACGCTTGCATGCTGCGCAATCGGCATATGCTCCCGGGCCGGATTCGTCCGGTTTACCTCGACGACGACTCGTCGCGCGACTTCCGCATTACCGTTAACGGCGGAATTTGGTCGCAAGAGAAGAAACACCGTTCAGAAGGGGACGGCGCGTCCGACCGCAAACGGACGATTCCGGGCTCGGCGGGCGTTTTCCTCTTCTCGAACGTCGCCGATCTCTCGATTACGAACGTTCGCATCGAAAAGGGCGCGCCGTTCGCGATTCACGTTTCGAACGCTCGGAACGTTTTCGTTTCGGACGTCGCGGTCGAGACGAACTGCGACGGCGTCCACTTCAACGGCCCGCTTTCCCGCGCCGTCGTTCAAAACCTCGACTGCGTTCGCACCGGCGACGACTGCGTCGCGATCAACGCTTGGGACTGGCCGCAAAGCGGGCCCGCGCTCGGCCCGATCGACCGCGTTTTGGTTCAAAACTGCCGCTCGGTCTCCGGTTCGTTGAAGGATATTCGCCTTCTCCCCGGCGTCTTGGTTTACCCGGACGGAACGAAAATCGATTGCCCGATCACCAACGTCGTCTTGCGCGACCTCGAAGGCTTCAACTACTTCAAGATGTACGCGCAGTCGCCGGCCGGTCTGCAAAACGAATGCCAAGTCGGAACGCTCGACAATATTTACGTCGACAATCTTAAAGGCGCGCTCGCCTGCACGCCGACCGCCGGTTGGGACGCCGACTTTTACGGCGTCGGGCCGAACAACAAAGTCAACCCAATCGCGCCGATCAGTATTCTCTCGAACTCGCGCAACTTGACGTTCGAAAATTTGACGATTAAAAAGCCGGAGGGCGACGCTTGCTTGATTTACGTCGGCCCGGAATGTATGCAATTTTGGTACGGTTCCGGCGAAAACCGCCGCCCGGTCGACGTCTTTATGAGCGACGCGACCTGCGTCGTCGAGAATATCGAGTTCAAAAACCTTCGGTTCGAGGACGGAACGCCGGTTCCGAACCCGGAAAAGCTCGTTCGCCCGGTCAAACTTAGCCGCAACCCCAAATATCCGAAGGAATCCCCGCGCGGCGGCGACGGCGGCGGCGAAGTTCGACGCGTCGACGTCCTCCAATAACGCCGGTCGAGCGCAACCGTTCCCAACCGTTTTCAAACGCTTTTCAACTCAACGACCTTTGAAAGCGGCGAATCGTTTCCGCTCTCGAACGCGGCGCCGTTCCCCAACGGAGCAGCGCCGCGCCGCCCTTCCTATTTTCCCCATTTTACCCGCTTTTCCCCGTTAAAAATGCTTGAAATCGAAATGAAGTTCCGCGTTCCGGACGCCGACGCTTACGAGGCTCGCCTTCGGGACGATTTTTCGCTCGTTTTCGACGCGCCGCGCTCCGAAATCGACCTCTTTTTCCGCAACGAAACCGCCGGGTTCCCGACCGCCGGGAAAGCGCTGCGAATCCGCCGTCAAGACCGCCGCCTCGCCGCGACGTTCAAGGGCCCGCGCCTCGACCCGAAAGCAAAAATCCGCGAAGAAATCGAACTCCCGCTCGGCCCCGCGCTTCCCGACGACGCCGACGAAGCGAGCGTCGAGCAAGTCCGCGCCGACTGGATTCGCTTCTTCGAACGGCTCGGTTTCGAACCGGGCCCGACCGTCTCGAAGCGCCGCCGAACCGCTCGCTTGACGTTCGAAGGTCGCGCGTTCGAAATCGTTTTGGACGAGGTTCCGCCGCTCGGCTTTTTCACCGAGATCGAAACGCTCGCGCCGCCCAAAGAACTCGAAGCCGCCCGCCGAACGACGTTCGCGCTCGCCGAGCGCTTGGGACTCGCCGAACCGATCCCGACGAGTTACCTCGCGCTCCTGCAAAACGCCGCGTCGGACGAGGAACTTTAGCGGAAAGCGCCCGTCGAAAACGCGCCTATTAATAATAAGGACAAAACCGCGCCGCCGACGTCGCGCCGTCCGATCGCGAAACCGCTCTCGCCGTCGCGCCGAAACCGCCGTTACGTCCGAAAAATCGCCGCGACGCGAGCCGGGCTAATTGGCAAAATTTACCTAAACGTCAGTTTCTTGAGAAAATTTAGAAAAAATTTCAAATTTAAGGCGTTTCACGCTCGACGCCGCGCCCTCCCCAGATTATCATTTATAATGGTACGACATAAAATTTTCGCCGTTTCCGCAAAATTTCCCGGAGGCGGCGCGTCGAAGGTCGCCGCTTGAACGAGCCGCGTCTTTCGTCGTCGACCGCGGCGCTCGGCAGTCGGGAGCCGCGTCGCGGACTTTTACGCGAATAGAAACAAACACATCGTCGAAACTTTACGAACGCGTCTCGGAGGAATTCGAATGAAATTGGGAATGTTCCATTTAGTGTTGTCGTTGGCGGCGGTTCTTCCGTTGGCCGTCGTTCAAGTTAAGGCGGCGGAACCCGTCGACGAATCGCAAGCGGTCGAACTCTTCCAAGCGATGGAAGAAGGCCTCGTCGAAGTGAAGCTCGTCCCGAAAAACTCGCTCGAAAGCAGCCTGAGCGTTACGAACAAAACGAACCGTCCTATCGTCGTCGATATGCCGTCGGCGTTCGCGGGCGTTCCGGTTCTCGCGCAACCGCCGATGGGCGGTTTCGGGGGCGGCGGATTCGGCGGCGGCCCGGGCGGCGGCGGTTTTGGCGGCGGCGCGTTCGGCGGCGACGATATGGGCGGTCGCGGCGGACGCGGCGGTCGCGGCGGGATGGACTCCGGTCGCGGCGGCAATAGCAACTCCGGCGGCAACCAATCGATCGGCGGCGGTATGGGCGGCGGTCGTATGGGCGGCATGGGCGGCGGTATGGGCGGTCGTCGCGGCGGCGGCATGTTCTCGATCGCGCCGAACAAAACGCACAAAGAAGCGGTTCGCACCGTCTGCCTCGAACACGGCAAAAAAGAGCCGCGCTCGACGGTCAAATACACGATCGTCCCGATCGATTCCTACACCGACAACAAAACGACGCAAGTCCTTTGCGAAATGCTCGGCGATAAAGACCTCGACCAAAACGCGGTTCAAGTCGCGGTTTGGAGCGCGGAAAACGGCATGACGATGGAAGAACTCGCCGCGAAGACCCGTCAAACGGCTCGCAACAACCCGGTCGAATCGTACTTCAAACCGGGCGAACTCCAACTCGGCGCCGAACTTCTCGCGCAAGCGAACGGTCGCGCCAAGGTCGTCGAAGAAGTCGAAAAAGCGAAAGCCGACCTCGAAAACTACAAGCCGGAAAAAACCGACGACACGATCGAACGCTTGACCGAACAAGTCTTGAGCGAATGATCGCCGATTCGGCTTTCACCGAATAATCGAACGACGCGGAGCCGCCCGGTTTCGCGTCGTTTTTTTACGTCTCGTTTCGGGGCGCCGCTTCAAACCAACTTTTTCCCAGCCGCCGCGCTTCCTCCATTTTAACGCAATCCCCGTCGCAACCGCCCTCGCCGCGCTCTTAGCAATTCTTCCCAATCGCCGTTTTTTCTCCATTTCAACACAACCGCCGCCTCAACCGCGCTTGCCGCTTTCTTAGCGACGTTTACCCAACCGTCGCGTTTCCCCTAAGTTAACACGGTTTCAAAGCGGAACCCCCCTCGCCGCGTTCTTTTTTCGCCGATTTTCGAAAATTCGCGCTCCGACGTTTGACAAACGCCGCTCGACTTGGTATCCTTAACGGTATCGAACGCCCCGCTTCCCGACGAAGCGTCGCCGCGTTTTACGCATTTTCACTATTTTACCGTTTCCCCTTATTTCCGCAAAGGAGCGCGCTATGTCGACGCAAAACCGCGATTTTTCCCGTCGCAACTTTTTGAAAACCGGAACGCTTTTAAGCGCGAGCGCGCTCGGCGGCTTGGCCCCGTTCGAAACGCTTGCGTCGCCCGCCTTCGCCGCGCCGAATCCGGAAGCGGAGAGCGCCGACGCCCCGAAGTTCGTTAAAGCGGTTCCGGTTTGGGCCTTTGGTCTCGAAAAAGAGATGAACGTTACGCTCGCTTTCGGCGTTAAGTTCGACGTCGCCGACGCGGAAACGGCAAAAAGCATTATTCTCCGCTCGACCGGTTCGACGATTATGCGCATCCGCGTCAACGGCGAATTCGCAGGTTACGGCCCGGCGCGCGGCCCGCACGGTTGGTTCCGCGTCGACGAATGGAAGATCGGCGCCTTCCTTAAACCGGGCGAAAACACCGTTTCGATCGAAGTCGCCGGTTACAACTCGAACAGCTATTACCACCTCGACCAACCGTCGTTCCTGCAAGCGGAAATCGTCGACGGCGCCGGAAACGTTCTCGCCGCGACCGCGTCGAGCGCTAAATCGTCCCCTTCCTCGTTCTTCGCCGACGTCGAACGAACGCGCCTTCAAAAGGTGCAACGTTTCAGCTTTCAACGTCCGTTCATCGAAGTCTACGACTTCGGTCGACTTCACGATTTCAGCATATCGTCCGGCGTTCGCCTCGCCGAGCAACCGGCGGTCAAATACCTTCCGCGCCGCGTCCCGCAACCGGAGTTCGCGATTATCGAACCGAAGGCTTGGGGCCCGACCGGCAAAGTAACGCGCCGCGAAAAGCTCGAAAAGCCTTGGCGCGACCGTTCGCTCGTCAATATCGGTCCGAAACTCAAAGGTTTTAAACTCGACGAACTTGAAATCGTCCTCTCGGACGAAATTCAACGCCTCGACACGACGTTCGACGCCGACGCGAAGCCGCTCGCGGTCGACGCCTTTTACAAGGCCGGGGACGCGCAAGTCGTCGACTTCGGCGCCAACTACTGCGGTTTCTTCGGTTTCGAACTTGAAGCGTCGGAAAACGCCAAAATCGCGATCACGTTCGACGAAATCGCGACCGAAAACGGCGACGTCAACTTCCTCCGCCTCGGAACCTGCTCCGCGATCCAATGGACGCTGCCCCTCAACCCCACTAATTTGGAGTTCGACGGCGCCGTCGTCGTAAAATATTCTTGCGAAGCGATCGAGCCGCACTGCGCCCGTTACGCAAAAATCCATTGCCTCGAAGGCTCGTTCATGCTGAAGAAATTTTATCTCCGCGAGTACGCCCACCCGGCGATTCGCGAAGCGGCGTTCGCTTGCGCCGACAAACGCCTCGAAGAAATCTACCGCGCCGCGATTTTGACGTATCGCGAAAACGCCCTCGACGTCTTTATGGACTGCCCGCACCGCGAACGCGCCGGTTGGCTTTGCGACAGCTTCTTCACCGCCCGCGTCGCGTTCGACCTGACCGGACGCACCGACGTCGAGCAAGCGTTCCTCGAAAACTACCAACTTCCGGAAAAATTCGAGTTCCTCCCGGACGGTATGATTCCGATGTGCTACCCGGCCGACCACAACGACGGGATTTACATTCCGAACTGGTCGCTTTGGTTCGTCGCGCAGTTGGAGGAATACTCGCTCCGCTCCCCCGACCGTTCGACGATCAACGGCCTGCGACGCCGCGTCGAAAAGCTCTTCAAATTCTTCGAGAAGTTCGAAAATTCGGACGGGCTCCTCGAAAAGCTCGAAAGTTGGGTCTTCATCGAATGGTCGGCGTCGAGCGGCTTTATGCAAGACGTAAACTACCCGAGCAATATGCTTTACGCGGCGGCGCTCGACGCGGCGGGCCGGATTTACGGCGTCGACGCTTGGCGCGCCAAAGCGGCAAAAATCCGCGCGAAGATTATCGAACAGTCGTTCGACGGCGAATTTTTCGTCGACCGCGCCGTTCGCAAGGAAGACGGTTCGCTCGAAGTGTTGCGCGACCGCACCGAAGTTTGCCAATATTTCGCGTTCTTCTTCAAGACCGCGACGCCGGAATCGCACCCGAAACTTTGGGCGACGCTCCTTAACGAGTTCGGCCCGAACCGAATCAAAGAGGGCGGTTATCCGGAAATTCACAAGGCCAACTCCTTCGTCGGCAATATGTTGCGTCTCGAACTCCTTGCGTCGGCCAATCGCGGCGACCAACTCCTCGAAGAATCGGTCGCGTACAACCTCTATATGGCGGAGCGCACCGGCACCCTTTGGGAAAACGACACGCCGCACGCCAGCTGCGACCACGGGTTCGCGTCGCACGTCGTTCGCGTCTTCCACCGCGACGTCGCCGGGATTTACGCCGTCGACGCGATCGCGAAAAAAATCGCGATTCGCCTTCCGAAACTCGACGCCCTCGCTTGGGCGAGCGCGGTTCAACCGGTTCCGGGCGGCGCGATCAAGATTCGTTGGGAAAAACAGGACGGCAAGTTGGCTTACACGCTCGAAACGCCCGCCGGTTACGCCGTCGCGATCGAGAACGCGAGCGGTTTGGAAGCGGTTCGCCGTTAAACGCCGTCGCTTAACAACGCTCCCGCGACGCGCCGTCGTTCGAACGTTCTCGGGAGCGTTCCTCTTCTAACCGCTTAAAAAGCAAGCCGTTCGGGTCGCCGAGCGGCTTTTTTTTTTTCAAAAAAAATTTCAACGACGCGCCGTCGACGCTTGATTTCCTCGCCGCCGTTCGTTATACTAAAGCCGTCGACGCCAAAATGTCGACGCCAAAATGTCGACGCCAAAATTGTCGACGAGCTAACGCCGTCGACGCCGGGCGCGTCGCTTTTTCGTCCTTTTCCTTTTTCCCGAAAGGTTTCCCGATGAACGCCCAATTCCCCGAACTTGCCGCCGCGATTTGCGACCGAGCGCTACAAGTTATCCCGAACTGGTCTCGCGACGATATTTACGTCGTCTTTTTCGCGCTCGACTTCGAAGACGCCGACCTCGCCGCGCCGACGGTAACGCTCGGGTTCAACGCGGAGGCGCAAGTCAAACGGACGCTTCGCGACGTCGACGACGAAGCGGAAGCGCGTTGGTTCGGCGGCGTCCTTCTCGCCGAACGTCAAAAGGGTTTTTGCACGTTCGGGCCCGATTTCTTCGAGGACGTCGTCGAAACGCTCGGCTTAGCCGACGCGGACGACGCCGACGAAGACGCTTGGGACGCGCTTTCCGAAAAAGCCGAACGCGCGATGAAAGAACTCCTCGTCGACGCGATTCGCCGACTTCGAGCGTCCGACGCGTTCGCCGCCAAGTTCGGCGCCGACGTCCCGGTTCTTATCGTCGACGAATACGAGACTTGCGACTATTCGGCGGAAAACCTCGAGTTCAACCGCCAAGCGAACGACGGCGCGCTCCCGGACGAGTTCGTCGCATTTTACGAATCGATTCTCGACGAATAAAAACCGCCCGACTCTCTCGGCGAACGGTTCCGGAGCGGTCGAACGCCGTTCGCCGACGTTTAACCCGTTAAATTTAACCGTTTACCGCAAGAGGTCGGCGGCGCGACCGTCGATTGCAAAGTCCCCCGGAGCGGCGCCGACTCGCGCCGCGCTCGGGTCGTTTCGCCGCCGGTTCTTCGTCGCGTTAACCCGTTTAATTTTCCCGTTTGCCGCAAAGGAGACGCTTAAGTGTCGCCGGAATACGCTAAGAAAATAACGAAAAATCTCGCTTGGGAAGCGTTCGACCAAATGAAACCGCTCCTCCAAAAAGGCCGCGTCGACGAAGCCCTCGACGTTTTGCGTCGACTAAATATCGGCCCGAAAACGATTTACGGCGAAAACGGCCGCGTTTTTTGCAAGCTGATTATCGATTACGCGGACGATGAAACCGGCGCGCTCAAAGCGGCGTATCTCGAGTTAATGTCGGCGCTTCTCGACGCCGGGGTCGACGTCGACCGCCAAGACAAATACTCGCAAACGCTTTTAAACGAAGCGCTCGATCGCGGCGACCTCGCGATTTGCCGCCTCCTGCTCGACCGCGGCGCGTCGACGGAAATTACGAACGAATACGGCGAAACGCCCCTTTTCGACGCGTTGCGCTGGTTCGACGCCGACGACGAAGACTCGCAAAAAGCGCGAAACGCCCCGCAAATTCTCGAAGCGGTTATCCTCGCCGGAGCCGACGTCGACCGCCCGCTCGTCGACCATCGGGAAGCCGACGACGCCGAGCCTCATCGTTGGGGTTCGGCGCGACGTTTGACGGCGCGACAATATATCGGATCGCTCCCGGAAGACGACGCGCGGCGTCGCGCCTTTTTCGCCGCGCTCGAAAAACGCGACGCCGCGAAGAAAACGCCGAAAAATTAAGCGTCGCCGTCCGTTCCGTTTCGCGAAAACCGCTCGCGCCGAACGTCGAAAAGCCCGCCGACTCCGCGTCGCCCGGGCTTTTTTTCGCGCCGAGATTCGACGTTTTCCTTTGTTTTCGCGCCGGGAATTCCGTTCGCGCCTTCGCCCAAACGCTCCATTTTCCAACTTCTTTCGCGCCTTCGCCAAACGCTCCATTTCCCCAACTTCTTTCGCGTCCCCGCCCAAGCGCCCGAATTTCCCCAACTTCTTAGCGGCTTCCTTCCCCCGGCTGCCTTAAGTTCTTCGCCGCTTACCCTAACGCCTTATTTCCCTTAACTTCCGTCGTCGGGCCGCAAGAAAACCAAAAACGGAGAGCGACGCGAAATCGCTCTCCGTTTGTTCGACGGGAAGAACCGTTCAAACGCCGTTTGTCAGTCGGCGTACCAGTTCGAACCGGCGAAAGTAACGTTGTAATCGTTCAACTCGGCGGAAACTTCGACGTCGTTTTCGAGCGTCGCCCACGGGTTGACGAGAATACCGCCGGCGACCGACGCGACGGCGTTCGACGAAACGCGAACCAGCGAGTCGCCTTCGACCGAAGCCGGAACGACGTAAGCCGGAGTCGAGACCGCGCCGCCGAGAATCGCGTCGAGGTTACAGTCGGCTTTCTTCGCGAGGTTTTCGCGAACGATCAACGCGGCGACGAGCGCGACGTCCATACAGTTTTTCGCTTCGGCGAAGATCGGTTCGGCCTTGGCGAGTTCGTTATAACGACGGGTCATGTTTTTCGCCCAACGGTTCGCGGCGGCATCGGTTTTGCCGGTCGCTTTGCGGGAGCCGTCTTTCGCGAGGGCTTCGCGTTCGGTCAGAACGGCGACGGAGGAATCGGAAACCTTCCAAACGAGCGAATCGGCGTCGCGATAGACCGTTTCGTATTTCGGTTCCATCCAGAAGCGTTGACCGTAAGCGGCGCTCCCGCGTTTGACCATCGAGAAATAGCTCGCGAAGTTTTTGATTTCCGCTTCGTCAAAGCCGAGGCTAAGGCGCTTCATACGATAGTCGGCGGCGGCCAAGACGTTCGCGACGCGGCTGTCGCTCGGAACGCCTTGAAGGGTAACGTCCATTTGGCCCATCGCGGCGGCGAGCTCTTCCGCCGGCGCCGGCATTTGGAGCGCGGTCAAGCGGGCGATCGCTTCGCGGGTCGGGTCGATCGAGCAGGAGATCGGCGAAACTTTGCCGCCGTTCCAAGCGCTCGAAACGGCCATCAGGTCTTCAAGACGGAGAACCGGTTTGCCGCTCTTCTTGCCGACGAGCGTTCCGCAGTCGGAAACCGTCCACGGTTCGGCCGGGCCGACGAGGTAAATATCGTTTTCTTCCGGAACCGCGACGACGTATTCGATCGCCGTCAAACCGCCGAGGCAGCGCGCCGCTTCCGGGATTTCGACGTTGTTCGCTTCGCATTCGGCGACCAACGCGTTCAGACGTTTAAGCGAGATTTTGCGTTCTTTCGCCGGAGCTTGCAGGTCGGACGGGATTTCGGCCACTTTCGCGGCGACGGCGGCGCTCAGTTCCTGAACGTTCGCGTTGCGGAGAACGCGGTTCGCGTCGACCATAAAACCGCCGACCGCTTCGCGATAACCCCAGCGCAGTTCGCGGAATTGGTCGCTGTCGCTGTTGTCGTCGTCATCGTCGTCATCGTTATTGTTGTTATCGTTGTCGTTGTCGTCATCGTCGTCGGCGAACGCGCAGGAAGCCGGAGACCAAGCCGTCGGGGTCGTCGTCGCGACGAAACCGACGAACAAGAGCGCGCACATAAGCGTTTTCAGCGCGACGGCGAGCGCCGAATTGGACGAGCGAAGTTGCGAAATGCAATTTACTTTCATTTTTATTCCTCTGTCAAGTTCTTCCTATCGCGTCGCGCCGACAAAGACCGCCGCGTTGGCGACGGCTCGGCGCGTTCGAAAGCGCGCGTCGGCGTTTAGGGTTCGCCGCCGGGACGCGACGGAACGGCTCGAACGCTCCTTCTCCCGGCTATTTTAATAGATTAACCGGAAAACGTCGATTTTACAAGGATATTTTTGAAAATTTTAGCGTTTTCCGAGAACTTTTCGCCGCGCGCCTCTCCCAATCGCGACAATCCCGCTATTCTACCTAATCGTCCTGAATCCTCCCGACGAAACGCAACGCGGAGACGGAACGCTCGCAAACGCCCAGTCTCCCCATTTCCCCTATATTATACGTCAAGCGAAACGACGCGCAAGGCGGCGAGCGCGCTTTCCGTTCGTTTTCTTAAAAAAACGCGCCGATTTGAAAACAATTCTTTACAATCGCGGCAATCTGTGTTATACTCGGCGAAACGACCGCGTTCGGCTCTCGTCGTCGAACGCAAGGATTGCGCGCCTTCCCCAACCCACGCGCTTTCTCTATTTTACGGTCGACGCGAAACGGCGACGACTTCGACGCCCGCCTTCGTTTTCCCGCCTATATAATTAATAAGGACAACATCGATGAAACGCTCTCTCGGCGCGTTTGCGCTCGCGGTTCTCCTTGTTCTCGGCTCGGTCGCGCCCGTCTCGGCGCAACAGTTCCCGGGGAACAACAACGACCGCCCCGTCAACACGATCGAGTCGGTTCGCCGCGCGATCGACGACATGATCTCGCAGTTTGCCGACGATTACCCGAACGGCGAAAAATACCTCGCGGAACTGGCCGAACTCGAAAAAGCGGAGCCGAAAGACGCCGCTTGGGAAGCGAAGTTCGCCGCGTTCCGTCGCAAAGCGCTCCTCGAAAACCCGGCGCTCGACGACCTCGAACTCGTCGTCGTTCGCTCGAACCGTCTCCCGGCGGTCGGCGACAACTTTATGACGATCGACAAAGTGCGGAAAAACGGCTGGAACTGCGAACTCGGCGTTCTCTCCGATTTACGCGCCGAAAAACCGACCTTCACGCCGATCTACAAACCGACGAACGGCTCGCCGATTCTCGAACCGGAACTCCACTGGGACGGAAACCGCGTTATGTTCACCGCCGTTTCGGACGACAACAAACGTTGGGCCGTCTTTGAAATTGACGTCGAAGGGAAAAACCTCAAAACGCTCTCGCCGACCGACCAACCGGACGTCGATTTCTTCGACTCCTGCTACACGCCGGAAGGGCAAGTGATCGCCTGCTCGAACGCCGGCAAGCAAGGGCTCCCCTGCATCAACGGCTCCGACCCGATGGCGAACATCTACTCCATCGACCCGGAAACGAAGAAAACGCGCCAACTCACCTTCGAGCAAGACTCCGACTGGCACCCGACGCCGCTCAAAAACGGGCGTATTATGTACCTGCGTTGGGAATATAGCGACATTATGCACTATTACAGCCGCATCTTGTTCCATATGAACCCGGACGGCACGAACCAAGCGGAACTTTACGGCTCCGGCTCGCTCTTCCCGACCGCGTTCAAACACGCTCGCGAATTCCCGGATTCGTCGAAAATCGTCGGCGTCGGCTCCGGCCACCACGGTCGCGGCGACGTCGGTCGTCTTCTCATCATCGACCCGACGATCGCCCGCAAATATCCGTTCCGCTTCGACCCGCCGTCGAAGGAATGGGGCAAGGAAAACACCCAGCTCGACGTTCACCCGCGTATTTATCCGACCGAAAAAACCGGTTTCGTTTGCGAAATCCCGGGCTACGGTCGCGACGTCGTCGGGAACGTCCTCGACATGCAGTCGACCGGCTTGAAATACAACTTCGTTTTCCCGTATCCGCTTTGCGAGAACTACATTCTCGTCAACTGCGAAATCGCCGGCGCGCCCGGAACCTACGGGCTTTATCTCGTCGACACGTTCGACAACATGACGCCGATTTCCGTCGTCGAAAAAGAAGGCTTCTTCTTCCCGACGCCGCTCGTCGAACGCGACCTGCCGCCGACCCTGCCGAACCGCGTCGTCGAAGGCGAAAAAGAAGCGACCGTCTTCATCACCGACGTTTACAACGGTTTCGGCACGAAAGACGTTCCGCGCGGCGAAATCGCCGGACTGAAAATTTTCGCCTATCACTTCGCCTACCTGCGCACCGGCGGCCACGAGTCGGTCGGCGTCCAAAGCAGTTGGGACATTAAACGCCTCCTCGGTTACGTTCCGGTCGAAAAGGACGGTTCCGCGTTCTTCAAGATTCCGGCGAACACGCCGCTGGCGATTCTTCCGGTCGACAAAGACGGCGCCGCGATTCAGCTCTTCCGCAGCTGGTTCGTCGGGATGCCGGGCGAAAACGTCAGCTGCAACGGCTGCCACGAGTCGCAACTCGACGCGACCCCGTCCGTCTTGACCGAAGCGTCGCGCCGCGAACCGAGCGAAATCCAAGAATACTTCGGCCCGGCCCGCTCGCTGACGTTCGAACTCGACCTTTACCACCGCGTCGTTAAGAAGTTCTGTATCGGTTGCCACGACGGTTCGAAAGACGACCGCCCGAGCTTCGCCGACGCGTCGAAGGCTTACCACGCGATTCACCCGTTCGTCCGCCGCCCGGGCCCGGAAACCGACATGGACGTTCTCCCGCCGTATGAATACCACGCGTCGACGAGCGAACTGATCCAAATGCTCGAAAAGGGCCACTACAACGTTAAACTCGACGACGAAGCGCAACGCCTCCTCGTCAACTGGATCGACTTCAACGCGCCTTGGCGCGGCAAATGGGGGAACGAGCCGGAAGCGAAACGCCGTCTCGAACTCTCCGCGCTCTACGCCGACGCCGCCGCGGTCGACGTTGAAAACGAATACGACCGCTTGCTGAAAGAAATGCAAGCGAAACCGGCGCCGGAATTCGTCCAACCGCCGAAATACGAAGCGCCGACCGACGACCTCGGCTCCGATTGGGCCTTCGACGAAGCGACCGCGAAAGCGATGCAAGAGGCGGCGCTTAACGGCGGCGCTCCGGTCAAAACGGTCGAACTGGCCGACGGCGTTAAGATCGAGTTCGTCCGCATTCCGGCCGGCAAGTTCGTTATGGGGTCGCTCGACGGTTACGCCGACGAAAACCCGCGCGCCGTCGTCGAAATCGCGAAGCCGTTCTGGATGAGCAAAACGGAAATCACGAACGCGCAATACGGCGCCTTCGACCCGGAACACGACACGCGCTACATCGAGGAACACGGGAAAGACCACATCGTCCCGGGTTACATCGCCAACCACGCGAACCAACCGGTCGCTCGCGTCTCTTGGAACGAAGCGCAAAAGTTCGTTAAATGGTTGAACGAAGAAAAGGGCGTCAAAGCCGCTCTTCCGACCGAAGCGCAATGGGAATGGGCCGCGCGCGCCGGGAACGCCTCGAAGTTCTACTTCGGAACCTTCGACGCCGACTTCTCGAAGTTCGCGAACCTCGCGGGCGCCGAACGTCGCAAGCTCTACACGACTTGGGAAAGCGGCGCGACGATTCACCTTCGCCGCGACTATCCGGCCGACAGCGTCTTCCCGCTTCGCGACGACCGCTTCGCCGACAAATGGTTCACGGTCGATTACGTCGCCCAATACGCGCCGAACGCTTGGGGCCTTAGCGACATGATCGGGAACGTCGCCGAGTGGACGCGCTCCGACTACGCCGCCTATCCTTACGTCGACGGCGACGGGCGCAACGGTTTGAGCGCGACCGAACGCAAAACCGCGCGCGGCGGCTCTTGGGCCGACCGTCCGAAAGTCGCGGGTTCCTCGTTCCGTCAAGGCTACCTGCCTTGGCAAAAAGCGCACAACGTCGGGATTCGTCTGATCATCGAAGACTGACGCGCTAACCTCCGTCGACGCGCCGTTTAAGACACGTTCTTAGCGGCGCGTCGTTTTTTTCCGTTTTGCCCGCATTCGCCCCGTTCTCGCTTTACGTTAAGGAGTCGTTTTTATATGCAACGCCAACCCGACCTGAACCGCCGTCGTTTTTTGACGGTCGGCGCCGGAACCGCTCTCGCCGCGACGCTCGGCGCTCCGCAAACGTCGCAAGCCGAAACCGCGCCGGAAGCGCCGTCGAACGCGACCGTTAAATTCAGTCTTTTCGCCGACTTGCACCACTGCCCGGGTTCGTTTTACTCGGAAGCGCCGCGCCGCTTGAAGGAAATCCAAGAGCGCGCCGTTCGCGAAAAATGTTCGTTTATCATTCACTGCGGCGACTTCTGCCACAACCCGAAAAAAGAGCGCGAGTTCGTCGAAAGTTACCAAAACTTCGAAATCCCGAGCTACCATACCTGCGGCAACCACGACTTCGACGGCTGTTCCGACGCGGAAACGTTCGCCGCGTACAAGCTCGCCCAAGGCTATTATTACTTCGACCGCGACGGTTTCCGCTTCGTTGTTTTGGACGGCAACTATTTCCGCAACGACGACGGAACCTTTACGCACTACGCAAACGGCAACTACTTCAAATACAAGGGTTCCGCAATCTCGATTATCCCGCCGGAACAACTCGCTTGGTTCGCCGAAACGCTCGCGACGTCGCCGTTCCCCTGCGCGACGTTCATTCACCAAAGTTTCGAGCGCGAGCGCGGCGGCGTCGCCAACTGGCGCGAAGTCCGCGAAATTATCGACGGCGTCAACGCGAAGAACCCGGGTCGCGTTCGCCTCTGCTGCAACGGGCACCACCACCGCGACTTTATCCGGATTTTGAACGACGTCGTTTATTTCGACGTCAACTCGACGACGCACGAGTGGCTGAACGTCCGCCACAACCTCTACCCGAAAGAGCTTTGCGACCAAGCGGACAACATGAATCACACCGTTCTCTTCAACGATCCGGTGCACGCGGTCGTTACGATGAGCGCGGACGGAACGCTCGAAATCGCCGGAATGGAAAGCTCGATGTTTATGGGCGTTACGACCGAAAAAGCGGGCGCCAATTTCGCCGACTCGAGCGGGCGACCGGTAACGCCGACCGTTCAATCGTTCAAGGCGAAATTCTCGTATTAACGTCGTTTCGCCGAACGCCCGCTAGAACGAGACGTTCGACGTTTTATCGCTAACGCCCGAAAAGCGGGCGTTAATTTCACGACTCGATTGGACGGTCGGTAACGCCGACCGTCCAATCGTTCGAAGCGCAATTCTCGTATTAACGTCGCTTCTCGCCGCCGCTTCCGTTTTTCTCTTCCAAGCGAAGCGGCGGTCGGTTTTTCCGTTCGTTTTTCTTTAATCTTATCGTTCGACCTACGCGGGCTTCCGTTCACTCCTTTTTTCTATTATTTCTTCACTATTTTTAAAAAATTCGCAAAATTGTAAAGAAATTCGCTTGCAAATTAAAACCCGATAAGGTAGACTTAATTGTTATTCGACGTTTTTTACGCGGCGCGTTCCGATTTTAACGTTCGTTTTCTCGCCGCCCGTCGAATCCCGTTCAACCTCGCGGTTCGAGTCGCTCGGCTCGCGGTTCCGCTTCAAAAATCCCACGGAGTTCGTTATGAAATTTTTCGACGCTTCCCGTTACGCTTCCCCGCTGCGCAAAGCCCTCGACAAAAAAGAGAACGCCCCGCGCAACCTGCGTTTTGAAACCTTGGAAAATCGCGCCCTCCTGAGCGTTACGCCGCTCGACGAGCTTCAAGCGGCGGTCGCGAGCGCCGAAATCGCCCCGGCGCAAACCGTCGAAACGCCGGTCGTCGACCTCTCCGCCCTCGCCGTCTCGAACGCGACGACCGAAAGCAACGCCGACGACCAATACGAAGAAAACGACGCGTACTCCAATCCGGCCCAGTTAGGCGAGTTGACCCAAAAAATTACGATCGAAGCGATCGCCGGGCCCAATCGCGACCAAGACTGGTACCGCGTTACCTTTAAGCACGCCGGAACCGCCGACGATTACCTTCTCTTGGAAAACGCTTTGGGGACGAACGTCAATCTGCAACTTTACTTGAAAACAACGAGTAATTCCGAAGTTGCGAGATCGCAAACCACCAATTCCACGGAAAGAATTTCTCTTGAAGGCGTTCCCGCCGGCGAATACCTGATCCAAGTTTACAACGCTACGAACTCCAATGTTTACGCGCCGTACGCGCTGACGATCGAACCGCCGAAACCGGAAACCGACGACCAATACGAAGGCGAACTCGGCAACGATACGAGCGAAACCGCCTACGACCTCGGTATGGCCGGCTCGACGTCGTTCGTCGCGAAAGCGGGCCCGAACAACAACCACGACGTCTTCAAATTCACGACGGTCGCCGAAGGAACCGAAGCCGATTCGATTAAGCTCGATTACTCGCAAGCGAAAAACGCCGCGCTTTTGTTCAAAGTCTACGACCAACCGTTCCACGCGGGCGTCTCGCCGATTTTCGACAGCGGAAACGTCGCCAACGCCGGCAAAGTTATCGAATTCTCGCTCGCGGGCAAACAAGCGGGCGACTACTACGTCGAAATTTACAACAACGCTTCGAACAGCGACGGTTTCGCGCGCTACACCCTTTCGATCAACGCGCCGAAAGTCGCGCCCGCCGCGCCGACCGGCTTCGTTACGGATAAAACCGAAGACACGTGGAACTACACGACGCTTTCTTGGAACGCCGTCGAAAACGTAAGCTATTACGAACTCGAAGTTTCCGTCGAAGACGGCGCTTGGACGCCCGTTCAAACGTTCGCCCCCGAGACGACGTCTTACAAAACGGAAAACCTCGCCTACGGAACCGCGTACAAATATCGAATCAACGCCGTTCGCGTCTTCAACGACGCCCCCGACGCCTCCGCGACGACCGTTCTCGCCTCCGAAACTTGGACCGAGGTCGAGTTCTCCACCGTCGATCTTCCGGAAACCCCGACCGACGCGAAATACTCGACGCTCGACCCGCAAGACAAATTCGTTACGTTGTCCTGGAAAGACGTCGCGACAACCGAGCTGGGCTACGTCGTCGAACGTTACTACGGCGAAACCGAAGGTTGGAAAGAAATCGCGCAACTTGACGCCGACGCGACGTCGTACAAAGCGGAAGGCCTTGAACTTGGAACGTCGTACTCCTACCGCGTCGCCGCCGTCAACAACGCCGGTTACTCCGAGTTCCTTGCTTTCGACTTCACGACGGAAAACGTCCCCGCCGCTCCGACCGGTTTGACCGCGACCGTCGACGCGTCGACCGCCCCGACCGCGACGCTGACTTGGATCGATAACGCGACCAACGAAACCGGCTACCGCGTCGAAATCCTCGGCGTCGACGGCGAAACTTGGGAAGCCGTCGAAACCCTCGCCGCCGACGCGACCGAATGGACGACCGACGTCGAAATGGGCGCGACCTACCAATACCGCGTCGTCGCCGTCAACGCCTACGGCGAAACCGCGTCCGAATCGGTCGAAGTCGCGCTCGAAGCCGCGTCGACGGTCGTTACGACGACGGAAGACGTCGTCGACCCGACCGACGGCGAAATCTCGCTCCGCGAAGCGATTCAATACGCCGAAGAAGGCGCGACGATTACCTTCGCCGACGACGTCGCAACGATTACGCTCGGCGGAACGGAACTTACCGTCGACAAAGCGATTACGATTAACGGCGGCGAAACCGGCGTTACCGTCGACGCGAACGAACAAAGCGGCGTCTTCAACGTCGTCGCCGGAACGACCGACGCTCCGGTCGCGTTCGTCGGCTTGACGATTACCGGCGGTTATACGAACTTCCAAGGCGGCGGCGTTTTCGTGGACGGCTACGCTTCGGCGACCTTTACGAACGTCAAAATTACCGGCAATACCGCGAACCAAGGCGGCGGCGTTTTCCTCCACAACGGCGCTTCGGCGTTCTTTACTAACGTCGAAATTACCGAAAACGTCGCGGACTTCAGCGGGGGCGGCGTTTCCGTGAGCGGCCCCGGCGTTTCCGCGACCTTTACTAACGTCGAAATTACCGGCAACACCGCGAACCAAGGCGGCGGCGTTTTCGTCGTCAACGGCGCTTCGGCGACCTTTACGAACGTTGAAATTACCGGCAACGTCGCGAACCAAGGCGGCGCTTTGGCCGTTGTCAACGGCGCTTCGGCGACCTTTACGAACGCGACGATCGCCGAAGCCGCCGTTCAGACGATTGGCTCGACGGCGATTCAGTTGCAGGTCTCGACGACGACGTTCAACAACTCGATTATCGCCGGCGAAATCGATTCCTTCGGCGCGACGGCGAACGCTTACAACACGCTGTCGACCTTTGACGCTTGGACGAACGCGAACGAAGAAGGCGTCGTCAATTACGTTCTGAACGAAGGCGACGTTCTCTTCAACGACGCGGAAAACGGCGATTACGCTCTCGCCGACGGTTCCGTCGCTATCGACAAGGGTAACGACGCTTACGTTCCCGAAACGATTACGACCGACTTGGCCGGCAACCCGCGCTTCAACGGAACGGTCGACCTCGGCGCCTACGAAAGCCAAATTTCGGCCGCGCCGACCGGCTTGACCTGCGTCGGCGTCCCCGCGGACTTGACCGCGACGCTGACTTGGAACGCCGAGAACCTCGCGACGTCTTACGTCGTCGAACAACTCGTCGACGGCGAATGGACGCAAGTCGCCGAAGTCGAAGAAACGACTTGGACGACCGGAACGCTCGCCTACGGCGCGACCTACTCGTACCGCGTCGCCGCCAAGAACGAACACGGCCTCGGCGAAGCGTCCGACTCGGTTTCGATTACGACCGAAACCGTTTCGACGGTCGTTACGAGCGCGAAAGACGCCGTCGACGCGTTCGACGGCGAAATCACGCTCCGCGAAGCGATTCAATACGCCGAAGCGGGCGCGACGATTACCTTCGCCGAAAGCCTCAAGGGCGAAACGATCACCCTCGCCGGAACCGAACTGAAGATCGGCAAAGCGTTGACGATCAACGGTTTCGTCGACGAAACCGGCGCGCCGCAAATCACGATCGACGCCGACGGCAAGAGCCGCGTCTTCAACGTTGAGAGAGCCGGAACCGCCCAAACCCCGGTCGCGTTCTACGGCTTGACGATTACCGGCGGCTCCGCGAACGACGGCGGCGGCGTCAAGGTCTTCGACGGCGCGGCGAACTTTACGAACGTCAAACTTACCGGGAACGCCGCGCAAGGCGGCGCCGCCGTCGCCGTCGCGCTTAGCTCCGCGACCTTTACGAACGTCGAAATCACCGAAAACGTCGCGCAATTCGAAGGCGGCGGCGTTCTCGTCAACAACGGTTCCGCGACCTTTACGAACGTTAAACTTACCGGGAACGCCGCGCAAAGCGGCGCCGCCGTCGCCGTCGCGCTTAGCTCCGCGACCTTTACGAACGTCGAAATCACCGGAAATACCGCGAACCAAGGCGGCGTTTCCGTTAGCACGAACGCCGTCGCGACGTTCCGCAACGCGACGATCGCCGACAACGGAACGTTCGAGGTCTTCGTCCGCAATGTTTCGACGACGACGTTCTACAACTCGATCGTCGACGGCGACGTCGTCAACGCCGACGGCACGGCGACGACGAACGCGTACAACACGCTTTCGACCTTTGACGCTTGGACGAACGCGGGCGAAGAAGGCGTCGTCAACTACGTCCTGAACGAAGGCGACGTTCTCTTCGCGGAAGGCTCCTACGCTCTCGCCGACGGTTCCGTCGCGATCGACAAGGGCAACGACGCTTACCTCGACGAAACGATTACGACCGACTTGGCCGGCAACCGTCGTTTCAACGGAACGGTCGACCTCGGCGCTTACGAAAGCCAAGCGCCGACCGCCCCGACCGGTTTGACCGCGACCGTCGACGCGTCGACCGCCCCGACCGCGACGCTGACTTGGATCGATAACGCGACCAACGAAACCGGCTACCGCGTCGAAATCCTCGGCGCCGACGGCGAAACTTGGGAAGCCGTCGAAACTCTCGCCGCCGACGCGACCGAATGGACGACCGACGTCGAAATGGGCGCGACTTACAACTATCGCGTCGTCGCCGTCAACGCTTACGGCGAAACCGCGTCCAACGCCGTCGAATTCACCGTCGGAAATCTCCCGGCCAAGCCGACCGATTTGGTAATGTCGCGTTACAACCTCGCCGCTCAAACCGCGACGCTGACGTGGACGGACGTCGCCGACAACGAAACGAAATATCTCGTCCAAAGCTCCGTCGACGGCGGAAAAACGTGGCGCTCCCTCCCGGATCTCGCCGCCGACGCGACTTCGCGCAAGTGTTCGGCGTTAACGCCCGGCAAAACCTTTATGTATCGCGTCGCCGCCGCGAACGACTACGGTCGATCCGAATGGGCGGAAATCGTCTTCGACGCGCCGAACGTCCCGAACGCCGCGCTCGACGTCGCCGTTACACTCAACGCGTCGACGACTCCGACCGCTACGCTGACTTGGGTCGACGTCGCCGGCAACGAAACTGGTTACGTCGTCGAAACGCTCGTCGACGGCGCTTGGGTCGCCGCGTCCGAGGAAACGCTCGCCGCCGACGCCCAAACTTGGACGACCGGCGAACTCGCCCTCGGAACGACTTACGCCTATCGCGTCGTCGCCGTCAACGATTACGGACGAACCGAATCGGAAGCCGTCGAGTTTACCGTCGGAAACGTCCCGAACGCGCCGACCGACTTGACCGCGACCGTTTTGAACCCGGAAACGCTGACGGTCGACCTGACTTGGGTCGACGTCGCCGGCAACGAAACCGGTTACGTCGTCGAAACGCTCGTCGACGGCGCTTGGGTCGCCGCGACCGAAGAAACGCTCGCCGCCGACGCCCAAACTTGGACGACCGGCGAACTCGCCCTCGGAACGACTTACGCCTATCGCGTCGCCGCCGTCAACGAATACGGTCAATCCGAATGGGCGACCGTCGAGTTCGCGACGGAAAACGTCCCGGCGCGCCCGACCGGCTTAACCGCCGTCGTTAACGCCTCGGCGGAACCGACCGCGACGTCGACTTGGATCGCCGATGAAAACGCGACTGCTTACGAAGTTACTCTTTACCAAATCGTCGTCGACGCCGACGGCGAAACGTCGGTCGTCGCGTTCGAATCGCAAACCGTTACGGAAGCGACCTACTCGACCGGAACGCTTGATCTTGGCGGAACCTATTACTTCGAAGTCGTCGCGAAGAACGCTTACGGCGATTCCGAAGTCGCGACGTCCGAAACGTTTACCGTCGGAACCATTCCGGCGCAACCGACCGATTTGACGATGACGAATTACGACGTCGTGAAAAAAACCGCGATCTTAACTTGGGTCGACGTCGCGACGAACGAAACGAAGTATCTTGTTCAAAGCTCGACTAACGGCGGCAAGAGCTGGAATAACCTGCCCAACCTCTCCGCCGATGCGACCTCGCGCAAATGCTCGTCTTTGACTCCGGGCGAAACCTTTATTTATCGCGTCGCCGCCGCGAACGACTACGGTCGCTCCGAATGGGTCGAAATCGTCTTTAACGCGCCAAACGTCCCGAATGCGCCGAACAATTTGACAATTTCGAACTACGATTCGCAAAAGATGACGGCGACCCTTTCTTGGAGCGACGTCGAAGGCGAGACCAAATACGTCGTCCAAAGCTCGACCAACGGCGGCAAGAGTTGGAACACCCTTCCGGAGCTGAACGCCGACATTACCGAGCGTCATTGCTCTCTGTTGACTCCTGGCAAAGCGTTTATTTACCGCGTCGCCGCCGTCAATCAATACGGTCAATCCGAATGGGTCGAAGTTAGCGTAGCGCCTCTTAAATTTGAATCGGTCATCGACACGACTTCGCTGGAAGGCGTTTTGACTTGGATCGATCCGCTCGACAACGCCAACGGTTACGAAATCGAAACGCTTGTCGACGACGCTTGGACAAATCTTGCGACGCTTGAAGCCGACGCGTGCTCCTTCGACCTCGGAACGCTTATCGCGGAAACTCAATACGTTTATCGCGCTCGAGCCGTTTACGCCGACGCCGAACCGGGCGTTTGGACTACGCTGCAGTTTAACGTCGACACCCCGCCGGTTCCGCCCACCGCGCCGGTCGATTTGACGATGTCGAACTACGATCCGCAAAAGATGACGGCGACTCTTTCTTGGAGCGACGTCGAAGGCGAAACCAAATACGTCGTTCAAAGCTCGACCAACGGCGGCAAGAGTTGGAACAACCTTCCGGAATTGAACGCCGATACAACAACGCGTCGTTGCTCGTTATTAACTCCGGGGCAAACGTTTATTTACCGCGTTGCCGCCGTCAACGAATACGGCCAATCCGAATGGACGGAAATCGTCTTCACGGCGCCGGCGCCGGTTTCTTCCGCCTTGTTGACCAGCGCGACGTTCGCAAAATCGCTCGATGAATTCGACTTCTTCGTCGACGAAGACGACATCGACGCGTTGGCCAAGCGTCTCGTTTGACGTTAATTTCCAAACCGGCGGCGTTTGACGCGTCGTCGGTTTGAACGTTCGCTTGCGACGGCGCGACGTTTTTTCGGCGGCGGTCGAAAACGCGTCGCGTTCGTCGAAACGATTGCGCCGTCCGTTTCTTTCGAACGTTCGAAGGAAACGGGCGGCCTTTTTGTTTGCCTCGTCGCGTTTCTTACTCCTTTTTTACTTTTCCGCGTTACTTCTCCGTTTTCCCCTCTCTTAGCGGCGTTCTCTAGCGTTTCTTCGTGCTTTTCTCGTTTTCCGTTTTTCGCGTCGTTTCTTATTTTTTCGCCTTTTTGCGCCCTTTCGTTTTTTCGCGACGGCGTTTTTTGAAAAAATTTCGTTCGGAACCTTGCGATTCGCGCCGCCAAGCGTTAAAATAAAGACGGAGCCGCCTCAACGTGTTTTCGAACGCCGAACAGAAACGAAAGGTTCGCGCTTATACGGCGACCCGAAATCGCCGCAACCGAACGTTTCGCGCGCCTTCGCCGAGTCCGCGACCGCCGCGGCGGCAAGCCGTTCGTCCTCTTTTCCCGCTCCCAATTTAAGGAGAAAACCAATGCCGTCCTTCCTAAAACTCGCTCTCGCCGTCGCCTTATGCTGCGCGTCCTCGACCGTCCTCGCGCAAGTTGCCGACCCGGTCGCGCCGGAAACCGTCGATCCGGAAGCGCGCCCCAATTTAACGACGACCGCCGACGCCGCGACGAACGACGCGAACGTTCCGACGCTCGCCGATATGCCCCGCTTCAAACCGAACGCCGTTTCGCTCTACCTCAGCCCGTCGAACCAAATTCGCAACATCGGGTTCGGCGACTACCGCAGCGAAAAAGAGCGGATGAACGAAGTCGCCGACGTTGTCGAGCCGATCTTGAAAGCGCACGGCGTCGTCGTTTATCGCAACGACCCGAACAACGGGCTCCGCGATTACGTCGCCGAAGCGAACAAACTCGACGTCGACCTCTATTTCGCGATTCACTCGAACGCCGCCAACAAGCGCGCTCGCGGAACCGAGGCGTTTTGCTTCCGTTTCGGCGGCGAAGGCGAACGCTTTGCGAAACGCGTCGTCGACGAAATTTTGACGATTTACAACGGCCCGAACCGCGGCGTCAAAGAGTCGCACAGCCACTTCGGCCCCGGCAAACCGCTTTACGAAACGGCGAACCCAAAGGCGCCGGCGGTCTTGGTCGAGATCGCGTTTCACGACGAAGAACGCGACGCGACTTGGATTTTGGCGAACATCGAGCCGATCGGTCAAGCGTTGGCGCGCGCCGTTTTAAAACACTTGGCCGCCGAACACCCGGAAGCGGTCGCGAAATAACTCGTTTGAACGCGGCGCGTTAGCGTCCGACGTTTCCCAACGTCGACGACGCTTCTAAGCGTCGAAACGGCGACGGCGGGCGCTCTTCGGAAGCGGTCGCGAAATAAACCGTTTTGTTTTCCCCCTTTTTACAACGCGTTAAGCGCCAACCGCAAGACATCGGCGACGTTTCCGTTTTGTTGGCGCGTCGCCGATCACGCGGCGGTTCGACTCGCTTTCGAGCCGTCGCGTCTTTCCTTCCTTAACCTCAACTCACCTAACACCAACCTAAATCGAACAATGAAAAAGGCTTACTTAACGGCGGGCGTCCCGTCGCACAGCGCGACGCTCTATTGGAAAATGCGTTTTTTGGCCCACGACCCGGCCGCGGTTCTCGAATTTGAAGAGCCGGCGACCTTTCCGGAAGCCAAGCCGTCGACGAACGCCGAGCGCGCGCCGTCCGACAAAACCCGGCTCCTGATTCTGCGCGACATCGAAAACGACCGCGCCGTCCGCTCCGCCGAGGCCGACTTCGTCGCCTGTCCCGCCGACTTCGCGCCCGAAACCGGACTCTCCGGCGACCGCGAACTCGCGACCGCGCAAAGCGTCGCGGAAGCGTTCCGCCGTCAAGGCGTCGAACTCGTCGTTTCCGACCGCACGCTCCCGCTCGTTTACGTCGACGCGCTGGCGAAAGTCGGGATTTCTTGCGAATGCGACGTTTTCCGCGGCGTTTTGGAGCGTCGTTCGAAAGACTCCCGCGAAATCGCGGCGATTCGCGAAGCGCAACGGGCGACCGAAGAAGCGATGCGCGCCGCTTGCCGCCGCATCGCGAACGCGATTCCCGACGCCGACGGCGTCCTTTGGGCGAACGGCGAAATGTTAACTTCCGAAAATATGCGCGCTTTCCTCGACCGCACCCTCCTCGACGCCGGTTACTCGAACGTCCCGGCGATCGTCGCGGGTCGCAAAGACGGCGACGACTGCCACAACTACGGAACCGGCCCCTTGCGCACCGGCGAGCCGATCATCATCGACGTTTTCCCGACGAACAAAACGACGCTCTACAACGGCGACTGCACGCGCACGGTCATAAACGGCCCGATCAAACCGATTTACGCGAAGATGCTCGAAGCGGTGCGCGCGGCGAAAGCGGCGGCGACGGCGACGATCAAAGCGGGCGTCTCCGCCGAAGCGGTTCACCGCGCGGCGATCGCGGCCCTCGAAAAATACGGGTTCGGGTACGCCGCCCCGGGCACGCCGGAAGCGGAAACGGAAATCCGCATGACGCACGGCACCGGACACGGCCTCGGCCTTTCGCTCCACGAACCGCCGCTTCTCGACTTCAAAGGCCCGGAACTCGTCGTCGGCGACGTCGTTTCGGTCGAACCGGGCCTTTACGGCGCGGGCGTCGGCGGGTTGCGCGTCGAAGACATCGTCGTCGTTACGGAGGACGGTTGCGTCAATCTCGGTTCGCCCCTTCCGGAAACGCTTTCTTGGAACGACTAACCGCCGCAAGTCGTTAAACGACGTCGTTTAAGGCCAGTTTTAACGCCGCTTGACGTAAAAAAAGACGTTCGACAAGCGTTCCGCGCCTCCTTGCGCTCCGCTTCTCGAACGTCTTATTTTTCAAACCGTTAACGCGATCGCGTTAGCCCGCTTGCGCCGACTCGACGAAATCGCTCGCTCCGGCGCCGACGAGATCGAACGGCTTCGCGTTTTCTCGGTACGCGACTTCAATGTCGCCGAACGCCGTTTCTTGCTCGACGAACGCGTACCCGTGCCGCGTCAGTTCGAGAATCGCCAAAAAAATCCCGATCAGCGTCGACTTGCGGTCGGCCTTGTCGAAAAGCGCGGTGAAGCGCACTTTCCGCTCGCGTTTCAATCGATTGTAAACCCTTTGTAAATGGACGCTTATCGGAACGTCCTCGCGTTTCATCGAATGCCTAAAGACCGGCGTTTTTTCGCGCAGAATCCGCCCGAACGCGCCGACCAAATCCCAAAGCTCGACGTCTTGAATCGGCTCTTCGGCGAAATTTCGCGTCGCTCTCGGCAAGTCGTTCGAGAGCCGCGGGTAACGCCGGGCCCAAAGTCGGCCGCGCTCTTCCAAAACGCCGGCGTTTTCGCAAAATTTCTTATACGCTAAGAGCTGAACGACCAAGTCTTTACGCGGATCCTCGATCGTTTCGACCGCCTCTTCCTCCGTCGGGAGCGCGTGAAACGACTTAATCTCGATCAGCGAACTTGCCAGCGACAAGAAGTCGCCGATCGCGTCGAGTTCGAGCGCTTCCAACGCTTCGACGAAAACAAGAAACTGCTCCGTTATCTCGGCGATCGGAATATCGAGTATATCCAACTCGCGTTTTCGCACCAGATAGAGCAGCAAGTCGAGCGGGCCGCAAAACGCGTCGAGTTTGACGGAAAACATCGGAGCGTCTCCTTTCGTTCGCTCGAAGGCGCGTTTTCGCTCCGTTCAACGCCTCCGCTTGCGCGCTTTTTTTCTCCGAAATTACCGCCGACGTCCGCGAGTCGCCGCGCCGACTTCCAACCGCAATTCGTCTTCCAAGTCGAAAAGCGGCTCGAACGCGTCTTCCGCAAGTCGCGAATCAACCGAGGTTAAGGCTCTTGTCGGACGTTCCGTTCGACGACGGCGCGGCGCGGTTTCCGACGCTCCGAACGCGGTCGAAAAGGAATCCAAGACGCGCCCCAACGTCGCGGCGGCTTCGGTCGCTTGCGCGGTCAACGTTTCGAGCGTCGCCCGACGCGCTTCCAAATCGGCGTTGGCGCGAGCGTAAAAGTCGGCGAATTCCCGACGTCGGCGCTCCAACTCGGCGACGGCGCGTTCGGAGCGTTCCCGCTCTTCGCGAACCGTTTTCTCAAGCGCGCTAATCTCCGACGATTCTTCAACTTGCAACGCTTCGCTAAGAGACGCGGGCTCGGACGCTAAAGAACGGGCGCCGTCGTTTGAACCGTTGAAGAAATAAAAGAGCGCCCCGAGCGCGATCGCGCCGCCGACCGAAGTCGCGGCGAGCGGAAGGAGTAAAAGAGCCGACATAAAGGAAAAGGACGACGAAAAACGGACAAATAGGCAAAACGGGAAAGCCGGGCAAACCGAGCGACGCCGCCGTCCGTTCGGTCTTGCAACCGCCCGAACGACGTTGCCGATAATAACGATTTTTTCAGCTTTATTCAAGAGCGATTTTCCGCGATTCGCTCCGTTTCTCCTTCGCTTAACCTTCTATTTTATCTAAACTAACGTTTCCCGGCGATTCGGTAAAACTCGTCGCGCTCCTCGTCGCGCTTCGCTTTGCGAATATCGAAATCCTTCGCTTTCAGCTCGTCGATTAGGTAAAAACCGATTTTCACCGACAAAATGAAGAAACCGATAAACGTTATCAACGATAACCCGCTAAATTGCCCGCCGACGCCCGCGTACATCAGAAAAAAGTCGTAAAGGCCGTGAACGCCGAGCGGAACCGCGAGCGCCAGCGTCAAATATTTCGCTAAATGCCGCCAATCCTTCGGTTGCAAATTGCGCCAACCGCCCCGTTTTTGGAACAAGTTTTCGCCGCGACGGCGCCCCATCACCGCGATCGCCAGGAAATATCCCATCCAAACGGAGAAAACAAAATGTCCGAGCAACGACGTAAACGACCGGAAAAACGCGACTTGGAAACCGCCGCTCAAGAAACCGTCTTGCGCCGCGTATCCGACGACGTAAAGGACGTTCTCGATCGTCGCGAACCCCATCGAAACGAACGCCGCGAACGCGACGCCGCGAACGTATCGCTTAAAACGCCGCGAACGCAACGCCAAGGGAAGTAAAAACGCGAACTTCAGCGACTCCTCGCAAAGCGCCGCGACGCCGAACGCCATTCCGAACGCCGAACCGAACGAAACGACGCCGTCCGGCGCGAAAAGAGCCGCCGCGTATCCTTCGAGCCAAGACGCAAGCGGCCCGCTAAGGACGCCGAGCCCGAAAAGCGCGGCGTAAAGCCAACCTAACTTTGTCCCGCCCGCGTCGTCCGAAATCCGCTTTAAAAGGATAATAATCGGCCCGAAAATCAGCGACAAATAACACGCGACGAACATAAAAACAAGCGAAAGCGCGATTCCTAAGCCCATTGTTTATCCTATTTTTCCTTTTTAACGACAAAAGTTAAAAACCTCGCCCAACGCGCCGTCGGACGAGGTTTTGTTTTTCCAACGCCGTTCAAACGTCGGCGTTGAAGCGGCGAACGTTTTGCGTCAGCTTGTCGCGGCGATCAAACCGGCGAGACAGAAAATTAAAGTCAATTGCCAAGCCAACTGAATCCCGAGATAAGTCAGCGCAATCTTCAAAACGGTCTTAACATCCGTTGAGCAAAGGAGTTGCACCGCAACCGCCGTAACGCCGAAATGAATCGCCAAGCTAACCGCGATACTCAAACCGATCGATTCGATCGGCGCGGCGGCGACCGCGACCGCGCACGAACTAACGATCGAAGCCAAAAGCGCGACCAAAAACGCCTTTCCGAATCCAACTTCCTCGCCGGTAAATCCGCGAATAACGCAACACAAAATAAAAGCGGCAATCAACGCGCCCAACATTTTATCGTCTCCTTTAAATCTTTGAACTTTTTGCGTTTGCGACCGTTCGACGTTCGCCGTTCTTTATCTCTTCGCCTATAAGAGAGCGTTTCGAACGAAAATTACGACGCAATTAAAGAAAAATAACGAAAAAAATCCGCCGCGATAACGCGAAACCGAAAATTTGACGGACAAACCGCTTCACCGTGTCGCGCTAAATTTGATTATAACTTCGTTATTCGCGCATTTCAAGAAAAAAAGACGAAATTCTAAAAAAAACGTTATAAAACGCTCCCGACCTTCGCCGTCGGGAGCGTTGCAAAGCGCGACGCCGTTACTTCCCGACGTTGTAAAACTCGACTTCCCAAAGGCGCGCCAAGTTGCCCGGCGTTTCGTCGATTTGCAGACGGAACTTCTTGCCGGAAACGGGCTTAAACTTCAAGCAGACGACCGCCGCGTCGTTGTTTTCGACCGCCGCGCTTTCGACGTCGACAAACGCGCCGTCTCGTTCGACTTGCAGGCGGAACTTCGTCAGCGGCGTTTGGGCCGACGCTTGCCCGCTCGCGACGCGGAAAGCGTCGAGCGTCGTTTCCCCGGCGAACTCGAAATCGACCCAATGCGACTCGGCTTCGTCGCTGACCCAGCGGCCTTCGTTCTTGTAAACGTCGAGTTTGCCGTCGTTAATCGCCGACGCCGGGTAATGCGCCTTTTTGTACAGGCTCGAAACGGCGACTTTCGCGTCGAGCGCCAAGTTTTTCGCGTCCGACGGCAGCCATTTCGGGCGCGCGAATTGCGTCGCTTTCGCGGTCGGCGGCGCGACGCCTTCGGTCATCAGCGCTTTCAACTCGTCGAGATAATCGTTGTAAACGTCGCGCGGCAAGCACTTATGATTCTTGCAAATCGACGCGGCCATCCCGACGACTTCGCCCATCATTCCGCCGGTGCGCATCACGCGAATCGTTCCGAGCGCGACGTGCGTAACGCTGATGTTGCGTCCCGCCATAAAGAGATTTTCGACGTTGCGCGAGTAAAGGCAGCGGTACGGAATCGCGTACGGCTTGATGTTCGTTTGGACGCAGTAAGCGCGGAACTCCTCGCCCGGGAAGTGTTTAGCGTTCTCCGGTTCCGGATAGTGCAGGTCGATCGACCAAGTCGTCGTAACCGACGCGTCGTCGAACGGAACCGCGTTCACGACGTCCTGTTCCTTCAAGACGACGTCCCCGAGAAGGCGCCGCGACTCCCGCTTCCCGGCGACGTAAGCGACCCAACCGAGTTTGCGATTTTTGACTTTTTCCGCCCAAGAGCCGGTCGTTTTGTTCTTCATATACGACCAGTGTCCGTAAGCGGCGCGGAGGCCGTTGTCGCGGATGCGCTCGATATCGGTAATTTGGTCGAGATTCATGCCGCCTTCCCAGTCCCAGTCGCCGTGCGTCGACGGTCGAATCGTTTTGTCGCTAAACCGAATCGCCCAAGGGAGTTCCGGGAAGCTCGAATCGCCGTCCGTCTCGACGGTGTTCCACTGAACGGACGAGCCCATCGTCATCGAGTCGGCCTTTTCCGGCGCGGTCGCTTCGCCGTATTCGGACTTCGCTTCGCGCCCCATTCGGAAGTCGGCGCCCGCAAGGAAACCGACGCCCGCGTCGCCGGTGCAGTCGGCGAACGTTTTTCCGACGAAGCGCAAGCGTTCCCCGGTCGCGACGTTTTCGCCGCAAACCGCGTTAATTCGGATACTTCCGCTTTCGCTCTTCGCCGCTTCGACGGCGTTGACGCGAACGTTCAGGTAAAGGTCGATATTTTTTTCCGCCGAAACGAGTTCGAAGCGCGTTCGGTCTTTATAGTGCGACGCTTCGCGCCCGTTCCCGCCGCCGTGCGGGCCGAGAAGATACGTCAGGTTCCCTAAGTTCGGATACGGCGGGAGGTTAACGTCGCCGTTGAGGTGAACGCGGATTTCGGCGCTCCCGTTCCCGCCGAGAACCGGACGGTCTTGGACGAGCGCGACCGACGCTCCGAGTCGAGCCGCCGAGATCGCCGCGCACGTTCCGGCGATTCCGCCGCCGACGACGACAAGATCGTAAACCTTGCCGTTTTCGACGCTTCGGTATTCCGCCGACAGCCCGCGCGCCGCCAAGCGCAACGGCTTCATCGCGTCGATTTCCTCCGGCGGAACGAACCCGTCGGCGCTGAAGACCAACGCGTCGACCCGACCGTCGAACCCGGTCATATCGCAAAGGGAAATTTCGACTTCCAGCTTGTCCGCCGAAATCGCAATCGGCGCGCCTTCCTGCCAACTCCACTCGGCGCCGTTCGTTCCGAAAACCGTTTCCGTTTTCTTACCGTCGACCGCGATTTGGAACGTCCCGGGCGTTTCCTCCGGTCGCCAAGGCGCGACCCAGTTGCGAGTCCGCGCGTAAACCTTGTATTCGCCGGCTTTCGGAAAGCGCACCGTCGTTTTCGCGTCGGCGACCGGAACGCCGATCCCGTGCGCGAGCAAATACGGCGACCCCATTACGTCCATCGCCTGCGTGTCGAGAACCCAACCGCCGCGCTCGGCGAAACTTTCCGCCTCGACCCAAAGCGTTTGCGGTCGGTCGGTTAAGCGTTGCGCCGACGCGTCGCCGGGCGTCCAAAGCGCGAACGCCGCGACGGCGACGCAAAGTCGCGTTAAAAATTGCGAAGAAAAACGAATCGACATTCGTTCAAACTCCTTATCGTTAAAGGAAATAAAAGCGGCTTTTCCGTTCGAAACGAGGTTGCGCCGCTCGCTTAAAATCGTTTTAAATTTCAACGTCCGCCGGTCGCGTTACTTTTCGACGGCGTTCGGCCCGACGCGGTAAAACTCGACCTCCCAAAGGCGCGCCAAGTCGTCCGGCGTTTTGTCGATTTGCAGTCGGAAACGCTTGCCGGTAATCGGGTTAAAGCGCCAATTAACGATAACGAGATCGTTCGAGCGAACCGCCGCGCCTTCGACGTCGACAAACGCGCCGTCTCGCTCGACCTGCAAGCGGAAATCGGTCGGCGGCGTCTTGACCGGCGCTTGTCCGCCGACGACGCGAACGGCGTCGAGCGTCGTTTCTTTTTCAAACTCGAAGTCGACCCAATGCGTCGCCGCCTTGTCGCTCACCCAGCGTCCGGCGTTTTGATAAACGTCGAATTTACCGTCGTTTATCGCGGTCGCCGAATACTTCGCCGCGCCTTGGTAATCGCTCGAAACGGCGACTTTCGCGTCGCGCGCCCAGTTTTTCGCGTCTTCCGGGAGCCAGTCCGGACGCTCGAACTGCGCCGCGAAGCGAACCGCTCGGCGCGCTTTCTCCGTCGGCGGCGCGACGCCTTTGCGCATCGCCGCTTTCAAGTCGTCGAGGTAAGAAGCGTAAACGTCGCGCGGCAAGCACTTGCGCTCTTTACAGATCGCCGCGGCCATTCCGACGACTTCGCCCATCATTCCGCCGGTTCGCATCACCCGCACCGTTCCGAGCGCGACGTGCGTAACGCTGATATTGCGCCCCGCCATAAAGAGGTTTTCAACGTCGCGCGAGTAGAGGCAACGGTAAGGAATCGCGTAAGGCTCGATGCGCGTCGTTTTGCAGATCGAACGGAACTCTTCGCCCGGGAACGCTTTAACGTTGTCCGGCGCCGGGTAATGGAGGTCGATCGGCCAAGTCGTCGTTACCGACGCGTCCTCGAACGGCGTCTCGTCGACGATATCTTGCTCCCGCAACACGACGTCGCCTAAAAGCCGTCGCGACTCCCGCTTTCCGGCGACAAACGCAACCCAGCCGAGCTTGCGATTTTTCACCTTGGCGGCCCAATCGCCGGTCGTTCGGTTCTTCATATACGACCAGTGCCCGTAAGCCGCGCGAAGCCCAATATCGCGAATCCGCTCGATATCGGCGATTTGGTCGAGATTCATTCCGGCTTCCCAGTCCCAGTCGCCGTGCGTCGACGGGCGAATCGTTTTTTCGCTAAATTGAATCGCCCAAGGAACTTCCGGGAAGCTCGTTTCGGCGTCCGTCTCGACGGTGTTCCACTGCACGGAGGAGCCCATCGTCATCGCGTCGGCCTCTTCCGGCGCCGACGGTTCGTCGTACTCCGCTTTCGACTCGCGTCCCATTCGGAAATCGGCGCCCGCGAGGAAACCGACGGTCGCGTCGCCGGTGCAGTCGGCGAACGTTTTTCCGACGAAGCGCAAGCGTTCCCCGGTCGCGACGTTTTCGCCGCAAACCGCGTTAATTCGGACGCTTCCGCTTTCGCTCTTCGCCGACTCGACGACGTTGACGCGGACGTTCAAGTAAAGATCGATATTCGTTTCGAGCGCGACCAATTCGGCGCGGGTTCGGTCGCGATAATGCTCCGCTTCTCGCGCGTTCCCGCCGTGATGCGGGCCGAGAAGAAACGTCAGATTGCCTAAGTTCGGATAAGGCGGCAAGTTAAGGAAGTGGTTCAGCCCGACGCGCACCTCCGAGCTTCCGTTCCCGCCGAGAACCGGGCGGTCTTGAACCAACGCGACCGAAAGCCCGAGCCGCGCCGCCGAAAGAGCCGCCGCCGTTCCGGCGATACCGCCCCCGACGACGACCAAGTCGTAAACCTTGCCGTCGCCGACGGTTGCATATTCCGCCGACAAACCGCGCGCCGCCAAGCGCAACGGCTTCATCGCGTCGATTTCCTCCGGCGGAACGAACCCGTCGGCGCTGAAGACCAACGCGTCGACCCGACCGTCGAACCCGGTCATATCGCAAAGGGAAATTTCGACTTCGAGCTTATCTTCCGCGATCGCAACGGTTCCGCCCGCTTGCCAACTCCAAGGAGCGCCGTTCGTTCCGAAAACCGTTTCCGTTTTCTTACCGTCGACGGCGACTTGGAACGTTCCGGGCGTTTCCTCCGGTCGCCAAGGCGCGACCCAGTTGCGAGTCCGCGCGTAAACCTTGTATTCGCCGGCGTTTGGGAAGCGAACCGTCGTTTTCGCGTCGGCGACCGGAACGCCGATCCCGTGCGCGAGCAAATACGGCGACCCCATTACGTCCATCGCCTGCGAATCGAGCGCCCAACCGCCGCGGTCGGCGAAACTTTCCGCTTCGACCCAAAGCGTTTGCTCTCGGTCGGTTAAGCGTTGCGCCGACGCGTCGCTTGCCGTCGTTAAGATAAAAATCGCGCTCAACGCCGCCGCGAAAAACGCTCCCGCCCGCCGAACCGTCATCGTTCGAACTCCTTGTCGTTAAAGGAAATAAAAAACGGCGCGTTCCGAAAACGGTTGCGCGTCGTTTGAAGTCAAGGTTAACCGATCGCGTCCGACGACGCCGCGTCATCCGCCGAGTCGAGCGTTCAACGCGTCGAATTCCGCTTTCGCTTCCGCGTCGTCCGCAAGCCGCCAAATAACGTCGAAACAACGGAGCGCAAGCGCGAAATCCCCGGCGTCGCGGGCTCGAATCGCCAAGGCGCGCGCCGCCTCGACCGTCTCGACGCTCGGTCGAATCGGGATTCCCTCGGCGTCGAAAATTTTGCGCAACTTCTCAAACGTCGGCGCTTTAGCGGGTCGACGCGTTTTCGATTCGATAAACTTCAACTCGCGCCGAGCGTCCTGCGACTCGTCGAACGTCAAACTGAAATGGAACGCCGCCGTCGCGACGTCGTATCGCTGAACGTCGACGTAAAACGAACCGAGATTGCGATAACACCGCGCCAAATCGCGACGGCGGTAAGAGAACCGAAGCGCTTGCGTCGTCGCCTTTAGATATCCGGCGAAGTCGCGTTCCCGACGCGCGACGTCGGCGATTTTGCAGAGCGTTTCCGCGTCGACCGGATTGAACGTCAACGCCTTGTTCAACGCCGCTTTAGCTTCGCGGGGACGGCGCGCTTCGAGCTGAACGGCGCCGACGGTAAAATAGAAAAGCGGATAGTCGATCGGCGCGCGCCGCCGCGTCTTTTCCGACGGGTAAACGCGATCGCAAATCGCCTCCTCCAACGGATTGGCGAAATAGAAATAACGCGCCTCCTCGTCTTCGTCGAAGAGACCGTCGACGCGTTTTTCAAGCGCCGCCAACATTTCGAGCGCGTCGTCCAAACGCCGTTGCGCCGCCGCTTGACGCGCTTCTTCAAGGAGCGCGTCGAACCGCTCCGAAAGAAGTCGGAAATTGCGCCGCCAACGGAGCGCCTTTCGTTTCGGCGCAAGCGCCAACCGCAACCGCCCGGTCGCTCGACGCTTCGCAAGTTCGCCGCTTCCGATCGACGCGTCGGGCGCCGCGCTCGTTTTCGTTTCGTTATTCGTCGTCATTTTCCGCGCCGTTCCTTCGGTTGCGTTCGAATCCGCCGTCGCAAGTCGGCTAATCGCGGCTTCGAACCGGTTTCGCCCTTATATTATGACGCGTCGGAACGCGAAAGTCAATCGCCGAACGCCGTTAAGTTCGAAAAAAGCGGAAATTTTTCGCCGACGAACCGCCGAAATTGTCAAGCGTCGGGCGTTTGGGGAACCTCGACGCCGACGAACGCCAAATATTCGCGCTCTTTCGCTCGCATCGTCGGCGCGTCTTCCGGCGAGTGATCGTCGTATCCGACGAGGTGGAGCGCGCCGTGAATAACGTACAACAACAACTCTTCGGCGGCGTCCCAGCCGAACTCCGGCGCCCGTTCCGCCGCGACGTCCGGGCAAACCAAGACGTTTCCTTCGAGGAGGCCGTTTTCCAAGTCGTCTTCGAGCGCGAACGCCAGCACGTCGGTCGGGTAGTCGTGTCCGAGGAACTGAACGTTCGTTTCGCGCATCGGCTCGGCGTCGAGAACGACGATCTCCATCCGTCCGCGCTCGACTCCGGCGTCCGCTAAAATCTTCGCGACCGCCCGCTCCATTCGGTCGAAGTCGATCGGCGTTTCCGTTTCGCGTTCGTCGATAAACTCGAACTCGATTCCGTCGGCGATTTCCTCTTCCTCGAACTCCTCTTCGAAATCTTCCATTTCCTCGACTTGCGCCGACTCTTCCGCCGGTTTATTTTCCGCGTCGCTCATTGCTTCTTCTTTATTCTTTCTTTTTCGTTATTTTATTCGCGACCGGCGCGTCGTTTTTCGCGCCGCCGCGTTCATTTTCGCTTCTTGCGTCCGTTTTTCGGATAGGCGCGACCCGCGGTCGCTCCGTTTTTTCCGGACGACGTCTTCGCGCCGGGTTTCGCCGTTTTTTTCGTCGCGACGGTCGTTTTTTCCCTCGACTTCGCGCCCTTTTTCCCGCCGCGCAAACCGCCGTTCGGCTTTTTCTCCGCGTCGGACGGCGTTTCGTCGACTTCGACCTTGCGGGAAGTCGGCGCGATTCCCGGTTGCCGGACGAACTCGTAAGCGTCGGTCGGCGCGACCTCGGAGGAAAGCGGACGGAAGTTGTCGCGCGGCTCCTCTTTCGGCTCTTTCGCTTCGTCGCCCGCTTTCGCCGTCGCCGGGTATTTGACGCGGTTGTGCCGACTCGCCAAAATCGACGTTACCATACTCGTTTCGACGCGCCGAATTTCGCCGAGCGTCAAACCGGAATCGTTCAACTGACCGTCTTCGAGCCGCGCCGTAACCAGTTGCCGCACCAAGTTTTCAATGCGGCCCGGCGCGACGTCGCCCAGCGACCGACTCGCGCTCTCGGCGGCGTCGGCCAACATCAAAATCGCGGCCTCCTTCGACTGCGGAATCGGGCCCGGATAGCGGAACGGCGCCTCGTCGAGCTGTTGCCCGGCCGGGAGTTCGTCCTTCGCCGCTTCGTTCGCCTTTTGGTAAAAGAAGCCGGCGAGCATCGTGCCGTGGTGCTGTTCGATCAAGTCGACAATCTGTCGTGGAATGTGGTACCGCTTCGCCAAGTCGACGCCGTCTTTGACGTGCGCGACGATGACGAGCGCGCTCATTCGCGGTTCCAGCTCGTCGTGAACGTTGTATCCGCCGCGTTGGTTCTCGGTGAAACGCTCCGGCTGCAGCATTTTGCCGACGTCGTGAAAATACGCGCCGACCCGAATCAGCGACGCCCGGGCGCCGATCGCTTCCGCCGCCGCTTCCGCGATCGCCGCCGTTTGGATCGAGTGATTATAAGTCGCCGGGGCGCGTCGGTTAAGCTCCAACAGAAGCGGGTGCGACGGATTGCCGTATTCGAGGAGCCGCATCGGCGTCAGCACGCCGAAAACGCGCTCGACGATCGGCAGCAAACCGGAAGTGAGGAATCCGGCCAACAGCGCCCAAAGTCCGCAAAACGCGGCTTCGCCCAAGATGTACGCGCGGTCGTTCGTCGTTCCGGCGGCCTCGGCCAACCAAGATAAAACGAACGCTCCGACGCCCGCCGCGAACGCGACGCCGATCAGTTGCGAACGCGTTCGAACGCCCCGCGACGCCAACGCGACGATCGTCGCCGTCCCGACGAAAACGACGAGCGTCCCCAAAGACGCGCCGCCCGAAAGCGCCAACACAAACGCGACGATCGAACCGAACGTCAACGCGACGCCCCAAGACGCCGCCAACGCCGTCGTTTGAACGAAAATCAACAGCGGTATCAGCGCCGCCGTCCCGCCGCGAGCGTCCCAAGCGACTTGCATCGCCCGTCCGATCGCGACGGTCGCCAAAATCAGCCCGAAAAAGATCGAACAGGCGGCCAACGACGTTCCGCGCTCGCTCTCGGCTTGCGTTAAACTCTTGCGGAACAACGCGTAAGCGCTAAAAAGCATCGTCGCGATCAACGCGAAAACGGCGGCGGTTCGCTCCAATTTTTCTTCCGACGTCAACGCTTTAAGGCGCGCTTTCCGCTCTTCGCGAAGCAAGCGCAACTCGTTGTCGCCGATCGGCCTGTCGGAACGCGCCAACGTTTGCCCGACTTCGTAATCGACGTAAACGGGCCCGACGCGCTCCTCGGCGGCGGCGAGCGCTTTGAAGGTTTCGTCGCGGCTCTCGGCGAGCGTCGTCGGCGCCGACGTTCTAATCCGTTGAAACAGCAAGTCGAGAACTTCGTCGTCGGTGTATTCGCGACTCAACAGCTCTTTGATTTGATAAGCGTTCCCGATCAAGACGTCGTTCGCCGCGACTTCGCGAGCGTTCGCCGCGACCGATCCGACGTCGTAAACGCGTATTATTTCTTGATTTCCGTCGCCCGGCGAATGCAGTTTATCCAAGACGCCGTTCTTTTCGAGCGGTTTGAGCGCGCGGTCGAGCGAATCGCGGAAATTCGCCAAATCGAGGTCTTTTTCGAGAACGCGCCGTATCGCGAGAAACGCCTTGCGCTCGTCTTCCTCGGTCGCGCCGATTGGCAAAAAACGTCGCAAAAGCGCGCGGTTCTCCGGCGAAATCGACTCGTAATCCGGCGCGGCGATCAACGTTTGCAACTCGTTGGCTAGCGTCGCTTTATATCGCGCGAGTTTCGCGACGTCGTGAACGTAGACGTGCGGCTCTTCGAGTCGGGCGACGCGGCGCGCTTCGTTCGTTTTGTCCGGACTAAAAACGGAAAATCGCGCCAAACAAACGACGTCGCGCTCCGGTTTCGAGTCGAGCCGAAAGTTGAACGGAAGCCGCCAAACGCAACAAATCGCGCAGATCGCGGCCGCCGTCAACGCGACGATCGCCAATTTGAGCGAACCGTTGTCGCTAAAAACGGCGCGGCGCAAGCGGTCGAAAAAACCGTCGTAAGGAACGCGGGCCGCGACGCGTTGCGCTCTCGTGCGCGCTCGTTCGGGAGTCGGAGCCATAAGAACCTCAATTCCTGTCGGACGCTTCGTCGTCCTCGTCGTAATACAAGTCGTCGCGGCGCCCGTCGTCGGCGTTCGACTTCCAAACGGTCGTCGTAAACGTCGACGTCGAAGCGAGTTCCGAACCGACGACGCTCGGCGTTCCCGCCGTCGAAACGGTCGGCGCGGCGGAAGCGGAAGTCGGCGCGACCGAAAAATCGCGCGAACCGACGCCGGAATAATCTTCCGACTCGGGCGAACCTTCGTAAGCCTCGACAATCTTTTGGACGAGCGCGTGTCGAACGACGTCGGCGCGTCCCAACGTTAACCAGCCGATTTCCTTGACGTTGCGGAGCCGCTCGAACGCGTCGACGAGCCCGCTTTTGACGCGGCGGCCTAAGTCGGACTGCGTCGCGTCGCCGCAAACGACGACGCGGGAGTTCCAGCCCATCCGCGTCAGGAACATTTTCATCTGCGAAACGCTGGTGTTTTGCGCCTCGTCGAGAATGATGCAAGCGTCGTTGAGCGTTCGACCGCGCATGTACGCCAACGGAATCACCTCGACCTTCGAATCCTCCATAAACTGCCGCAACATATCGGCTTGCGTCATATCGGCGAGCGAATCGAAGAGCGGGCGCAAATACGGATTGATCTTTTCGGAGAGGTCGCCCGGGAGGAAGCCGAGGTTTTCGCCCGCCTCGACCGCCGGTCGCACCAAGACGATTTTGCGAATTTCGCCGAGTCGAAGCGCCTCGACCGCCCGCGCGACGGCGAGGTAAGTCTTCCCGGTGCCCGCCGGCCCGGCGCAGAAACAGATTTCGCGCTTGCGGAGCATTTCGCAATATTTCGCTTGCCCGGCGGTTTTCGGTCGAATCGTTTTGCCGCCGTACACCTCGAACGGTCGAACGGTCGACACTTCTTCGCCGCGCTTGACTTCGTCGAGGGCGCGCCGCAGATCGTCGGCGTCGAGCGGTTTCCCTTCGCGGTCGCTCCAACGTTGGAGCTGTTCGAGCAGGTAAGCGCCGCGCTTCGTCGCCTCCGGGTCGTCCGAGCGAACAATCAGCTTCCCTTTTTCGGCGTCGACGACGACGCGAACGCCCAGCTCCTTGCGAATTTTGCGCAAGTGTTCGTCGCTCGGGCCCAACACGTTCTGCAGAACGCGACCGCTCAGGATCGCGATCGATAATTCTTCCATATAAGTCCTTGTCGTAAATCGACTTTTAGCGTTCGCAACCGTTTCCGCTCGACGAGTCGAGCCGCCTTGAAGCGCGTTTTACTCGGCTTCGAACGCGTCGAACGGCCTCAAACGTTCCCGAACGTTTCGAGGATTCGTTTCATTTCGGCGACCGCGTCGCGCATCCCGACCATTAAGGCGCGGGCGATAATACTGTGTCCGATGTTCAGCTCGACCATTTTCGGAATCGCGGCGATCGGGCGAACGTTGCGATAGGTCAGCCCGTGTCCGGCGTGCAGGCGCATTCCGAGCCGGTCGATCAGCGCGCCCGCTTCGATCAAACGGGCCAGTTCCGCTTGCGCCGCCGCGCCGGTCGCGTTCGCGTAAGCGCCGGTGTGCAGCTCGACCGCTTCGACGCCGAGTTCCTTCGCCGCTTCAATTTGACGCGCTTCCGGATCGAGGAACAAACTGACGGCGACGCCCTTTTCGCGGAGCGCTTCGACGCAACGGCGAACGCGGTCGACGTCGGCGAGAACGTCGAGCCCGCCTTCGGTCGTTACCTCTTGGCGTTTTTCCGGAACGAGCGTCGCTTGATCCGGGACGATTTCGCAAGCGATTCGGGTAACGTCGGCGTCGCAAGCCATTTCGAGATTGAGTTTAACGCGGCAGGTTTCGCGCAAAATGCGGACGTCGCGCTCTTGGATATGCCGCCGGTCTTCGCGCAGGTGGACGGTGATTCCGTCCGCGCCGCCGAGTTCCGCCGCGGCCGCCGCCCAAACCGGGTCGGGCTCCGTCGTTTGCCGCGCTTGACGCACCGTCGCGATGTGATCGATATTAACGCCCAATTCAATCATCGTTCGTTTCCTTTATTAATAAACGTCGACAATAATATATTTAAATCGACTTTCCGTCGGTCGACTTTTATTTTCCGTTGTTTCGTTTTCCGCTTTTGGGGCCTTCGAGCCGCCGCGACTTTTCGGCGTTTCCGAGTTTTAACGTTTCCGCCGTCAGTCGCCGAACGGCCAAGCGTCGCCGAGCGCGTCTTTTTGAAGCGCGGTCAACTCCCCGATTCCTTTTTTCGCAAGCGCGAGGAGGGACGCGAGCTGCGCGTCGTCAAACGTCGCCTCTTCGCCGGTTCCTTGAATCTCGACGAAGCGGCCCTTGCCGGTCGCGACGACGTTCATATCGACTTCCGCCGCCGAGTCTTCGACGTAACGCAAGTCGAGAAGCGGGGTTCCGTCGACGATTCCGACGCTGACCGCCGCGACCGAATCGCGCAACGGGAAAACGTCCGGGTTCGGGAGTTGATCGCGAATCGAGTTCAACGCGTCGACGAGCGCGACGAAAGCGCCGGTAACGCTGAGCGTTCGCGTTCCGCCGTCCGCTTGCAGGACGTCGCAGTCGAGATAAACGGTTCGCGGCCCCAACGCTTCGGCGTCGAAAACGGCGCGGAGCGAACGCCCGATCAACCGCTGAATTTCGGTCGCTCGACCGTCCGGACGGTCGCCGCGCGGTTTGCGGGGACGCCCGGCGCTCGGAAGCATTCGGTATTCCGCCGTCAGCCAACCGCGCTCGGTCGCGCCTTCGCGCTTCATCCAGCTCGGAACGTCCTCGACGATCGACGCGGCGCAAAGAACGACGGTATCGCCCGCCGAAATGAGAACGCTTCCGGCGGCGTTGGTGAATCCGCGTTGAATTTTGATCGGTCGCGTTTCGTCGAACGCTCGGTCGACGCGCGGCGTCGTTTTCGTTTCGCTCATTTCGCCGTTTCCTCCGCTTTTCCTATTTTACTTATCTTGCCCAAATCTAGTTTATTTCGCCGCGTTTTGGTCGACGGGAAGCCGAACGCGCCGTTTTCGCCGCCTGCGAAGTTTACCGTTTTTATCTATTATACCGTTAAACGTCGTTCGTTTCCAGTCCGACGCGAAATTTTTAACGCTTTTCCGAACGTTTTTACTCGCCGCCGTTCATTTTTTCGCGTAAAGTCCGCGCAGCGCGAGCGTCGTCCAACTTTCGAAACGCTCCGGCTCCGCGTCGATTTCGGCGAGAAGTTCGTCGACGGCGCGAAACCCCGACTCCGCTAAATCCGGTTCGTTCGACGTCAACTTTGGCGCCGCTAGCGTCGCGACGCAAACGACGCCGAGGTGAACGCGCCCGACTTCCGTCGCGTCGTCGTTGACGAGTCCAACCCGTTCGAAGCGCAAAATCGGCGCGCCCAAAACGACTTCTTCGGCGATTTCCCGCGCCGCGCCCGCCGAAAAAAGGTCGGTTCCGAACGGCGACGACGCGACGTTTTCCGCCGATTGCGGTCGAGTCGCCGCGTCTCCTTCGCCTTCTCCGCCTTTTTCGCTTGCTCCAATTTCTCCGTTCGCCGACGCTCCGGCGCCCGCGTCGACGTCGTTAATATGCCCGCCGACGCCGACGCTCCACTTCGAGCGGAGCCGCGTTTCCCCTTGCCCGTCGCCGCGCCGATAAGCGAAAACGCTCGGGCGCCCGGTCGACGAATCTTCGCAAACAAAGATAATATAAGGAATTAGCTGTTTAAACTCGGGATCGCGCTCCGCGTCGCCGCGCCGCAAAAACCGGGTCGACTCCGGCGCAAAGAGCGCGTCGCAACGAGAAACCGCCTCCGTCGAAAAACCTTGAAAGACGCCGCCGTCTCGAAAAAGCCGCGTCGGAACGACCAAAACGCGTTCGTCGTCCTTCGAGCGTTTCGTCGTCGCGGCGTTCGACGAAGCGGTCGCTTCCTTTCCCGAATTGCGTTGCGCGCCGTCCATCGGCGTTCCTTTCTTATTTTGCGCCGTTTCCCTATTTCGCCCCGTCTAACGTTTCCGACGGAGCGCTTTCTTAACTTTCACATTATAACGATTTTTTTAGTTTCGGAAAGAGGGCGTTTTTCCCCGCGGCGACGCTCGCTTTATCTCCTTTTGACAGACGATTTAAGCGCAAATCGTCGTTTTAAGTTCCATTGTTCGAAAGCGACGAAATAAAAATTTTCCGCCGCCGTTTTTTCAAACAAAATTCATTTTAAAAACGTTTAAAACAAAAAAACGACGCGAATCCAAGGATTATTTCTTGTTTTCGCGTCGTTTTTCAATTTTCCCTTCCTTTATTCGGCGTTCAACGCAACACGCTCGCGTCGGGGAAGGTCGACGAGGCGCGCACTTCGACGGCGCTCGGGGCGGTCGGCGCTCGCGGAGCGACGAAGGAGTCGGTCGCGACGTTCGGCGTTTCAGACGGCGCTTGCGAACCGGCGTTTTGACGCGGCAAGCGGACGACTTCCGTTTCTCGCCCCGTTCCGTCGGCGGCGCCCCAGTTGACGATGCAAACGATTTCGGCGCCTTCGAGCGCGCGACGGCGCAACGCGTCGAGCGCGGCGTCGAGGAGTTCGGCGTCGGCGGGCGCGGCGCTCGTCGCGGCTCCGCGCGCTTCAAAACTCGTCGGTCGAACGCCTTCCCCGGCTTTGCCGACGGCGGCGAGTTCGTTCGCGTCGAGCGCGCGCGGCGAAGCGGCGGCCGCGTTTTGCGTTTCTCGCGTCGCCGAGGAACGCCCGGAACGAACGTTTTTCAAAGGCGCGTCGACGGCGAACGCGTCCAACGCTTCGAGCGGTTCGGCGGCGACGGCGGTCGAAGTCGACGCTTCAAGCGGAGCGGCGGTTCCGACGAGCGTCGGCGGCGCGAACTTCCCGGCGCGTTGATCGGCGAGCGCGACCGCCAAATTTTCGTTCGACAGGAGCGCGGACGCCGCGATCGGCGCCGGAACGAAAAAGCCGTCCCCTTCCTTCGGGTCGCCGGCGACGCAAAGTCCGGCCCAATAATACTTTCCGTCGCGTTCGACGAAAAGTCCGCCGCCGCTGCGTCCCGCTTCCGGAGCGTTCGAAACTTGAACGTAATTGAACGGTTTGCGGGCCGCGTCGTCCGGTTTCGGATTGAAATAATGACGGTCGAGCGACAAAATCTTATGTTCGAGCGGCAACGCGCCGCGTTCGTTGCGGGCGACGCTCAACGCGCTTTCGCCGACGCGGAGCGTTTCGTTTTCCGGCAAAAACGCGACCGGACGAATCGCCCAAGGCGCGCGGAAAGCGACGAACGCGACGTCCGTTTCCGGGTCGCTGTAAACGCATTCTCCGGCGACGTTTTCAACGCGGCCCGATTTCGGGTCGGAAACGGCGACCGAAATTTTGACGGCGCTCCAATCGGCGACGTCGCGGAAGAGGTGTCCGCAAGTCGCGACCAACGCTTCGCCGTGCCGCGGGTCGGCGTGCGCGACGACGCCGGTCGCGGAATCGCTTCGCCCGTCGGTTCCGGTTCCGACGACGAGATCGAGCCGAACGGTCGCTTCGTCGAGACGTTCCCAAACGGCCTTGTCGAGAATCGCTCGTTCGGCGGCGCTTGTTCCCGTCGTATTCGGCGCGGACGCCGGCGCGGTCGTCGAAACTTGCGCGATCGGAGCGGGCGCGGACGCCGGAACCGTCGCGGCGGCCAACGAAATCGGGTTCGGTTTCGGCGCGACGGGAGCTGAAGCGGGAACTGAAGGCGCGATCGGGGCGACCGGAGCGGACGGAACGTCGGCGGCGCTCGGCGCGAGCGGAGTCGGCGCGGCTGCGGTTCCGGAAACGGCGAACCCGGCCGAATCGCCGGTCGTTTGAGCGCGCGTTACGCGAGCGGCGCTCGAATTTTTCTTCGCGGTTTGCGCCGCGAGTTCTTCGCGACCGCGGTCGAAGAGGCGCAAAAGTTGGTTGCGCAAAATCGCCGCGCTCGGCGTTCCCGGCGTCGCAACGCGGTCGACTTCCTTGCCGTCGACGAGCAAAACAAAGGTCGGCGTCGCGGAGACGGCGAAACGGTCGAAGAGCTCGGCGCCGCCGTTTTCCCGCTCGACGCGTTGAATCGGGTAATTTTTGCCCCGCATCGCGTTCAGAAGCGCGTTCGTTCGGTCGGCGTCGGCGTCCGTTTTCGACGCGAACTCCAAAAGGACGAGCCGCGCCGCGAACGGGTTCGCGCCGTTCGTCGTCGGAGCGAGCGCCGCGGTTCCGGCGTTCGTTTCCGCCGCAATCGCAGTCGTCGAAGCGGCGCCGGTCAAAGCCGCCGCGCTTAAAAGAACGCCGCCGACGCGGGCCCAAGTTCGTCGTTTCGTTTGTCGTCGCAACATATTTCGCGCTCCTTCGTCGCTTGTTCGTCGAACCGTCGACCGCCGCCCAACGAGCGACCGTCTTCGGAAAACGCGCCCTCCAATCCGTTTTCGGGCGTTACCGTCGTCAGTTTAACATTTTTTCGCCGACGCCGCAAGAGCGGTTTTCGCGCCGCCGTCGACAAAAAACGCGATTTCGGAAGACGCGCCGCCTCCGAAACCGCCTTTTAACGCTTTACCGTCGAACGTTTAACGCCGACTAAAAGTCGAAGTCGGCGCGATAGAAGAACGAGCTTTCCGGCGCGACGTCCCCCTTCAAATAGAGGTCTTCCGGCGACTCGAACGGGACGTTGTCGAACCATTTGAACGAAACAAAATCGGCGTCGACGATCGCTCGCGGAACGGAAATCTGCAGTTTGTTTCCGTCGAGCTTCCAACGGACGCCGTCGACGGTCGACGCGGTCTTCCAAGCGGCTTCCAGTTCGGCTTTCTCCGCGTCGAAACGTTCCGCGCTCGCGGTTCCGTCGGCGCCATACGAGCGTCCGATCAGCAAGTCGACGCCGCGCCAGCCGGTTTTGTCGCCGTCGAGGTCGAGCCCCAAACAGAGCCCGTTCGGCGTTTCCGGTCGAATCGCCTCCCGCGTTTCGACGTAAAAATAGACGTTTTCCGCGTCGCGAGCGACCTTCGCGAACGTAATGTCGTTGCGCCCGGACGCGTCGCGGTAATGGGTTCCGCCGACGCCCGGGAAGTCGCGCGGAATCGTTTCCTTGACGTGATCGCGGAACGTCGGCTCGACGGCGTCCCATTGCGCGAAATCGGCGTCCGGCGCGAAGGAGATCGTCGTCGGCGTCTTAATCGGTTTCGGCAAGTCGGGCGTTCCCTTGTATTTGCGAATGACGTCGACCGTTTGCCAATAGTAATTGTCGAAGTGCATCCCGCGGCACGGCTCGACGTCGCGGCTGTACTCTTGGTTGAATTGGTCGACGAACGCGTATTGGTTCGGGCCGACCTCCCAACGTCCGGCGACCCATTCGTTCCAACCGGTGATGAAGACGAACGGCGGGTCGAGTTCGAAAGCGCGCTCCCACTGCTGCGCGTAATTTTTCCCGACGGCGGGATCGGGGTTCTCTCGCCATTTCTCGAAATTCACTTTCCCGTCGGCGTCCGGTTCCGGAACGTAAAACGAGCGCCCGCGCGCCGTTTCGCGACTCATCCAAACGGGAAGCCCGGCGGCGTCGCGAGCGAGGTTTTGCGACGTCGAGACGTTGACCTGCTCCGGCGTGTTCTCGTCTTTCGTCCAAGAATACGGCTGCGGATACGCGGCGACCCAGTGCCAAGCGTCTTGCGTGTTCTTCATTCCAAAGGTCGGCCAGTACGCGGTTCGGCAGGTGAATTTATCGCGCAAGTTCTCCGGAACCTCCGCCGGATTCGACAAAATGAGCGGTTTCCCTTCCCAATGGAAGAAGAGCGGCGCGTATTTTTCTTGCGTATAGCATTCGTCCCAAATTTTTTGCGTCGTCCGCCCGACTTGCGTGTTCGTCATGAACGCGATTTGCGGGACGGTTTCGCCGTCGGCTTTCATTTCGAGGAGCAGATCGCAAAGCGGCAGGTAGACGTGCGGGTACGTAACGGCGTTCGTCGTGTCGAAAATCAAGACGTCGACCCCGGCGTCGGCGAGCAACATCATATGACGGCGAACGACCCAAGGGTCGCGGGAGTCGTAATAACCGTAAAGCGGCTCGCCCCAGAAGTGCATTTGGCCGTTCGAACCGAGGACGGCGTGGTTTTCTTCGCGCACGGCGTTCGGGTCTTTCGCGAGAATTTTCGTCAGGTCGTAAGGCCGCGGCGCGTCTTTCGGAGCGTTCGGGTCGACCGGAATGTACGAGGTCGGGTCGAGCCAAAGGAAGTAGAACATCCCGATCGTTTTATCGTCGCGAAGCGCGACGCGTTCCGGGTCGTCCGGTTTTTGGCCGACGATATTTCGCCCGAGCGCGTCGTATCCGCCCCAAGGGACGCCGTCCGACTGCGCGAACGCCGCCGACGGCAAAAGCGCCGCCGTTAATCCGAGAGCCGCCCAACCGAGTCGCGCCGCTTTTTTCCGTTGTTTTCCGCTCACTTTATCGCTCCTTTCCGCGCCCTTCTCGGACGCCGTCGCCGCCGCGTCGTTCGAACGTCGCCCGCCGCGACGTTTCTTTGCGTCGATTATAAAAAATCGCGCCGCCGATTGCAAGCGTTTTCGCCGAAAAGAAACCGAAAAGCGGAGAAAAAACGCTCTGTAGTAATAACGACAAAACCGCGCCGTTTGAACGCAAAAAGTTTTACCAAAGTAAACGATGAATAAAACGCAACTCGTTCTTACATTTTTCTACCGCGGCGTTGACGGTAACTTTAACGCGATCAAACGTCTTAGTATCGCCTTGCTTTAAGAGTTCAATTGGTTTCGATTCTAGCGAAGAAACACGTCCCGATCCCAGAAAATCATCCAAAATGAAAAGATGATTTTCCGGATTATCGGTGCTTAACAACTGCCGATTACGCGACATAATGTCATAGCATTGTTGCAAATAAACCTTGGTTTGTTGATTCGGCATCGAACGAGCGCCGGAACGCGTCGACCAACCGCAATGCGTCAAAACAACGGCGTGAATTTTAGGCGTGCGAAACCCTTCCAATTTATCGGCGTATTTGCGAAAACTTGCCGACGATTGCATTGTTTTTATGAGCAACTCAAAAGAATTAATCGATTGTCGATCGGTACGCACCGGAACAATCAACGCGTCGGAAGCATGCCAAGCCAACTCGGTGCCTCCGGAAAAAAACGGCGACGTGTCGATAAGGCATTTATCAAGACCGTTTTGCGTTGTCTCGCGTTTAATCTCCTTACGCAATGAAAACAACGCATTCGAAATAGCGGCGAGGCGTTGCGTCGAATCAAGCAAGCCTCCGTCCGTCAAATTGAGCGCGGAATTCAAAACCGACGGCAATAAATACAACTCGTTAGACGATGGAATATAATATACGTTCTTACCGTCGAAGTATTGGTTGGTTGCGCCAACATACGAGGCAATACGCTCCACACTCGGCATTCCGGGAATAAGATAAGGCAACAGCGCGTCCCGTATATTAGCGCCGTGTAAATAATATTCTTTATCAAAAAAATACGAAAGATTTCCTTGCGGACAAAGATCGATCGCAAGCAAGCTGTCGGCGTAGTAACTTAAATTAAACGTCAACGTTGTTTTACCAACGCCGCCGCGCAAGTTGCAAACAGAGTAAACGCGATGTTTAGGCACGTCGATTTGAATAGCCTCAAAATTGCCGACGGCAATATCGCTTTGCCTTTTAATAATTCTTTCTAACGCCGTTGCGCCCGACATCTTTATTTCCCTCCTAATCGCAAAATTAGTTTTCCTTTTTTTACAATAAAAAGCAAAACTAATTACATTCTAAGTCGAATATCGCAGTCTGTCAAGCGTATCTTAAAAGTTTTTCCTAATTTTGGTAAAATCGTCGTTTCGCTACGGCCACTATCCCACGCGCCGCTCGAACGCAAAAAAAAGCGACGAAGCTCGAAAGCTCCGTCGCTTTAGATTCAACGCTTAATTTTTAGCGCGTCGCGTCAACGATAAGCGTATCCGTTCGGGGCCGCGGCGACCGGAACCGGCGTCGCGGGCGGAATCGGAGTCGGCGCCAAGGCCGGCGTCGCGGAAGACGTTTCGCCGTTTTCCGTCGCGTCGCCCGTCGTCGCGGTTCCCCAATCGGCGTCGCCGGTCATTTGACGCACCGCTTCGGGCGAACGACCGCCGGAAAGTTGCTCGAACGTCGGGAGTCGGTCGAGCCCGGCCAGCGCGTCTTGCGACGTTCCGACGTCGGCCATCGCGGCGCGCAGGAGGTTTTCGTCGATGTTCCCCGGGTCGACCCAGCGTCCGGTCTCGTCGAGTTGGAAGACGCCGAGGTGAAGCATCAGGTTCATACGGCGCGATTGGTATTGCAACCACGTTTGCATAATTTCGTTTTGCGAATTAAGCAGGTTTTCCAACGCGTTGACCAACGCTTCGACGTTCGAGTTGACCGAACCGACGCGGGACGAACCGGTCGGCGGCTTCGTCAGGTCGAGCTGGGCCGTGTGAACGCGTTTGATGGAGGTCAAAACGCTGTCCCGTTGCAACTCGAAGCTGATTTGCGCCAACTCGATGGCGCGGATCGCGCTGCGAATTTGTTGGTGAACGCCGTCGACGTAAGCGTAGTAATTGCGGCGCGCTTGGTCGTAGGAAATCAACGCTTGGCGGTAGCTGTTCCGCTCCATAAAGCGGTCGAGCGGCGCGTCGAATTGGACGCCGGCGGTGAATTGCGCGTTATCGGAGCTGAAATTCACCGGGTTCGAACCTTCGTTCGTAATCGAGCCGCCGACCGAAACGCTCAGGTCGCTGCGGAGTCTGTCGGCGACGATTTCGATGTTGCGCCATTGGTCGACGAGGTTCGAGCGCATATTCATCCAGTCGAGGCGACGTTCGCGAGCGACTTGGAACGCGTACTCCGCGTTGACGTCGACGATCGGGAGTTCGATCGCTTCGAGGCGAGCGCGCGCTTGAATCAAGTGCAACGTCATCAACGCTTCCGACAGTTTCGTCAAGCAGGAGCTGAACCAAACGCGGTACACGTCGTCGCGAGCCAGCGCCCCGGAGCGCAACGAAGCCAACGATTCGTCGAGCGCGGCGCGGCGGCGCAGGTATTCGTCGCGATTTTCCGCCGTAATATCGGTCGCCATCGCGTCGAGTTCGGCGAGTTCGCGTTCGAGTTCGCCGACGTTGAATTGAATCGGGTCGTTCAATTCCGCCGTCATATGGAGGTCGGCGACGAGTTGTTCGACGGTCGACGCGAACGGCGAGGCGTCCGGATTTTCGCGTTTTTCGACGATCATCGCGGCGAGATCGTCCGGCGAATACGTCAAAATCGTTTGATCGATCAGGTCGAGGAGCTTCGCGACGTCGTATTGAACGCCGCGCGATTTCAGGACGACGCCGTATTCGTTGACTTCTTCGTTCGGACGTTCGAGGTCTTCGCGAATTTCCTTAACGCGTTGCGCGAAGAGTTGCGCGTCGGCGAAGGAGCTGTTGAGTTCCGGGTTGTCCCGTTCGAATCGAACGCGAATCGCTTCCAACGCGGCCAAGCGGCGCGGCGCGACTTCCGTTTCCAAGTATTCGAGGTCGGCGAGCGTATCTTGCAAACCGAGCCCGAACTGTTGGTCGAAGTCGGCGAAAATCGCGCGCAAGTCGGCGATCGAAATTCGCTTCGGCGTCGTTTGCGCGTTTTTCAAGTCGTCGAGCGAATCGACGTAACGGCGCGAGTCGGCGACGATTTCGTTGTTTTTATCGCGAAGCCAGCTCAAGAGCGCGGTAACGTCCGCTTGGAATTTCCCAAGCGTTTCCGGCATCAAGTTAAATTGCTCGGTCAACGGGTCGCGAACGACGACGTTTTCAATATCCGGCGGCAGGCCCAAGTCGATCAAATAGGACTCGATCGAGTTGCGATAATTGTTCTTCTGCTCGATGAGGTTCTTTTGGCTCGAAAGCCAAGTTTGACGCATACGGTCGACTTCGGTGCGGCTCGTAACGCGGCTCGTCGCGAAGTACTCTTCGTAACGTTGGTAGTTGTCCGCCGAGGACGAAACGTTCGACTCTTGGTTGCGAATGCGGATTTGATCCGAAAGAAGGCCGTAGAACCCGCCGACTTGCGCGCCGCCGACGCCGCTTCCCGGATAACCGCCGCTCGACGGAGCCGAAACCGGCGACGAACCGGTCAGGACGCCGACGTAAAAGCCCTGTTGGTAAAACGCCAATTGGCGAACGTTCGCCAACAAACGACGTTCGCTGCGCGTCAAGTTTTCCAAAACGATGGCGCGGCCCGCTCCGCGGAGGAACGGTTGCGTCAAGCTGTAGCTAAGGGAAGTCGTCGGCGTAAACGAATCGTTCGCCGGACTGAACGTCCAAACCATCGAGTTCGCGAGGTTGACGACGACGTCCGCCCCGGTCGCCAACTTGCGACTCGCGCCGACTTCGGCCGTTCCGGCGTCGAGCGACGAAACGCTCGAATCCTTGAATCCGCCGCTATTGCGATAGAAGAGCGAGCTGCCGCCGTAGAACTTCACGTCGAACGCGTAACGCTCGGCGGTAACGTTAAGCGCCGCCAAATAGACGTTTTCCAACGCGTTGCGGTAGTCCGGCGAGTGCAGAAGAGCCAAGTCGAACGCGACCTTTTGGTCGACGACGATTTCGCCGTTTTCGTTCGGAGCCGGCAACGTGTCGCGCCAACTTTCGTTCTCGACCGTTTGCGTGAACCCGTTCGCGCTCCACTTTTCTTGCCCTTTGCGCCCTTCGACGTCGTTGAGCAAACGCGCCGCGGTGCAGTCGTCGATCGGCGACGGTTGCGCGTCCGGGTTGTACCGGTTCGCGTAACGCGACTTCGACGACTCCGCGAGCGTGAAGTTTTCCATATCCCAATATTTCTCTTCGGAACTCTTGCCGACCGTGTTCAAGAGGCCGTAAACCTCCTTGTCGGCGTCGGTTCGATATTTGCCGCGCGAACAACCCGGCGCCGCGAACGACGTCAGCGCGAGACCCGTTAAAATTAGCGCCAACCCTTTCGACCGAGAATGCGAAAAGATCGCGCTTCCCTGCGCTTCCTTCCGCTCAAACGTCTCCGCGACTCGCCGCGCGACGCTTCGCTCCTTCTTCTTCCACTTGCTCATAAGGCAACTCCGCCAAACCGTTAAAACGTTTCGTCGACGTTCGCCGCAAAACGACCGCGACCGCGAAAAACGCTGAATCGACGACGCTTCGAACGACCGGACGCGATCGCCTCCTGCGAAAACGCCCGACCGTTTCGTCGCGCCGAGTTTCGTTTTAAGCGACTCCTTTCGCAAAAAACCAACGTCGACGCGACGACGCGAACAAACGGCGCCCGACAAACGTCGACTCGCCGGAACGGGTTCTTCGCCGCGTCGTTCGGAGAAAGCCGAACTAGAAAAGACGACGAAAACAGGCGAGCGCGCAACGCGTCGGAAGAAAACGCGACGACTCCTTTCCTCGCGTTTTTTCACCGTATACTTTTGTATCGGTTTTTCCAGCCGTAACATTTACAACTTTTTTACCGGTTAGTTAAAATATTCCGGCAATTCTTTCCATTTCCTCGCCGTCGACGCCGCAAAGCTCGCGAAAGCCAAGCGGGTTATTCGCGTTTTAACGATAAAACAAACTAAACAAACAAGGAAAAAAAGTTTTTCTCGATAAGAGAGAAAAAAAACTTGACAAAAGCGCGATTTGACGATACTATCAATATTAGAAAATTTTACGGACGCTTCGTTTTTTTGCGCGCCTTTGCGTTAATTTAGAGAAAATGCGTTATTTTGGCAAAACGCGTTAAATAAATCTGCGTCCCGGACGATAAGATAGATAAACCGCGAAGTTTTTACCGCGACGCGTCCGTCTTTTTTGACGTCGGCTCGTTCGCGACCTCGCGACGGTCAATAATAACTTGCGGCGATTTCCCCGAAATCGCGCAAACCCACGACAGCACACCTCGAACAATTAGGCGGATGAGGCGCGTTATGAACGTTTGGAACAAAGTTTTTTATGCCTTGATCGCAATTTTATGCGTCGGTTTCTCCGTTTTGGCGGCGAATAAATACTCGCTGACGAAAGAGTGGGACGCGAAAATCGAAGCGCAAAACGCGAAAATCGCGCAACTGCAAGAAGAAATCGCGGCGCTGCAAATCGCGCTCGACGGCAATCCTCTGAAAGCGGCGGAAACTTGGGACGAACTCGGACTCCGCGTTCAACTCGATCGTCTCGAAGCGTTGTTCCGCGGCGACGTTTTCTTTAACTGCGCTCCGCTCGAAGCGTTGACGTTCGAAGTCGACAAAGACCCGATTTCGCAAGAGCCGATTTTGGGCGCGAAAGTCAGCTTCACGGTTCCGGAAACCTACGGTTTGGGCCCGTTCGCCGACGCCGGCGCCGACGCGTTCCGCCAAGGCTCCGTCGCTTACGTTTTCGACTCCGGTTTCGTCGCCGGCGCCGAAGCGACCGAAAACGCCGACGACGAAACGGCGGAAACAACGGAAGTCGCGGCGGTCGAACCGCGTTATCTCGGCGCGTTCAAATTCGTCGGCGCCGCGGAAACGCAAGCGAACCTCGAATCGGTCGGCATTTTGACCGAAGAAGAATTGACGGCGATTCAAGAATCGCAACAAAGCGGGCGCGCTTGGATCGTTTGCGTCGACCGTCTTCCGATGAACGCGGCGGCGCCGAACGTCGCGTCGTTGATCGAAGCCGATCCGACGGCTTTCGCCGAACTTACCGAAGAAACCAAAACTTACTTCCAAAACGCGGCGCCGAAAGCGCACGTTTCCGAACTCTTCCCGGGTCTTTGCGACGCGTCGCAATTCGTCGATTATCAAGGCGTTTTGGCCGCTCGACAAGAAACCCGCGAAGCGGAAAAACTCTTGAACGCCCGTCGTTCGCTCGCGCTCAACGACTTGAACTACGTCCTCGTCGACCAACTCGTTTTGATCGGCGCGGAAGTCGACGAAGCGACGCAAGCGCTCTACTCCGCCGAAGAATTCGAAGCCGCGGTCGCTCGCAAGCTCGCCCCGTCGTATACGGAACAACAAGCGACGCTCGCCGCCGAACTTGAAAAGATGGAAGGTTATCGCGACTTGGCGAAGTCGAAACTTGAAGAAGCGCAAGCTCGCGTCGCCGAATGCCAAGCGGCGGTCGACGCGACGTTGGCTGAAAACGACCGCCTCGCGACGGAAATCGCGCAAGCTCAAATCGCGTTGGCCGAAAACGCCCGTCAAAAGAGCGAAAACGGCGGCGAACCGACGACCGCGTTCGCGCTGAGCGGAATTTGATCGCTCGCCGTTAAATAAGAATCGGCCTTAAAAGCCGAATCCGCCTAAGAGCCGCGTTAGCGATAACGCGGCTTTTTTTTGTTTCTTGCGTTTGCCGCTCGCGCCGCTCGAGCAAACCAAACAAGAGGGCAACCAAACAATTAGGGCGACAAAACAAGAAGGCAAACAGAACAAACAGGCGTTAAAACAACAGAGCAAACGGGGCCGACAAAGCCGATAGCGCAGGCAAAACAAACCGGGCCAATAAGACAAATTGAGCAAGCGAAGCAAAATAACGAATAGAATGCGCTTCGCCAATTTGGCGCGCCCGTCGCCAACCGCGCTATATTTAAAAAGGAAAATCGCCCTTTAACCCCCTCGCTTCGCCGTCGAGTCAAGTTCCGACGGCGAAGCGGGTTCCGGCTCAACGCTTAACGCTTCGACGCTTTTCGGAAAACGTCGAAGCGTTTTTAACGGCGGCCCTTAGCGTTTTTTACCGACGAAGAAAATACATTCGATCGACTTCAGATCGACGCGCAACGTCGTCGTTCCGGTCTTTTCGTCGAATTTCAGTTCCGACGCGGCGAGCGGCGTCGTTTCGCCGGTCGTCGGGTTCCAACGTTCGAGCGTCTCAAATTCGCCGCGGAGCGTCGCGTCGAACGACGCCGCCGAGTTCGACGAGTTCGCGAAGTAATAAACGTCGAGTCCGTTCTTGACCTTGTGCAAATATTGCAGCATCCCGTCGATCGGATAGTCCCAGCGCGGAACGACTTTCAACGTCGGAAGGGTCGTTCCCGGCGCCGCGACGATTCGAACGTCCGAAACCGGAACGAGATAGTCCGCCGCCTTTTGCAGGTTTTCCGTCGTCGGACGCGGAACGAACGCCGAACGTTCGCCCAAAACGTTCTCTTCGTAAACGACTAATTTTTCCGGGTCGGCGACCGGCGCGTTCCATTCGCCCGCTTTGTTGATTTCGCGCGCTTGACGGAAATTCTCGGCGAGGCAAATGTCTTCCTGCCCTGTGAGAATCGCGTCGCGCGGCGCCTGCGTTCGCGGGTCGACGCCGAACATTTTCTCGACGGCGGCGCAAACTTCGTCGTCGAACTCGCGCCCCTCCGCCGCTTGCGACGGAAGTCGCGTCGTCGCGAGAACCGCCCCGCCCGCTTCGTAAAACGCCAAAATCTTCTTGAGGTTCGCCCAAGAAACGACGTCGGCGCCGGTCAAAACGACCGCGCGGTACTCTTCCCAGTTCGCTTGGTTGTTCAAACGGAAAACCGGGCCCGGCGCGGACTTAGCGTCTTCGGTCGCCGCTTTTTCGACCGTGCATTTCTCGTCGACAATTTGCGGGTGAAGGAACGTAAAGTCGCGCCAAATCTTCGACGTCAACTCCGAACCGACGGCGAGGTAGTCCGTTTCGCGCGGAAGCAGGACGCCGTAAGGATAGTCGCCCTTAATGAACGCGTGTTGGAAGTGGAAGAACGCCTTCAAGTTGTCGACCGGGTAAAGGACGCCGAAGTCGGCGACGTGCCGCCCGCCTTGCAGGAGGAGACTGTTGCGCGAAACGAAGTCGCCGTATTTCGGCAAGAAACCGCCTTGCAGTTTCGGGTTGCGCCAAGAGATTTCCGGCGGAATGTAAACGGTCGCCGGGTCGGTCCAAGTCCCGTGCGGAAGCATAACGTTCCCGCCGCGCGCGAAAATTTCCATCGCCGAGCGCATCATCATGTCCGGGCCGAACGTGTTGTTTCGGTAGTTGCCGTAAATCTCGACGAAGCAAAGCGGGAAGTCGTAGTTGTACGCCGCCGACGTCGGGATTTTGAAGCCGTCGCGACCGTGCCCGTAGTAGTGAATCGAGTCGAAGAGGACGGCGTCCGAGTTGCGTTGCGTCGCCATCGCGTCGCCGCACATATCGATCGGTTGAATAACGTAGGGCCCTTGCGGGTGGCCGGTCGAGATCATATCGAGGTTGCGGTCGCGGCGCCATTTGTTGACGAGGCCCGGGTAACCGTCGGCGAAGAGGCGGTTTCGCGTCGTCCAAAGTCGGTAGCGCGCCGACGGCGTGTCGGGCCCGATCGGGTAAAAGAGCGCCGGATAGTCGAGCGACGGGTCGACGCCCCAAAGCTCGCGGTGCTTGGCGTTGAACTCAAGCGCCCAGTTGCGCGAACCGTCCGTTTGCGTGTTCGTAATATCGTCGAAGAAAATCGACGTGATCGTCGAGCCGAAGTCGTCCTTAAACTTTTCGTAAAAACGGTCGTAAGTGAGCGTGAAGAAGTTTTCGACCGCTTTCGGCGACATATAGTCGACGATTCCTTTCGGGTCGGCGACGCAAACGAAGAGGAAAATTTTCCATTCGCCTTCCGGGACCTTCCAAGAAACCGTTCCGTCGGCCGCGACCGCGGAGCGAATGTCGACGCGCTCGAACGTTTCGACGTTCATCGCGACCGCCGCTTGAAGAACGCCTTCCGGTTTCCCGAAAAGAACCTTGTCGCCGAACGGAATCGGCGATTTTTCCGAAAAGTCCGCCGGGCCCTTCACGCTCCATTCGACTTTGTCGAGGCGTTTGATCGTCGAATCCGGGAACGCGTCCTTGAGCCGCCAACCGGCGCTGCCGCTCGGGAAGTCGAGGTCGTCGTAAAAGACGATTTTCATATCGAGTTTTTCGGCGAGATCGAGCGACTTCGCGAACTGCGTAAAGTACTCGTCGCTAAGATACTTAGGCGTCGTTTTCGTTACCGGGAGGAACGTGATTCCGCCGAAGCCGTTTTCTTTCCCGACTTCAAAAATTTCGCGAATGATTTCGTCCGAAAGTTCGCCGTTCGTGTGCCAAAGCGGTTGGCCTTTGAGCGGAATTTTCGCGCCCGGCAAGATCGACGGCGCTTCCGCGAACCAACGACGGAGCGTTTCTACGTCCGCGTCGACCGCCGCCGAACCGAGGTTCCAACGTTCGACGTCTTTTTCCGCTTCCGCGAGGGCCGCCGCTTGCGCGTTTTCCGTATCTTGCGTATTTTTCCCGTCTTGCGCTCCGACGCTTCCGCCAAACGCCGCCAACGCAAACGCCGCGCCGCCGAAGAGCGCCCAACTTAACCTTTTCAACGTATTTTCCCTATTTTTGCGACTCATCGCAACCTTCTTTCTTTAACCAAGTTAACGCGTTAACGTTTGCGAACGTCGCGACGCGCTAAACAGCCGTCGGACGACGCGCTTCGTCAAGATTCGATTCGTCTAATATACCGCGTCGAGGCGCAAAAGTCAAGAAACGCCGCTAAAAAAGGGGACGAAAACGAAAAAAAGCGCCAAAACGGCGACGCGTTCGAGCCCCGGAGGTAAGCCGGAACTCGAACGCGTAAATTGAAACCTCAAAAGACGAAAACGTCGCGTTGAAGTTGTTTCCTATTCGCGGTAAGAACGAAATTAAGAAACGCGCCGCTAGGAGAAAAGAAAACCCGTCCACTTTTCTAGTCGAGTTTCCGTTTTTGATTATAAGTCCAAAAAAAGGTCGCGTCAAGATAAAGTCGCCTCGAGGTGGGACGCCAGACGTCCCAGGTCGCGAAAAATTTTCGAAAAAATCGTCA
>JAGBDN010000026.1 GCA_017937485.1 Thermoguttaceae bacterium
GCCGACGCGGGTCGAGTACGCCTTGATAATCCCGACGACGCGCTTAATGAAGGTCGCCGGAAGACCGGAACCGGCGGTAACGCCGACCCCGGAGCTGTTGCTGCTCGTAACGTAGGGGAACGTCCCGTAATCGACGTCGAGAAGCGCGCCTTGCGCCCCTTCGAGCAAGATTTTCTTGTCGGCGTCGACCGCGTCGAGGAGATAGTCGACGACGTCGGCGACAAACGGCTTCAAGCGCGCCGCGAAGTCGGTATATTGCGCGATAATTTCTTCCGCGTCAAACTTTTTGACGGTCGCTTTGACTTCGTCGTCGCGAGCCATTCCCGGGAGCGCGCGGTTCTTCAGCTCGACGATTTTGCGGATTTTTTCCGGGAAGTCGGCGCGGTACATATCGCCGACGCGCACCGCCGTCGAACGCCCGACTTTGTCGCGATAGCAGGGGCCGATCCCGCGCATCGTCGTCCCGATCGCTTCGGAACGGACGCCGGCGTCGTTCATGAGACGGTCTTCCTCTTTATGCCAAGGGAAGATGACGTGCGCTCGCGAACTCAACATAAGGTTCTTTTCGATTTCGACGCCCGCTTCGCGCAGACGGTCGATTTCGCCGAGAATCGATTCCGGGTCGACGACGACGCCGTTGGCGATAACGGACTGCACTTCCGGACGGAAAATACCGCTCGGAATCAGCGACAACTTGTATTTTTTCCCGTCGAAGACAACCGTGTGTCCGGCGTTCGCGCCCCCTTGATAGCGGACGACGATTTCGTTTTGAGCGGTCAACAAGTCGACGATTTTACCTTTCGCCTCGTCGCCCCATTGCAATCCGATAACGCAAGTTGCGGGCATTTCACTTCCTTAATTTTTTTTGGGTTTCCGGCGCCGAACCTTCGACGCTCAATCTTTTTCGGGAACCGCGCGGCGAACGCGCTTTGAAAAACGGCGTTTTTAAACGACAAATTTACGCAAACGACCGTCCAAACGCTTTATTTTACCTCGAAAAAGATTCGCCGCAAGGGGGGGCGACGCTCAAACGTCGTTCGCGCTGTCGGAAACTCCCGTTTTTATCAATTTTAACGGAAATCCGAGTATTTTTCCGTTCCCAACGACGTTTTGGAGAGTCGCTTCGAGCGTTAAATTTCCCAATTTCTCGACTTTTTACGTCGCGCCGCCCCAAAACCGCTTGATTTTCGCCCTTAAACCGGTTATCCTTAAGACGTCGTTTCGTCGTTTTCGCGACTTTTCGCCGTTTGCCCGTTTGCCGAAGGAGTTCGAAAAATGCGTCCGCTCCCGCGAATTGTTTTCGCCGTTTTGTCCTTATTATTAATAGCGCCCGTTTGCGCGACGTTCGCCGACTCGCCCGCTTCCGAACGCCGGGTCGCGCTGATTCTCGACCAACCGCCGCGCGTCCCGATGCAACTCGAATCCGACTTCGTCGCCGAGATCGCGTCCGACCTCGACGCCGCCGACGCGACGCTCGCGATTACCGTTCTCAACGTCGCCGATTCCGGCGTCGTCGCCCGCTCCGGAGAGCCGGTCGACCTCGCCGCGTTCGACGTCGTTTGGCTCCATCAAGGCGACGCGATCTCCGCTTCGACCGCGCTCTTTGCGGAACCGGTCGTTTCGGCGTTGCGTTCGTTCGTCGAGTCGGCCCCGGAACGCGGCGTCTTTTTGACCGGCGGAGCGGCCGCGCTCCTCGACCCGCTCGGCTTCGGCCCGATTAAAACCGCTCCGGTTACTTTCGGCGACGACCGCGCGCAAGCGGGCCTTATTCCGGTCAACCCCGACGCCGCCTTCTTCGCCGACGTCGAGCCGGATCGCGGAACCTGCTGGATAACGAACGCCGCGTTCCCCGCTTTCGCCGATTTCGCTTGCGAAGCGCCGAACGTCCGAACGCTCGCGACGACGCCGGGCGGCCCCGCGCTTCCGCTCCTGGTTGCGCTCGACGAAAGCGGCAAAACGCCCGAAAACGCCGGTCGAATCAAAGCGGCGGCGTTCGCTTGGCGCGTCTCCCCGCTCTTCGACCGCGCCGCGCTCCTTTTCAAAGACAATCTCAAAGCGTTTTTCCGCAACGGTTTAAAACAAGTCGGCGCCGATATCGCCGCGTCCGATTTCGTCGCGCCCGCTTTCGTTCTCCCCGACTTCGACGCGCTCGAACGCTCCGTTTCTCACCTCGTCGAGACGTTCGCCGACGACTATCCGAACGGCGCCCAATACCTTGAACGCTTGGCCGAACTGCGCGAAAAAGCGAAAACGGTCGCCGACGCCGAAAGCGCCGCCGCGTTGACCGCCGACTTTGCCGCGCTCCAAAAAGAAGCGCTCCTCGCGAACCCCGACCTCGATTTCGCCGCGTTCCTCGCCGTCCGCCGCGACCCGAATAAACTCGGTTTCCCCGACAATTTCAACAGCAACTCCGTCCTTCCGACGACCGGCTACCGCGACGCGCTCGTTCGCGTCGACGTCCGAACCGGCGAAAAATCCGACGTTTACGTCCCGAAACACGGCGAGTTCGTCGGCGACCTCGAACTCCATTACGACGCCGACAAAGTGATGTTCTCCTCGCCGGACGCCGGAAACGCCGACCCGGAACTCGCGAAGCGTTGGCGCCTTTGGGAACTTCCGCTCGATTCGGAAGGAAACGCGACCGGAGCCCCGACCCTCCTTCCGACCGTCGAAGCGCCGGACGTCGACAATTACGACGCTTGCTATCTTCCGGACGGGCGAATCGTCTTCTGCTCGACCGCTTGCCAAACCGGCGTCCCTTGCATCGACGGGAGCGGGCACGTCTGCAACCTTTACCTCCGCGAAAAAGACGGCGCCGTCCGTCAGCTGACGCTCGAGCAAGACCACGACTGGAACCCGGTCGTTCTTAACAACGGGCGCGTTATGTACTTGCGTTGGGAATACGTCGACCTGCCGCACGCGTTTTCCCGCATTATGTTCCACATGAACCCGGACGGCACGAACCAAACGGAGCTTTACGGAAGCGGCTCTTATTGGCCGACCGCGATGTTCGGCGCGCGCCCGCTCCCCGGCGACTCCTCGAAGTTCGTCGCGATCGTCGGCGGGCACCACGAAACGCCCCGCGTCGGCGACCTCGTTATCTTCGACCCGGCGCGAGGCCGCCAAGAAGCGACCGGCGCCGTCCAACGAATCCCCGGTTACGGCAAGGAAGTTCAGCCGACCGTTATCGACCTGCCGATCGCGCAAACTTGGCCGAAATTCGTTCACCCGTTCCCGATTTCGGAGGAATTTTTCCTCGTTTCCTGCAAGCGTTCCGCGTCGGAGCCTTGGGAAATTTGCCTCGTCGACGTGTTCGACAATATCGTTACCCTTTGCCGCGACGCGGAGAACGCGCTCCTCGAACCGATTCCGCTCCGTCCGACCGAACGCCAGCCGATCGTTCCCGACCGCGTCGTCCCCGGCGCGTCGGAAGCCGACGTTTTCATCGCCGATATTTACGAAGGCCGCGGTTTGCCCGGCGTCGAACGGGGCGAAGTCGCCGCGTTGCGCGTTTTCAGCTATCATTTTAGCTATCAAGGAATGGGCGCCGAACCGCACGGCGTCGGCCTCGACGGCCCTTGGGATCCGCGCCGCATTATCGGGACGGTTCCGGTTCTCGAAGACGGTTCCGCGACCTTCAAAATCCCGGCGATGACGCCGATCGCGCTCCAACCGATCGACAAAAACGGCAAGGCGCTCCAACTGATGCGCAGCTGGATCACCGCGCTCCCGGGCGAATCGGTCTCTTGCGTCGGCTGCCACGAAGATCAAAACGAAACGTCGCCGACGACGCCGCGAACGCTCGCCGGTCAAACGAAGCCGCTTGAACTCGAACCGTTCTTCGGCCCGACGCGCGGTTTCTCGTTCGAACGCGAAATTCAGCCGATTCTCGACCGTTACTGCCTCGACTGCCACCGCCCGGACTCCGAAACGGTCGCGAAAATGATCGCCGACGGCAAGCTCCCCGCCGACGTTCGCTCGACCGAAAAGCGCCCGCGCCAAACGTTCGGTTTCGACCGAATCCCCGATTTCCGCCCGACGGAACCGAAACGCCTCTTGGTCGACGGCGGTTACATCGACGCCGCGTCGCGTTACTCCAACGCTTATTACCAACTGCGTCGTTTCACCACCGTTTCGACGAAGGAAAACCAAATGGCGGTTCTTACCCCGCGCGAGTTTTACGCCGATACGAGCGCGCTTGTCCAACTCCTCGAAGCGGGCCACTTCGGGCTCGAACTCGACCAAGAGTCTTGGGCAAAACTGATCGCTTGGATCGACTTCGGCGCGCCGTATTACGGCAACTGGGGCGAAATCCGCAATTACGCGATTCCGGCTCACGTCAAAAACCAATGGTCGCGCCGCGAAGAACTCCGCCGACTTTACTCCGGGAACGTTCCGCAGCTCGACGACGACCCGACCGTTCCGGTCAAACCGACCGAAGCGACGGAAGCGTCCGCCGAGTCGAAGCGCCGCCTCCGTTTTTCGCTTGAAAAACGCGCCGACGCCGACGAATCGACTTGGCGTCGCGACGGCGAAGACGATCGCGCCTCGTTCTCGGTCGACCTCGGCGACGGCGTTAAGCTCGAAATGGTTCCGATTCCCGGAACGAATTTCTTCGCGAGTCGTTTCGAAATCTCCAACGAGCAGTACCGCGTCTTCGACCCGTCGTTCGACTCCGGGCTCGAATTCGGCGACTTTATCCAATTCAGCCCGGGCGAAATCGGTTGGCTTCTGTCGCGCAAAAAGCAGCCGGTCGCGCGAACGACTTGGAACGACGCCGCCGAGTTCTGCGCTTGGTTGAGCGAAAAGACCGGGCGCAAGTTCCGCCTTCCGACCGCGTCCGAATGGCGTTTCGCGGCGTCCGGCGGCGACTCGACGGCGAAAAACTGGTTCGGCGACGCCGCCGATTACGCGCCGTTCGAGAATTTCGCCGACTCGACGTTCGCGAAAATCGACCCGTTCTCTTGGGCCGGTCGCGTCGACAATTTGCCCGCTTGGCGTCCGGCCGACTGGAACGTCGACGACCGAAGCCGCGTCTCGGCGCCGGTCGGCTCGTACTCGGCGAACCCGTTCGGTCTGTTCGACGTTCAAGGGAACGTCGCCGAGTGGACGTCGTCGGAAGTCGTTCAACGCCGCGAAGTCGTCGACGAAACCGGCGCGGTCGTCGATAGTTCGGCGACGCCGAAAAAGGTCGTTTGCGGCGGTTCTTGGCGCTCCGAAGCGCGCAAGGGAACGCTCGCCGCCGAACGTTACTTCCCGGCGAACTTCCCCGTTCGCGACGCCGGTTTCCGCGTTATCTGCGTCGACTAAGCGTCGCGAACCGTTAAAAAAGCGCTTCGTCGTTTTTGCCAACTTCGACGAAGCGCGTTCCCCGTTCTTTTCTTTTCGCCGCCGGTTTCGTTCGCAATTCCGGCGGCGTTTTTGTTTCTCGCGTCGCAAACGCAAAAAAAGCGGAAGACGCGCCGCTCGGTTTCCCGAGAGCGCGTCTTCCGCTTTCTTTAATTAACGTCTTAACGTTCGAGAGTTTAAGCGTTTTCAATTTCTTCGCGAGTCGGCAAGGACGGTTGCGCCCCGAACTTTTGCGCCGCCGGGCGCTCCGGTTCGCTGGTCGCTAGACGCTACCGCGCGAACTCGGTTTCCGCTCCCGTTGGTCGCAAGTCGTTCGGCTCAACTCGGTTAAAACGTTCGCGGCGCCGTTTAATCTTTTAAACATTTTCGATTTCTTCGCGAGTCGGCAAGGACGGTTGCGCCCCGAACTTTTGCGCCGCCGGGCGCTCCGGGCCCGCGACGCCGCGCGAACTCGGTTTCCGCTCTCGTTGGGCGCAAGTCGTTCGGGCCAATTCGGTTAAAACGTTCGCGGCGCCGTTTAATCTCTTAAACGTTTTCGATTTCTTCGCGAGTCGGCAAGGACGGTTGCGCGCCGAACTTTTGAACGCTCAGCGACGCCGCCTTCGACGCGAACGCGACCGCGTCGGTCAACGCTTGGCCCTCCGCCAACGCGACCGCCAACGCCCCGGAATACGAGTCGCCCGCCGCCGTCGCGTCGACCGCGTCGACGCGAAGCGCCGGAACTTTTTCGCGAACGCCGTCCTTCGTCGCGACGAAAGACCCCGACGCCCCGAGCGTTACGATCGCCGTCGAAACGCCGAGTTCGAGCAGTTTTTCCGCCGCCGCTTGCGCCGTCGCGTCGTCGACGACCTCGATTCCGGTCAAGCGCGTCGCCTCCGATTCGTTCGGTTTAATAACCGCGACATTTTTCAATAATTCCGCCGGAAGCGGTTCGCTCGGCGCGGGGGCCGGGTCGAGAAGGAGCGGAACCCCCGCTTCCGCCGCGATTTCCGCAACGCGAAGAACCGTTTCAAGGGGCGTTTCCAACTGAACGACGACGCCTTGCGCCGACCGGATAACGTCCGCCGCCGCGTCGACGTCCGCCGGAGAAAGCGCGAAGTTCGCGCCCGACGCGACCGAAATCAAGTTCTCGCCTTGCGCGTCGACCAAAATCAACGCGACGCCGGTCGCCAGCTTCTCGTCGCGTCGAATCCAAGAAACGTCGATTCCCTCGCGCTCGTACCCCTCGACCGCGCTCGCGCCGAACACGTCGTTCCCGACCCGAGCGATAAAAACGACGTCGCCCCCGGCGCGGGCCGCCGCGACCGCTTGGTTCGCGCCCTTGCCGCCCGGAACCATCGCGAACGTTCCGCCGACGACCGTTTCGCCCGGCGCCGGAATACGCTCCGACTTCACGACCATATCCGCGTTCGAACTCCCGACGACGACAATTTTCGGTTTCCCCATTTTCACTCTCCTTCGGTCGTTGCTCGTTTTAACAATTTCGCGCCGCCCGCCCATTTTAACGCAAGCCGCCGCGAAACCGCCCTTTTCGTTGAATCGAAGCGTCGTTTTCTCCGCGTTTCCCGTCGACGACGCAACGTCGGGAAACGTTCTTCTTCGTCGCTCGACCGTCAATAATTCGGCGTCGGCGGGCGGAACTCCGCGACGTCGATCGAGCGGAACCAGTCGACCGTCTTGCGCAACCCCTCTTCAATTTGGACTTTAGGTTCCCAACCTAGTTTCTCTTTCGCCAACGAAATATCCGGACGGCGGCGGCAAGGATCGTCGACCGGCAGTTCTTTAAAGACGAACTTCGGCTCTTTCCCGAGCGTTTTCCAAATCAACTCGCCGAGTTCGCGAATGGTGAATTCGTTCGGATTCCCCAAATTGACCGGCCCGATAAACCCGGTTTCGTCCTCCATCAACCGAACCAGCCCGTCGAGCAAGTCGTCGTAATAACAGAACGAACGCGTTTGCGAACCGTCGCCAAAAATGGTGATCGGCTCGTCGGTCAGCGCCTGTCGGATAAAATTCGAAACGACGCGCCCGTCGTAAGGGTGCATTTTCGGGCCGTATGTGTTGAAAATCCGCGCGACGCAGATTTTCGTCCCGTACATCCGAAATTCGTCCATAAAGAGCGACTCGGCGGCGCGTTTGCCTTCGTCGTAACAGGAGCGCGGCCCGATCGGGTTGACGGCGCCGCGGTAATCCTCCCGCTGCGGGTGAACTTCCGGGTCGCCGTAAACTTCGCTCGTCGACGCTTGCAAAATCTTCGCTCGGCAGTTGCGGGCCAACTCCAGCAAGTTGATCGCGCCGAGCAACGACGTTTTCATCGTTTTGAGCGGGTTGTACTGATAGTGCCCCGGAGCCGCCGGACACGCTAGATTGTAAATTTCGTCGACTTCCAACGTCAACGGAAGCGTTACGTCGTGCCGAATCAGCTCGAAATTCGACCGACCGATCAAATGCGCGACGTTCGCTTTTTGACTCGTAAAAAAGTTGTCGACGCAAATAACGTCGTGTCGTCGCTCGACGAGTTTTTCGCAAAGATGCGAACCGAGAAACCCGGCGCCCCCCGCGACCAAAATACGCTTAATCTTTGCCATTGCGTTCCTTATTCAAGGCTCGTCGCCGACGCGCCGCGCCGTCGCGTTCAAAAAAAACGTCGAAGCGCGAACCGCTTCAAAGCAAACCGTCGCGCTTCGTCGAACGCCGTTTCCGACGTTCGCGTTTAAAAGAAAAGAGGGCCGTCGGGCCCCCTTCGCTTCGTCGCCGGATTCTCAACCGTCGACGGGGCCGCTTGTCAGCGACCGTTTATTTTCTCCGGGCGACGCGAGCCGGGCGGCGTTTCCTCCGCTCGACTCGGCGTCGTTCTTTCCCGAAAATTCGCTTCGACTCAGTCGCCGAAGAGTTCGCTCAAAAACGCGTCGTCGAACGCGGTTTCGTTCGCCGCGTCTTCGACCGCGAAGTCGACGTCGACCGTTTCGAACTCGTCCGCGCCAAATTCGGCGAACGCGGCGCCCAACGCTTCGTAAACGACGGCGCGTTCGACGCGAGTCGCCGGAGCGGCGGTCAACGCGACGCCGGTTTCGACGGTCGTTTCGACCGCGAGCGATTCGGCGATTTCGTTCCAAGCGACCGTTTCATCGGCGAGAAGCGCGGCGCTAACCGCGATTTCTTCCGCTTGCGGCGCGACGCTTTCGACGGCGACCGGCGCGAGCGTCGAGAAGACGTTCGTCGTTTCGGCGGTCAAGGTTTCGAGAACCGCGCTCGAAGCGACGGAGGCTTCGAAGACGCCGAGTTCGTACCCGACTTCGTCGTTATTGACGAAGAGCTTCATTTCGTAGTCGCCGGACGCGGCGTAAACGTGTCCGAAGACGCGTTGCGTCGAAAGTTCGTTGACGACCGTTTCGGTGCCGTCGCCCCAAGCGACTCGCCAGTAAGCGACCGCCGTCAGGTTGGAGTCGATCGTCAAGGTAACGAGCGCGCCGGAACCGGACGTCGCGACGTCGAACGCCTTCGGCGGTTCCGCGACGACGTAAGTTTCGACTTCAGACCAGTCGGAACCGTTCTTGTCGACGCCGCCGACCGCGCGGATGCGAACTTGAACGACGTCGCCGACGTTGAAGTCGCCTTCGATCGTCCCGTGTTCGCCGGTCAAGGCGTTCGTTTCGATCCAAGCGCCGTCGCCGACGCGGTAGGAAACGACGTATTCCTTCGCCGGATCGCCGGTCGCCCAGAAGACTTCCAGCGCGGATTCGGAATTGTTCGCAACGGACGTGATCGTCGGCGCGGCGTAATTTTCGGCGCCCGGATTGACGACGACGATTTGAATCGTCGTTTCGACGCTCTCGCCGCCTTGGTCGGTCGAGCGAACGACGAGTTCGTAGGAACCGGCCGGGACGTTTTGCGTCGCGACGATTTTGTCGCCGTCGAGCGCGAAGTAATCGGACGCGCCGAGGAGTTCGTACTCGTAAACGTCTTCTTCGCCGTTCGCGTCTTCGGTCGTCAAGGTCGCGACAACCGTTCCGGCGACCAGCGTTTCGGTCGTCAATTCGCCGTTGAACTCGACGACGATTCCGCTCGGAGCGACGTTGCCTTGTTCTTCGTAAGCGCCCATATCGACCGCTTTGCCGACGACGCGCTTGTCGCCCGCCAGGTCGGTCGTCAACTTGACGCCGTAACCGTCGACCGCGAGGTTTTCGGCGCCCGCGTCGATCGCCGGCGAACCGACGGCCAACTCGAGGTTCCAAGCCTTCCAAGCGTTCGCCGTCCAGGAACCGGCGGTCGGAGCCGCGAAGTCGACGAAGTTCGGGTCGACGTTCGTCTTGACGCCGACGCCGGAAATCTTCGCGTTCGAAGCGCCGACGAGCGAGTACCGAACGTTCGCGTCGGCCGAACCCGCCAGGTAAACGTCGGCGGCGGAAGCCGCGGCGTTCCCCGCGACGATCGTGTTAACGACGTTCAGAACGTCGTTCGCCCAAACGCCGCCGCCCGCGCTCGTCGCGACGTTGCCCGCGACGGTGCAGTTCGTCAACGTCGTTTCCGGCGCGACTTGCGAACCGGAAGCGTTGGCCAGCGCCAAGACGCCGGCGCCGGTTTCGGCGCGGTTGCCGACGACCGCCGTTCCAACGAGGGTCGCCGCCGCGAAGTTGCTGACGCCGCCGCCGTTGTACGCCGCTTGGTTGCCGGCGATCGTCGAGTTTTCGACGTAAAGTTCGCCGCGGTTGTAAATACCGCCGTAGTAGAGCGCGACGTTGTTCGCAACCGTCGAGTTGTAAACGCGCATCGAGCCGAGGTTGTACAAACCGCCGCCGTAAGCCGCGACGTTGCCGGTAATCGTCGCGTCGCGCAGGATCAATTCGCCCGCGTTCCAAACGGCGCCGCCGGAGTATTGCGGACGGTCGTTGTCTTCGCGGAGCCAATCTTGCGCGTTCGCCGAGGAGTTCGTGATCGTCAACGAGACGAGCGAAACCTTCGCGCCTTCGTTGACGGCGATCGCGGACGCGGCGTCGGCGAAGCCGTTGGCGTCGAGCCAAACGCCGCCGACGGACGACGCGTCGATCGAGATCGACTTGTCGAGTTCGAGCGTCGAATTCAGGTTGATCGTCGCCAAACCTTCGGCGAAGGAAACGGTCGATTCGCCGAGTTGCGCGGCGTATTCGATCGCTTCGCGGAGCGAAATCTTGCCGTCGGTAACGTCGACGACGTCGAGGTCGGTCGTAACGACGGTCGACGGTTCCTCGAATTGGAATTCGTAGGCGCCCATATCGACGTTCGCCACCTTCGTCGCGACGCGAGCGCCGCCGTCGAGGTCGGTCGTCAGCGTCGTTTGGCCCAACGCGTCCTTAGCGTAAGCGTTGTTCCCGGCGTCGACGGCGACCGAGTTATAGACGAGGCGCAGGTCGAGCGCGTCGCCGTTGGCGAGCGTTCCGTCGCCGTTGAAGACCGGCGCGACCGCGAAGCCCGGATCGACGTTCAGGAGCGAGTTCGTCGCGCTCGGTTTCGTTCCGATTCCTTCGGTCGACCCGACGAGCGAGTTCAGCAGTTTCGCGGAACCGTTCGAGTAAAGGTCGACGGCGGTCGTCGCGGAGTTCGCGGCGATAATCGAGTTCTGCGCGTTCAGCGTTCCGAGGTTGTAAACGCCGCCGGCGGTCGTCGCGACGTTCGCGGCGATCGTGGCGTTGCGCAGGTCGAGCGCCGCGCCCTTGGCGTTCGCGATCGCGCCGCCTTCGTTCGCGACGTTTTGCGAAACGAGAGCGTTGGCGAGGCTCGCTTTGCCGGCGAGGTTGTAAATCGCGCCGCCGAGGCCGTTCGCTTTGTTGGCGACAAATTCGCTCGTCGTCGCGTAGAACGTTCCGACGTTGGCGACCGCGCCGCCGTCCTTCGTCGCGACGTTGCCGTCGAACTTGGCGCCGGTCAGGGTCGCGGTTCCGGCGTTGTAAATCGCGCCGCCGGTCGCCGCGGAGTTCGCGGAGAACGTCGCGTCGGTCGCGAAGGTCGCGGTTCCGGCGTTGTACATCGCGCCGCCTTCGGTCGCGGCGGAGTTCGCGGAGAACGAAACCGCGCCGGTCGCTTCGACGACGGAGCCCTTGGCGTTGTAAATCGCGCCGCCGGTCGTCGCGGAGTTGCCGTTGAAGACGACGTCGCCCAACGAGACGGAGTAAGCGTCGGCGTTCGACGCGCTTTCGCTGTTGTAAATCGCGCCGCCGGCGATCGCCGCTTCGTTGTTTTCGAACGTAACGCCGTTGAGCGTCAGCTCGCCGTAGTTGTCGATCGCGCCCGCGGAGGACGTCGCCTTATTGGAGGCGAAGGTCGCGCCGACGATCGTCGCGACGCCTTGGTAGTTGACGAGCGCGCCGCCGTAATTCGCTTTGTTGCCGACGAAGGACGCGTCGTCGACGACGAGTTCGCCGCCGTCGTTGTAAATCGCGCCGCCTTGCGCCGTCGCGACGCCGTCGACGAACGAAACGCCCGCGAAGAGCGCCTCTCCGACGTTGTACAAGCCCGCGCCGTAAGCGGCGTTGGAACCGGAAATCGCGACTTCTTCGCCGAAGAGGTCGCCGGCGTTGTAAATCGCGCCGCCGTTCGTCGCCGCCGCGCCGAGGATTTCGACGTTCGTCAGCGTCAGTTCGCCGCCGAGCGCGTTGTAAATCGCGCCGCCGTCTTCCGTCGCGGAGCTATTCTTGACGGAAACGTTCGTCAGCGTCAGGTTCGCGGCGTTGTAAATCGCGCCGCCGAGGTTCGCCGAACCGTTTTCGAAGGTCAAGCCGAAGACGGAAACCGTTCCGCGGGCGACCGTCGCGATTCGCGAGGCGTTCGCGCCGGAAACGACGACGTTCGCGCCCGTTCCGTCGATCGTCGTCGAGCGGTCGATCGACAGTTCGCTCGTCAGTTCGATCGTCTTGCCGTAAACCGATTCGGCGAAGGTAATCGCGGAACCGATCGCGTCGCCGCGCGTCGCGACCGCGCAACCGAGGTGTTCTTGCCAAGCGAACGTCGTTCCGTCGGCCAACGCGTATTCGACGTTTTGCGCCAATTCGACCGTTTCTTCGCCGACCGCGACGGTAATCTTGCCGTCGGCGTAAGTCGCGACCGCGCCCGCCGGAATTCCGAGAGCGGCGTTTTCAGCCAAGACGAACGTTTCGCCTTCGGTCAAAACTTCGTTCAACCGCATACCGATCGAACCGTCGGGGCCGACGTTGGCGATCGCTTCGCGGAGCGAGGTTTCGCCGTCGTAAGGATTAACGACGTCTTGCTCGGTCGTAACGACGAGGCTCGGACGTTCGCGAACCGCAAAGTTCGTTTCGAAGACGTTGTTCGTTTCGTCGAGTTCGACGACCGAGTCGGCGGCGTCGACCGTCAACGTCAACTTGTATTGACCGGCTTCGTAAGCCGCGCCAAGGTTCCAAAGTTCGACGAACGCTTCGCCGGACGCGAGCCAATCTTCGACGTTGAAGTAGCCGGACTCGTCGCCGAAGACGCGGGTCAGAACCGTTTCGGTTCCGGCGATCGCGTTTCCGTCGGCGTCGAGGCGAACCGTCTTCAGTTCGACCGCGAACGATTCGAAGCAGTAGGCGTTGCCCGCGTTGCCGTAACCGACCGCGAAGGAGACGTCCCAACCTTCGACGAAATCGCCCGTGTTGGAGAAGCCTTCGCCGCCGAGACCGGAGAGCGACAGGGTGAAACCGGCGACCGGTTTTTCTTGGCCGTACAGGAACGAACCGTCTTCCGCGAAGAAGCCGAGATCCGGAGCGGCGACCGTTTGGAATTCGAGCGCGCCCATATCGACCGAGTAAATCGTTCCGTCCTTTTCAACGCCGACGACGCGGTCGGCGCCGGAAGCGTCGGCGGTCAACGCGGAACCGTCGGTCGCCGTCGCCAAGGCGTTCGAACCGGAGTTGAGCGCCGGGGAAACGGCGGTCGGGCGGCCTTCGGCGTCGAGGGCCGGGTCGACCGGGTTTTCGGTCGTTCCGTAGAACGAACGGGTTCCGGCGTCGAAGTTGAGCGTTCCGTCGCCGCAGTCGTCCGCGACGCCGATCAAGCTCGCGTAAACGGTCGCGGTCGCGGAGCCGACGAGCGCGAGGTCGGTCGCGCTTTCGGTCGCTTCGTTCGTCGCGACGATCGAGTTCTTCAGGGTCAGCGCGGCGTCGGCGACGTAAATCGCGCCGCCTTGTTCCGCGACGTTGGCGATCAGCGTCGATTGCGTCGCTTCGATCGAGGCGTTCGGGCCCCAAGCGTAGAGCGCGCCGCCGAGCGTCCCGATATTTTCGGTAAAGATCGTGTTCGCGGCTTTCAGCGAGACCGCCGTCGCGACGGCGCCGCCGTATTGCGCTTTGTTCCCCTTGAAGACGCTCGAGTCGACCGTCGCGGTTCCGTCTTGGACGTAAATCGCGCCGCCGTAGTATTCGGAGACGTTGCCTTCGAAGGTCGCGTTCTTGACCGCCAAGGAGCCGACCGAGTAGATCGCGCCGCCGTGGAAGGTCGAAACGTTGTTCGCGAAGGAGCCGCCGTCGACGGAAAGCGTTCCGGCGTTGTAAATCGCGGCGCCGACGCCTTCGGTCAAAATCTTGTCGACGAACGGTTCGTCCGCTTCGCTCGTCGCTTTCGTTCCGCTAATCGAAACGTCGACCAGCGAGAGCGTTCCGTAGTTCGCGACGCCCGCGCCGATTTGCGCGACGGCGTTCTTGATCGACAACGAGGTCATCGTCGCGGTCGCGCCTTCGGCGATAACGAAGACGTTCGTCTTGTTCGCGCCGGAAACCGAAACGTTGGTTCGGTCGGACGCGTCGATCGTCAGGTCGCGATCGACGGTAATCGCCGATTCAAGTTTGATCGTCGCTTTGTCGAGGTTCGCGGCGAAGGTAACGTCCGTTCCGACTTGCGTCGAAACGTTCGCGGAACCGTCGCCGAGGAATTCGACGCGACGACCGTTTTCGAGGTCGAGGACGCCCGTAACGATTTCGTCGACTTGCGTCATCGCGACCGTCGAACCGTTTTCGCAAACGAGCGTTTCGCCCGCGACAAACTCGACGACTTCGCCGTTCGGGAGGACGAACGCGGCTCCGACGAAGGTCGCCGCGACGCCGTCAATTTCAATCGCGGCGCCGTCGGTCAAGCGCGCGAACGAACCGTCTTCGAAGCGAACCGCGCCGTTTTGGTAAACGCCCGCTTTGCCGTCGAGGGTCAGCGCCGCGCCTTCGGCGAACGAAATCGCGTTTCCTTCGGCGTCGACCGCGGCAAGTTCGTAGTAAGTCGCGAACGTTTCGCCGTAGTAGAACTCGGTTTGTTCGAATTTTTCCAACGCGACCATTTCGCCGGTCGGGAGAACGACGACGTCGACCGTCGCGACGTTCGGGTCGGAGACCGGTTGACCGCCGTTCAAAATGTAATCGTAGTACGATTCCGGTTTAACGACGTAAGTATCGCCGTCGCCGGTCGTAAATGTCAGCGCGTTTTCGCCGTCGTAGGTCGCGGTCGTTCCGTCCGGATAAGTAACGACGCCGTTTTCGAACGTCATCGCGCTCGTTCCGAACGCGAACTTGTCGCCGTCGCGCAACGTCGTTTGCGATTCGACGATCGTCGCGACGTCGCGCGAAACCGTCGCGTTTCCGTCCTTAACGACGACGCGCGTCAAATCGTCGAGAACGTATTCCGCGCCGTCGCCGATCATAATCGTCGACGAATACCAGTAGGAACCGGCGTAAACTTCGACCGCTTCGCGGAGCGAAATCAAATCGTCGGTCGGGTCGACGACGTCTTTGTCGGTCGTAACGACCGTCGACGGAGCTTCGCGAACTTCGAAGGAAGTCGTATAAACGTTGTCGTTCGCCGCTTCGGAACCGTCTTCTTCGCCGCGTTCGACGATTTCGTTATTCACGTCGAGCGAAATCGACAGCGAGTAATTGCCGACCGGGAGAACGCCGAGGTTTTGGCGCGCGTAGGAAACGAGTTCGTCCGCGTCGAGCCAATCGCCCGCCGACAGCCAATCGAAGTAATCCGATTCCGGTTGGTAACGGTATTCGAACGTTTGCGAAATCGTATCGCCGTTCGCGGCGACGCCTTCGACGACGAAGGAGACCGAGAACTTGTCGATCACCATTCCGGAACCGACTTCGGCGAGCGTCGAGGCCGCGTTCAGGAACGAGAAGTCGAGGACGACGTCTTCGCCGAAGATATAGTAGTCCTTCTTCTCGCCGTTAACCGACGCGTACCAGAAGTTCACCGGATTTTCGGCGAACGTCAGGTTCGGCGCGGAAACCGTTTGGTATTCGAACGCGCCCATATCGATCGCGTAAACTTCGCCGTCGACCGTCAAACCGACGTAGCGCGACGCGCCCGCCAGGTCGACGTCGGAAGCGCCCGCCAAGGCGTTCGAACCGGCGTTGATCGCCGGCGAGGTCGCCTTCAACGAGTAATCGTCGTTGAATTGCGGGTCGACGCCGAGAATCGAGCGGTATTCTTCGACGAGAACGAGTTCGCCCGCGCCGACTTCGACGTTTTGCAACAACGAATTGCGGAGCGTAACCGTTCCTTCGGTCGCGACGTAAACGTCGACGCCTTCGCCGGTTTCGCCGGTCGCTTTGTTGCCGGCGACGATCGTGTTGTCGAGCGTCGCGGATTCGCCGACGTAGAGGGCGCCGCCGTTCGCCGCTTCGTTGCCGGCGACCGTCGCGTTAACGAGGGTCAACGCGTTCGCGTAAACCGCGCCGCCGGAAACGCCCGCGACGTTGTCGGTCAAGAGCGCGCCGTCGTTCAGGGCGACGGTCGAGGCGTAAATCGCGCCGCCGGAGCCTTGCGCCGAGTTGCCGGTCAATTTCGCGAGACCGTCGACGGTCAACGTTTCGACGTTGAACGCGCCGCCGTCGTTCGCCGCTTGGTTGCCCTTCGCGGTAAGCGCGCCGCCGATTTCGACCGCGCCCGCGTAAACCGCGCCGCCGGAAGCGAGCAAGACGGTTTCGTCGACCGTCGTTTCGGTCGTCGCTTCGCCTTCGACCGGGGTCGTAACGACCGTCGTTTCAACGACGACCGAACCGGCGTTCGCGGCGTTGTTTTCGAAGGTCGCGTTTCCGGCGAAGGTCGCGTTTTCGGCGTAAATCGCGCCGCCGAGACCGTTGGACGAGTTGCCGGTCAAGGTCGCGTCGCCGCCGACCGAGAGGTCGCCCTTCGGCGCGGCGATCGCGCCGCCCGCGCCGTCGGTAATCGTCGTTTTGACCGTCGTAACGACCGTCGTTCCGTCTTCGAGCGTTTCGGTTTTCGTCGTTTCGATTTCGAGAGCTTGCGCGCCCGCTTTGTTGTCGGAAGCGGTCAACGCGCCGACGATAGCGACGTCGCCGTCTTTCGAGTAAATCGCGCCGCCGGAGAACTTGGCTTCGTTGCCGGCAAGCGTCGCGTCGCCGCCGATTTCGACCGCGCCGCCGACCGCGACCGCGCCGCCGAAACCGCCCGACGTATTGTCGGAAGCGGTCAACGCGCCGACGATTTCGAGCGAACCGTTCGCGGAGATCGCGCCGCCCGCTTCGCCCGCCGAGTTGCCGGTCAAGGTCGCGGAACCGCCGAACGCAACGTCGCCGAGAGCGACGACCGCGCCGCCCGCCGCTTGCGCCGCGTTGTTGGCGAAGGTCGCGTCGCCGCCGATTTCGACGGAGCCGTCCGCCGCGATCGCGCCGCCGGAGAGGCCGGCCGCGTTGTTTTCGGCTTTCGCCGCGCCGACGATAACGACGTTTTCAAGCGCCGCGATCGCGCCGCCGGAGCCCGCCGCCTTGTTGCCGGACAAGGTCGCGTCGCCGCCGACCGAAACGCTCGCGCCGGAGACGATAACGCCGCCCGCGGTTCCGGTCGCTTCGTTGTTCGTCGCGGTAAGAGCGCCGACGATAGCGACGTCGCCGTTCGCGGAGATCGCGCCGCCGTTCGCCGCTTTGTTGTCGGTCGCGGTAAGAGCGCCGCCGATTTCGACGTTTTGCGTCGCCGCGATCGCGCCGCCCGCGCCCGCCGCCGTATTGCCGGTCAACGTCGCGTCGAGTTCGACCGTAACGCCCGCGCCGGAGATAATCGCGCCGCCGACCGTCGCCGCGTTGTTCGTCGCGGTCAAAGAACCGCCGAGCGCAACCGCGCCGTTCGCCGCAATCGCGCCGCCGACTTGCGCCGCTTCGTTGCCGGTCAAGGTCGCGTCGCCGCCGACCGTCAAGGAACCGACCGCGGAGATCGCGCCGCCGGAGCCGGTCGCCTTGTTGTTTTCCGCGGTCAACGCGCCGACGATTTCAACGTCGCCGGTCGCGAAGATCGCGGCGCCGTTCGTTCCTTCGTTGCCCTTCAAGACGGCGTCGAGGCCGACTTTAACCGACGAACCGGAAACGGCCGAACCTTCGCTCGTCTTGTTGTTTTCCGCGGTAAGAGCGCCGCCGAATTCGACCGCGTCGGAAGCGAGAACCGCGCCGGTCGTCGATTCGTTGTTCGTCAGCGTCGCGTCGCCGGCAACGTTAACCGTCGAACCGGAGATAATCGCGCCGTCCGTCGCTTTGTTGCCCGTCGCGGCGAGGGTCGCGCCGAACGTGATCGCGTCCGTCGCCGTCAAAACGCCGGTCGTCGATTCGTTGCTTTCGAGCGTCGCCGCCCCGACGACGTTAATCGTCGAACCGGAAACGACCGAGCCCGCCGTCGCCTTGTTGCTCGTCGCGGTGAGAGCGCCGCCGAATTCGACCGCGCCGGAAGCGAGAACCGCGCCGGTCGTCGATTCGTTGTTCGCGAGCGTCGCGTCGCCAACGACATCGACCGTCGAACCGGAGATAATCGCGCCGTCCGTCGCTTGGTTGCCCGTCGCGGCAAGGGTCGCGCCGAACATAATCGCGTCGGTCGCCGTCAAAACGCCCGTCGTCGATTCGTTGCTTTCGAGCGTCGCCGCCCCGACGACGTTAATCGTCGAGCCGGAAACGACCGAACCAGCCGTCGCCTTGTTGCTCGTCGCGGTAAGAGC
>JAGBDN010000100.1 GCA_017937485.1 Thermoguttaceae bacterium
GACGACGGTCGAGCCGTTCAGCGCAACGACGCCAGACGCCGCGATTCCGCCGCCGTTTCCGAGCGTCGCGCAACCGACGACAACGCAATCGTTTAGCGTCGCGTCGCCGCCCGCGCCGACGAAGAGCGCGCCGCCGGTAACGGACGAGCGGCACCCGGCGAAGAGGCAACGTTCGAAAACGACCGCGCCGTCGGTTCGGACGCCGCCCGCGTAATAATCCGTTTTGCCGTAATAACCGTTGACGAAGTTAAAACCTTTAATTTCAACGGTTACGTTTGGCGGAATATAGACAAGATCAGTCGCGCCGTCGCCGTCGAGCCGAACGCGGAACGGCGACGCGTCGAGCGTTAAGTCTTTGTTGATCGTAAGTTTCGACGCTAAAACGATTTCTATCGTCGAACCGCGTTCGAAAACGGTCTCGTCGGGGCGAATAACGTCGCCGGGTCGGGCGTTTTTGACCGCTTCGACAAGCGAACCGGCGCCGGTCGACGCGTTCGACGTAAAATAAACGACGGCCATCTGTTACGCCTCCGACGTTTCCGGGGCGACGGCGGTTTCGGCGATTGCGGCCGCGTCAGACGACGTCGCGTCGTTTCCAGATTCGGCGTTAACCGGCGTTTCGGCGTTAGCGTCGGCCGCAACTTCTTCGCTCGACGCGATTTCCGTCGACGTCGTTTCGTCGAGCGTTTCCGGTTCGGCGACCTCTGGAAGCGGGTCGGGCGCGACTTTCGAGAGCGTCGCGTCGACCGTCAACAAGAGGCCTTCGTCGGCGTCGACGTCGACCGCAACCGGGTTAAACCGCGTCAAATAAGCGCTTGTCGCGGTCGCGCCGACGTTTTCGAGGTTCGCGGCCAGCGTGTAGCGAGCCGTTTCGATTTGCGCGGCGGTCGGGTTCCCGTCGACGACGGCGGCGAAGAGGACGAGCGTCGAGTTCGCCGGAATCGCGGCGACGGCGGCGGTTTTCGTTTCGAGAAGTTCTTTCATCGAGGCGTTTTCCTTTTGTTGAATTATTTCAGAACGAAGGCGACAAACGCGGTCGCGGCGAAGGCGGCGAGCGTCAAGGCTAATCGGCGGGCGCGGCGGAGCGCGGCGCGGGCGTCGTCAAGTTCCGCTTCGACGAGCGAAAGAAGCGACTCGGCCCGGCAACGGCGTTCGTGTTCCTCGAAAAGCGCGATCGGATCGGGAAGAATGACGGACGTTTCCGGTTCCATTGGGCGACTCCTTTCAAGCGGCGCGTTTGAGTCGGGTTTCGATTTGAGTAAGCCGGGCGGCGACTTCGCGTTCGGGGCGATCGGTCGCGGCGGCGATTTCGACGTCGGTCAATTTGTCCGCCCAGCGAAGCGTCAACAAGACGCGGTCGGCGGGCGCGACGAGGCGTTTGACGCGCTCTTTGTTTTCTTCACCATTTTTCAATTTTCGTTCACCCTCCTAGTTTGGCGTTGAAGCGGCGTTTCGCTCCGTTTCGACTTGGCGGTCGGGTTCCCTCCCTCTCGCCTTAAAACGCAATTTTCGACGTTTGCCGATTTTCCGCGCCTTCCTTCCGTTAAATTACGGGTTTTGCGTTGATTTTACGGGCCGGTCGACGGCGGCGTTTGCGATTCGACGAGCTTTTTCGCGCGGTCGAGCGTCCAAGCGGCGAGGCGTTTGGCGGCGCGGTTCGCAAGCGTCGCGAGCGCCCGAACGAGCGCGGTCGTCAAGCCTTTGA
>JAGBDN010000035.1 GCA_017937485.1 Thermoguttaceae bacterium
ACCGGCGGCGCCGGTTTCTTGGTCTTAGGTTCGGCGACGGTCGACGGCGGAACGATCGCGAACAATATTGCGACGGGTTTCGCCGGCGGCGTTTACGTTAAGTCGGGCGCGACGGCGGAGCTGACCGGCGTTGCGATCTCCAATAACTCCGGTACTTACGGGGGCGGCGTTTGCGTTTACGGCGACGCGACGTTGACGAACGTTGAAATTTCCGGCAACGCCGCTTCGATCGCGGGCGGCGGCGTTTACGTCGCCAAGGGCGTTGGGGCGACGTTGACGCACGCGACGATCGCCGACAACGCGTCCCGTAATGGCGCTGGTCTTTACGTCGCTGGAACGGCCGACCTCTTTAACTCGATCGTTGTCGACTCCATTCTCTTGGGCTCCGTGGGAACGGCGAACGCTTACAACGCGCTTTCTGTCTTTACCGCTTGGTCGAACGCCGCGAGCGATAACGCGACGCAATTCGTTTACAACGCGGAACAGCCGCTCTTCGCGGTTGGCAGTTACGCGCTCGCCGAAAATTCGCAAGCTCTCGACAAAGGCAACGCCGAGCACGCCGTCGCGTCCGACGGTTCCGCGCTTGCGACCGACTTGGCCGGAAACGCGCGTATCGTTGGAACCGCCGTCGATCTTGGCGCTTACGAGTCTCAGAGCGAAGCGGTTTCGGCGGCGTTCGCGGAATCGCTCGACGACCTCGACTTCTTTGTCGACGAAGAGGAGCTCGACGCGATGGCAAAGTATCTTGTTTGATTTAAGCGTTGTTCCTTACTTATGGACAAGCGCGGTTGGTTTCCGCGCTTGTCCTTAGAGATTAACGCAATTTGAATTGTCGTTTAACGACGTTAAGCGCGTTGTCGTTTATTGGGCGGCAACGCGTTTTTTTACGCCGATATTATCGAAGAGTAATTGGTCCCGCTAATTTTCGAATGAAAAAACAAGAGCCGCGTTGACGAAGCGGAGGTTTGACGTATAATCGACGGTAAACGACCCGAGAGAAACGGCGACCGACGCGAAGCCACGAAAGGACGCGACAATGTACGACCCGAAATCGACGAAAGCGGAAGAATTTATCGACGACGCGGAAATTTTAGCGACGCTCTCATACGCCGCCGAACGTAAAAACGACGAAACGCTCGTCGACGCGATTCTCGATAAAGCTCGTAAAATGCAAGGTTTATCGCATCGCGAGGCGCTCGTTTTGCTCGACTGCGAAATCTCGGAGAAAAACGCGCGAATTTTCGAGTTGGCGCGAGAAATCAAAGAACGCTTTTACGGCAACCGCGTTGTGATGTTCGCGCCGCTCTACCTCTCGAACTACTGCGTCAACGGTTGCGTTTACTGTCCTTACTGCTTGAAAAACAAGACGATACGTCGCAAGAAACTGACCCAAGACGAGATTCGCGCCGAGGTGGTCGCGCTCCAAGATATGGGCCACAAACGACTTGCGCTCGAAACCGGCGAGCATCCGACGGAGTGTCCGATCGAGTACGTGCTGGAGTCGATTCGGACGATTTACGCGATCAAGCACAAAAACGGCGCGATTCGGCGGGTCAACGTCAACATTGCCGCGACGACGGTCGAGAACTACCGCAAGCTGAAAGAGGCGGGAATCGGCACCTACATTCTTTTCCAAGAGACTTACCATAAAACGACTTACGAAGCGCTTCATCCGAGCGGGCCAAAGAGCGACTACGCGTGGCACACGGAGGCGATGGATCGCGCGATGGACGGCGGAATCGACGACGTCGGTTGCGGCGTCCTGTTCGGTCTGAACCTTTATCGTTACGATTTTGTCGGTTTGCTGATGCACGCGGAGCATTTGGAGGCGGCCAAGGGCGTCGGCCCGCACACGTTCAGCGTTCCGCGGATTCGCGACGCGGACAACGTCGACGCAAGTTCTTTTGCGAACGGTATTTCAGACGATGTTTTTGAGAAAATCGTCGCGGTGTTGCGAATCGCCGCGCCTTACGCCGGAATTATCGTCTCGACGCGCGAGTCGCAAGAGGCGCGAGAGCGGGTTCTAAAGGTCGGCGTTACGCAACTTAGCGGCGGATCGCGCACGAGCGTCGGGGGGTACGCCGAGGAGGAAAGCGTCGACGAGAACTCGTCGCAGTTCGATTTGAGCGACCGTCGAACGCTCGACGAAATCGTCGCTTGGCTTCTGGAAATGGGGCGTATCCCGAGTTTTTGCACCGCTTGCTATCGCGAGGGCCGCACCGGCGACCGTTTTATGACGCTGGTGAAGTCGGGGCAAATCGCGAACTGTTGCCAACCGAACGCGCTGATGACGCTCAAAGAGTATCTCGAAGATTACGCGTCGCCGCAAACGAAAGCGCTTGGCGAAAAATTGATCGCCGCCGAATTGCCAAGGATTCCGAACGAAAAAATTCGCGCGATCGCCGCCGAACGGTTGCGACGCATCGAAGGGGGAGAGCGCGACTTCCGCTTCTAAGAAGCCGCTTGCGGTTTGGGGGGATAACGATTCAAAATAGAAAACGCCGTTCGAAGCGAGGCAAACTTGGTCGCGCGCGAACGGCGTTTAAAACGATCGACGTTTTATGCTCCGGCTTTTCGCGAAAACGAGGTCGGGGCCGAAGCGCTCGCGTCGGCGAAAAGCGTCTGCAAATTTTCGCCGGTCGACGTTACGCGAAGTTGCTCGAATCGGTCGCTCGTTTCCCGCGCGGCAAAGAACGCGACCGCCTTTTTCGAGTTGACCGATAAATATTCCGACGTTCCTCTATCGGAGCGTCGCGCCGATAAAGCGGTTGCGAAGCGATTCGGAGCGAACGGTTCTCGGGATTTGCCGACAAGGTCTTAAAATCGTTGTCGAAAATAAGCGCTTGGAGTAAACGAGCTAAGCCGTGGAAAGAGCGGAGGGAACGAACGTTTTGACGCGTCGCGCTTGAAAGCGTCCGTCGGGAAACCGGCGGACGTTTTTTTACGCTTTTTTTGAAAAATGGGGTATATAAGATTATTGCGGGCGACATTGTTTACGTTGTTGATATTTTTATTCTCGACGCGCGTATGTTTTTGGTAAAAAGCGCTGATTAAAACGGTTATTATTGAAAAAACTGGAAAAATTTCAAATATTGCGCGGTTTTTTTCTTGACGTATCTGTTAAATGCACATATAACAATAGAGGAATGATTTTTGTTTGTTGAAATCGACGCCGCGCAAAAAGTTATTTAATTGCGCGAGATTTGCGGCAAGGGCTTCGATTTTACGTAAACTCCTCGAGCGACGTAGAGCGCGAGGGACGTTAGATCGGTTGGTTTTAAAACGACAAAATTCCATTTTTGTTATATTTGGATGTTGCAATATTCCAAAACCGTTTAAGAAATACGATTTCAAACGGTTATGCAAAGGGAAAAAGAGATGAAACACAACGCGAAAAAACGAACGTTGCGACTCGAACAACTCGAAAACCGCGAACTGCTTTCGGCGACGACTTGGGACAACGCCGCGCAAGCGGACGCCGCCGTCGCCGCCGAAATGGCCGCGACGCTGAACGAAACCGCGCCGATCGACCTGACCTCGGCGTTCTCCTCCGCGGCGGAAACCGAAGCGCCGCTTGAAATTGAAGTTGATACGACGGCCCAAAACGCCGCCGCCCAATTGAAAGACGCCGTCGAACAAATCGCCGAAGGCGGCGTGATTACGCTTACGAACGGCGGAACGATTGAGCTGAGCGAGGTTTTGACGATTACCAAGACCTTGTCGATCGTCGCCGACGATAACGCGACGATTCTGAATCAAGAAGGATGCGGCTTTGCGGTTTCGAATTCGGCGAAGCTCGAGGTGTCGGGCGTGTGTTTCGAAAATCCGTCGAGCGATTTGTTTAATGTGGTAAGCGGCGCGTCCGCAATCGTTCGCGACAGCGTCTTTTCCGGCGAGTTTGGCGAATGGGTGATCGAGCTTGACGGAGGCGGCGCTTACAAGTCGATTGGAAATATTTACAACCAGACGGACGGGCTGGTTTTATTCCACGTCGGCGACGGATCGCAGATTGATATGGCGAACGACGTGGTTCGAACTAAGACGACGCTGCTAAACGGTAAAAATGTGAGCGGCGTCGAGATTACGGTTACGAATTCCACGATCGACTTACAAGACCAAGAACGCTCTATTGTCAACGGAATCAAGGGAACGGTTACGTTGAATAATTCGCTTTTGATTGGCGTTGTGAACGTCAAATCCGGGACCGTAAACGCCAATAACGTTTTGATCTACGGCAGTTTTACCGGCAAGGCCGCGCAAAATCTGAATAATGTCGCGGAGCTGGATTCTACGACCGGTCTTTTCGTCGATTACGCCCAAGGCGACTATCGTCTCGTCGAAGGCTCGAAAGCGATCGATAAAGGCGTCGACGCTTACGCGCAAGCGGCCGGTTTGGTGAAAGATATCGCCGGCAATAACCGTATCGTCGGAAACAACGTCGACGGAAACAACGTCGACCTCGGCGCGTACGAATACGGCGCCGGGCCGTATGTCGAAAGTCTGGACGCGCCGACCGTTTCGGCGACGCCGGTCGATCACTGGACGCTTGAATTTGAAATCGGCAAAGTCGCCGGCGCTTTGGGTTACGTTTATCAATATTCGACGGATCCGAATTTCGTCGAGAACGTGATCGACGGCGAAGCTTCGGAAGCCGGAACGTTTGAAGTCGGCGGTTTGAATACGTTTACGACGTACTATTTCCGCGCGCAAGCGATCAACGGCGGCGTCGCGTCCGATTGGTCTGACGCCGACGCGACGACTTGGGAAGCCCCGTCGATGACCGTTACGACGGAAACGGACGTCGTCGACCCGACGGACGGCTTGATTTCGCTCCGCGAAGCGGCGTGCGTTTACTCCGCGACCGACTATTATCCGGAATATTACTCCGCGGGCGACGTCGTCGATTTTGTGGACGGCGTTGCGAACGTTAAACTTACGTCCGGCGAAATTGAAATCGTCCGAACTCTTTCGGTGGTCGGCGGCGACGACGTTACGGTCGACGCGCAAGGTTTGAGTCGGGTTTTCAACGTCGTCGGCGGAACGCAAGACGCTCTGGTCGCGTTTAGCGGCCTGACGATCGCCGGCGGCGCCGCGTCGCACGGGGCGGGCGTTTACGTTTCCGGCGCGGCGACGTTTGAAAACGTAACGCTTACGTCGAACGAAGCGACGGTCGACGGGGGCGGCGTTTACGTCGCGACCGGCGGTTACGCGTCTTTTACGGACGTCGACGTTACGAACAACAAGTCGAAGTTTGGGGCGGGCGTTTACGTTTACGGCGCGGCGAAGTTGAATAACGTTCAAATTACCGAAAACGTCGCGAGCGACCGCGCGGGCGGTTTGGACGTGTCGACGGGCGGCGTTGTTGAAGCGGTTGACGTTGTTATTAGCGCCAACCAAGCGAAAGACGCGGCGGGCGTTTGGATTCAAGGTTCGGCGACCGTTCTCGACTCG
>JAGBDN010000027.1 GCA_017937485.1 Thermoguttaceae bacterium
GTCGGCGGCGGGGGCCGGAGCGGCGGGCGCGGAACCCGCGTCGGCGAGCGTCGCGTCCGGGCTCAAATCGCCGAAGAGGTCTTCGTCTTGCGCGACGGCGGCGGGAGCGGCGGCGAACGCGGCGACGAGGAAAACGGCGCAAAGGGTCGCGAAGACGACGCCGAGTCGGCTCGTTCGAGCGACGGCGAAAACGGGACGGGACGGGAACGCGAACATAGTAGGCTCCTGTTCGAAGGGAACAAACGGTCGGGCGAACGGCGCGTCGGCGGTTCGCAACGGTTGACGAGGGCGCTTTCGTCGGGCCGAACTCGAACGGCGAAAGCGCGCGATTAATATAATAACCGATTTTGCGCGGCGCGTAAAGAACCGGCGGCGAAAATCGGCGGAAACGGCGGCGTCGGCGGCGCGAACGGGAACGATTTTGCCGGTTCGCGCTTTCGACGGCGTTAGATTAGGTTGTTGGGGAAAGTTGGGAAACGAGCGGCGCGGCGAAACGAAACCGGCGCCGACCGGCGTCGGGCGTTATTTCGCGGCGTCGACGGCGACGTTGAACCGCTCCAACGTTCGGCGAGCGTCGGCGGCGCGGTCGGGGCGGCCCGTTTGCGTCCAAAGGGGAACGAGCGCCTTCAACGCTTCGACGCGTCGCGCCCGGGCCGACGGGTAAAGGAGTTCGACCCGAACGTAAGAGACGATCGCGTCCCGAGGGCGTCCGGCGGCGACGCGGATTTCGCCCTGCGCGACGTAAATCGCGGCGTTCGTCGCGATCGCGTCGCGCGGCGTCGCGGCGATCGCCGTTTCGAGCGTTTTTTCGGCGTCGTCGAACCGTTTTTGCCCGGCGAGAACGCGAGCGGCGCCGATTTGCGCGAGGACGCGAGCGGCGTTCGTTTCCGGCGCGTTCGCGTCGGCGGCGGTTCCGTCGAGTTCGGCGAGCGCGTCGGCGAAGAGCTTTTCCGCGTCGGCGAGTCGAGCGGCGTCGGCGAGCGCGAGCGTTCCGCGAGCGATTTTTCCGCGAGCGCGAACGGTCGGCGAAGCGGCCTTTTCGAGCGCGGCGAACTGTTTTTCCGCTTCCGCCGGTTTGCCGGTTTTCGCGAGGAGTTCGCCGAGAAGCTCGACCGCTTCGTAATGTCGCCAATGCGTCGGCGACTTTTGAACGAAGGCGAGAACGGCGCGACCGCCCGTCGCGAGCTTTTCCGAACCGGCGAGCGCGAGACGACCGGTCGCGAGCGCGCGGAGCGATTCGATTTCGGCGGCGACTTCGGCGCGAGCGGAGCGAACGTCGGCGGCGGGAATTTCGGCGAGTTTGGCGAGCGCGTCTTCGTACTTGCCGAGTTCGAGATCGGCGCGGACGGCGGCGAGAACGATCGGTTCGTCGTCGTATTGCGTTCCGAGAACGGAGGCGGCGGCGAACGTTCGCTTTTGACCGTCGACGTCGAGAACGATTTCGTCGGCGGAAACGGACGCGATTTTGCCTTCGAACGTCGTTTCTTCCGGCGCGCCGTCGGCGGCGGGCGCGAGAACGCGAACGGCGTCGGCGCGAGCGGCGGCGGGAACGGCGCAAACGGCGGCGAGGAGCGCGGCGCCGAAGCGGAGCGCGAGCGTTGATTTTCGTTGCATCGGCTTGGTTCCTTAATCGTTGGTTTCCGGCGTTTCGGACGCGTTTTCGACCGGCGTTTCGTCGGCTTGCGTCGGCGCGTTTTCAGCGGGCGTTTCGACCGAAGCGGCGTCGGCGGGCGTTTCGTCGGTTTGCGGCGAAGCATTTTCGACCGGCGTTTCGTCGGCATGCGTCGGCGCGTTTTCAATCGGTTTTTCGACCGTCGGCGGCGTCGGTTTCGGCGTCGCCGTCGCGGCGGCGACCGGTTTTCCGACGGCGCGCAAGCTCTTCGGCTTTTTGACGCCGCGCAACTTTTGGAAGTTTTGGTAAGCCGCGTCGAATTTCGCGAACGTCGCGGCGCCGCCCAAATCGGGACGAACTTGGCGGAGGCGTTCGAGTTCCGTTTCGGCGTCGCGAACCTTCTTTTCGCGCTCGGCGGGGTCGGTCGTTCGGCGAGCGTCGAGGTAACGACAGCGCGTCTTCTCGAAACAAGCGTCGTAAAACGCCGGAGCGAGACGCGGATTCGTCGCCGACGCCCGGGCGAGTTTGTTGACGAGACCGTTCCAACCCCAAGCGCGGGAACGACCTTGCGCGTTCGGGAGACCGCCGACGATCGCCTGCGCGAAGTACGTCGGGTTTTTGCGACCGGCCGCCGCCAGCGTTCGCGCCGCTTCGAACTGGAGTTCGACGTTCGTCGGGCGCTCGTCGAGGAGCTTGCCGAGTTGCGAAAACGCCTTCTCGTAAGCGCCCGCGCCGCGGAGACATTCGACGATTTTCGTCGAGACGACGAAACGAGCGTTCGCCGTCGGCGCGAAGTTCGGGTCGGCGGCGATGCGACGCGAAATCGTTTGGTAAGCGCGGCCCGCTTCGGCGAAATACGCGACCGCTTCCGGCGGCGGATCGCCGAGCGTTCCGGCCAACCCGCGACCGAGCGACAAGTAGGAGTCGGCGACCCAACGGAGCGCGGCGTAACCGTTCGCGTCGCCGCGTTGCGCGACGCGTTGTAAAAACGCTTCGAAACTCTTCGTCGTCGCGGCGAGTTCTTCCGCTTTCGACGCGTCGCCGTCGTCGGCCGCTTCTTTCAATTCGACGAGGCGTTCTTCGATGCGGCGACCGAGCCGGACGTAAACGGAGGTCAGTTTCGACGCGTTTTCCGGGTTGCGCGCGGCGACCGCTTCGAGCCGCTCCATCGTCTTTTGCGCTTCGTCGAGTCGGGACGCGTCGGCGGTTCGAACGCGGAGCGCGAGCGCGAGCGTCGCCGTTTGGAAGTCGTCGTCGAGGAAGTTGGCGGCGTCGGCGGTCGATTCGGCGGAAGTCGCGGCGTTTTCGGCGTTTGCGTCGGACGTTTCGCCGTTTTCGGAAGCGACGGGCGCGGCGGCGTCGAGGGCCGCTTCGACGACCGCGAGCGGGCCGAAGTCCGGGTGCGTCAACCATTTTTCGGCGTCGGCGACGTTTCCGGCGCGCTCGTAAATTTCGGCGAGTTGGAACGCGGAGTAAATCGCCAAATAATCGGTTTTAGAACGGTTCGACTCGGCGATTTTCCGCTGCAAACCGGCGAGAAGCGTCTTTTCGGCGGCGTCGCGAAGTTCGGCGAGCGCGGCGTCGGCGGCTTCCGCTTCCGCGGCGGCGGTCGGATTGGCGGCGTCGGCGATCTCCGCTTGCGCGTCGGCGGCGACTTTCCGTTCGTTCCAAGTTTTCCAAAGGAGAGAGCCGAGACGCAGTTCCGCGACGGCGCGTCGCGGCGAGTCTTCCGGGATTTGCTCCAAAAGGGCCCGAGCGCCGTCGAGATCGCCGGACGCGACCGCCGCGTCGGTTCGGACGAGCGCCGCTTCTTGAACGACCGCGACGCTCGCCGCGTCGGTCGCCGCGTTCCAACGTTCGACGACGTAAGCGGCGTATTCGGCGAGCTTTGCGGACGCGGCGTTCAGCGTTTCGTCGTCGGCGGCTTCGGAACGGAGCTTGGCGTTCGACGCTTGGAGAGCGCGGAGCGCGACGGTCGCGGCTTGCGGCGCGTCGGCGAAGTCGGGGCGGTTTTTGACGAGTTCGTTGGCGGCGGCGAACGCGTCGTCGAAACGCTCGGTCGAGAAGCAAAGAACGGCGAAACGGAGTTTTAGCGCGTCGAGTTCGGCGTTCGGCGTTTTATCGTCGACGTATCCGAACGCGGTTTGGAACGCTTGGTAGGCGTCCGCGGCGGCTTTTTCCGCTTGAGCGTTCGCTTCGGCGGCGAGTTCCGGGGCGGCGTTGCGAGCGTCGGCGCGAGTTTGGGCGAAAATCGACGCGGCGCGCGACGCGGCGTCGGCGGCGCTTGCAAAGTCGCTAACCTTTTGCGCAAAGGAGAATTTCGAACGGTCGATTCCTTCGAAGAGCGGATGTTTGAGGAGTTCTTCCGCTTCGAGCGCGGCGCTTCCGCGACCGGAGGCGACGAACGAAAGCGTTTCGAGCGCGAAAACGACGACGGCGTTCGAACCGGTCGTTTTTTTCGGCGAATTGAGGAGCTTGTACGTCGGGTCGTTGGCGTCGACGAACGTTTTGCGACCGGCGGCGACGAACGCGTCTCGGTCGGAGCGGCGCAGCTCTTCGAGCTTGATCGTCGCTCGCGCCGTTAAGAGATGAAAACGCAAGCCTTCGGCGCTGCCGTAAAACGCGTCGTCGAGTTTGGCGTCCTTCCAAGCGTTGAATTTTTGCAAAACGCTCATCCAACGCGCCGGATCGTCGCCGGCGAGCGCGATTTCCGCTTCGAGGAGCGAAGCGCGCGTTTTCAGCGACGAGTAACGGTCTTCGTAAGGCAAGACGGCGAGTTCCGAAAGCGCGCCGAGCGCCGCGTCGACTTCGCCGAGTTCCGCCGCGACTTGCGCTTCGTTGAAACGCGCTTCAAACGCCGCCGGGAACTGATGATACGTCTCGTAAAATTTCGCGAAATAGCCGCGCGCCTTGGTCAAACCGTCGGTTCGCTCGGCGGCGCCTTCCGGGAACGTTCGCGCCGTTTGCGCCGTTAACTTCGCGACGCGGAGCGTTAAGTCGACGAATTCGGCGCGGGCGTCTTGCTTGTCGGTCTGCTTGGCTTTCGGGTCTTTTTGAACGGCTTGAACGCGGGTTCGAGCGGCTTGGAGCGCGGCGTCGAGCGGTTTTTTCGCGTCGGCGAACGCGACCCGAGCGGCGAGAAGCGCTTTCGACTTCGCGTCTTCCGAAACGCCTTTTTTCCCGGCGTCGGCGAGCGAGCGTTCCCCGGCGTCGATCAGCGTCTGCGCGAGCGCGGCGTTCGCGGCGGCCGCGTTCGCCGAGTCGGGATTCGCCGCCAAATAGCGTTCGAGCGAAGCGCGACCCTGCGCCGCCAAGTCGGCTCGAGCGGAAGCCGGAGCGGTCGAAAGCGATTTTAACGTCGCGACGCCGAGTCGGAAGTCGAGTTCGGCGGCGAGTTCCGGCGGCGCGTTCCCGGATTTTTCAAGCAAGCGCAAATAATCGAGCGCGACGTCGTCGTACCCGCGGTCGTCGAGCGCTTGCAGGAAACGCTCCCAATCTTCGTCGGCGCGGGCCGGTTCGAGGGGCGAAATCGAGATTCCGAGAAAAAAAACGGAAGAAATCGCGGCGCCGAGGGCTGCGCGAAGCGACCTTTCGGCGTATAATGGAAGGCGGGCGCCGTCGCGGCGAGCGTCGGAGCGTTGGAAAAGCGCGGAAAAAAGGAGGCGTCGGGACATTGGCTTTCGTCCTGTCGCGCCGACGCTTCGAACGTCGACGCCGTCGCAAGGGGAGCGATTTTCGGGAAATTTTGTCAATATTAATTAATAACGGTTAACAACGGCGAACAACAAGCGGGCGAGCGGCGCGAAAAGCGGCGGCGGTTCGGCGTCCGGCGGCGAAAACGGTCGGTCGACCAAAGCGCGGCGCTCGGCGAAACGCCCGTTTGTTAATGATACTCGATTTGGCGATGAAAATCAATCGAAATTTTTGGAAACGCGTCGCTCGAACGGCGGCGACGGCGGCGGTCGTTCTCGTCGGAGCGATCGGGGAAAACGCGGCGAAAGCGCAAAACGGCGAAATTGGAGAAAAAGGGCTGGGCGCGCAAACGGCGCAAACCGCGCAAAATGGCGAAGTCGCGTCGACCGCGCCGTCGGACGCTTGGGTCGAAGACGGTTTTCCGCTAATTTACCGTCGCGACGGCGCCGCGCTCGAAGCGATTTGGAACGCGTTGGAGCCGAGCGAAACGGGGCAAACCGGGCAAGTCGGCAAAGCGGGGAAAACGCCGTCGGAACCGTTCGCGGAGGCGGTCGACTTCCAGCTGCGCCGTCAAGGGCCGAAATATAAAGGGAAGACGCTGACGCTCCGCGGGCGGCTCCTCCGCGCCGTTTGGGTTCCGACGTCGCGAGAAACGGCGCAAGACGGCGAAGTCGCGCAAACCGGCGAAACGGCGCAAGTTGGCGAAGTTTCGGCGAACGGCGAAACGGCGCGAACCGGCGAACTTTCGGCGAACGGCGCAAGCGGCGGGTTTTACGACCTTTGGGTGTTGCTCCCGGATTCGAAACGCGACCCGGTTCGGCTCCTGACGCGGCGCGCGCCGCCCGGTTTTAACGTCGACGAGCGGCTCGAAAACGCGACCGCTTATCCGGAAACGGTCGAATATCGGCGCGAAACGGTCGAGGCGACCGCCGTTTATTACCGAACGACGGCGTTCGACGGCGGGGACGATTTTTACGCGGCGCCGACTCTCGTCGCGGTCGATTTCCGTTGGAGCGGCGCGGCGAAGTCGACGGACGCCGGGAGCGAGTCGACCAAAAAAGCGGAGAAAACCGGCGCCGCGCTCGGCGTTAAAATCGGCGTTTGCGTCGGAATCGTCGCCGTTTGGTTCTTGACGCGGCGTTTCGTCGGGCGCAAGTCGGGCGGAAAGTTGGGCAAGCGGGGCAAACGGGGGAAGAACGCGCTCGACTTGCCGGACTCGATCGAGCCGTTCGCGCTCCTGCTCGTCGCGACGGCGGCGTTTGTCGGGGCGGTTCGCGCGGAGACTCCGGAAGTTGCGGAAAACGCGGGGACGGCGCAAACAACGCAAGTCGATAAAGAAAGCAAAACTGACGAAGTTGGCGAAGTTGGCGAAAACGCGCAAGACGACGCGGCGTTTTGGAGCGTCGCGACCGGCGTCGACGTCGACGCTTGGCGGCGCGAAACGGCGATTTCGGGGGAACCGCGACCGGCGCTCGATTCGACCGAAGCGGTCGAGCGGCGGCGAATTGCGGTCGCGACGTTCGAGCGGTTGACGCGGCTCGTTTCGCCGTCGGTCTTGGAGGAGCGGTTCGGCGGAAGCGAAAACGGGCAAAATAGCGAAAACGGAGAATCGGCGGCGCTCGTCGGAACGCTCGGCGATTACGTCGCGGCGGCGCCGAGCAAGCGTCCGGCCTTCGATTCGGCGGCGAGCGTCCGTTATTTTTGCGGAACGGCGCTTCGAGTCGAACGACTCCCGACCGGCGCGGACGAAGCGGCGCGAATCGGCGGCGACGCGCTTTATCGGATCGTCGTCGCGCTCGATTCGGCGGAAAGCGGAAAAGTTGGGGAAAATAGGAAAGACGGCGAAACGTCCGCCGCGCCGGAAACGCTCGTCGTTTATTCGCCGAACGTCCCGAAGTTTGCCGCGCCGTCGAGTTTTTTCGACGCGAACGGCAAACGGGCGAAAAGAGGTAAGGAAGGCGAAATGGGAGAAGCTGCGAACGTCGGCGAATTGGTTAAGGCGGGGGAAGCGGCGAACGTCGGCGAATTGGCTAAGACGGGGGAAACGGCGAACGTCGGCGTCGGCGAGCGCGTCGGCGGACTCGGCGTTTTGTTCGGTCGGGAAGCGGACGGGGCGGTCGCGTTGGCGGCGCGGGTCGGTTGGTTCCCGACGGACGCTCCGCTCGGTCGGCTCGGCGTCGATTTGTCGGCGTTCGAAGGGGCGCCGGTTTACCCGATTCGCGCGTTGACCGCCGAAAAAGACGCGGCGCGCCGTCGGGAAATCGCCCAAACGCTCCGCTGGACGAGCGCCGACGTTCGCCCCTTTTACGAGACGTTGGCCGCCGTTCGTCGAGATTCGCGTCGAAACGGAAAAGCGGTTTTAGCGCCGGATTCGAGTTTCGCGTCGGAAGCGGAAAAGATTGTCGCGCTTTTCAATCGTCCGGAGCGGAATCAAGGGCGCGTCGTTCGACTTCGCGGGCGCGTTCGGCGGGCGAATTTGGTTCTCGTCGACGACCCGGACGTCGTCGCGGCGACCGGAATCGACCGATATTACCAACTTTACCTATTCGCCAACGATTCGCAAGGTTGGCCGCTCGTCCTTTGCGTTCCGGAACTCCCGGACGGGTTGAAAGTCGGCGGAGGAAAAGAATATCGGCGCGAAATTGAATTTGTCGGCGCGTTTACCAAAACTTGGGCGTACAAAACGTCGGCGCAAAGGACGCAAACCGCCGAAAACGCCCTAAGCGCCGAGAAAACGAAAACCGCGCAAAACGGTCAAAGCGCCCAAAACGCCGAGTCGACCGGCCCGGGGCCTTGGGGGCGCGTTCCGGTTTTGGTCGGGCAAGTCGTTAACGTCGTTCCGGAAGAGCCGGAAAGGCCGAAAGCGCCGGTTTCGCCGACCGCGATCGTCGTCGGTTTCGCGATTCTTTCCGCCGCTTGGGTCGCGTTGCGCCGTCGAGCCGCTCGACCGCCGCGAACGAGACGGCGTTAAAATGGAAAAGACGGTTGAAATAGGCAAAAAGGGAGTGTTGCGGCGAATGAACGCGTTGCGGCGTTTACGTTAAAAAAAAGAGATTTTTGGTGAAAAATGGGAAAAAATCGTGCTTTATCGCCGAAAGTCGTTCGTTCGGTCGTTGACGGGATTGCGGTTTTAAGGTAAATTAGTGAATACGCCGACGGTTCGCCGCAAAATTTGCGTTTTGTGAGCGGTCGTCCGTCGTCGGTTCGCGTCGATTTTCCGTTTTCGGCCCTTGACGTATTATTAATAAAGATTCGTCGTCTTTATTAATAGCAAGGAGCGGGCAAACGGCGAGGCGGACGGCGGCGTTGCGGCGAGGAATATTGTTACGTTTACGCTGTTTTGAAATCGTCGACGAAACGCGCCGGTCGCGAACGCTCGATTTTGAATCCGCGACGGATTACCCGCTTACCGCTAAGGAAAACGCTATGAAGCAAACGTTGCTTGCTTTGTTGCTCGCCTTGACCGCGACCGTCGGTTTTGCCGCCGATATTACGCCGGAAGGGATGAAGCAACTGGAAACCGAATGGTTGTTCCAATGCGACAACGAGCCGACCTTTGAAAAGGCCAAGCTCGAAATCGGATACGCTCGCGCCATCGCCGACCGTATCGTCGCCGACTACGAAGACGAAGTCGACTTTACCGCCGACCTCGCCGCTCTCGCCGAACTCGAAAAGAAGATCGACGCCGCCGAAGAAACCGAAGAAGCGGCCAAAGAACTTTACATCGCCGTTCGCAAAGTCAAACGCGATATCACGTTCAAAAACCCGTTGATCGACTTCGAAAAGATCGTCTTGATCGACAACCCGTACCCGAAAGGGAAAAAGGGCGACGCCACCGACGAGTGGGGCCACGAAGCGCGCCACCGCAACGGCTTTATGGCGGAACCGGGCGGGCGTATGTTGATCGTCGGGCTGAACCCGGGCGGCGAAGTCTTCGACGTTCTTAAAGGACACGAAGGCAGCTTCTGGCGTCCGGACGTCTCCTACGACTGCTCGAAGCTCCTCTTCAGCTTCCAACCGAAAGGCGAAAAGTCGTTCCACCTCTACGAAGTCAATATCGACGGCACCGGCCTGAAACAATTGACGTTCGGCGACTACGACGACCTCGACCCGGTTTACACGCCGGACGGTAAAATTACGTTCTGCTCGAGCCGTCAACACTCCTACGTCCGCTGCATGCCGATGACGCACTCCTTCGCCGTTTCGCGCTGCGACGCCGACGGCAAGAACATTTACGTCATCTCGGCCAACGGCGAACCGGAATACCTCCCGAGCATGCTCGAAGACGGTCGCGTCATCTTCACCCGTTGGGAATACACGGACAAAGCGCTCTGGCGCGTCCAATCCCTCTGGACGATGAACCCGGACGGCACGAACCAACAAACGTTCTACGGCAACCAATCGACTTGGCCGGACGTCCTCACCGAAGCCCGCGCCATCCCGGGCAGCAACAAAGTCATGTTCACCGGTCTCGGCCACCACGCTTGGTTCAACGGCTCGATCGGGATCATCGACCCGTCCGAAGGTTTGAACTATCCGAAAGGTCTCGACCGCGTTACCCGCGAAGTCGCTTGGGCCGAAGTCGGCAACGGGCCGCAAGACCCGGCCGCGAAGGTCGATTATCACCAATCGGGTAAAATTTACGCCTACAAAACTCCGTATCCGCTCAGCGAAGAAGTCTTCCTCGTCAGCGCTCGCGAAGGCGGCCACCTCTACAGCGGCGCGCACCACGACTGGTTCTTCCGTCTGTACCTGATGGACGTTTACGGCAACAAGGAACTGATCTATCGCGGCAAGTACAACGCTTATCACGCGATGCCGATCGTCAACCGCGAAGGTCTCTACCCGGTCAAACCGGACGTCGTCAAATGGCCGAAGATCGGTTCGGGCGAAAAACCGGCGCCGGGCGTCCTCTACAGCAACAACGTTTTCGAAGGCACGGAACAATTCCCGGAACTCAAGAAAAACGGGAAAGCGATCCGCATCATCCAAATGGACCCGAAAACGTACACCACTTGGAATAAAACCGTCCAACACGACGGCCCGGCCGTTTCGGTCTTCCAAGCGGAAGGCGTCAAACGCATCATCGGCACGGTTCCGATCGAAGAAGACGGCTCCATTCGTTTCGAAGTTCCCGCCGGCGAAGCGCTCTTCTTTGAAATGCTCGACGCCGAAGGCCGCGCGATTCACGTTATGCGCACGTTCACGAACGTGATGCCGGGCGAAGAACGCGGTTGCACCGGTTGCCACGAATCCTCGATGGCGACGCAACAAAACTTCGCGCAAGAAGGCGCGCAAGCCGGTATCGCCGCGACGAAAGCGCCGGTCAAACCGGTTCCGCCGTCTTGGGGTACGGAAGAATCGATCGGTTACAAACGCTTCGTTCAAGACCCGGTCATCGAAAAGTACTGCATTAAGTGCCACGGCGACCCGGAAAGCAAAGCGTATCAAACGATCAACATGACCTGGCGTCCGTCGACCAAAGGTTGGTGGGGTTGGGTTCACCACCGTCCGAACGACGTCAGCCCGTTCAACGAACCGTACATGACGTTCGTCGGCGGCGACACCCCGTGGGGCGGCGCGAAACCGCGCGACGAACGCAACGTTCCGAAGAACATCGCCGGTCTCTTCATCGTCGAAGCCTACGGCGCGAACGACCCGGACAACCTGAAAACCCTCCCGCCGTACTCGGCTTACTCGCCGGTCAGCCGCCTCTTCCACAACGCGACGAGCGGCGAACACCACGGCGTTAAGGTCGAAGGCGAAGCCCGCGAACGTCTCCTCGCTTGGATCGACTGCAACGGCCCGTACCTCGGCGACGAAGAAATTCGCCAAATGTACGACCCGGAAAGCGTCGCGGTCAGCACGATTCCGCCGATTCGTCCGCGTATCGCCACCGCTCCGCGCATCAACCGTTTCGACATTCGTCAAGACGGCGACACGAGCAAGCTCGGCGAATTCAAATGGCTGCCGAACCCGGACAAAACGTTCGACCCGAACCAACGCGTCGCTGAAGAACAACTCCGTTCGCTCCGCGAAGAAGTTGCGAAAGAAAATCTCAAAATCGAGATCGTTTCCGCGACCTACGGCGCCAACGACAAGAAAGTCGACGTTCGCGAAAAGTTGATGGAAAAATACTTCAACGGTTCGCGCCTCCTGACCTACGTCGGCAAATACAACGACCTCTTCGGCGACCCGATTTACAACACGAAGAAAACGCTCGATATCGAGTACAAGATCAACGGCGAAACGAAGAAGGTCTCCTTCCAAGAAAACGCCCGTATTCTTTTGCCGAAATAAGCGAAACGCAACGCGAGCCCGCTGAGCGCGGGTTTGCGATAAATCTTCGCTAACGAAAAGCCGACGTCGATACGTTCGACGTCGGTTTTTTTATTTTCTTGTTAGAGGGCAAGCGAATTGCGGGCTTGCGGCGCGACGTTTCTGACCGTTGCGAACTTTTTTGCCAAAAAAATTTTTTTTACGTTGTTTTGGTTAAAAAAATGAAAGATTAACGGCTCTGTATTTGTAGACAAGGGCGCGGAAGAGGGCGCGTCGTAAAAAAACAGAAAATTTTTGAAAAATATTCGCCGACGCAGGCAAAAATTTAAGGTTGAGGGCTTCTAGTAGGTATAAGGAGGAAAGAATTTTTCCGTTCCGAAAAGCGGCGAGATGTTAGCGGACGATTCAAAGCTTACCCGCGGCGTTACGACGCCGTGCCTGCGAATCGAACGGCGGCGTTGCCTTGCCAGGCGCCGTTTCATTTCGCCGCTATTAGGAACGGGACGAACGTCGTCGCGAAGGATTCGCGTCGACGGTAGATTTCTTCGCTTGGGGTGAGCGGGAAGGGCGCGACCGACGTTGGGAACGGATTTTCGGCGTCGGTTCGTTTCTCGCTTAGGGGGAGCGGGAAGGGATTCAACCGTCGTCGCGAACGGATTCGCTTCGACGGTTAGTTTCTCGCTTAGGGTGAGCGGGAAGGGCGCGACCGACGTTGGGAACGAATTCGCTTCGACGGTTAGTTTCTCGCTTGGGGTGAGCGGGAAGGGCGCGACCGACGTTGGGAACGGATTTTCGGCGTCGGTTCGTTTCTTGCTTAGGGGGAGCGGGAAAGGATTCAACCGTCGTCGCGAACGGATTCGCTTCGACGGTTAGTTTCTCGCTTAGGGGGA
>JAGBDN010000036.1 GCA_017937485.1 Thermoguttaceae bacterium
CGAGTCGAGAACGGTCGCCGAACCTTGAATCCAAACGCCCGCCGCGTCTTTCGCTTGGTTGGCGCTAATAACAACGTCAACCGCTTCAACAACGCCGCCCGTCGACACGTCCAAACCGCCCGCGCGGTCGCTCGCGACGTTGTCGGAAATAACGACGCCATCAAGCTCCGCTTCGCCGTAAACGTAAACGCCCGCCCCGTACTTCGACTTGTTGTTCGTAACGTCGACGTCCGTAAGAGACGCGTAACCGCCGGTCGCGACGTAAACGCCGCCCCCGTCGACCGTCGCTTCGTTCGACGTAAACGTAACGTTTTCAAACGTCGCCGCGCCGGAAACGTAAACGCCCGCCCCGTGCGACGCGGCGCCGCCCGTAATCGTCAAATCGTTAAACGAGACCGGCGCGTCAGACGTTCCGCCGACGACGTTGAAAACGCGACCGGAACTCTGCGCGTCGACCGTAACGCCGCCGCCGACGAACGCAAGCGTTCGAACGACCGCGATTTCGCCGTCGGTAAGTTGAACGGTCGCAACATTGTCGGCAAAGGCGACGACGTCGCCCGCGGAGTAATATTCCGGATAATAGTCGGTCGCGGAGTAAACGCAAGCCGCTTCACGGAGCGAAATCAAACCGTCCGTCGGGTCGACGACGTCCGTTTCCGTCGTAACGGTCATCGACGGGGCTTCCCAAGTCGTCGCGTCGGCGTCAGACCAATCGGACGCGACGCCGCCGTTGACCGCTTGCGCGCGGAAATAGTACGTCGTAAACGTATTCAAACCGCCGACTTCAAACGTTCCGGCTTCCGAAGCTTCGCCGTCGATCACGTTCTCGGCGAAATTCGGATCCGTCGAATATTGATAAACGTAACCCAAAGCGCCGGCGACTTCGCCGATTTCAAATTCAAGCGTCCAGTGATCGACCGGCGTCGCAGCGACTACCGGAACGTTCAGAATCGCCTTCGTTTTCGCCGTCGTCGTCTTCCATTCCGAATCGGCGTAGTCGCCGGTTCCAACCGCTTTCGCGCGGAAATAGTACAACGTGTCGGCATCCAAACCGGAAATCTTGTGCGTGCCGGCGACGACCGTCGTCGCGTTCGAGAAGTCGGCGCTCGTCGAATATTCGTAGACGTAATTCAACGCGTCGGCGTTGTCGACCGCGTTGCCTTGCGGTTGAATCGTCAGTTCGATTTCCGAAGCGCTCGTCGCGACCGCGCTAACTTTCGGAGCGTCCAAAATAATCAGCGGCGTAGCGGCGTTAGTCGCTTCCGTCCAAGCGGAATCGAGATACGCTCCGCCCTCGACGCCCTTCGCGATCGCCTTAAAGTAATAAGTCGTTCCCGGGTTCAAGCCGGCGAGCGTGATCGTTCCGGAACCGGTCGAAATTTCTTTCGCGCCGGAGAAATCCGCGTTCGTCGAATACATATATGCGTAACTGGAAGCGTTCGCGACCGGTTTGATCGTCAAATCGATTTCCGTAGAACTCGTCGCGACCGCGCTAATTTCCGGAACGGCCAAAACGGCTTGCGCCGTCTTCGCGGACTCCGTTTCCGACCAAGCCGACGTTTCATAATCGTCTTCGCCGATCGCTTTAGCGCGGAAGTAGTAGGTCGTGAACGGCGACAAGCCGGGGACCGTAAACTCGCCGGATTTCGTCGTCGTTCCGCTCGTCGTCGCGCTTTCCGCGAAGTTCGGGCTCGTCGAATATTCGTATTTGTAACCCGAAGCGTTCGCGACGAAGCCGATTTCAAACGTAATCGCGGAATCGCTAACCGGCGTCGCCGAAACTTCCGGAGCCGCCAAATCGATTTTATCCGTCGTCGCGGAAGGCGTCGTCGACCAACCGGAATCGACGTAACTCTTGCCGTCGCCGATCGCTTTCGCGCGGAAATAATAAGTCGTGTTCGCGGGCAAATCGGAAACCGTAATATCGCCGGAAGCCGACGCGGTTCCGCTCGTCGCGTTCGTGAAATCGGCGTTCGTCGAATATTCGTAAGCGTAGCTCGAAGCGTTCGCGACGAAGCCGATATTGAACGTA
>JAGBDN010000002.1 GCA_017937485.1 Thermoguttaceae bacterium
AAAACGGGGTTTCGTCGTCGACGCGGCTTGTTTCGCGGAGTTTGGGGGGATTGGGGAAAGAGCGGAACTTAAAAAACGGGGTTTCGTCGTCGACGCGACTTGTTTCGCGGAGTTTGGGGGGATTGGGGAAAGAGCGGAACTTAAAAAACGGGGTTTCGTCGTCGACGCGACTTGTTTCGCGAACGCAAAACGGGTATAATGACGAACGTCGGCGGGCGACGGAGCGCGTCGAGATTTTTTGGTGTTTGGGTTTTGTCGTTCGTTTTTACGTTGAGTTGGATTGGGGGCTTTATGTCGTTTGCGTGTTTTGCTCAATTTGCCTCGTTTGCGTCGTCGCGACGCGTCGTTCGTCGGGGCGTCGTCGCTTGCGCGGCGGCTCTTTTTAGCGTCGGGGCCGCGTTCGCCGACGTTCCGAAAATCCTCGACGCGCCGGAAGGCGCCGCGTCGATTACTCCGGCCGACGCGCCGGCGTTGAAGAATCCGAAGATGAAGTGGGCGCCGAAAAATTTCGCGAAAGATCCGTCCGTCGTCCGCTTTAAGGGGAAGTATTATATGTACTTCTCGATTCCGCCGCAAGAAAAAGACGGCGGGAAATACGGCTGGACGACCGGAATCGCGACGAGCGACAATCTCGTCGACTGGACGTTCGTCGACAACTTGCTCCCGACGCAGGAGTGCGTGAAGAAGGGCTTTTGCGCGCCTTGCGCTCGCGTTATCAACGACAAAGTTTACCTGTTTTATCAGTCGTACGGGACCGGGGCGAAAGACGCGATCTGTATGGCGACGTCGGACGACGGCGTCAAGTTTACGCCGCATCCGGAGAACCCGATTTTCCGTCCGAACGGGCCCGAGTGGACGAACGGTCGCGCGATCGACGCCGAAGTGATCTTCTTTAAAGGCCGCTTCCTCCTGTACGCCGCGACTCGCGACCCGGAAGGGAAGATTCAAAAACTCGTCGTCGCGACCGCCGACGCCGACTCCGATCTCGGCCCGAACGCTTGGAAGCAGGCCTGCGACGACTCGATTCTGCAACCGGAACTCCCTTGGGAAACGAAGTGCATCGAGGCGGCGACGACGCTCGAACGCGACGGAAAACTGTACATGTTTTACGCGGGCGGGTACAACAACGACCCGCAACATATCGGGCTGGCGGTCAGCGACGACGGGCTCGTTTGGACGCGCGTTTGGGACGTTCCGTTCATTACGAACGGGCCGAAGGGGCAGTGGAACGCGTCGGAATCGGGGCACCCGGGCGTTTTCGTCGACGACGACGGTCAAACTTGGCTCTTCTTCCAAGGGAACGCGTCGAAGGGGAAAGACTGGTACCTGTCGCGAGTGAAAATCGATTGGGACGCGGCGCCGGGCGTCGACGGTCTGCAAGTCCCGCGCCTCGTCGAAGAGTGAAGCGGGGTAAAGTAGGCGTTTTCGACGGTTTCGGGAAAATAACGAAGTCGGCGAAAGCGGCGAAATAACGCGAAAAAAAGAACCCGGCGCGACGTTGAAGAAAACGTCCGCCGGGTTTTGCGTTGTCGCCGGGTAAGTCGAGCGAGTTTGTCGGCGTTAAAACCGTTCGACTCGCCGCGTTTTGTCGTTTCGACGGCGCTTCGGGGAGAAACGCCGCCGATTCGAAAATTGTCGCCGAAATTATTCGAGCGTGAAGCTGCGGAGGATTTCGTTCGGCGCCGGGCCGTACTTCGCTAACTCCATCGTGCAGCTGGCGCGGCCCTTCGTCAAACCGAGGAGCGCGGCCGAGTAACCGAAGAGGCTCGAAAGGGGCGTCTCCGCTTCGACGACGGTGAACTTGCCGCGATTGTCCGTTTGAACGACGACGCCGCGTCGTTGGTTAATGTCGCCGACCACGTCCCCGACGTATTCGTCCGGCGTTTGAATTTCTTGACGCATAATCGGTTCGAGCAACGTAATTTTCGCCGCGTCGAGCGCCTTGCGGTAAGCGTCGCCGACCGCGTAACGGAGCGCGATTTCGTCGGTGTCCGTTTCGCTGAATTGTCCGCCCAAAATCTCCAATTTAACGCCGCTAAGGGGGAACCCGAGGAGACCGCCCCCTTGCGATTCTTCGCGGAGCGACTCGGCGACGATCGCGCGCCATTCCGGTTTGAACGCTTCGTCGTCCGATTTCACCGCGATCTTGACGTCGAGGTCGTCCGTCGGTTCGACCCGGAGCGTCAACTCGGCGTAATGGCGAACGCCGCCCAACACGCGTTGACCGCCGCCGGAAACCTCCGCCGACTTTTGCAGCGTTTCGCGGTAGCTGACGCGGGGGTCGCGGACGCGAACGCGGAGTTTGTGTTCGCGTAAAAGCCGGTGTTTAATGACTTCGAGGTGAAGTTCGCCCATTCCGCTGACGAGCGTTTGGCCGGTTTCCTCGTTGACCGACGCTTGGAACGTCGGGTCTTGACGGCGCATCGACTCGAGAACCGCTTTCAGTTTCTTGTGTTCGTCGGCGGATTCCGGCTCGATCGCCATCGAAACGACCGTTTGCGGGAAGACGATCGACTCGAGCAAAATCGGGCTCTTGACGTCGCACAACGTGTCGCCGGTAACGCTAAAACGCAAGCCGATGACGCCGCAGATGTCGCCCGCCGAAACGGAGTCGACTTGCTCGCGGTGGTCGGCTTGAATGCGCCAAATTTGCGGCATGTTCTCCTTTTGCTTCGCTCGCGGGTTCAGAACGCGCGAGTTGGCGTTCAGCGTCCCGGAGTAAACGCGGATAAAGAACATGTCGCCGTGCGGGTTCGACTCGATCTTAAAAATCAGCCCGGCGAACGGTTCCGTGTCGAGCGGTTTGCGTTCGAGTTTCTTTTCTTCGTTCGCGGGGTCGACGCCTTCGACCGGCGGCAAATCGGTCGGCGACGGGAGGTAATGGCAAACCGCGTCCATCGCCGGTTGAACGCCGATCCCGTCGAGCGCGGAACCGCAGAGCGTCGGAACGCCCATATCGGAGAGGGTCGCTTGACGCAAGACCGCGCGAATCGTTTCGACCGGAACCTCTTCGCCGGAAAGGAGCAACTCCGTCATCTCGTCGCTGAACATCGAGAGGTCGTCGAGGAGCTTTTCGCGGTAGAGTTGCGCTTGCTCGAGCATTTCCGGCTCGATTTCGGACGTTTCGTAATTCCGCCCGTTCGAGGTCGGGTCGAACGTCAGCTGCTTCATCTCGATCAGGTCGATCGTGCCGCGGAACGCTTCCGGGAGGTGGGGCGGGCCGGAGCCGACCGGAATCGAGACGACGAGCGGTTTCGCGTTCAGACGCTTTTCGATCTCTTCCAAAACGGCGTAAAAGTCGGCGCCTTCGCGGTCCATCTTGTTGATGAACGCGACGCGCGGGACGTGATACTTATCCGCTTGCCGCCAAACGGTTTCGCTTTGCGCTTCGACGCCTTCGCGAGCGCTGAAAACGACGAGCGCGCCGTCCAAAACGCGGAGCGAGCGTTCGACTTCGGCGGTGAAGTCGACGTGTCCGGGCGTGTCGATCAAGTTGAACGTGTGATCGTTCCAGTCGAACGTAACGCAGGCGGCGCGGATCGTGATGCCGCGTTCGCGCTCTTCCGGGTCGAAGTCGGTAACGGTCGTTCCGGCGTCGACCATCCCGACTTTATGCACGAACTGCGAATAGAAGAGCATTTTTTCGGTAACGGTCGTTTTGCCGGCGTCGATGTGCGCGACGACGCCGATATTCCGCAACTTTTCCAGGTTCGGGGACGACGTTTTTTCTTTGGCCATTAGGCTTCTCCGACGCAAAAGGGGCGAACGCCGCGTCGCCCAAGGACGAAACGCGACGACGGGGACGGGGAACAAACGCGACTTGGACGGTCGCGCCGACTTTAACGCGAGTTTCGGGACGAAAAGAAGCGAAACGAGCGGAAGCGGCGGCGGTCGCAAGCGCGTTTCGACGGAACGAAACGTCGGGCCCGACGCAAAAAGCGGGAGGCGCGAAACGATTTCGACGCGCAAAAACGCTTCGCTATTTTAACGTCTCGAACGCCGTCGCGCAAGGGGGGACGGTCGTTTCGGCGCAATTTCCCCGGTTTCGTCGACGCGGCGAATCGGCGCAATAGGCGTTTCTTGCCCGTTTTGTATATTTTGCCTAACTTTTGTCGTATTAATTAATATATACTCCGTAACGAAGCGACGCGAAGTCGGCGAGCGAAAAACGGCGGCGGGGAAGAACGGCCCGTCGGCCCAACGGTCGAGCAGTCAACCGGCGTTCGGGAAAGAATCGCGCTCCAACGTTAAAACGGTAAAACGACGCAAAATAAAACGGTTGCGACGGTAAGGCGGGCGTTTTGGCGAACGCGTCGGGGAAAAGTCGCGAAATTTCGAGCGGCGGCGGAAAAAACGCTTGATTTTCGTTTTCGCGTCGGATACAATTGATCTCGACGCTTATTGAGAGCGTTCGTTTTGTTGTTTTTATTGCGTTTTTGCGAAATTTTTCGCGAAATTTTTCGCGTCGAAAGGGAAAATATGTCGTCTCCGTTGAATCGTCGTTCCTTTATGGGCGCCGCGGCCGCGTCGGCGTTCGTTCCGTATTTCTTCAGCCCGGCGTCGGCGGACGACAAAGCCGTTCCCGGTTTCGACCAAACGAAGACCGACGCCGCGAAAGACGGTTGGAAGCCGTATACCGACCGCAAGCTCCGCGTCGGGCTCGCCGGATACGGCTTTTGCAAGTTCGGCGCCGAGTTCGAGTTCCAAAATCACCCGAACGTCGAGGTGGTCGCCGTTACCGACCTCTTCCCGGACCGTTGCGCCGAGTTCGCCAAGCGCGTCAAGTGCGAAAAGACGTACCCGTCGCTGGAAGAGATGGTGAAAGACGACTCGATCGAAGCGATTTTCTGCGCCACCGACGCGCCGTCGCACGCCAAACACGCGATCCTTTGCCTCGAACACGGGAAACACGTCGCGCACGCCGTCCCGGTTTTCTACGGCGACGTCGAATGGGCGGACAAGCTCCTCGAATGCGTCAAAAAGAATCGCGGGCTCAAGTACGCGATGTTCGAAACGTCCGTTTTCCACGACGATCTTTACGCGATGGAAAAAATCTACAAAGCGGGCGGTTTCGGGCGCATCGTTTACTCGGAAGGGGAGTATTTTCACACGAAGGAACCGGGCGCGCCGTCGTACCCGTCGTACAAAGATTGGCGCAAAAACGGGACGCCCCTTTGGTACCCGACCCACGCGACGGCGTATTACGTCGGCGTTACGCACCAAAGTTTCACCGAAGTTTCCGCGCAGGGAATTTTGCCGTTCGACGACCCGAACCCGACCCCGAACGGCTCCGGCAACGTCTTTAAGGGCGAAGTCGGCTTCTTCAAAACGAGCGAAGGCGGGCTCTCGCGGATGGCGTGTTGCAACGCTTACGGAACGTACCTCGAAGCCGGGCGCGTTCGCGGCGAAATCGGCGGAATGGACGCGACTTATACCCCGTTCGACCAGGCTTACGTCGGAAACGGCGACGGGCGGCGCATCGTGAAGGCGCTCGGCGACAAGATTCGCAAACCGGCGCTCCCGCCGGGAGTGAGCGCGGGCGGACACGGCGGCTCGCACGGCTACCTCGGTTGCGATTTCGTCGACGCGATTTTGAAAGACCAAGAGCCGGCGGTCGGGATTCTCGACGCGTTGAATATGACCGTCCCGGGCTATTACGCTCATTTGAGCGCGACCAAAGACGGCGAAACGCTCAAAATCCCGCAGTATACGCTCTAATCGACGCGGCAAAAGCCGGATAATCGGCGTTCGTCGACGCGAAACGCTTAAAACGCCGAAACGTTTCGCGTCGACGGCGCTCTATTTCTTGCGTTCTTTGCGCCTCGGATTTCGCCGCAAGTCGTTAAAATTGGAACGGCGACGCGGCGAATCGGGCGTTTTTCGCGTTTCGGTCTCTTGACGTTTTTGTCGTTTCGAGTTATACAATAATTACGGCGAATCTTGCAAACGAAGGGCGACGCGGTTGAGTTTTTAGCGGCGCCGAGTTCGTTGGATTTTTTAATCGTTACGCATTTGCGAATCGACGGACGTCGCGACGTTGTTCTCGTTTCTTGCTTCGCCAAACGCTAAAACGTTTCGGCGTCGTTTCGTCGACGGAGCGCGGAATTTTCGAACGGGGTTGAGCGTTGGAAAGGTTCCGCGCCGTTGGAGTCGGGCGACGTTCGAGCGGTCGTTTTGTTATTTTATTATCGAGGCGCGAGAAATCGCGTCGTTGAGAGGCTGCAATGAAAAAGAATAACGTTAAGGCGAGCGGTTTTACGCTCGTCGAGCTGTTGGTCGTTATCGCGATCATCGGTATTTTGATCGGTTTGCTCCTTCCGGCCGTCCAAGCGGCTCGCGAAGCGGCGCGTCGTATGCAATGCACGAACAATATGAAGCAATGGTTGTTGGCGATCCAAAACCATCACGACGTCAACAACTACCTGCCGTCGCAGTTCGCTTGGGGCGGCGGCGTCAAGTCCGCTCGTTTTAGCGCGAACTATCAACTGTTGCCGTATATGGAACAAGCGGCGTTGAAAGACGCGATCGACGGCAACACCGGCCTGACGCAACCTTGGCTTCCGTCGGCGGACGGCAGCGAAGCGTGGAAAATCCGCACGACGAAACTTGACGCGCTCCTTTGCCCGTCCGACTCGAAAGCGGGCGAACTCGTGAAACTCGGCGCCAAGCACAATCACGACGGTCGCCCGGGGAACATCGTCGTTTGTATGGCCGACACCGTCGCGCGCCTCGACCGCACGAACGACTCCTCGAACAAAGCCGAAGGCGACGGTCGCGGCGGCACCCGTTTGGTTTCGAAGGGAACCGGCGCCGGAAACTGCGAACACCGTTCCGTTTTCCACTATTACAAACGTTGGAACTTCTCCGGAATTACCGACGGCACGAGCAACACGATCGCGTGTTCCGAAGCGTGCGCCGGCGACTACACCGAAACCAAAATCCGCGGCGCGATGGTCTATTACGCCGGTTTCGACGCCGGGAACTGGGTCTCGAAACCGAGCCTCTGCATGAACCAACGCGGTTCCGATCCGGGCACGTATACCGGAAAGATCATTCAACACCCGCGTTGCGGCAACTGGCTCGACGGCCTTCCGCGCTTGACGGCGTTTTCGACCGTTATGCCGCCGAACTCCCCGTCTTGCGGCAAATACAACGAAGAGCAATCGCAGGTCGCGTTCTACACCGCGACGAGCTACCACTCCGGCGGCGTTAACTGCGGTTTCTTCGACGGTTCCGTTCGCTTCATCCCGGACACGGTCGACACGAACGGCTTGGCCGACATTCCGACCGGGAAACACCTGACCGGCAAGAGCCCGCTCGGCGTTTGGGGCGCGATGGGAAGCCCGAACGGCGGCGAAACGGAATCGTCGCTCTAATCGCGACGAACCGACTTTAGCGGTCGCGTAATTTTGCGCCCGCGTCTTTGCTTCGAACGAAAAGCGAGGGCGCGGGCGTTTTGCGTTAGGTTTGAGGAAAATAGCGGTTTTGCGCTTCGGCGCGTAAATTTTTTGCGACGCGATGCCGGTTTTCGCGCGTCGCCGCTTCTTGACGGGGGTTCCGCTCCGATGTATAAATAAAAGGCAAAGAATCGCTTAAAGAAGCCGAACGTGAAAGACGGCTAACGAAACGACGGCGGAACTTGGGAAACGCCGTCGAACCTTGTCGAGATTGAAAACTTTTCGCAACGGCGCCGACGAACGGTCGCGCGCTCCTTTTTCCCAATCTTTTCACCGGAGAGCAAAAGCGTTCGAGCGACGCGTCGACGCAAATTTCGCCGTTTTTTCGGAACCGACGTTCGGTTTCGGCGTTTAAACGGGAAAAGCGCGTTTTCGACGTTTCGAACGAGCGCGATTAGATTTTTTTCCTTTTATCAGCGGGGCGCGGCGTTAGGTCGCGTCGAAGAAAGGTTTCCTATGCGAAACAACAACGTGAAACGGGGTTTCACCCTGGTCGAACTGTTGGTCGTCATCGCGATCATCGGTATTTTGATCGGCTTGCTCCTTCCGGCCGTCCAAGCGGCTCGCGAAGCGGCGCGTCGTATGCAATGCACGAACAATATGAAGCAATGGTTGCTGGCGATCCAAAACCACCACGACGTCAACAACTACCTGCCGTCGCAATTCGCTTGGGGCGGCGGCGTCAAGTCCGCTCGTTTTAGCGCGAACTATCAACTGTTGCCGTATATGGAACAAGCGGCGTTGAAAGACGCGATCGACGGCAACACGGGCCTGATCGCGCCTTGGCTTCCGTCGGCGGACGGCAGCGAAGCGTGGAAAATCCGCACGACGAAGCTGACGACGCTCCTTTGCCCGTCCGACTCGAAAGCGGGCGAACTCGTGAAACTCGGCGCGAACCACAACCACGACGGTCGCCCGGGGAACATCGTGTGCTGTATGGCCGACACCGTCGCGCGCCTCGACCGCACGAACGACTCCTCGAACAAAGCCGAAGGCGACGGTCGCGGCGGCACCCGTTTGGTTAGCAAGGGCGTCGGCGACGGAAACTGCGAACACCGTTCCGTTTTCCACTACTACAAACGTTGGAACTTCTCCGGAATCACCGACGGCACGAGCAACACGATCGCCTGCTCCGAAGCGTGCGCCGGCGACTACACCGAAACGAAAATCCGCGGCGCGATGGTTTACTACTCCGGTTTCGACGCCGGGAACTGGGTCTCGAAACCGAGTCTCTGCATGAACCAACGCGGCTCCGACCCGGGTACGTATACCGGAACGATCATTCAACACCCGCGTTGCGGCAACTGGCTCGACGGTCTTCCGCGCTTGACCGCGTTTTCGACCGTTATGCCGCCGAACTCCCCGTCTTGCGGCAAATACAACGAAGAGCAATCGCAAGTCGCGTTCTACACCGCGACGAGCTACCACTCCGGCGGCGTCAACTGCGGTTTCTTCGACGGTTCCGTCCGTTTCATCCCGGACACGGTCGACACGAACGGCTTGGCCGACATTCCGACCGGGAAACACTTGACCGGCAAGAGCCCGCTCGGCGTTTGGGGCGCGATGGGAAGCCCGAACGGCGGCGAAACGAACGCGTCGCTCTAATCGCGTCAACGTTTCGACGTTTCGACGTTGGCGGTCGTTTGAATTTTGCGTCCGTCCGCGCTCTCGTTCTTCGCGAATCGAGGGCGGGCGGACGTTCCGTTTTTTTCGCGTCGGGAGCGATTCCGGCGCCGGTTGAACTTTCGACGCTCGTTTTTTGGCGGCGTCGGCAAACGTTATTAAGGACGAAAAAATGCTGAAGAAAAGCGTTGCGTTATTCTCGTTGGCTCTCGTCGCCGTCGTCGCGGTCGGGTGCGGCAAATCGAACAAACCGAGCGATATGGGCGAACTCGGCGGCTGCGTCGTGAAGGTTACGCAAGACGGCGCGCCGCTCGCGGGCGCCGAAGTCATTTTCCACGCGCAAGACCCCGCGAATCAAAAGTACACGCCGAGCGGAACGACGAACGAAAAGGGCGAAGCGCAAATCAAGACTTACGGTTTCGAAGGCGTTCCGGCGGGCGAATATAAAGTTACCGTTACGAAGCTCGTCATCGAAGAGGGCGAACTCGTCGTCGCCGAAGACGGTTCCGAAAGCGTCGAAGGCGGTTCCGAATATCAAGCCGTCGACGCGGAATATCGCGACGTGAACACGACGCCGCTGTCGATTGTCGTTACCGACCCGATGACCGAAGTTCCGACCTTCGACGTCGGTTCCGCGGTTAACCAAGAAATGGACGGCGCGATGTGATTCGCGTTTCGTTTGAATAGCGAACGATTTTGAACGCGAAAAACCGACGAACGCCGAGCGCGCTTTTTCGGAAGCGGCTCGGCGTTTCGCGTTTCTTGCGGCGGTAAGACGCGGACGCGGCGGAAAACGAGCGGATTGGGCGAATTGGGGAAAGTCGGCAAAATTGCGAAAATGAAGGAACGGAGCGCTTTACGCGGTTTTGCGACCGATAAAGAGACCGAGGACGCCGAACGTCATCGGGATTCGGCGCGGTTCGGCGATTCCGTTGCGGCGCATGTACTCGAGAATTTCGTCCGGCGAGTCGAACGCGTCGACGCTTTCCGGCAGGTAGCGGTACGCGTCGGAGCGGTTTTTCGCGATCGTTTGCCCGATTTTCGGCAGAATCCGATGAAAATAGAAACGGAAAATCGGCGCGAAAATCGGAAATTTCGTCGGCGAGAACTCCAAAATCGCGACGATTCCGCCCGGTCGGCAAACGCGAATCAGCTCGGCGACGCCGCGTTCCGGGTCGATCATATTGCGGAGCCCGAACGAAACGGTCGCCGCGTCGAAACGGTTCGCCTCGAACGGCAAGTTGAGGCCGTCGCCTTCGAGAAATTCGACGTCGGGCGCTTTTTTTCGCGCCAGTTCGAGCATCTGCGGAACGAAGTCGACGCCGACGGTTCGGAGCGACGCCGCGAACGGTTTGCGCTCGAACTGCCGCCGCTCCTCGATTACGACGTCGCCGGTGCCGGTCGCGACGTCGAGCGTTTCGACGGTTCGCGCTTGCCTATCTTCGCCGGTTTCGCTAAATTCCGCGTCCAAACGCTGAAAAACTTCGCGAACGAGCCGCCGTCGCCAACGCGGCGCGAGCCCGACGGAAAGCAGGTTGTTCAAAAAGTCGTATTTCGGCGCGATTTCCCCGAACATTCCGCGAACGCGTTCGGGCGTTTTGTCGACGGTCGGTTTCTTCGCGGTCATCGGCGGGCCTTTCCAATCTTGAATTTGACGTTATACTAAAGAGAAGCGGTCGCGTCGGTCGAAAAAACGATTGCGACGCGACCATTATAACGAATTTTCCGACGTCGACCAGTTGGCGGGCGGCGTTTTCGGACGATTTTGCGAAATTTAGGAGTTTTCGATATGACGAAAAAACGCCTCGACGTTTACGCTCTTCCGGAACTTGCGCCGGAGTTGCCGCCGGACGGCGCGTCGGTCGCGATCGACGTGTTGCGCGCGACGACGGTTGTCGCGACGGCGCTCGCGTCCGGAGCGGAGAAAGTCGTTCCGTTCCGAACGATCGAAGAGACGTTCGCGGCGAAGAAGGCGATTCTCGAAAGCCGCCCGGACGCCGCGGGCCGAATTTTGCTCGGCGGCGAACGCAAAGGGCTCCCGATCGAAGGGTTCGACCTCGGCAACTCGCCCGACCTTTACGACGAAGCGACGGTTCGCGGGAAAACGCTCCTCTTCACGACGACGAACGGGACGAAGGCGATTTTGCGTTGTCGCGGCGTCGTTTTGACGGCGGCGTTCGTCAACGCGGCGGCGGTCGTCGAGCGGCTTTTGCGCGACGGTTTTTCGCAAATTTCGCTTGTTTGCGCCGGAACGGACGGTCAATACACGGAGGAGGACTTGCTCCTCGCCGGGCTCTTGGCCGACCGATTGACGCTCGCGGAAACCGGGTTCGCGTTGAACGTTCAAGCGGAGGTCGCTCGGGAACATTGGCGGCAAACGCGGTCGACGCCGCTGGTCGAATCGCTTTCGGCGAGTCGCGGCGGACAAAACTTGAAGCGGATTCGGTTGTCGAAGGACGTCGCCGACGCCGCTCGGGTCGACTCGCTCGACGTCGTTCCGGAGTACCGCGTCGGAGAAATTCGCCTCGACGCCGCTTTTAAAGCCGGAAAATAAGCGTATAATAGACAACGATAAAAACGAACGAATCGCGAGCGTTCGCGGCGTTCGTCGAACAGAGCCGTCAAGGCGCGACGAAAAAACGGGACGAAAAAGGGCGAAAAACGGAAAGGAGCCGTTAAAATCGTCTTAATCGTCAAGGTTTGAGCCGCTCTCGTCGACGGCGAGATAAACGGAAGGAAATTGAACGATGCGGATGGAAGACTTGGTCGCGCTTTGCAAACGTCGCGGCTTCCTGTTTCAATCGAGCGAAATTTACGGCGGCTTGAACGGTTTTTGGGACTACGGGCCGTTGGGCGTCCTCCTCAAAAAGAACGTGAAGGACGCTTGGTGGCAAGATATGGTCGTCGGGCACAACGAAATGAAAGTTCTGCCGGGCGCGCCGGGCAAATTCGAGATGGCCGGGCTCGACTGCACGATCATTATGCACCCGCAAGTTTGGAAATGCTCGGGCCACTACGACCTCTTCCACGACTTTATGATCGACTGCCGCGAATCGAAGCGCCGCTATCGTTTCGACCACGTCAAGGGCCGTTGGGTTTCCGGGCTCAAACACGGCGAAAACGGCGCTCCGGCGGAACAAGTTAAGGTTTTCGTTACGACGCTCGAAACGGAAAACGTCCAAGACGCGCTCGACCAAGCGGCGTTGAAATATTTCGGCCTGCGCAAAAAAGACCTCGAAACGCTCGTTTGGGACGGCGACGTTACCGCGATTTCCGACTTCGAAACGCCGGACTTCTCGAACGTCGTCGGCCCGGACGCGAAGCATGTCGGGACGCTGACCGAACCGCGCGAATTTAACTTGATGTTCAAAACGATCGTCGGCGCCCTCGGGAGCGCGGACGACGCGTCGTTCCTCCGTCCGGAAACGGCGCAAGGCATCTTCGTCAACTTCAAGAACGTCGTCGACAGCGCCCGCGTTCGCGTTCCGTTCGGCGTCGCGCAAATCGGGAAGAGCTTCCGCAACGAGATCACGCCGCGCAACTTCACGTTCCGCAGCCGCGAATTCGAGCAAATGGAAATCGAATTCTTCTGCCGTCCGGACGAATCGGAGCAATGGTACCGCTTCTGGCGCGACCGCCGTTTCCAATGGTACGTCGACATGGGCCTCGCGGGCGAACGCCTCCGAATGCGCGAACACGACAAAGCGGAACTCGCGCACTACTCCGTCGGGACGGCGGACATCGAATACGCGTTCCCGTTCTTGCCGGAAGGCGAGTTCGGCGAACTGGAAGGCGTCGCGCACCGCGGCGACTTCGACCTCCGTTCGCACTCGGAAGGGAAGCTGGTTCGCGAAGGGAACGATCTCGTTCTCGAACGCGACGCCAACGGCGCTCCGAAATGGCGCGGTAGCGGGAAAGACCTGTCGTACTACGACGACCTCCGCAAAGAACGCTTCATTCCGCACGTCATCGAGCCGAGTTCCGGCGCCGACCGCGCGACCCTCGCGTTCCTCTGCGAAGCGTACAACGTCGACAAAGCGCCGACGTCGGAAGCCGGCAAGGAAGAAGAACGCGTTTACTTGAAGCTGCACCCGCGTTTGGCCCCGGTCAAAGCGGCGGTTTTCCCGCTCGTCAAGAAGGACGGAATGCCGGAAGTCGCGTCGGAAATTTACGGCGAACTCAAGAAAAAAATGTCGGTTCAATACGACGAAAAGGGCGCGGTCGGGCGTCGTTATCGCCGCCAAGACGAAATCGGGACGCCGTTCTGCATCACGGTCGACGGTCAAACGCTCCAAGACGGCACGGTTACGCTCCGCAACCGCGACACGCTCGAGCAAACCCGCGTCAAGAAGGACGATTTGGTCGCCGAACTGGAAGGCCGTATTAACGGCTGAACCGTCGACGGTCGAACCGTTGAAAACGCCGCGTCGCGCTTCCGATCGACGCGGCGCGTTTTCTCGACTCTTTTGCAACCTCGGCGCCGACGCAAAACCGCTCGGCGTCGGGGAGCGGTCGCGTTTTGCCCGTATGAAGCTAAAAGGAGTTTTCCGATGCAAACCCAAACGACGCTTATCCCGCTCGGCGAAAACGACCGCTTCGCCCTCGTTCTCGACCGCTCGACGCTCGACGCGTTGACCGTCGCCCCGAACGCGACGTTCGACCTCGAAATCGTCGACGGCGCCCTCGTCGTCCGCCCAAAACGTTCCGGCGTCAACCCGCGCCTCGCCGACGCGCTCGAAGCGGTCAACCGCCGACACGCCGAAACGCTTAGGGTGTTGGGGCAATGACCGCCGGGCCCCAATTCGAATTTTTAACCGTCGACGACGTTCTCGCGATCGCCGCCGACCAAGTCGAGCGGTACGGCGGAGCGTTTGGCGTCCGCGACTTTGGCCTCTTGGAGTCGGCGGTTTCGGCTCCGCTCGCGACGTTCGGCGGCGAATACCTTTATCGCGATCTTTGCGAGTTCGCGTCGGCTTATCTTTTCTCGCTTGCGAAAAACCATCCGTTCGTCGACGGCAATAAGCGAACCGCGACCGCCGCCGCGCTCGTTTTTTTGCGCTGGAACGGTTTCGACGTCGCGCCGGGCCCGGAGTTGACGCGAACCGTTTTGGGCGTCGTCGAAAATCGAATCGACAAAACGGAACTCGCCGCGTTTTTGCGTTCGCGTTTGATTCCGCTTCCTTAGACGAACGCCGTCGAAGCGCGGACGTTTTTCACCGGCGCCCGGAGGAACCGATATGCCGCCCAAACCGCTTTCTTACGAAGAGTGGTTCAAAATAATCCGCCTTTTTATGTCCCCTTTCTATACGCAGACGCAATGCGACGAGTTCGCGCGGCGTTTAGCGGAACTTTTCGTCTATACGACCGCCGAACGCTTGACCGACGAACGCGTCGAATATTTTTGTTCGGGCGTTACGAGTCTCTACGATTTAGTTTTCGAAGAGGCCCGACGGATTCCGGACGAAAACTTGATTGCTCGCTTCTTTGGCGCGATACCGCGACCTCAAGCGGCGCAGGAGGTTATGGTTCACGTTTTCCAATTTATTGGCCGCAATTTACTGCCGCTCAAAAGGAGTTTGGCGAAATCGCCGATTTTTTATCGTATGATTTGCCGACTGCTCGGCGATCCGCAAACCGGCGTCGCTCGCAACACAATTCTTCGCGATCTCTTGCCGAAAACCGGGCGCGGCGACGGGATCGACTTTGCCGCGTTGTTGCAAGAGCCTAATCTTCGCGAGTATTGCTTTACCGCGTTGCGACGCTTAAAAGACGGGCGTTTCGTCCGCGAAGCCGAAGCGATCTTAGCGAACGCTCCGGACGACGACCCGTGCTTGCGCCAAGCGTTGCGGCGTTACCTCGACCTTTTCGCCGCCCCGCAAAACTAACCGTCGCCCGAACCGCCCGGTTGAGCGAACGCGTCGCGCCCAACGGGCGTTGAATCGGCTTTATAAATCAACGCGTTACGAAGTCGCGGTTGCGAGAAAGGTTGCATTTTAGGGCGCGAGCGTCGCGGTTGCGTTTTCGGTTGCGCGACTTGACGGCGAAGGGAGGAAAAAGAGCCTTGCGGAGATCGAAAAATTGGCGGCGATACTCAAGTCGCAAACGCGTTCAACGCCGCCGCCCAACTTTGTTTCAACGTTCCGACGCGGCGTCCGAGCGCTTCGGCGAATATTGCCGAGGCGTTGCGAAAACGTCGACGCTCGACGCGCGTTGGGCAACCGAAACGGACGATTCGCCGAAACGTCGTTCCAAGCGGCGACGTCGGCGTTTCGCGTTATTTTTGAGCGACGCGTCAAACGCCGTTAAATCTTCTTAGAGCGACGCGGCAAACGCCGTTAAATCATCTTGGAGCGACGCGTCAAACGCCGATTAAATCTTCTTAGAGCGACGCGGCAAACGCCGTTTAAATCTTCTTAGAGCGACGCGGCAAACGCCGTTTAAATCTTCTTGGAGCGACGCGCCAAACGCCGTTAAATCTTCTTAGAGCGACGCGTCAAACGCCGTTTAAATCTTCTTGGAGCGACGCGCCAAACGCCCCGTTTAATCTCTTGGGGGCGGCCCAAACGCAACGACGAGAGCCGAGAGGTTAAATCGTCGATGAATCCCAATTTTCAATTCCTTCGAAGTTGGCGCGACTTTTCACCGCGTCTTACGTCGACGCAACCGGGCGTCCGGCGCGTTATCTTGCCAAGCGTCAAAGGCGACCGCGTCCGCCGCGCTCGCGACGCCAACTTGGAAGCGGAACGCGACGCGATTCGCCTTGCGCCGATTAAAAACGCTCGACGCTAGCGACGCGGACGTCGCGGCGTTGGGGAACGCGTTTTCGCCGTTGCGAGAACGATACGCGCCCCTCGCTCGCGCGTTCCGTTCCTTATCGACTAGAAGAACGCAAGTTCGGCGGATTCCGCAAAATCGCCCGACTCGTCGCCGACAAACTTGCGTCCCCGTTTCGCCTAATTTTGCCGCGCTCGCGCCTGTTGCGCTCCAATCGAGCGGACGGGCGCCCCGTCGACAATCGCTCAAATCTTCGCGCGCCTTTGCGGAAAGAAACTCAGTCTGCGCGCCGTCGAGCAAAACGCGGCGGCTTTTTCGAAACTTATGGTCCGCGCTTCATACGCTCGCCGGGAACGGCTTCAAGACGAAACGAGCAACCGCAAGCGAAACGAAGCGTCGCGCCCAATCGCCGCTTAAATCCGTCTCCGTCGCTCCAACGTTTCTTCGACGATTTCGAGCCCGCGACGAATCGCGCGGAGGATTTCGCGAAAGGCGTCCGGGGCGACGTCGTAAAGGAGCGTTCGCGGGGCGCCGTCGAAGTTGCCGCCGATCCGATTCGCGCCCCAGTCCTCGAACTCGACGCTTGCCAAACGCGGATAGATGCCGTCCCTCGTTTCCTCGACGATTCCGAGCCCGCGACGAAGCAGGCGGAGGATTTCGCGAAGCGCGTCCCGGAAGCGTTCGCGGGTCGACGTCGAACTCGTCGCAAATCCGACTCGCGCCCCAGTCCTCGAACTCGACGCTTGCCAAACGCGGATGGACGCCGTCCAACGCTTCTTCGACGATTCCGAGCCCGCGACGAAGCGCGTCGACAATTTCGCGAAGAGCGTCCCGGGCGACGTCGTAAAGGAGCGTTCGCGGGGCGACGTCGAACTTGCCGCTAATCCGACTCGCGCTCCACCCCTCGAACTCGACGCTTTCCAACCGCGGATAATTGCCGTCCAATGCTTCTTCGACGATTCCGAGCCCGCGACGAATCGCGTCGACAATTTCGCAAAGCGCGTCCCGAGCAACGTCGTAAAGGAGCGTTCGCGGGTCGACGTCGAACTTGCCGCCAATCCGACTCGCGCCCTGTCTTCAAACTCGACGCTTTCCAACCGCGGATAAACGCCGTCCAACGCTTCTTCGACGATTCCGAGCCCGCGACGAATCGCGTCGACAATTTCGTAAAGCGCGTCGGAATCGGCGCCATAAATGAAAGTTCGTTGGTCGACGTCGAACTTGCCGTCAATCCGACTCGCGCTCCAACCCTCGAACTCGACGCTTTCCAGCCGCGGATAAACGCCGTCCCTCGCTTCTTCGACGAGTCCGAGTCCGCGACGAAGCGTTTTTAGAATTTCGTTAAGCGCGACCGAGTCGGCGCCGTAAATGAAAGTTCGCTGGTCGACGTCGAACTTGCCGCTAATCCGACTCGCGCCCCAGTCCTCGAACTCGACGCTTTCCAACCGCAGAATATTATCGCCCATCGTTTCTTCTCCTTTTATCTAAGAGCAAATCGAACGGACGTATTAAACCACGAACGACGTTCCGGCGAAAGTTTAAACGGAACGCAATCGCTGTTCAAGCGCGTTTAAGGCGGATGTATAAAAACGAGGGGGTTAGACTTTTTGTTTAAAAATCTAAATGGAAAAGGGTTTCTTTCTATTTTACTCATTATACTTAAATATTATATTTATATATTATTATATATATTAAGAAATACCTCTCCCCCCCTAAAAGCGCCTCCTCCCCCATAAAAGTCTCTCCCCCCTAGAAGAGGGGGAGGGGGAAGCAAATCTCGCGGGTTCGCATATGCGTATTAGTAATTTCTTTGAATTTGAACCGTTTCAGCTCTTTCAGACGTAATCGAGACGCAAACGCGTTTACTGGGACGCTCGGCGGCTTTCCGACGGTCGACGAGCGCGTTCCCGCCGGTTAAGAAACAATTCTTTTTCCATCTCGATTAAACCGTTTCGCGACTCCGGTTTTTCCGTTACAATGCGAGCGTTAGGAGGAACCGCAAAATGAAAACCGCTTGCAATTATCAAAACTTCAACCGGGGTCGATTGGTCGCCGCGTGGATTTGGAACGTCGTCTCGGCGCGACCCGACGGCTTGGAACGCGGACGCAGAACGAGCGTCAACCCCGCCGCGCTTTACCGTCGAGCCGCCGACTTGGGGCTCGACTCCGGCTTTATCAACCGAACCGCTCGACATTACTTTCCCGACCTCGACCTCCGCGCCAACGTCTGGAAGATTCCCCGCCGCCCTGAGTTTCGTCTTTTCGAAAAGGAGGCGGACGGCGAACTCGGACGCGCCTTCAACGATTGGGCGTATTTTCTGTTTGTCAAAGAAGGACGCGTTCCCGTTTCGACTTTCAAAGATTACGCGAAGCAAATCGGCGTCGACTTCCGAACGCTTCGTC
>JAGBDN010000101.1 GCA_017937485.1 Thermoguttaceae bacterium
CCGAACGGCTCGTCGAGGAGCAAAATCTGCGGTTCGACCGCCAACGCTCGCGCCAACGCGACCCGTTGCCGCTGACCGCCGGAAAGTTGCGCCGGATAACGCCCCGCCAAGTTGTCCAGCTGAATCATATGCAACAACGACTCGACTTTTTCGCGGATTTGCGTCTTCGAAAGGCGCGACCGGCGCGGTTTCACCGTCAAGCCGAAAGCGATGTTATCGAAAACGGTCATCTGCCGAAAGAGCGCGTAGTGCTGGAAAACGAACCCGACGCCGCGTTCGCCGATCTTCTTTTTATCGACCTGCGCGCCGTGAAAAAGGACGGGCCCGCTTCCGACGTCGGGCGTTTCCAAACCGGCGATAATTCGCAAAAGCGTCGTCTTTCCCGAACCGGACGGGCCGAGGAGCGCGACCAATTCGCCCGCGTTGATTCGGACGCTAACGTCGTTCAACGCTTTGAAATTGCCGAACGATTTCGTTATATTTCGAACTTCAATCCCCATTTTTGCCTCGTCGTCTCCGTCTTGCGACGTTTTTATCGATTATGTTCAATTTCCGGTTTCGGTTCCGCGACCGGCGTTATGCGTCCGCTCGTTCCGTCGACCTCGACGCTCGCTTTTCCGTTATTCTTCGGTCGCGCGACTCATTTTCCATTCCAAAACAGCTTTCGCGACCAGCGTTAAAATCGCCGCCGCGGCCAACAAAGAAGCGACCGCGAACGGCTCCGCTCCTTTGGCGTAACTTTGCTGCAAGTCCTCGATGTGAAGCGGCGCCGTGTTCGTTTTCGCCACTTTTCCGGCGACGACGGAAACCGCGCCGAATTCCCCCATCGCCCGAGCGTTGCAGAGAATCGCGCCGTACAACAGCGCCCATTTAACGTTCGGAAGCGTTACCCGCGTAAAAATTTGCCAACCGTTGGCGCCTAACACGCGCGCCGCTTGTTCCTCTTCCGTCCCTTGCGCCTCCATCACCGGAATCAATTCGCGCACGACGAAAGGAAACGTTACGAATATCGTCGCGATCACCACGCCCGGCGTCGCGAAAATAATTCTCACGTTGTGATCCAGCAACCAACGCCCCAGCGCCGACTGCGCGCAAAAAAGGAACAAAAACAGAAGACCGGCGATCACCGGAGAAATAGCGAAAGGCAGGTCGATTAGCGAAATTAGGAAACCTTTGCCCCAAAATTGAAATTTACCGAGGCACCACGCGGCCGCCAAACCAAAAATCACGTTCAAAACGACGGAAAAAAACGCCGCGATAAACGTCATCTTCATCGCGCGCATCGTGTCTTTGTCGACCAACGCCCGCCAAAAAACGCTCAAACCGTCCGCAAGAGCTTCGTAAAACACGCAAATTAACGGCAGCAGAAGGAAAAACGTCAAAAACGCAAAGGTCGCGGCGATCAAAAGCGCGCGGCCCCAAAGCGGCTCGGTCGTCGCTCGCTGAACCGCGTGAAAGTGCGCTTTATACTCCGCGACGCTCGCGGCGCGAAGTTTTTTAGGCGTTTCAGAAGTCATATTGAATTGCTTTTCGTGTATTTTGCGCGCCGTCGCTTTGTTTTCGTCGCCGTCGCGCCCTTCCGTTCGCCGCCGTCTAGGGCGTTCGTCTTCTTTTCATTTATCGACGAACCGGCGAGCAAAACTAAAGAGAAACGCCGACAAACCCGCAAATTGTTGAAAATTTTTCACTATTTATTACACAAAAACAATTTTTGTTTGATAAAAATCAATTTCTATTTGATTTTAACAATTATTTTCATCAACGAACACAATTCAAACAATAATAACTTATCGCTTTTCAAACAAAAAAACGCGACGCCGACGCATTGTCGGAATCGCGTTTCTAAAATTCAACAAAAATCGTTTTTCGTTCAAATTCAAAGAGCGGAAGGCGCGCCGCTCCCAACGTCCGGCAAAATCGGAATCGTCGGCGCGGTTCCCGTCGGTATGTTCCCCGTCGGCGCGGCTCCCGAAGAAGGCGCGTTGGAAAGGCCCGGCGTCGGAGCGACCGGAACAAGCGCGCCGGGGCCGGAATCGTCCGGGCGAACGTAAGTCAACTGATTTTCAACGCGACGAACGTCCGGTTCGGCCAACAAAACGCGCCCGGCCGCTTCTCTCGCGCTCGGAGTCGGAACGACGCCTCGCACCGTCGCGACGCCGTCCCGAAACTCAACCGAAATAGGCGACAACGGGTTCACCGCCGGCGTTTGCAAAAGCCGAGTCGTCAAATACTCTTGATAAGAACGTCGTTTTTCCTCCGGCGAACGAACGGACGTCGGTTCGGGCAGGGGCGCGATCGGGGCTCCGACCGGCGCCAAAGACGCGCCCGCCCATTCGGAACGCACTCGCCCGTCGAGTTCGACCCAGCCGTCGCCGTTTCCCTCCGCGAAGCCGAAATCGCCGACGCCGCCTTGCCCCAATCTTAAATCGAACGGCGTTTGCGTCCAATCGCTAATCGGCGCTCGTCCGCGCATCCAAATCGTCGCCGGGTCGAACGCGTCGTCCAACGGAATCGCCGCCGTTTGGTTCGCGTCGAGGTTTTCAAGACCGGCCTTCGCTTGCGCCGCCAATTCCGCTTGCGCCGCCGCGATCTCTTCCGGCGTTCGTCCGTATCGAACGCCGCGCCGCCATTCGGAATGCGAAATCGGTTTCGGCTTTTTCGCCGTCGTCAATCGCGGGCCGTCCTGTTTTTTCAAACTTCCGGCCAACGCGCTTTCCGTTCGCTTCGCCGCTTTTTTCGCCTTTTGAATTTCGTTGCGCCAATAAAACAACTCGAAATTTTGCTTGCTTTGGAATTCGCTCGGGCCGACGAAACGCCCGCCCGCTCGTTTCGCGTCGACGCCGACGACGTTCCCGGCGCTTCCGCGAACGGCTCCGCTCGAAAAACGCGACTCTTCCGATTTTGCCGACGGCTTAATCGCGCCGTCGTAACGCGCGCCGCTAAATCTTCCGTTCGGTTGGGTCGAATCTAAGAGCGAACCCGCCCCCTTTTTTTCGGTCGCCGTCGCAATTTGCCCCCAAGCGTCGCCGGACGCGACGTTCGAAAGCGTCGCAGCAACCGCCGCGAACGTTAAAATCGACGCGACGACGCGTCGGCGCCGCCCGTTCCGAACTTCCCTTCTCGTTTTTCGTTCCATCGTCCGTCTCTACTTTCTCCGAACGCCGCGCGCCGGTCGTTTCTCTCCGCCGTCGCTTTTAACGCTCGACGTTTTCTCCGCGTCCGTTTTTTCTTCTTCGCCCGTTTACGACGTAAAACTAGGGAAAATATAACGGTCGCGAGACTTTAACGCGTGAAATAAAAATACTTCGACCTTTCGAATTATCGGCCGTTCGCTCGCCGCGCTTCAATTTTTTCGTCTTGCGCCGCGTTTCCTTTTTTCCTTCGCTTCGGCGACTCCGCCCGTTTCTTCCTACTTCGCTCTCCCATTTTTCCCATTTCTCCGCTTCGTTCTGTTCGAAAAAATTTCTCTCTTTCCCCTTGTCTCCCCAAAACGGCCAATATTTTTCTCAAGTCGGCGTCCTAACGCGCCTTTTCCCCTTTCCGCGTCTTGACGGCGTTCAAAAATCGTTAAAATAAGTAAAACAATCAACGCAAGCCCTACCGTCGCGTTCAATTTATTTTACCCATTTTCCCAAAACGCGACCGCGGTTCCTAAAAAAAAAGAAAAAAAAGCGCAACGCCGAGAATTTAGCGGCAACAATTATATTGTCCGAACGTAAAAAGCAATAAAGAGTTTTTCCGATGACTTCCAACGCCGCGCTTTCCCCCCTCGTTTCCCCCCCTTCGCTCGACGCCGACGGCGTTTCGCTCGCGACGCGGGAAATCGCTTTCCCCGAGAACGCCGCCCTCGACGTTCCCGCCGACGCGACGCCCGCGGTCGCCGTCGACGAAAAAGAAAGCGCGTTCCCTCCAGTCGACGCGCCCCCCTCCGAACGCGACGTCGATTTTGTCGACGACGACGGGAAAATCGACTGGAACGCGGCCCTTTCGGCCAACGAAAGTCGACTTCGCTCGACGATCGCGACTCGGGTCGGCGAAAGCGCGGCGGTCGACGAAGTTTTCCAAGACGTCGCGCTCGCGGCGACCCGCCAAAAGGCGCCGATTCGCGACCCCCGCAAAATCGGCGCTTGGCTTCGTCGACTCGCGACCGTTTACTCGCTCCTTTATCGCCGTTCGATCGGTCGCAAAAAGAAGTTGTTGCAACGTTACCAAGATCGCGTTCCGGTTCGCGAAATCTCCGGAATCGACGCGGAGCCGCTCCATTGGCTCCTGCTCGAAGAACGTCGCGCGCTCGTTCGCGCGGCGACCGCCCTTCTTCCGGAAGACGAACGACGCGTTTTAACGTTAAAATACGCGGAAGAGAGAAGTTACAAAGAAATTGCCGAAGAAACCGGCGCGACCGTTTCCGCCGTTCAGTCGAAACTGCATCGCGCTCGCGCTCGACTTCGCGAAAAGCTCGCCGAACTTGCGCCGACCGCGAACGCGCCCCCCGCTTAACGGTCGCCGTTCGCGTCGTTTAATTTTCGTTTTCCCCGTCCGTTTCGACGTTTCGTCCCGCCCACCTCCGTTTTCTCTTCCGTCGAGCCGCGCCCAAACGTCGGCGACGCTCGCGAAGAAAACCGCCCGTCCCGGAAAGCCCAACAATGGAAACGCCCCGCCTCCCCCTTTCCTTAACGCCGCCGACGCCGGAGCTTGAAACGCTCGTCGAACTGTTGGTCGACGACGAACTCGACGCCGTCGAGCGTCGCGCCCTTCTCGAACGTCTCGACGCCGTCGAGGGCGGTTGGAAGTACTGCGCGACCGCCTTCCTTGAAGCGCAAACGTTTCGCAAAGCGTTTCGTTTTCTCGCCGTTTCCGAAAGCGCCGACGGTTCTTTCGACGCCGACGGCCGGCCGAACGATTTCCTCGAACGCGCTCTCCTTGCCCAATCGGAGAACGTTCGCGCACCTTTCGACCGTCCGAACGCCGCGCCCGTCGCCGCGTCGCGTCGCGACCTCCCGGAACCGCGCATTATTCCGCTCCGTTCCTCCGTTTCGCGAAGTCGTTTCGGTCATTCGTTCGGCTCCGACGGTTCGGGCGGCGACGGGCCGCGACGGTTCGCTCGTTTTGCCGCGACGACGGCGGGCTTCCTCCTTTCGGTCGCGTTCGGCGCCCTTCTTTATCGTCAAATCGCGCCGACCGCGCCGCCTCCGGTCGCCGGCCCCCTCCGTCTTGAAAGCGGAGTCGACTTAGCCGCCGTCGAGACGCCCGCCGCCAACGTTTCGCCGCGCCGCGCCGCGTCGTCCGCGTCGGCGACGTCCGGAGCGCCGATTCGTTACGTTACTTTGCGCAGCCCGAGCCGTTCGCTCGACGACGTCGCCGTTCCTTGCGTCGAGGGCGATCTAAACGATTTAGCGACGTTGCGAGCGAGCCGCGCCGACGTTCTCGACGTTCCGCCGTCGGTCGTCGAAGCGCTTCAAACGCCCGGCGGACGCGTTCAAACGGTTCGCGACGAACTGCGTTTTCCGCTCGACGACGGTCGAACGATCGTGTTGCCGGTCGACGTTTACGAAATCCGGAGCGAATTTGTTCCGATATACTAACGGCCGCCCCCAAGCGATAAAACAAACAGAAAGCATTTTTCGCAACGCGGCTTCCCTAAACGTTTGAAACGCGCCGCGTCGTTTTTTCCAAAAGGAGTTGAAGTATGAAACGCAACGTTTTTTCGCAAGAGTTCGCTTCCCGTCGTTTGCCGTTGGCTTGCGGCGTTTTGACCGCTTGCCTCGTCGGCGGAGGAATCGCCGTCGCGCAAACGAAACAACTGAAAGAGCCCGCGGAACCGGTCGCCGCGACCGCCGCCGAAGAGACCGACGACGCGGCTCAAGCCCCCGTCGCCGCCAACGGCTCCTACTCGATCGTCGTCGAAAGCAAAACCGGCCCGGACGGCAAAACGATTCAAACGAAAAAGGTTTGGCGCGACGGAAAACTTGTTGAAAGCGAAGAAAAAACGCTCGACGGCGACGCCGCCGACGCGACGATTCAACTTCCGAACGGCGAAACGGCGCCGGGTCGCGTTTTCCACTTCGACTTCAACGACGACGTTTTCGGCGATTTGGGCGTCGACGTCTCGCCGTTTGAAGGAATGCGTCGTCTCGAATCGCAAATGCGCGAACACCAAGAGGAAATGCGCGCGCAAATGGAAGAGCTGCGCCGCCGTTTCGGCGAAAACGCCCCGAACGGTTTCCTCGCGCCGCAAGACGGCGAAATCGCGGCGGCGCCGAGCAAGTACTGGATCGGCGCGACGGTCGAACCGACGCCGGAACTCCTCGTCGCGCAACTTCCGATCAACGAAGGCGAAGGCATTTTGCTCCAATACGTCGTTCCGGACTCCCCGGCGGCGAAAGCCGGTTTGCAACGTTTCGACGTCGTCGTTAAAATCGACGGCGCGCCGATCGCCAACGCCTCCGACGTCGCGAAAATCGTCGACAAAACCGGCGACAAAACCGTTAAAGTCGAATTTTTCCGCAAAGGCAAGTTGACCGAAACGAAATTAACGCCCGCCGAACGCCCGCAAAACGACGCTCGCCTCGTTCCGTTCGGCGTCCCGAACGGCGGTTCGCGCTTTCAAATCGTTCGTCCCGGTTTGATCGTTTCGGCGCCGGAAGCTGAAAACGCCGAAGCGAAGCCCGCCGAAGAAACTCCGAAAGCCGAGGAAAACGCCGAAACGAAACCCGCCGAAGAAGCTCCGAAAGCCGAAGAAAACGCCGAAGCGAAACCCGCCGAGGAAACTCCGAAAGCCGAGGAAAACGCCGAAGCGAAACCCGCCGAGGAAGCCCCGAAAGCCGAATAGTCGCGACGCGGTTTCGTTCTCCGCTCGTCGCTAACGCCAAACGGCGTTCCGATTTTTCGTCGGAACGCCGTTTTTTAACGCTCGTTTCTCTTTCTTAACGAAGCGCCGACCGCTCGGAGTTTTAGGGTCAAGCGTCGCAGACCTCGCCGCCGATCGACTTTTTTTTGCGCCGAAACGTTTTTTCGCGACGAAGTTTCGATTATCGCGTCGCAAACCAAACGCTTTCGCCGACGCCGAGCAAAACGATCGCCGCAAAGACGAAAAGTCCGAAAACGTTGCGCCCGGTTTTGCGCCGAACCGCCGCCGCGACGCCGAGCAAAACGACGACGCCGAGAAACGCGCCCCAATAACCGGCGCAAAATCCCCAAAGCGCCCCGAGCGCCGCCGCCTCCGCCCGCTCCGAACGCGGAATCGCTCGCCAAAAGAGAAGCGTCGCCGCGACGCCGGAACCGACGCTCGCCGCAAAAACGCCGCAACGCTCGACGAGAACGTCGGCTGCGCTTAGCGCTAAAATCGTCAAAAGGCCGAGAACCGGAACCGCCGCCGCGAACGATACCAACGATTTCGGAACGGAGCCCTTGTCCCATTCGACAAACCCGAGAATCAAGGCCGCGTAAGCCGCGAACGCCCAAACGAACGAAAGCGCGACCGCCTTTTGCGCCGCCGCCCAATAACCGTCGAACGTCAACGTCGTCGTTTGCGTCGGATCGGCTTCAAACGCCGCGACCGCCGCCTCCCACGCGGCCGAATATTCGGCAAATCCGCTCCAATTTAACGTTTGCGACGAAAAACCGACCCAACCGCCGGCCAAAATCGACGCGCCAAAGAGAGCGCCGACCGCGCAACAAAGAAACTCGACGAACGGATATCGAACGCTAATCGGCGCCTTGCAGTCGCGGCAACGTCCGCGGAGCCAAAGCCAAGCGAGAATCGGCACGTTGTCGAACGGTCGCACCCGCGCGCCGCACTTCGGGCAATGCGACGGCGGCGAAATCAAGCTCATTCCTTCCGGAACGCGCCAAATCACGACGTTGAAAAAACTCCCGAACGCCGCGCCTAAAATCGCGATCCAACCGACCAAAATCGCCAAAAAAACCGTCGTCATCGCCGTTTTCGCCCTTTCTTTCCGCCGAAACCGGCGCAAAATCGGCGCGACCGTCAAAGTCGGCGACGCGGTTCGCCGCGCCGCCGAACCGAGGAAAACGCCGCGTCGTCGTTTCCGCTCCGCTAAATCGTTTCTATCGCCGGTTTTTCAGGCGTCGCCGAATATTCAAAAAGCGTCGGCCAACATTTCCCGGTAATAAAGAGCCGGTTCTTCGCGCCGTCGAACGCGATTCCGTTAAGAACGTATTCCCAACTTTCGCGCAACGATTCCGGAACGATTTTCGAAAAATCGATCGCTTGCAGAACGCGCCCGGACGTCGGGTCGATTCGAACGATCTTGTTCGTTTGATAAACGTTCGCCCAAAGCTCGCCGCCGACAAACTCCAATTCGTTCAAATTTATCAACTTGCGTTTGCGACCGCTCGCGTCGAGATAAAAAACGTCGAACGTTCGTTTCGCCCGGAACGTCTTCGGGTCGAGAACGCGAATTTTCGACGTTCCGTCGCTCATCGCCAACGTTTCCGTCGCGCCGTCGAACGCGAGTCCCCAACCTTCGCCGGAATATCGGAACTCGTCGAGTTTTTCGAACGTTTTTTTATCGAAAACAAAACAAGCGCGCTCCCGCCAAGTCAAGACGAAGATTCGGTCGTCGACGACGGCGATTCCTTCGGCGAAATAACGCTTCGAAAATCGATATTCTTGCAAAATTTTCCCCGTTTCGAGATCGATTTTGCGCAAAATCGACTTTCCGTATTGGCCGCCGCTTTCGTATAAAATTTCGCGACCGGTTTCCGCGTCGACTTCAAAAACAAGCCCTTGCGTATACGAGTCGGTCGCTCGGGCGCGGCGTTTCGTCAGCTTCAAATCGAACCGCGTCGGAAATTCGCGATTCGTCGCCGCGTCCGCCCCTTCGCTCGCCGCCTTTTTTTTCGCCGTCTGCGGCGTCTGCGGCGTTTGTCCAAACGCGACCGCCGCCAACCCGCCCGTTCCCGTCGAACAAACGTTCGCCAACGCCGCGACGCCGACGCCCGCGACGCAACGTTTCAAGATTTCGCGCCGAGTCGCCCCGGCGTCGCCGTTCGTTCCGTTCCGCACTTTTCCGCTCCTTCGTCTTTTCTTCGCCGACGCAAACCGCCCGACCGTCGCCGAAACGCCGCGCCCAACCGTCCAAACGCCGCGACGCGCCGCTATTTCGCCAACGCCGCCCGCAAAAATCGCCCGGTTTCGTTATTTTCCAACGCGGCGATTTCCTCCGGCGTTCCGGTCGCGACGATTTCGCCGCCGTCGACGCCCCCTTCCGGGCCCATATCGATAATCCAGTCGGCCGCCTTCATCACGTCGAGATGGTGTTCGACGACGAGAACGGTGTTTCCGGCGTCGACCAAGCGTTGCAAAACTTCGAGCAATTTTTCGACGTCTTGCGAGTGCAAACCGCACGTCGGTTCGTCCAACACGTACAAGGTGTTCCCGGTTTCGACGCGCGCCAACTCGGTCGCCAACTTCACGCGCTGCGCTTCTCCCCCCGAAAGAGTGGTCGAAGATTGCCCAAGTCGCAAATATCCAAGCCCGACTTGTTGGAAACTCTCCAATTGCCGAACGATCGTCGGGTAATTGGCGAAAAACTCGCGCGCTTCGTCGACCGACATATCCAGCACGTCGGCGATCGACTTTTCTTTGTATCGCGCTTCGAGCGTTTGTCGATTAAAGCGCTTCCCTTCGCAGACCGGGCAAACGGCGCGCATATCGGGCAGGAAGTGCATTTCGATTTTTTGAATCCCTTGCCCTTGGCACTCTTCGCAACGCCCGCCCGCGACGTTGAAGCTGAACCGCCCCGCTTTGTACCCGCGACGTTTCGCGTCGCGCGAATTGGCGAAAACTTTGCGGATTTCGTCGAAAATACCGGCGTAAGTCGCGGGATTGCTTCGCGGCGTCCGGCCAATCGGCGATTGGTCGATTTGAATCAACTTGTCGATTCGGCTCGCGCCGCGCAAACTCTTAAATTGCGTCGAACGCGCGCCGGCGCCGCTCAACCGTCGACGCAACGCCGGAACGAGCGTTTCGTTAAGAAGCGAACTCTTCCCGGAACCGCTGACGCCGGTAACGCAGGTGAAAACGCCCAACGGGAAGGTCGCGGTAACGTTTTTCAAATTGTTCGTCGTCGCTCCTTCAAGCACGATCGAACGGGTTTTAACGATTTTACGACGTTTTTCCGGAACGAAAATCTTCGACTTGCCGCTCAAATACCGTCCGGTCGCGGAAACGGCCTCGGCGGCGACTTGAGCGGGCGTTCCTTGCGCCAAAATTTCGCCGCCGAACTCGCCGGCTCCGGGCCCGACGTCGATCAACCAGTCGGCGCGCTCCATAATCGCTTCGTCGTGTTCGACGACAAGAACGGTGTTGCCCCGGTCGCAAAGCGCGCGCAACGACTCGATCAGCTTCTCGTTGTCGCGCGGATGCAACCCGGTCGACGGCTCGTCCAAAATATAACAAACGCCCGACAACCCGCTTCCAAGGCCGGTCGTCAACCGAACGCGTTGCAATTCGCCGCCGCTCAAAGTGTCCGCCGCTCGGTCGAGCGTCAAATAATCGAGTCCAAGTCGATTCATCGCGTCCAAACGCTCAAGCGCTTGTTCGACGATCGGCGTCGCGATTTCTTGCTCGACCGGCTTAAAGGTCAAACTTCGGAACCATTCGAGCGCTTCGACGACCGTCAGCGCGGTCGCTTCGTGAATTTTCTTCCCGGCGACCGTCGTCGACCGCGCCTCCAACCGCACCCGGGCGCCGCCGCAGTCGGGACAAACGACTTCGCCGCGGAACGTCGCCAAATAATCGCGTTCCCTTTTGCTTTTCGCCGCCGCGAACGCCGCGTCGAGCGTTGGAATCAGGCCGACGAAAGGCGCCGCGTCGACGGCGTCCAAACTCGCCGTCTCGCCTCGCGCCGCGACGTCGGCGTTTTCTCGCCCGCTCTCGTCGTCGCCGTTCGCCTCAGCTTCGGCGCCGCTCATCAACGACAGCAACGCGCGGTCGTCTTCGAGAATTAACGATTCGCGTTCCGGATTCAAAAGACGACTCGAAATCGCGCCCTTTTCGCGTTTTTCGCGTTCGTTTTCCCCCGTCTTTTCCGGTTCGTCGCTCGATTCGTCGCCGCCGACGTCGGAAACGACGGCGTTTAAAAAGGCCCGCTTTTCATTACTCTCCGCGCCGTAAAAAAAGAGTTTGCGCGTTTTTTCGTCCCAAGTCCCGACCGGAGCGGCGGCCGCTTCGGGAGCGATTCTTTCAAACTCCGCCGTCAACGCTTGCAATTTGCGCCGCGCCGCCGTCGCCAATCCCTTGCCGAGAGCGAGCGCACCGTCGGCCAACGAAACGTCGGGGTTCGAAACCAATGCGTCCGGGTCGAACGCCTCGACCTTCCCGACGCCTTGGCAAACCGGGCAAGCGCCGTAAGGACTGTTGAAGCTAAAGGTGCGCGGCTCCAGCTCCATATACCCGACGCCGCATTTCGGGCAAGAATAAAGGGAACTAAAGAGCACGTCCTTCCAAACGCTGCGCGTTTTTCCTTCCGACGTCGTAACGCGTTCCTTCTCGTACAGGCAACAGACGAGCCCTTCGCTCAACTGCAACGCCGTTTTCAACGATTCAAGCAAACGCGCTTCAATTCCGTCGCGCAAAATCAGGCGGTCGACGATCGCTTCGATCGTATGCGCTTTTTTCGCGTCGAGCTCCGGCGCCGACGCGATTTCAATCAACGCCCCGTCGACTCGCGCCCGAGTGAAGCCGGTCTTAAGGAGCCGCCGAAAAACGTCTTTATGCGCCCCCTTTTTCCCGCGAACAATCGGCGCCAAGAGCATAAACCGCGTGTTCGGCGGCAAACGCAAAATTTCCTCGGACATCCGCTCGACAGTTTGCCGACGAATCGGGCGTCCGCATTGATAACAGTGGGCGACGCCGACGCGAGCGTAAAGAAGACGCAAAAAATCGTAAATTTCCGTAACCGTCGCGACCGTGCTGCGCGGATTCGGCCCGCTCGAACGTTGGTCGAGGGCGATCGTCGGTTGAAGCCCGGAAACCGAATCGACGTCCGGACGCTCGAGCTGATGCAAGAATTGGCGCGAATAAATCGAGAGGCTTTCAATATACTGCCGCTGCCCTTCCGCGAAAATCGTGTCGAACGCAAGGGAGCTTTTTCCGCTTCCGCTCGGCCCGGTCAACGCGGTAAGCCGATTCCAAGGAATATCGACGTCGACGTTTTTCAAATTGTGCGCTCGGGCGCCGACGACGCGAAGCGGCGGGTGAACCGGATCGAAAACGACGGCGTCGGTCTCGACAACTTTGCCGGCCCCAAGATTATCGACGGCGGGTTGCGTCGCGGCGTTTTCAAAACCAACGTTTTCTTCTCGCGGGTAATCCATTTGCGCCTCTTTATTCTAACGCGTTCCGTCGAGCGCGCCGTAATGCTTCGTAACAATAAGGAAAAGGGGAAAATTCGATTCGTTCCAACGCCGTCGTTTTCGTTCGACAAGGAAAAGACGCCGCGGCGAATTGGCGATTATTTAAAATTCAAAATTCGCGGCGCGCCGTCGCCTCGCGATAAACCCGAGCGAACGGAACGCCCGCTTTTCGCGCCGCTTCGTCGACGTCGGCGAACTCCGGCGACTCGGTTAAGATTTCGCCGTCGAGCGTCGCGCCGACTTTAACGCGAATCGGGCCGAACGACGTTTCGACCGTCTCCCAACGCCGCGCCAACGAACGGCGACGAACGGTCGTTTCGCGAACGCCGAACGTTCCGGACGTCCGGAAAAACGCGTCGACGACCGCCTCCCGTTTTTCCTCCGCGACGAGAGCGCTCAACTTGCAAGCCGGGCGGCCTTTTTTCATCAAAATCGGCGTCGTCCAAACGTCGAGGGCTCCGGCGTCGAAAAGCGCGGTCGCGACGGTCGCCAAACGTTCGCCGGTCGCGTCGTCGACGTTCGTCGCCAACTCGTAAAGCGTTTCGACGTTGTAACGCGCTTCCCAAGCCGCCGACGTTTCCGATTTCGGCGACATGGCGGGCGTTTTTCCGCTTTCTTCAACGGCGTTATCCGTTTCGTAAATCGACGCGCGCAACAAATTCGGTCGCGTTTCCATCTTCCGCGTTCCGAAGGAGTTGGCGGTCGCGACGATTCGGGCGCCGGTCGGAATCGCCTTCTTTTCCCAAACGGCGAAGAGCGCGGCGGCGGTCGGCGTCAACATTTCGCAACGCTCGTTATCGGAGGAGGTCGGGAGTCCGTAATTCCGCAACAAAATCGACGTCGCGGGCGCCGGAAGCGGGTAGACGCCGTGCGCGCAGCGGAACGTTCCCTCGCCGACCGGAAGCGGCGACAGCGAAATCCCGTCGACGCCGAGCGCGTTCAACGCCAAAACGCAACCGACCGTGTCGACCAACGAATCGACCGCGCCGACTTCGTGAAAATGGACTTCGTCGACCGGTTTTTGGTGCGCCTCCGCCTCCGCGACCGCCAACGCTTCGAAGGCGGCGATCGCGTCGCGCTTCGTTTTCTCGTCGAGCGGCGACTCCGCGATCATTTGCCGAATCGACGCGAACGTCCGCCCGTGAACGTGTTCGTGCGAATGCGAGTGGTCGTGTTTATGCTCGTGATCGTGTTTATGCTCGTGGTCGTGTTTATGATCGTGATCGTGTTTATGATCGTGATCGTGTTTATGATCGTGATCGCGGTCGTGTATATGACCGTGTTCGTGTTTATGCTCGTGATCGCGTTTGTGACCGTGTTCGTGCTCGTGATCGTGATCGTCGTCGCGTTTGCGCTTGCATTTGCGTTCGCGTTTATCTTTGCGTTTGCAAACGCATTCGCAAGTCGGATCGCCGTCGGGGTTGCGCTTGCAAACGCAGGCGAAACGTTCTTCGCAAACGGCGCATTCGTCGTCCGCCGTCGGATTCAAGTCGACCGTCAAATAAACGCCGGTCGCGCCGAACTCCGACTTTTCGCCGACTTTTAAGGAAAAGGAATCGGGAATCAAACGGCGCAATTCCCGTTCGATATATCGCGGGTCGACGCCTAAACCGACCAACGCGCCCAAAATCATATCGCCGGACGCGCCGCCGACGCTGTCGAATCGCAAAATTTTCATCGTCGTTTTCCCTTTCGTTTCGTTCGCGCGTCAAACGACGCAAATTTTACGGATATTAACGGCTCCGCGGCGTTTATTTCTCGGCGTTCTTTTCGATTTTTTCGGAGCGCTCGGTCGCGATTTTTTCCAAAACACTCCTGAACGCGCGCTCCATTTCGCCCTGTTTCGGCGTTCCTCCGACCGCGACCAAGTAAACGCCGACCGTTCCGTCGCGGTAAACGACGCCCTGCGTTCCAAGCGCGCCGCCGTGCCCGAACGTTCGGTCGTCGACCGTCAACCCGAACCCGTATTGCGCGTCGACGGCGGCGCCGGTTTGCTTCGACGTCATCGTCTCGACCGCTTTTTCCGACAAAACGCGCTTGCCGTTCGCCCCGACGCCGCGCCCGGCGAGCATTTGGTAAAATTTAACGACGTCCGGCGCCGACGCAAAAAGGCCCCCGCCCCCCTCGGCGTAACGCGGCGAACCGTCGTCGAGGGACGGCATTTGCTCGAAGCGAATCGGCTTTAAGCGCCCGGCGTCGGCGTTCCAACCGTAAGGCGTCGCCAAGCGTTCGAGTTGTTCGGCGCGCGGGTAAAAGGTCGAGTCGGTCATCTCGAGCGGCGCGAAAATCCGCTCTTCGACGAACGCTTCGAACGGCTTCCCGACGACCGCCTCGACCGCCGCCTGCGCGACGTCGATTCCGAGGTTCGAATAGGAGTAGCGCGTTCCCGGCTCCGCGATAAGGGGCGTCATCGCGACCGTTTTCATCAGCCGTCGAACCGGAAGGGAGTCGATTCCAAACGCCTCTTGGTAGGGGGTGATGAAACGCAAACCCGCCGTATGACTCAACGCTTGACGGAGCGTCGGCGGCGTTTTTACCGGGCGAAGGAGCGTCGTTCCGTCCTCGCGCGGCTCCGTGACGACGAGGCCGCGAAGCTCCGGCAAATACGTTTCGACCGGCGCGTCGAGGTCGAGTTTCCCTTCGTCGACGCAAATCATAACCGCCGCCGCGACGACCGCTTTCGTTTGCGAGGCGATCCAAAAATAGGAGTCGGCGCGCATCGGACGTTTCGCTTCGACGTCGGCCCAACCGACCGCTTCGACCGCTAAAATCTCGGTCGGCGACGCGACAACGACGACGGCGCCGGGCGCGCTTCCCGACTCGACGAACGGCGTCAATGCTTCCGCAAAGGAAGGAATCGCCGCCGGTTCCGACGCGTTCGCTTTCGAAACGCCCAGACCGGCCCCGAAAATCGCCGCGCTCAACAACGCCGCGCCTCCTAAAATTCTCGTTCGCCGCTTCGCCAACTTTTTCATCGTTCGCGCCCTTCCTCGTTTCGATTTTGCCATTATTACTTTAGCGCTTCAAACGCCGACGTCGCGCCGGTCGTCCGGACGCGTCGACGAACGCCTTCGCCAAGAAACGACGAAACGCTCGGAACCGTCGGGCCGAAGCCGCGATTCCGAGAAACGTTAAAAATCGCCGTTTTCTATATTTTAGCCGAACGCGCCGACAAAATCAACGATTTTTTTGCAAATCGCGCTCGTTTCGGCGAAAAATCGCGCGTCGACGCTCGCCGTCGGAGGCCAAACGCCGATTTTTCGCCGAAACCAAGGCCGAACGTTCCGCGTCAGTCGATGATTTTCTTGACTTGGAACTCGACGATTCCGCAAGCGCCGGCCTTTTTCAGTTCCGGAACGAGCGCGCGAACCGCTTTTTTGTCGACGACCGTCATCACGTCGTATTCTTCCGAGTTCGCGAGCGGCATCACCGTCGGGGCGTCGAGCGCCGGAAGGATCGCGAGCGCGGCGTCGAGCTTGTCTTTCGGAACGTTCATCATCAAGCCGGTTTTGCTTTCGGCGTTGAGCGACGCTTTGAGCATCAGGACGATATCGTCGATCTTTTCCTTCTTCCAAGCGTCGGCGTAAGCGTCTTTATTGACGATGAAGCGCGTCGTGCTTTGGAGAATTTCGTCGACGATGCGGAGCTTGTTCGCGCGGAGCGAGCTGCCGGTTTCGGTAACTTCGACGATGGCGTCGGCGAGTTTCGGCGGCTTGACTTCGGTCGCGCCCCAGCTGAATTCGACGTTCGCGGTAACGCCGTGTTTCGCCAAATAAGCCTTGGTGAGACCGACGGCTTCGGTCGCGATCGTTTTGCCTTCGAGGTCTTTCACCGTTTGAACCGGCGAGCTTTCCGGGACGCAGAGAACCCAACGAACCGGGCGGCGGCTGACCTTCGAGAAGATCAGTTCGGCGATTTCGATCACGTCGGCGCCGGTTTCGACGATCCAGTCGTGCCCGGTGAGCCCGGCGTCGAGAACGCCGTTGGCGACGTAACGCGCCATTTCTTGAGCGCGAATCAGCATGCATTCGATTTCGTCGTCGTCGATCGACGGGAAATAGCTGCGTTTTTCGACCGAAATGTTGTAACCGCTGTTGCGGAAGAGTTCGATCGTCGCTTCTTGGAGGCTGCCGGCCGGAATACCGAGTTTCAGCATTTTGTCGGACATTTGATTTCTTTCTTTTTCGTTCGTTATTTTATTTTTTTTCAAAGCGCGAGAAGCAAGGAAGCGGTCGAACGCCTGTTCTTGCGCTTCCCCTTCCCGCGACTTTGTTCTTTTGTTATTTAGCGCGACGCCTTGTTTTCGCCCGGCGCCGCTAGCGTTTTCCGCCGACTTCGCTTACTTCTTGTAAACTTCTTTCGGGTCGAAGACGCGTTCGCCGACGACGACGTAATCGTCGCCTTGGAGTTGACGGAAGAAGCAGCTCGGGTAACCTTCGTGGCAAGCGGAACCGCCGACTTGGTCGACCTTCAAGAGAAGCGTGTCGCAGTCGCAGTCGATGTAAATCCCATGAACCTTTTGGACGTTGCCGCTTTCTTCGCCTTTGCGCCAAAGTTTGTTGCGGCTGCGGCTGTAGTAAACGGCGTAACCGAGTTTCAGCGTTTCTTCGTAGCTTTCCTCGTTCATATACGCCATCATCAGGACTTCGCCGGTTTTATAGTCTTGCGCGATCGCGGGAACGAGCCCGTCGCCCTTTTTGAAGTTCGGACGGATTTTATCGTTGCAGCAGCTGCAGGAATTGCTCATTTTTCTTTTCTTTCTTGCTTTTTGCACGTTTTACGTCGACGCCGCTTTTCGCGGAGCAAAACGCCGACGCGTTCTCGGGTAATCGGCTTATCGACGACGAAACGCTCGCCCGCTTTCGACTCGGTCTCGCCGTCAAAATCGTCAAAATCGACCGGCGCTAGCGACTCGCGCCGCCGAGTTCGACGTTAATATCGTTTAATTCAACGCAAACGACGCGTCTTTCGTCGCCGACGCGCCCCTTGCGGTTCGTTCGCTTATTGACGCGACGCGGCGACGGCTCGCAAACGTTCGAGCGTCGCGACGTTGACGTCGCGTTGCGTTTTCAGCTCTTCGAGGGAAGCGCGTTCCTTTTCGACGACGTGCGCCGGGGCCTTTTCGGCGAAACCGCCGGAAAGTTTCGCTTCCTTCGACTTAATGAAGCCTTCGAGTTTCTCGACTTCCTTTTCCTTTTTCTTGATTTCCGTCGCGACGTCGATCAGCTCGGCGACGTCGACGTAAACCTCCATCCCCGGCGCGGCGGCGTTCGACGAGAGAACCGGCGTTTCGACGTCGGGGCCGAACCCGGTCGCGACCGCTCCGGCCATCGAACGGAAGTAATCCTTCATTGGGTCGAGGAGCGCGGCGATTTCGGCGTCGCACTTGACGGCGAACTTCACTTCGGTCTTCGGCGGGACGTTTTGACGGGCGCGCGCTTCGCGGACGCAACGGAGCGCCTCTTGGAATTGCGCGAACCGCGCTTCGATCTCCGGGTCGATCGCCGCTTCGTCGACGGTCGGCCAAGGCGCGATCGAAACGCTTTCGGTCGCCTGCGTCGGAACGGCGCCGCGAATCGGGGCGAAGTCGGCCAAACGACGCCAAACTTCCTCCGTAACGAACGGCGCGATCGGGTGCAGGAGCCGCAGGAGCGAATCCAAGACCGTCAACAAAACGTTTTGCGCCAAATTGCGACGCGCCGGGTCGAAGAGACGCGACTTCGAAATTTCGACGTAAAAACTGCAGAATTCGTCCCAAGCGAAGTCGTACAGCGCGCGGGCGGCGTCCGAATACTTGTAACGTTCGAGCGATTCCGTAACGCGTTGCGTAACGCTCGCCAAACGGCTCAAAATCCAGCGGTCTTCGACGAGAAGCTCGCTCGAGTCGAGCGCCTTCGGTTCGAAACCTTCCAAATTGATCATCACGAAGCGCGACGCGTTCCACAGTTTGTTGCAGAAGTTGCGGGCGACTTCGAAACGTTCGCCGACGACCGGGCCGAGCGGAAGCGCTTTATCTTCCTCGGTTTCCGCCCATTGCGTCGAAAACGCTTGCTTGCATTTCGGGCAGTCGATACGCGGGAGCGTTCGGTTTTTCTTCGTTTGCTCGACCGTCGCGCCGCAATGCGGGCATTCGAAGTCGAGCGAAAGGCGAACGTCTTGGCTGTCGGTCGTCAGGAACGCGAGGGCGAAACGGAGCGCGTCGGCGCCGAATTTCTCCATCACCGCGATCGGGTCGACGCCGTTCCCCTTCGACTTCGACATCCCTTCGCCGTACTTGTCCAAAATTTTCGGGTGAATGAAGACCGTTTCGAACGGTTTTTTCCCGGTGTTGAAGTAGCCGGCCAAGACCATCCGCGCGACCCAAAGGCTAATAATGTCGCGGCTGGTAATCAGGACGCTCGTCGGGTAATAATAGTCGAGTTCCGCCGTTTTTTCCGGCCAACCGAGGGTCGAGTGCGGCCAAAGCGCGGAGCTGAACCAGGTGTCGAGAACGTCGTCGTCGCGGACGAGCTTGCGACCCGGAACCGCGTCTTCGGCCAAATCTTCCGTTTGCGAGCAGACGAGCCAACCGCCGGTCGATTCGTCCGGACGCCACATCACGTCGGAACGCCCGGCGAACGCGGTTTCGAGTTCCGCTTCGGTCGCGTCGGAGTACCAAATCGGAATGCGGTGCCCCCACCAAAGTTGGCGCCCGATCGGCCAGTCGCGTTTTTCGGAGAGCCAGTCGAGGTAGCCCTTGGCGTAACGCTCCGGCTTGATCTTGACTTCGCCGTTTTCGACCGCGTCCATCGCCGTTTGCGCCAAATCGGCCATCTTCACGAACCATTGGTCGTTCAAATACGGCTCGATGGCGGTCTTCGAGCGGTCGGACGTCGCGATTTCGATCGTGCGGTCTTCGACCTTGACGAGGACGCCGAGTTCCTCGAGGTCGGCCAAGACGGCTTGACGCACTTTCTTGAGGTGCAGCCCTTGATATTTCCCGGCGTTTTCGTTGTACGTGCCGTCGCGGTTCAAGAGGTTGATCGCGGGCAAATCTTGACGCTTCCCGACTTCGTAGTCGTTCGGGTCGTGCGCCGGCGTGATTTTGACGCAACCGGTTCCCTTTTCCGGCTTCGCCCAAACGTCGGCGACGAGCGGAATTTCGCGGTTTTGGAGCGGGAGCGTAACCTTGCGCCCGGCTTTCGCCATTTCGGCCAGCTTAATCAAGCGCGGCAACGAGTCGACGCGGCGTTGGAGCAGGTCGTCGAGTTCCGCTTGAATTTCGTCTTTTTCGCGTTCCGGGCAGTCGGCCAACTTGGCGCGAAGCTCCTTTTCGACGCGGTCGAATTCCGCCGCCGGATCGGGGTGAACCGCGACCGCGACGTCGCCGAGCATCGTTTCCGGGCGCGTCGTCGCGACGGTAACGAACTCCGGCTCGCCCTCTTGCGGGTCGACGACCGGATAATTCAGGTACCAAAAGTTCCCGGCGACCGTTTCGTGGAAGACTTCGTCGTCGCTGACCGCCGTTTGGAGCGCGACGTCCCAGTTGACGAGACGTTTGCCGCGGTAAATCAGCCCTTCGGCGAAAAGCTTATAGAAGAAATGGCGCACCGCTTTCGCGCAAACGTCGTCGAGCGTGAAGCGTTGACGGCGCCAGTCGCAACTGCAGCCAAGCGCTTTAATTTGCCCGACGATACGGCGTTGATACTGGTCTTTCCAGTCCCAAATCCGTTGCACCAACGCTTCGCGACCGAGATCCCAGCGCGTTTTCCCTTCGAGTTCGAAGAGACGGCGTTCGACGACCGCTTGCGTCGCGATCCCGGCGTGGTCGACGCCCGGAACCCAAAGCGCTTCGTAGCCTTGCATCCGCTTCATCCGCACCAGCGCGTCTTGAAGCGTGTCGTTCAGCGCGTGCCCCAAATGGAGCGCGCCGGTAACGTTCGGCGGCGGGATAACGACCGTAAACGGCTTTTTATCCTTATTAACGTCGCTGTTAAAGAAGCCCTTTTCTTCCCAAAACGCCGTCTGACGCGCTTGCGCCGCCTGATGGTCGTATTGTTTCGGCAGATCGTTGATCAACTGTTCTTGATTTGTCATAACGCTGGAAAATAACGTCGGTCGCGCAATTTTTCCGCTTTTCCGCCGTCGGTCGTTTCCGTCCCCGAAACGTCGCCGCCGACGCCGTCCGAAAAAACGGCGCTAATGTTAAAAACGTAATACGAAACGCTGAACGCGCAAAATCGGTTCAACCCTATTTTACGCTTTTTTCGTTCCAAGGGAAGGCCCCCGAACGCCGCGCTCGACGTTTTCTCGCAAATTAACCGACGTCGCGACGACCAAACGCCCGCCCAAACGTTAAAATCAATTCAATCGTCAAAAACCCGACGCTTCGCCCAATCGCCGCCTTTTCAGCCGACCGTCGCTCGTTCAAACGCCCCGCGAGACGCTTCCCGTCAAGGCGACGCTGTAAATCAAACGTTTATCTAAAATTCAAAGACGCCTTTATTCGATTTCCATCGGAGCCAACGCCGCGACGTCGTCCGGCGCGCCCGACCAAATCGGCGGCGTCGCTTTCGTCGCGACCCAACCCGCGTGAACGAGTCGACCTGCGACCTTGCCGTCCGAATCGGGCGTCGCCGAGCGGCCCAAAACGCGAACCCGCGCCGAATTTTTCGCCGTTTCCGCGTCGAGTTCGATCGGCGCTCCCTCCTCCGCGTCGGCAAGCGGACGAATCGCGAAAAACCGCTCCAAAACCGCCGCGCAACGATCGTGAACGCCGCGAGCCGCCGCCCCGATCGCCGCCTCGTCCGCCCCGTCGAGCGACTCTTTAATAAAGTCGACGAAGCGCGCCTCCCGTTGCAACGCCGCCAACAACGTCAGCGCCGACGTCGCGTCGGAAGCGCCTCGACCGCTCGCCGCGCCGGAACCGCCGACGCCGTTTTCGACGCGCTCTTTCGGCGGTTCTAGGGCCGAAGCCGAAACGTTCGCCGTCGCGCTTCCGTCCAACGCCGCCGCGACCCGATCCGCCGTTCCGTCGTTTTTAAACGACGCGAAAAAAGCCTTTATCGCCAACCCCAACCCCATTTTTCGCCTCCGTCTCGCCGCTCCGGCTCGTCTTTGAATTTTTAATAAAAACGCTTAAAATCAAATTTCACAACGGGAACTTTGTCGTTTTCTTGCCGCCATAACGATTCCGAACGTCGGCGCCCCGAGAAAAATCGACAAAATTTCCCCCTTATTTATATAGACTTTATCCAAAAAAACAATACGCCCCCGTCGAGTTGGCGCATTTTTCGCTAAAAACGCCGAATTAGACGTAAAAAAATGGAAAAAATTGAAAAAGTTCCCGTTTTACCCGTTTTACAATCGCGCTCCTTCCGTTATAATTGTGAAAAAGCGGGCGACGGACGCGTCGCCGGTTTTGCCAATTCAACCAAATCGCCTTCCTTGCCGTTTTCCGTCGAGATTTTCGAGTCGCGACGACGTTCGGCGCGGGCGTTATTTATTCCGTCCTTATTTTTAGCGATTATTCGCTAGAAAGGCCCTTTCCAATGATGAATCGTCGCTCCTTCCTGCAAGCCGGTCTCGGCGCGGCCGCCGTCGCTTCCCTCCCGTCTTCCCTTTTCGCCGCTTATAAAAAGGGCGAAAAACGCATCCCGATCGCGCTTCAACTTTACTCGCTCCGCACCGTCGCCGGTCAAGACGTTCCGGCCGCGCTGAAAAAAGTCGCCGAAATGGGTTACGAAGGCGTCGAATTCGCCGGTTATTACGGTTTTGACGGTAAACCGCAAGAACTCCGCAAAATGCTCGACGACGTCGGGCTCAAAGCGACCAGCACGCACATCGGCTTCGGCGCGATCCAAGGCGACGCCCTCAAGAAGAGCGCGGAAATCGCCCACGCTCTCGGCTTCAACAAACTGATCGTCCCGGGCGGTCTCGAAGGCCGTATCCGCGCGAGCCACGACTCGAACAAGAAAATCGCCGAAGAAATGAGCAAGTGCGCCGAAGAAGCCGCGAAACTCGACTGCCTCGTCGGTTTCCACGGCCACACGGGCGACTTCCTCTACATCAACGGCACGGAAGACTCCGCTTGGACGACGTTCTTCAACAACTGCGACGAACGCGTTATCGCCCAAGTCGACGTCGGGTGGGCCAACAACGCGATGCGCAAACACGGGATCAAACTGACCCCGGCCGAAACGATCGCCGCTCTCCCGGGCCGCGGCAAGTGCATTCACATCAAGTCGAACGGCGACGTTCACGGCTGCGCGGTCGCCGACTCCGACGACAAAGTCGATTGGGCTTCCGTTCTCGACGCTTGCCGCGAAAAGGGCGGCACCGAATGGTTCGTCGTCGAACAAGAACAATTCAAGGTCAATCCTTGGGAATCCGCCAAAGATTGCATCGACAACCTCAAGAAAATCGGTTGGTGATCGCTCTTTGAGCCGACGTTTTCCGCGTCGCGATCTTTTACGACGCCCCGTTAGCGCCGCCGAACGCCCCGAACGCTCGCCGACGTTAACGGTCGCGTAAAGTTTAACGCGCAAACGTCGAACCTTCTTTCCCGTTAACTCGCCGTTTGGCGGCGCGGTCGAACGCCGGTTCCCGCCGCTAAACGACGAGTCGGGTTGCGCGTCGCCTTAACGCGTCGGCGCCAAACGCTCGATTATTAGACGTTTTATTTTGACGGCGGCAAGACGCGCGTCATTCTCCGGTTTTGCAATCGGCGCTTGCCAAGTCGTTTTGACAAGAAAAATCGTTTTTTGGGAACTTCCACCTCCCGCTTTGTTCCAATATTCCGAACCGAATCTTTTAACCGGCGTCGGTCGCCGTTAATCTAAACGACGATTTGCCGATTATTTTCGGCTTCTTTGAACGCGCCGCCCTTCCGAATCAGCGCGTTTTGTTCGATATTAACGCGTTTTCGACGGGAGGTTCGCCGTGCTTCGCTCTTTTTCGCTCGTTCGGTCGACGGTCGTTTCGGCGTCCGTTTTCGCGCTTTTCGCCGTTTTTACGTTCGGCGACGCCCGCGTCGCGTCGGCGGCGGTTCGTTTGCCCCGCGTTTTCGGCTCCGGAATGGTCTTGCAACGCGACGCGACGGTTCCCGTTTGGGGTTGGGGCGACGTCGGCGAAAAGGTAACGGTTGAAATCGCGGGCGAAAAACAGTCGACGTCGGTCGGCGCGGACGGGCGTTGGCGCGTCGATTTGTCCCCGAAACCGGCGGGAGGCCCGTTTGAATTAAAGATTAACGCGACGAATAAAATCGTTTTGAGCGACGTTCTTTTCGGCGACGTTTGGATTTGCGCCGGTCAGTCGAATATGGGCTTTTCGTTGCGCCGCGCCAAGGACGCCGAAACCGAAATCGCGACGGCGAATTATCCGAATTTGCGCTTTTTAACGGTTCCTGCGAAGAGCGCGACGGAACCGCAAACCGATTTTAACGCGACTTGGGAGACGTGTTCGCCGAAAACGGCGCGCGATTTTTCGGCGGTCGCTTACTTTTTCGGACGTCGGCTCCGCGAAACGATTCAGGTTCCGGTCGGGTTGCTCGAAGTCTCTTGGGGCGGCGCGTCTTGCGAGGCTTGGATCGAACCGCGTCTTTTGCTCGAACATCCGGAGCTTTCCGGTCTCGCCTCTCCGGCGCGATTAGAAAAAACGCCCGAAAATCAACGCGCCGGGGCCCTCCGCAACGGAATGCTCGAACCGCTCAAACCGTTCGCGATCAAAGGCGTCGTTTGGTATCAAGGCGAAGCGAACGCCGGGCGCGCTTGGCAGTATCGCCTTCTTTTCCCGACGCTCGTCGAAAGTTGGCGGCAAGATTGGGAACAGGGCGATTTTCCGTTCTATTTTGTCCAACTCGCCAATTTTATGGCGCCGCGCCCGCAACCCGGCAACAGCTCTTGGGCGGAGTTGCGAGAGGCGCAAAGCCAAGCGGCGCGTCAACTTAGAAACGTCGGCCGCGCGGTCGCGATCGACGTCGGCGAGACGGCCGACGTTCACCCGAAAGACAAGAAACCGGTCGGCGAACGGCTTGCGTTGTTGGCGTTGGCGCGAACATACGGCGTCGACGTCGTTTGCGCCGGGCCGGAGTTTCGCTCGATGAAAATCGACGGAAACCGAGCCGTTTTGACGTTCGACAATACCGACGGCGGCTTAAAAATCGGCGCGAACGCCCAGTGCGACGACGCCGAGTTGCGCGGGTTCGCCGTCGCGGGCGCCGATCGCAAATTTTATTGGGCGAAAGCGAAAATCGACGGCGAAACGGTCGTCGTTTCGGCGCCGGAGGTCGAGCGCCCGGTCGCCGTTCGATACGCTTGGGCCGACAACCCGATTTGCAACTTGACGAACGGCGCCGGTTTGCCCGCGAGCCCGTTCCGTTCCGACGTTTGGCCCGGCGTTACCGTCGACGCGCGTTGATAAACGGCGCAAACAGCGGCAAATTTAGCGATTTTACGGGGCCGTTCAATCAAACGTTTTCCAATTAACCAAGGTTTTTTCAACAATGCGACGCGTTTCGAAATTTCGTCGACGTTTCATTAAGGGCGTTTTCCTCGTCGGCGCGACCGTTCCGGTTCTGTTTTCGCCCTCCTTTCCGGAACCGTCGGCGGAAGCGCCGCGTTTTTCCTTCGCTCGCCCTCTCTTCGCCGCCGGGCCAAACGATAATCCCGCCGAAAATCGACTTTTCGAACCGGTTTCGCTAACGCTCGACGGTTCGCCGCTCGTTTCGGTCTTGGAGCGGTACGCCGAAATTTACCAATTCGCCTATTTTATCGACCGGCGCGTCGATCCGTCGACGTCGGTCGCGGGTTCGTTCGTCGACGTTCCGTTCGTCGACGCGTTGCGCAAGATGTTGGACGACGCGGAGTTAAGTTTCTGCGTCTTGAACGGTTCCGTCCTTTGCGTCGCTCCGAAAGACGCGGCGGGGGAACTTCTTCTCCTTTGCGCGTTGCGTCGGGAAGCGGCGGCGGAGTTTCCCAAGACCGTCGCGCAACGCTTGACCGCGACGGTCGATTTCGCCGTCGAAGATTTCGCGGAACCGGCGGCGACGTTCGAGCGGTTGGCGAACCGTTCGCGGTTGAAGTTCGCCGGGTTCGACAAAACGCCGTTCGACCGTTGGCGCGGCGCCGAGTTTAAGAACGTCGTCGTTTCCGACTTGACGACGCTTCTTCTTTTCGGTTTTGACGTCGATTATCGTTACGACGCGGCGGAAAAAGCGATTCGACCGGCGACGCTCGACCGAACGCGGCAAGTCGAGCGCGTTTACCCGGAAGCCGACGCCGCAAAATTGCGAAAAACGGACTATCCAAACTGCCGATTCGCCGCCGCTCGACTCGACGGAAAAGACGCGGTTCAAGTTTCCGGGTCGTTCGCCGACGTCGCCCAGGTCGAATACGCCGTTTCGTTAATCAAACGCGAACGTTGGGCCGACGAAGCGCGTCGCAACGCCGACCGCCGAACCGCTCGAGCGGAAGCCGACGCCGCGGCGAATGTCGCGAACGCCGACGGAAAAACGAACGGAAAACGCAACTCCGGCGCGACCGGCGGGAAACGAAAAGTCGTTTCCGGCTCGATTAAGAATAAAACGTTGAAAGACGTTTTCGCGTTCCTCAAAACGAACGTCGGGCTCGAATGTTCGCTCGCTCCGTCCGCGACCGCCGCCGGTTTGAACCTTTCGACCCGAGTCAGCTGCGAGTTCCGCAACGCCGACGCGCAAAAAATCGCCGCGACGCTCGCCGCCGAACTCGACGCCGAATTCGAACTCGACGGCGACCGCGTCGTTTTTTCAAAATAACGCGCCAATTTTCGCGACGCCGACGAAGCCGGGGGCGAAACGCTTCCTTCTCGTTTTAAACCTTCCGCTCCCAGCCGTCGGTCTTTTTGTCGCGCAAGATCGGCGTCAAGTAAAGCATTCCCATCCCCGCCATCACCGCGTCGCCCCAACGCTGACCGTATCGCGCCATTCGAGTAAAGTCGCAAATTCGACCGCAATAGAACGGATAGTCGGAATCGGCGGTTTCGCTAAGTCGCATAAAACTAACCCGATTAAACCCGCGACTTAAATAAAACTTCGTCGACGGTTGTTCGAGGTTGCGCTTCGTCCGTTGAAGCTCGCGAACGTATTCCATAATCTGTCGCGAAACGCGATACAACGATTTCGAAATGTAAAATTCCGGGTCGAACATTCCCGCCAACACGTCGAACGACGCGTCGGTCGCTTCGAGCGGAGAAATTCCCCCCATCTTAGGAATGATCGCGTCAAACGTCGTAACGAAAACCGGGTAATTAGCCCAATCGTAATCGGTCGCGAGGAAGAACTCGCCGTCCGTCATCTCGGCGTTCATAAAAAACTCCAAGCGCGGCCACAACTTAGGTTCCCACTTTGCGGCCGCCGCCTCCATTTTTTGGGCGTACCTCTTGTACGGGTGTTCGAAGAGCGCCGGGTCGACGTCCTCCAACTCGAAAACGCCGTCCGCCGCAAGGTCGCCGTAAAGCTCTTGGAATTTTTGGTCGTCGGCGCGGAACTCGCGAACCTCGCCCAAAAAGACGCCGTTCTTCGGCTTGTAACCGATTTCCAGCTCTTTCGCGTCGAGGTCGAACCAAAGGTCGTCGAACGGATCGCCCCCGTCTTTTTGGTCGATGAAATATTTGGCGTACAAAAGACGAATTTCCGCAAGTCGCCAATCGAACGCCGAAACCTTGGGTTTTGTCATTTCCTTCTCCTTTCATCGCGCTTCAATCGTTTGCGCCGCCTCGTTTAAACGCGACGTTCCCAGCCGTCGGTTTGAACGTTCGCCATTCGGTTGTAAATTTCGCTGATAACGCACGTTTTGAAAATTTCGAAACGCCCCTTGTAAATCCAATAAAAATGAGCATTTCCAATGCTTCCCATCGAGCCGCAATTATACGGGCAATCGCTGTCGAATCCGTCGCGAGTGAAAAACAACCGGTTCAGCCCGCGACTGCAATAGACGTTAATTTCCGCGCGTTTGCTGTACGACGTTTCTTTAAATTTCTGAAAAAATTCCTCCGCGACGGTTCGGAACATCGTCTTTTTGATATAAAAGTCCATATCGAAAAGCGAGTGAACCGAAATGAAATGCAACGACCCCGACTCGTCCGGCGGAATCGGTTCCCCCACGCGGTCTAAAAAGTCGTTGACGCCGCCGATGAAAATCGGGTAGTCGAAATCGCGGTCGGGCAATTTAATGAATTTCGCGTCGGTAAACGTCGTGTTCGACCATAAACCGATCTTCTTCCAAACCGGCTCCGGGTAGGTTTTGCAAACGTCTTCCAACATTTCGGCGCAATACCGAAGCGGATTGTCGTCGAAATCGACCGTTTCGTCGACCTCGATAATCCCCTTGTCCGACAATTCCGAAAAAACGTCGGCGAACTTCTTGGAATTGAACGTCGAGCTTTCCCCCGAAACGTAAAAATCGCGAACCTCGCCGATAAAAACGCCTTTTTCCGGCTTAACTCCAATCTCCAATTCATTCGAATCAAAATTGAACCATAAGTCGTCGAACGGGTCGCCAAGCTGTTTCGTATCGATGTAATAAAACAACTTGGTCAGACGCAAAAGCGCTAAGCGCCAATCGCGCGCTGAAACTAGCGGTTTTTCCATAAACGAATCTCCTTGGGGTCTACGAACACGCATTATAACCGCGTCGCCGCCGGGCGGCAAGTCGACCTAGGACGCCAGGCGTCCAGTCTGAAGAAAAAAATTTTCGTTTGTTTCGCCCCGCCCGTTCGTAAAATCGCCGTTTTACGCCCTTTCGTTAGTCGTTACGTCGTCAAAAAAAAGGAAAATTATTCGGCGTTAATTTTCAAACGTTCGACTGACGCGCCAAAATTAGAACATTCTAACAATTCTTCAATAAAAAGAGGCGCGAGTTCCCCCGCGCCTCTTTGTCGACGACGTTAAACCGTTAAAATCGCTTTAATCCGCAAAGTCGAGCGTTTCAGCGCGCGAAACTCGGTTCGCGGTTCGGGCCGGCTTGCGAGTAATCGAACGGAACGAAGCCGATCTTCTCCGCCGGGGAGCCCGGTTTCAAACGGAAATCGTTCGCGTCCGCGTCGACGAACATCGGGTCGGCGACGAGTCCGCCGGCGTCTTGCCCGCTTTCTTGCGCCCAAGCGTCCCGCGTTTTCCCGACGAACGTCGCTTCGCCGCCGGCGTTGAACCAAAGGTTCGAGCGGTACTCGGCTTTCGCCTTGTCGGCGTTGTACCCGAACGCGACGCCGTCCTTCCAATAAACGATATTCCGTTCGAAAACGATCGAAAGGTGCGGTTCGACCCGAGTGATCGCGACTTGGTGCGCCGGGCCGCCCTTGGCCGGGTTCGCTTTGCTCCGCGCTAAAATGTTGTTGCGAACGACGTTATTCTTCCCGTAATGTTGGTGGAACGAGCCGTCCATACAGTCGTAAACGAGATTGTTTTCGAGCAAAATCCCCTCGCTTCCCTCGTCCGGGTAAAGCCCCCAACCTCCGTAACCGTAAGACTCGACGTCGAAAATCACGTTGTTGCAGACGCGCGTTCCGGTTTGCGTTCCGAGGGTGTAAACGCCCCCCATATCGGCGAGTTTCCCTTGCCCGATCTTGTGAATCCGGTTGAACTCGATTCGGTTGCGGAACGCGTGCCCGCCGTTGTACCCCCAAACCCAACCGACCGAAACGCCGGTGTAAAAGAAGTCGGAAATATCGTTGTGCAAAATCGCTATTTCTTCCGTATTTTGTCCAATCCAAACCGCCGTCGCCGACGCGTGGAAGCGCCCGCCTTGCGTAATCCAACAATTTTCGACGACGTTGCGAACGTCCATCTTCCCGCCGCCGACGCGAACGCCCCCGGCGCCCAAGTCGTAAAGGTCGGCGTTTCGCATCGCGCAATCGGAGCAGTTTTTGAACCAAAGCCCGTATTCGCCGACGTGCGCGACGTTGCAACCGTCAAAAACGATATTTTCGGCGTCGTCGACCGTCAAAACGGCGCGCGTGAAGAACGCCGATTGCGCCGGTTCGAACTGCGTCGGGCCCGGTTTCGCCAAATCGCCGGTAATCGCGACGTCGAGCCCCGCCGGGCGCATATGTTCGTCGAGTCGCGGCGAATCGGTATAAGCGAAGCTAATATTATCAAAGCGAATATTAACGACTTTCTTATCTTGCGTCCCGGCGACGACCAGCAGACGAGCCAATCCGGCGACCGGCGCGACGAATCGGGCGGAGTCGAGCGTTTCGCCGTCGAGCGGTCGATAATAAACGGCGTTTTCGGCGCCCGCGTAAAACCATTCGCCCGGCGCGTCGAACGCCGTTCGCAAATTTTCAAGATAATAAAGGGACGAATCGCGCCAAGGGTTCCAAGACTTCATCGCCCCGCCGCGAGCGAGCAAGGCGTTCCGCTCCGGCGCGAACCCGAGCAAAATGCGGCGCGTCGTATCCCAATGATGGTGAACGACGAACTGCGCGAACCGGAGTTCCGCCGCCGGGATTTCGGCCAACCGAAGCGCGTCGAGGTCGCCCGGTTTCGCCCGAAGTTCTTGCGCCGTCGAGTCGGTCGGAGCGCGGCGCGTTTGCGGGTTCATCGACGCTTCCTCCCAAATCGACGCGGGACGGAGGAAGTCGCCGCCGTTCGGGAAGCGGGCTCGGGTCGCGCGGCGTTCCGAAACGAAAAGTTGTTCGAAGTAGACGGGAGCGCCGTCGATTTTCGGGAGTTCGGCGCGCCAAACTTCGCCGGTCGCGTTTGGAAACGCGCTCTTTTCGGCGTCGGTCGCGACGCGCCAACCGCCGATTTCGCGCCCGCCGAAAACGGTCGTCTTCCCGGGAACGCCGACGAAACGGGTTTTCGAGTCGCGGACGTCCAGCTCGAACGGAACGGTTCGCGGAAACTCGCCTTCGCCGAGCCGAATTTGGAAAACGCCGTCGCTTCCCGCCTTCCCGGCTTCCGCTCGAGCGGCCCGAACCGCGTCGCGGGCCCGTTCCAACGTCGCGAACGGCGCGGCTTCCGTTCCGGCGTTCGCGTCGTTGCCGTTCGGCGAAACGAAAAATTCGCCGACGACCGCCTCTTTCGCCGTTTCGTTCCCGAAAAGCGCCGCGTTTTCATTCGCCGCCGCGCCCCAAAGCGTTCCGATAAACGCCGCGCTTAACAAAATTCGTTGTAATTTGCGCATAACGCTCCCTTTCTCGTCGATAAAAACCCAAAAATTACTAAAATCGATAAAACAGCTCCGCCAAAGCCGATCGCCGACGTTCGCCGTCCGCGCCCGACGCCCAATCAAGAAACGACGTTCTCAACAAACCGAAGCGCGCGCCCCGGTTTCAGCGCCGTTATTCAAAAGAAAAACAAATATCGGAAGAGCCGCGGTCGTTTAAAGAACGCGCCTCTCCCGCCGTCGACGGCGAACTCGCTCGGTTCGCCGCCCGCGAACCGAAAAAACCGCCTATTTTCGCGATTTCTCCCCGTTTTCCGCTCGAATCAGTCCCATTCTTGCGCTTCGAAGAGGCGTTGGACGTACTTCGAGAGAATATCCGTTTCAATATTCACTTTGTCGCCGATTTTGCGCGAACCAAGCGTCGTTTCCGCCAAGGTGAACGGAATCAGCGCGACGCTAAAGAGTTCCGGTTCGCAACGCACCAACGTCAAGCTGACGCCGTCGACCGCGACCGAGCCCTTCGACGCCATATTCTTCGCCAAATCTTTCGGAATCCGGAAGTAATAGTCCGCGCATTCGCCGTTATGATCGTCAATCTTTACCAACTCGGCCAGTCCGTCGATATGTCCGCTGACGAAGTGCCCGCCGAGCCGCGCGTTCGACGCCAACGCTCGCTCCAAATTGACCGGCGAACCTTCGACCAAATCGCCGAGGTTCGTTCGCGAAAGGGTCTCCGGAACCGCTTGGAACGAGAGCGTCGTCTCCGTTTTCGCGACGACCGTCAAGCAACAGCCGTTGACCGCGACGCTGTCCGAAACCTCGACGCCGCTCGCAATTTTCGGCGCTTCGATCACGAGCGTGCAAATCGGCCCCTCGACGACAATTCGCGCGACCTTCCCCAACGTTTCGACAAGCCCAGTAAACATTTTTTTCTCCCCAAGCGCTTGCGCGCCTTTATTTACACTCGATACTAAACGAATAATCGTTAATTTCCGTCTTTCGATTCCCCCGCGCTTTAAAATCAAAGCCAATCGGCTAGAGTCGCGCTAAAATCCAAAGACGTTTATGGTAAAAATCGCTCCCAATCCATTTTTCGGCGTTCAACGGCGGCGGTTTCGCCTTTAATTATAACACAAACGCCGCTTTTTTAAAAGAGTCAAAACAATATTTATCTTTTTTTGGTTAACGCTCATTTTTCTAGCTTGACAAAATCAATTGTTATAGGATAATTATAAACGCTTTATCAAAAAAATGAAATTTTCAAAAAAACCGACGACAAACTCATTCTTTTGAAAAATTTCAAAAGATAGAAAAAAATCCCGCCTTATTTCCTATAAGCTCAATATTCCCGCCGCGAGCGGAAAATTTTGAGCGTTATTTTTGTACCGACAATCAAAAAAAAAACAAAATAGTTTATACGTTTGATTAGTATTATTTATCCCCGAAATTATCGTCGCTTGTTCCGACGCCTCGGCCCTAGTCTGTCGGATTCGGTTGGCGGCGTAGTTTTACCTTGACTTTAAAAGGCGTTTTTTATGTGTTTTCGAATAACTCGCGGTATTGACGCGCGCCTCCTTGCGGCTTCTAAATCGGGCGATTTACCGCAAGTTCGCAACCTTCTTCGACGCGGCGCGAACGTAAAAACGAGAAGTCCGAAAAACGAAACGCCGTTGCATTGCGCCGCTCGAAGCGGACAATTTGAACTCGTTCGTTACCTTGTCGATTTAGGCGCCGATCTCAACGCGCGAACGCTTCGAGGCGCGTCGGTTTTGCGCTTCGCGACGCAATCGAAAAACCGTCGTCTCGTTCGTTGGCTTTTTGAAGAACTAAAAGCGCAATTTGCGGGCCCCGACGACCTCAACGCCGCTCTCTTCGGCGCGCTCGGCAAATGCGACTATTTGATGGCGCGTCTTCTTGTCAAATACGGCGCGGACGTTCGAGCGCTCGGTTGGCATTCGCAAACGACGCTTCACGTCGCGGCTCGTTTGGGCGACCTTAGGTCGGTTCTTTGGCTCGTCAAAAAAGAAAATCTCCCCCTCGACGTAAAAGACGCGCTTGGGCAAACGCCGCGCGACCTCGCCGCGACCGACGAAATCCGCCAATATTTAGAAAATCGCCCTCCCGGCGCCGTCGATCCCTACTCCGACGCCCCCGCCTAATCTTCCATATAGAGAAAAACGCCGATATAGAGAGCGAATTTCTCGCTTCTTACGTTCGCGTTAACCGCTAATTTCTCTCCCTCGAGCAACCTCTCTATTTTTGTTCGCCGTTCGTCTTTTCGCGCAGCCAAGCGGCGAACGCGAAATGGTCGTCGAAATAAACGTCCGCAATTTCCCTAATCGTCTCTTTTCGCCTATCTTCCGTCGGATCGTAAATCGCGACGACGAAATATCCGGCTTTTTTCGCCGTTTCGACGGCGTGCAGCGCGTCTTCGACGACGATCGTTTCCTCGAGCGGCGTCCCTAAAAACTCGCGAGCGACGTCGAACACTTTCGCCGACTCCGCCTTTCCGACGCGGATTCCCGGGTCTTTGCAAGAGAAAAGCGCGCTAAAGAAACGGAGCGCGTCGTTGCGCCGGAGCCCCGCCGTCGCCAATTCCGACGAAGTCGCGGTCGCGAGCGCCGTTCCGACGCCCCGCTCCTTCAAGAGCCGAAGCGTTTCGTCGGCCCCCGGTTTCAGGGCCGCTTCCTCGTTGTAAAGCGTTATAAGACGCGACTTCATCGTTTCGACGATCTCCGCCAACTCGATTTTCAGCCCGTATTCGGTTCGAAAAAACTCCGCGCTTTGCCGCAAACTCATCGTCGACAGCCGCTCGGTCAACTCCGGCCCCGCTTCGACGCCTTGAAGGCGCAAATATTCCAGCCCAAGCGCGTTCCATTGCGTCATTGTGTCGAGAAGCGTTCCGTCGAGGTCGAAAATCGCGCCGCTTAACCGTCTTAATCCGTTTTCTTTCATCTTTTTCGCTCTTTTACGTTCGCCGCGTTATCCCTTTATTTTATCCAATTCGCCGCGTTGTTCGTCCGTTCAACTCAACGCGACCGGTCAATCTTTCGCAAACCGCCGCGTCAACCGGTCGAGTTCCCGCGTCGCCGCTTCAACGTCGGCGTTTCCGAAAATCGCCGAAACGACCGCGACGCCGACGATTCCGGTTCCGGTCAACCGCTCGACTTGCGCCGCGCCGATTCCGCCGATCGCGACGACCGGAACGGAAACCGCGTCGCAAATCGCTCGCAACGTTTCAAGCGAAACGGCGTCCGCGTCCGTCTTCGTCGACGTCGGAAAAACGGCCCCGACGCCGAGATAATCCGCCCCGCGCTCGACCGCAAGTCGAGCGTCGGCAACCGTTTGAGCCGAGACGCCGAGAATTCGATTCGGCCCGAGAAGGCGGCGCGCTTCCCCCGCTTCGAGGTCGCGTTGACCGACGTGCAGCCCGTCCGCGTCGCATTCGAGCGCGACGTCGAGCGCGTCGTCGATAATCAACGGAACGTCGAACCGTTCGCAAAGCCGCTTGACCGCGACCGCCTCCCGCCGAAATTCGTCGACGCTCAAATTCTTCTCGCGGAGCTGAACGACCGTCGCGCCGCCGCGAAGCGCCGCTTCGATCTGCGCCTCCAACGCTCGAATCGCTTCGTCGCCGGTCTTCGCGCCGAGCCAAGCTCGGTCGGTAACCGCGTAAAGTCGCAACGCCCGCCGCAACGCCGCCGCGTCGAGCCGCTTTCGCGCCGTCAAGTTTTTACTCATCGCCTCATTCTTCCCATTTTCTCGTTTTGCGCGACCGACCGACTCGACGCGTTTTGGCTTTTTTCGCTTTTTCGCGCTCAAACGCCGCCGAAAATCTCCGCTTCGACGCGCAAAAGTTCGGCGAAACGCTCCGGTTCCGTCGTCGAAGCCGCGTCGATTAGCTCCGTTCGAAACGTCGCGGTTCCGCCGCCTCGCTCGACCGTTCGCCGCTCCGCGATCTCGCCGCAAACGCCGAACGCCGCCGTCGCCGCGACCGCCGCCTTCCAAACTCGTTCCCAATTCGCCGCGACGCAAGCGCCGAGAACCGCCGTCGACATACAGCCGGCCCCGGTAATTCGCGCCGCCCAAGACGAACCGTTCCGAACCGTCGCGAACCGCTCCGCGTCGACGACCAAATCGAGCGCGCCGGACGCGACGACCGTCGTCCGAAACGCCGCCGCGAACTCGCGCAAACGCTCCGCGACCGCTCGACGATTAACCTCCGAAACCGCGTCCGCAACCGCCGCGTCGACTCCGCGAACCGAGCCGACTCCGAACGCCAACGCGCCGATTTCCGAAACGTTTCCCCGAATCGCGGCGAATCGAATTTCGTTTAACAATCGTCGCGCCGTCTCCGTTCGCAAGCGCGACGCGCCGACGCCGACCGGATCGAGAACCGCCGGAATCCCAAGTTCGTTCGCTCGCCGCGCCGCCGCGAACATCGCGTCGACCGTCGAGCGGTTGAGCGTTCCCAAATTGACGACGAGCCCCGACGAAAGCGCGACGATTTCCTCGACCTCAGCCGGTTCGTCCGCCATTATCGGGGAGGCGCCGAACGCCAGCAAAACGTTCGCGCAATCGTTCGCCGTTACATAATTCGTTATACAGTGCGTCAACGGCGCCGCGCGACGCAAATTTCGCAACGTTTCCAGCGCGACCGCCGTCGAAAAAACCGGCTCGTTCGTCGTCATTCTCTTCGCCGTTTTCCTATTTTAGTCAAAAATTGTTCTCAACGCGACAAAAAACGCCGTCGAGCGGCTAAAAACCGCGTCGACGGCGCAAAAACCGTTCCAATTTTCAACGGCAAGCGTCGTTATTCGGCGCTTTTCGCGGCCTCGAACGCGGCGCGGAGTTCTTCAAGCGTCCGAACGGCGCCCTCCGGATACTTTTCGCAGTTCGGGCCGAACGGAAGCATCGCCTCCATCGGTTCGATCGTTACCTTCGATTCGTCGACGCGGCTCAAGTCGAGCCCCAACTCCTTCGCGAAGAAGGGATAGAGCGCGCCGCGGTTCGATTTCCCGTACCCGTGCGGCTCGTCGAAAATCTCGTATTCGACGCGGTCGGCGGCGTCGTAAAGGCCGTAAATCGACTGCAAGAACGGATACTCTACCGTCGGAGTATTCTTCGTCCAGTCCTGTTTCGACGCGATCAACTTCAACGGTTTCGGCGCGAAGAGCGCGGCGACTTCGGCGTTCGTAATACAGCCGAGGCGCGAGTGGAACGCCGTCCCGCTTTCGCAGGGGCAACCGCCGTAAAAATGTCCGGAAACCATCACCGCCGGAACGCTGACGGTAATCCGCTCGTCGAGCGCCGACGCGTAAAACGTTTGCGAACCGCCGCCCGACTCGCCGGTGATCCCGATTCGCGTCGCGTCGACGTTTTCAAGGCTCGTCAAATAGTCGATTACGCGAATCGTCGACCAAGCCTGAATCCCGCCGGAAATCGGGTCGCGGTGCGCGTCGACCTTCAGCGGCGTTTCTCCGGCGACCCAACCGAGCATCCCGTGCGCGAAAACGACGGCGCCCATCCGAGCCAACGTCGCGGCGCGATACTGTTGGTCGGCGGCGAAACGCCCTTCTTTCCCGTGCCCGTGCGGCGAAACGACCAACGGGAACGGGCCGTCGCCCTCGGTCGGACGGAAAAGCGTTCCGCAAACCCAATATTTCGGGAAAACTTCGAGCGCGACGTTCGTCGTCGAGTAACCGTCGTGTTGGCGCGTCTCGCCGACGATCGGGTTGAGCGGCGTTTTTTTCGGCGCCGGGTCGAGTTGAAACTCTTTCAAAAGGGTCGCGCGGATTTCGTCGCGGCGTTTTTCCCAACTTTCGCGGTCGGCGTAACGGGCTTTCGCTCGTTCGAGGTGCGCGGCGGCTTCGTCTTCCGGGCGGTTCATATACCAAGGTTCGAAGACGCGGAAAGAATTTTCGCCGGTTTTTTCGAACGTTAAGTCGAGCGGCGCGAGGATATACGCCAAACGCAAGCTCGGATCGGCCCAATATTTCCAAGGCGCCATCGGAACTTTTTGTTCCAAATACGGCTTAACGTTCGCCGCGACTTCGATTTTTACGCCCAAGTCGGCTCGAGCCGCGTCGAGCAACTGGCTAAGCGTTTGCTCGTACCGCGCTTTATTATTTTTATAGGCGTAGTACGAGTGGTCTTGCGCGGACGCCGGGAGCGCCGCGGCGCCGACGAGCAAAGCCGCTCCAATCATCGAACAAAGGAAACGTCGGGACATTTCGTTTTCTCCTCGAATTAACGTTGCTAAAATCACGTTTCGACGACGCGAAACTTACCGTATTTTACGTATTCTCCTTCGACTCGCCGCTTTCCGTCGCCAACGCGACCGTTAAAATCGGCGCGACCGTCAAATATCCTTTTGATACACGCGGTAACGTTTGCAACGCTTGGCGCCGACGCGTTCCAGGACGTGGTTGATTTTGTCGTTGTTTTCGTCCGTCCAACCGAGTTCGGCGTTTTCGTACTTCAAGACGTTGCGTCCGTAATCGAACGTGTCCAAAATCAAACGCTCGGCGACGCCCTTGCGACGGTACTCCGGCAAGACGCAAAGCACCATCATTCGCGCGCCCTTGACCCGTTTCAGACGGTATTTCAAACGCAACGCCCCTAAAAACGGAACGCCCAACCACGACAACTTGCCGCCCAACGGACGCGCCGCCTCGTTGAAGTCCGGCACGGTGATCGAAAAACCGACCGGTTTGCCGTCGACCTCGGCCAAAAGCGTTTGTTCCGGACACGCGATTTTCCGCAAATTGTCGGCGTAAGCGCGCACTTCCTCTTGCGTCAACGAAACGCACGCCCACCACCATTCGGAGCGCACCGCCTCGTAAACTTCCATACAGCGTTCGACGTCGGCGGCAAAGTTCTTCATCGAAATACCGCGCACCGTAAAGTTGTAACGCTTTTGCAAACGCTCGACGATCGGCCGCCATTGGTCGGCGAAAATCGCGCTCTCGTCGAACCACCACGAGAACAAGTCGCGGTTCTTTTGGAGCCCCCAATTGTCGAAAAGACGCGGGTAATAACTCGGATTGTACGGCATCATCACCTTGGCCGGCGAGTCGAACCCTTCGACCAAAAGCGCGCACTCGTAATTCGTCGAAAACTCGACCGGGCCAAAAAGAAGGTTGCGTTTGCGCTCTTCTTTCAACACTCGAGCGGCTTTGTCGAAAAGCGCGTTCGCGACGTTTTGATCGTCGACCGCCTCAAAAAAGCCGAACATCCCCATATTCGACCCGTTTTCCTCGTTAAAACGCGGGTCGTCCGACGCGACGACGCGTCCGAGAACCTCGTTTCCTTCGACGGCGAGGAACATTTTCGCCCAACCGTGTCGGAAAAACGGATTGCGTTTCGGGTCGAGTTTTTCGCGCGTTTGAAAGGCGAAAGGCGCGGTCCAATTCGGATCGTTTTTATAAATTTTACGCGGAAGTTCGATAAACTTCTTACGGTCGTTTTCGGTTTTAACTTCGATGATTTCCATTTTGCGAACGCCGACTATTATTAATATAAGGACGATTTAAGTCGAAACGGGACGCGATCGCGCGCCGTCGTCCGCCGCTTTTACGCGACGCAAACGTTCCGCAAACGACGCCGCCGGTCGCGTTTCGTCGAATCGCGCCGACGAAGCCGAAACCGACCGCCGCGTCTGGCGACGTCGTTTGTTTTTCATTGGGGGGGGAGGAAATCAAATCGCGTTAAGCGATCTTTTTATCGTACACGCGGTACGTTTTATTGCGGACGGCGCCGCCTTTTTCCAAACTGCCGCGAGAGTATTGGTTCGACTCAAGCACCCAAGAGAACTCCGCCTCTTGGACGCCGCACTCGAGCGTTTTCGGAACCAACGCGTTCAACAGAACGAGTCCGAGCCCGGTCATTTGGTACTCCGGCAAAACGTTCGTGCTGATAATGCGCATCCGTTTGATTTCCGAACGTTTTCGCAACAGTTTCAAGAAACCGAACGGGAACAAACGACCGTTAATCGCCTTGATTCGCGGGTTGTAGTCCGGCAGGCAGAACGTCGCGCCGACCGTTTTCCCGTCGACTTCGGCGACGATCGCCAATTCCGGCACCATCAAATACTTCATCGAGGCGGCCATTTCGCGCAACTCGGCGTCGGAAAACGGCACGAACCCCCAAGTGTTCGAGAGCGATCGGTTGTAAATTTCGAGGAACATCCGCACGTCGGCTTCGAAATGTTTTTTATCGAGCGGACGAAGTTTAACGTCGTATCGCTCTTGAATCATTTCGGCGGTTCGCAAGTAACGTTCGCGCACCTTCGGGAGCATATCGATTTCGCCCCAATAAGCGTACATATCTTGCGACTTCGCCAAGCCGACGTTCTCGAACAGCCGCTCGTAATACGCCGGGTTGTACGTCATCATAAAGAACGGCGACGAATCGAACCCTTCGATCAAAAGCCCGACGGTGTGATTCATCGACGGATTCATCGGGCCGCGCATCGTTTCGCATCCTTGCCCTTTCAACCAATCGGAAGCGGCGGCGAAGAGCGCGTCGGCGACGGCTTGGTCGTCGATCGATTCGTAAAACCCGAAAAACCCGACCTTATCGTCGTAACGCTCGAGGTGCCCGACGTTTAAAATCGCCGCGATTCGCCCGACGATTTTGCCGTCGCGTTCGGCCAAAAACGTTTGAATCTTGTTCCGTTCGTAAAACGGCTCTTTCGCGTATCCGACAAGGCCCTTCTCGCTAGCCAAGAGCGGCGGAATCCAATGCGGGTCGTTTTTATAAATCTCCCAAGGAAACAACAAAAAGCGTTTCTTATCCCGTCTTGAAGTCGGCGTTATAATTTTGATTTCGCTCGTCATTAGGCGATTCCCGTTCGCACATTTCAAACGCGCCGTCGTTTTGGCGCCGTTTCACTTTTAACGGAAACTCGACCGTTTCCGTCGATATTAAAGTTTACTGTTGTTCCTTCCAAACGTTGAAGGAAGCGCGTTTTTCAAAGGGCAAACGCTCGGCCTTCGTCGGTTCCGACGGCGCGACGCCGATCGGCAACACGATTTGAACGCGTTTCCCTTTCGGAATTTGGAGAAGTTGGGCGATTTTTTCGGCGTTTTGATCGCGTCGCAACACGCCGTCGAGCCAAACGGAGTGAAACCCGAGCGCCGTGATCGCGAGCAACATATTTTGAACGGCGGCGGCGCAGTCCTCTTTATAAAACGACATATCGGCGAAAACGGGCCGTTCGTCCGCGACGCAAACGATCGCCGCTTTCGCGGTTTTGCAAACCGGCGTCGGCATAATTTCGGCGATTTTCGCAAGAATCGCCGGATCGTCGACCGCGACGAAAGACGGCGACTGCGCGTTGCAAGCCGTCGGCGCTTCGATCGCCGCTTCGAGAATCTTCGTCAACGCTTCCCGCGACACCGGGGCGTCGGTAAATTCGCCGCGATAACAACGTCGGCGAGCGATCGCTTCAAAAATTTCCATCGTTTTCTCTCCGTTTTCTTCGTTTTTCTCGGCGCAACCGTCAAATTTTACGCCGCGACGCGACCGTTTAACGCGTTCAAGTCGTCGAATAAGTTCGACGTTTTCGCGCCTCGACGTTCACTCGAAACGCCAAAACGCCGAACATAACGATTTTATCGGCAAAATCCGTTGGAAACGCCGTTTCGCCGCTAAAATCGTCAAACGCGCCGCCGCATTCGCTTTTTCACTGCGAAATATGGAAGAGCAAGACGTCGCCTTCTTGAACGACGTATTCCTTCGTTTCGCGGTGGTTAAGCCCGGCCGCCTTCACTTCGCGCTCGCTTCCGAGACGAATCAGGTCGTCGCAAGCGATCACTTCGCAGCGAATGAACTTTTTGATGAAGTCGGTGTGAATCTTCCCGGCGGCCTCGACCGCGGAGCTATTTTTGCGCGTCAGCCAACTGCGGACTTCCTTGTCGCCGGCGGTCAAGAAGACCATTTGACCGGAAGCGTCCATCAGCGTCCGAACGACTTTATCCCGACCGACGCGGGTCAACCCCATTTCTTCGAGGAACGCGTCCGCTTCCTCCGGCGCCATCTTCGAAAGTTCTAACTCAAGCCCGACCGAAACGGCGAGAACCGGCTCTTTTTCCGTCGCGAATTTATTATATTGCTCGAAATCGGTTTCGTCGTCGCCGGTGTTGACGAGAATCATTCGGCGTTTTTCGGTCAAAAAGCGGAAGGAACGCGTCGCTTTGTACTGCTCTTCCGTCATTTCTTCGGCGAGGAGCGGATTTCCGGCTTCGAGGCGTTCGCGGATAAGTTTCAGCGTTTCGTATTCGATTTCGAGCGCCTCTTGCTCTTCCTTCGAACGACGGCGCTTGAACTGCTCTTCAATCTTTTCGACGCGGTTCGTCGCGATTTCGAGGTCGGCGAGAATCATATCTTCGACGAACGCTTGCATTTCCGCGTCGACTTTCGAACCGTCGAACGCCGGAACGACGCAAACCAAGTAGTCGGCTTCGCGCAGGTGCGCCAACTTCGCGACGTTGCCGACGTGATCGCGGTTGAGACCGGGCGTGTCGACGATTTCCATCGAGGCGTAAGTAACCTTTTTCGGCTTATAAATTTCGCAAAGCGCCTCGATTCGCGGCTCCGGAATCGTCGCCGTCGCCAACTGCGACGAGTGAACCGCCGACGGGTCGGGCGTCGCGCCGCTCAACCACTCGAATAAGGAACTTTTACCGCTGCCCGCGTACCCAACCAATCCAACTTTCATATCGAACTCTTCAACCTAAACGTTAAAACCGTTTCAATTGTTAAAATCAACTCTTAAATTTTCTCTCCGGCGGCGCCGGTCGCGCTTTTTTCGTCAAACGCCCGAAAAATCGACGCGACCGCTCAACCGTTCCAACCGCCGCCGTCCGCCGTTTCACTTCAAAACGAAACCGACGGGCATATACAGGATTCGTCCGCAAGCCGGGCAAGTCAAGGCCGCGCCGCCGCAAACTTTCGCGACCGTTTCGACCGGAAGACGGCGTCGGCAGGAACCGCAATAGCCTTCGCCGGTCAACGGAGCAAACGTTTCCTCGCCGCCGAAATCTTTAACGAGTCGAGCGTACAATCCGGCCCAATCGCGCGGCAAGCGTCCCTCGGCTTCGCGAAGCCGCGTTTGCGTTCGTTCGACGTCCGCCGCCAACTTCGGTTCCGACTCGGCGACGGTCGCCCGCGTTTTTTCGAGCCGCTCGGTCGCTTCTTTCAATTCGTTTTCGGCGCGCTCGACTTCGACGTCGAACTCTTCGGCGACGGTCAGCGCTTCGAACGCCGCTTCCGCCAACTCGTCGTTTTTATACGCGATCGACTCGATTTGAATTTGAATCGACTCGTATTCTCGGTTCGACTTCGCCGCGTCGAGCTGGGCGCGCCGCCGTTCCAGCTCTTGCGCCGCGGCGTCCGACTCGCGCTCTTTTTCCTTCGCCGCCAAGAGGAGATTTTGTTTCTCCTCGCGCCGCGCCGTCAACGCGTCCGCCGCTTTTTTTTGCGCCGCGACGCTCGCCGCGACCGTCCGCCGCCCGCGCTGAATCCGGTAATTCAACTCGGCCAGCGCCCGCAAAATCCCGTGTAATTCGTCGATCAACGCGGCGATTTCTTTTCCGTCCATCCCGTTTTACTCCGTTTATTTCGCCAAGTCAACCCATTTTATCTTTTTTTCGCCGTCCTTCGCCGCCGCTCAACTTTCCGCGTCCAACGACCGAACGCGACGCGCTTCGTAAAAAAAGACGGCGGCGGCGTTCGAAACGTTCAAGCTGTCGGCGATTCCCAACATCGGCAACCGCGCCTTTTTAAGGAGTCCGTCGGCGGCGTCCTCCGGCGTTTCGGTCGCCCAAATTTCGGTCAATCCGTCCGCTTCGCTCCCGAGAACGATCGCGGTCGAACGGCGGTAATCGAGTTGCGGATAAGGAATCGAGTCGTCGCAAAGCGCGGTCGCCCGTTGAATTTTGCGGCGACGCAGCCAATCGAGAACGTCCGGAGCCGCCGCGACGACGGTCGGAACGCTGAAGATCGCGCCCAAACTCGACCGAATCGCGTTCGGATTGAAGAGGTCGAAATCGGGCGCCGCGACGATCAGCGCGTCCAACCCGGCGCCGTCCGCGCTTCGCAAAATCGCCCCGACGTTCCCCGGCTTCTCGACGCCCTCGATCACCGCGATCAACGGAGCTTCGCCCGTTTTTTCCGACTTCGCCGTCAACAACGAATCCAACGCGTCGAGCGTCGTCGTTTTCGCCCGAACAACCGCGACGACCGCTTCGTCTCGTTCGCCGAACCCGATTTTTTCGAAAGCGCCGGTCGAAAGCGGAATCGTCGGAACGCCCGCCGCGTCGACCGTTTTCAAGAGGGTTCGCAAGTCGTCGAACCGTTTCTCGACCGCGTCGGCGTCCCGTTCGCTCTTCCCGGCTCGCGCTCGGACGGCGCTCAACGCCGCGTCGACGTCGACTTTCTCGTCGGCGACGACGTTTTTCCCGGCGTTCCAAAAGACCTCGACGAACTCGAACCCGCGCTCCCAAGCTCGCGCCGCCTCGCGAACGCCGTCGATCAAAAAAAGGCCTTCGCGCCGACGAACCCGGCTCTCTCGCAAACGCGCCGCGTTTTTGACGCGCGGATTCTGCTGACTGACGATCGCCGCGAACATACCGCTCCCGCAAATTTTCAAAAGTTTAATCGACCTAACAAACCGTCGTCGCCGAAACGCGAGACGACGGAAAAAACGCCGCAAAAAAGACGACGCCGTTCGTATTGTAAAACGCGACGCGGCAAAAGTCAAGAACCCCGGTCGTCGAGAAGAACGAATATTGCGTCCGAACGCGCCGACGACGCCGGTTTTAAGTTTTATAACGATTATAACAAGCGCAACGATAAGCGCGACCGACGCCCGCGACCGCCTCGCCGCTTTTTTTATTCCTAAACGACTCGAACCGCCGTTTCGATTTCATCCTCCAAAAAAAGTCGTCGTTTCGGGAATCTGTTCCCAAAGATTTCGCGCAAACTCCGCCAAGCGCGCGACCGACCAAGGAAGGAAAATCGCGACGGTCGCAAAAGTCGCGACAATTTTCAAAACCGTCGCGAACGCTTGGTCTTGAATCTGCGTCGCCGCCTGCAAAATTCCGGTCGCCAACCCGACGAGAACGCAAACGATCAACGCCGGCGCGCCGATTGTCAACATAATTTGCAACGCGTTTCGTCCCAAGACGATCGCCGTTTCCGTTTCCATTTCCTTCCTCCGTCGCGACGCGATAAACGCCGCTTTATTCCTTTTTATTTTCGCCGACGCGCCGTTTAACGTCAACCCGCCGCGCCGCTCCAAGCGAAACTTTCGAGCAACGACTTCACGACGAGCGTCCAACCGTCCGACAAAACAAACAACGCCAATTTAAAAGGAAGCGAAACGACGGTCGGCGGAAGCATCATCATTCCGGTCGAGACCAAAACCGACGAAACGACGACGTCGATAATCAAAAACGGAATCAAAACTTGAAAACCGATCAAAAACGCCGTTTTTAACTCGCTTAACAAAAACGCCGGAGCGAGCGCGCGCCAAGGCACGTCTTCGTAAAACTCCGGGTTTTCCTTACCGGGTATAAATTGCGTAAACACGCCGATCGTTTCAACGTTCCCAGTTTTCTCAATTTGACGCCAAAGGAAGGCGCGAATCGGCGCTTGGCCGCGTTGAAACGCTTCCGCGTTCGAAATTTGCCCCTCGGAATAAGGCGCGACGGCGGTCTCGTAAACCTCCGACCAAACCGGCGCCATTATTAATAAGGACAAAAAGACGGCCAACGCCGCGATCGTTTGATTCGACGGAACCTGCCCCGCCCCGATTCCTTGCCGCAAGAGCGACAAAACGACCGAAATCCGAACGAAAGACGTCGTCGCCAACAAAATCGCCGGCGCGACCGCTAAAATCGAAAAAGTCAACAGCGTTTTCAACGAGGTCGCGACGCTTTCGCGCCCGAACCAACCGTTCGGGCCTTGCGCCCAAAAATTCGTTTTTTCGTCGCCGCCGTCAAACTCGATTTCTTCCGACGCGCCCTTTGCGTTCGTCGCCGATCGCTCGACTTTTTCCGTCTCATTTTCGGCGACAGGCCGCGAAACTTGCCCGGCGTTCCCGGTTTCCGACGAACGCGAAACTTGTCCGGCGTTCCCGGCTTCCGACGAACGCGAAACTTGCCCGGCGTTCCCGGTTTCCGACGAACGCGAAACTTGTCCGGCGTTCCCGGCTTCCGACGAACGCGAAACTTGTCCGGCGTTCCCAGTTTCCGCGGAACGCGACGCCTTCCCGGCTTCGGTCTTCGTTACAGGTTGCGCGATTTCGCCGGTTTCAACGGGAGCCGCGCCGTTATAATCGTTATAAAAGTCCAACTCGGTCGCGTCGACGCCCAGCGTCGCCTTGCCGGAGCGCTCCGTTTCAACCGCCGACGGAATCGCGGAGTTTTCTTGCGCCGACGCGTCCCCCACGAACGCCGCGACAATCGCGAACGCCGCGACGACGCCCCGGAAAAACGCCGCCGCTTTCGCTTTTTCCTCTTTGATTTTTCGCGTTTTTTTCATTATCGCCGCCCTTCCGCTTTGAACGCCGTTCGCCAAACGCTCGCCGCGGCGCGCCCTCGTCGCCAAATCGCCGCCGCTTTTGCGCCGACGTCGCCGGTCGCCGCCGTTTCCTTTCGTCGTTCAATCTCCGCCAACATCGCGTTCGCCTCCTCGAAGTCGGCAATTTCGGCAAGCGGCGCAATCTTTTCCGGCGTTTTAGCCGCTAAAATCAACCTATTTCCCCAACGTATCGTCAGAAGGCGAGCTTTATCGCCGACGGCCAACGAGTCGACCACTTCCAACGCGCTCCCGACGCCGCCGTTTTTTACTCCCGTCCGCCTCAAAAGAGCGACCAACGCGAAAAAAGCGCCCAAAACGACCGCCAACGCGCCGAACGTCGAGACCAACGCGTTCCCCAACGAACCGCCGTTGCGTTTCGCGGAAGTCGGCTCGTCCCGCAAAATCGGCGTTTTCGACCGCGACGCGTCTTCGCCGTTTTTCGCCGTTTCTCCATTTTCACCGTTTGTCGCAACCGGCGTTTCCGGAGTCGGCGTTTCGACCGGTCGCTCGACGCTTAAAGGCGCCGCGTCGGGTTCGCTCCAAGCGACAAGCCGCGTTTCCCCGTCGACCGCGCTTTTGCGTTCGTTAAAATCGGCGTTTAAAAAATAATCGGCAAAACTCGCCGATTCGACGCGATTTCTCGCCGCCGTCGCGTCGCTCTCGCCGACGACTTTCGGCGCCCCCGCAAAACCGTTTTTTTCGTTAATCTCGCTCGTTGAAACGGCGTTCGCTCCCCAACGCGGCCAAAATCCGCCGTTCTCGTTCGCCGTCGCGCCGTTCTCGAAAATCGCGACGAAAAACGCCGCCGCGCCAACGACCGCGACGCCCGTTCCAACGCTTATTTTTCGCCGTTTTGCTCGCTTTATTTTACGCATTCCGTTTATTTTAACTTCAATCAATCGTTTTCGATTTTCGCGCCGTTCCGTCTTTTACGTCGGCGATCCGGCGCGGCGTTCGATTATACCGTCGGCGCCCCGGTCGATTCAAGGCCAAATAACCGGCAAAACGCGGTTTTTCCGCAATTTTTTCGCGAATTCTTGCTTTCCCCCATTCGCCGTTTCTTTCCTCTTCCCCCTTATTCTTCCATTTCAAGCGTTCTTTTTCTTCAAAGGCGCTCGCCCGCCCTTTTGCGGTTAAACTCGCAAAAAAAACGCGCCGCTCCGCTTCGCCGATTGCTCGATAAAGCGGAACGACGCGCCGTCAAAAACTCGCCGTTTTATCTATTTTCGCCAAAACGCTCCCGGAACGCTCGACTCGATTCGCCGTCGAGCGTTCCGGAAACCGCGACGTTTACGGAGCCGCCGTCAACTCGGCCAACTTGCGCCCGACGTCGAGCCGAATCGCTTCGAACTCCGCCGGGTCGCTCATATACCGCGTCGCGAACCGCCCGCAACCGCATTGCAACGGCAGGTAGTTCAACGCTCGGTCGAGAACCGCTTGCGCCTCGGCCCGCTCCGGCGAGTCCGGTTTCGTCTTCGTTTGAATCGCGTCTCGCAAACCGACGAGCCAGCCCGCGTCCTCGACGCCGCGCCGCGCTTGCTCCGAACGAACCGAGTCGAGAATTTCGCCCGGTCGCCCGATCAAATCGCCCGGATAGAAAATGTACCCGTCGCCGTTCGGATAGCGGACGTAATACCGAACGCCCGGCTGATCCGATTGCGAAATATAGAGATGCGACGCGGACTCGAACGGGTCGCACGTATGCCAAGTCGCGCCCCAGAACTCGTACGCCTCGGCGCCGCGAGCGACGCAGGTATACGGCAGGAGCCGCTCGACGGCGTTGTACGGCGCGTCCAAGCACATTTGCCCGTCGGTCGTCCACCAGATTCGGCTTCCGGCGTCGCGAATTTTCGCCAACTCCGCCTCGCCGACCAGTCCGTAATGGCCGACGCCCCAAACGTCGAGATAGCCAAGCCATTCCGGCACGAAAACCCAAGTACTGCAGTAAATCGGGATTTTCGGGTCGACTTCGTGAATCATGTCGCAAAGCGCTTTCATCTGAACGATAATTTCCCGCTTCGAGTAGAACGGCTCGTCCGAAATGTACAGGACGAGATTGTCGTCCCAGCCCTTTTCCTTGATATGTTCCCAATAAAGCTTCAACTTCGCTTGATACGCTTTTTTATATTCGGGACGCAAAACGCTTCGGTCGACGTTTTCATACGGATATTCGCCTTCGTAAGGTTTTTCGCCGTCGATTTCTTTCGGCGGCATTCCCCAACCGAAAAGGTAGAAATCGTGCGGAAAATACCCCGCTTTCGCGCCGAGTTCGTCGAAAAAGCGGCCCGTTACTCGGTCGTATTCGGCCCAATCGGCGGTCGCGACGCCCGTTTCTTTATTATACGAGAATTTCGGCGCGACGGTCGGCCCGTCCGGCGCGAGCTTTCGCTCGAGTAATTTTTCGCCTATTTTCTCCAATTTAGCGGAGCGCGTCCCTTCGCCGTAAAAATCGGCGGAGATGCGAGCGTCGTAAATCGCCGAAACGTTCGTTTCCGGCGCCTCGAACGGCAAGACCTCGACGCGGTACGGAACGACGCGAACCGTTCCCGCCGCGTCCGCCGACGGCGCCGTTTCGGCCGAAATTTCGGTTTGCGTTAACTTTAACGCGTCCAAGTCGACCGCCGCCGTCGCCGCTTCTTGCGCCGACTCGCCGGAAACGCCCGATTTTTCCGTTTGCGACGACTTTTCCGCTTTCCCGCCGACGTCGCGCAAAACCAACTCGCCGACGTAAACGCCCGGGACGGTTTCCGGCGTCGTTCGGAAGCGGAGCCAAATCGCTCGGGTCGCGAACGCGTCGACCGGCGCGACGCCGACTCTCGCCAACGCGTCGACGGCGAGCGAGTCGTTTTGCGACGCGGCCCGGCGACGCTCGAATTCGGCCAATCCGGCGGCGATTTCGGCGGCGAGTTCGGCTCGACGGCGTTTAAACTCGGCGCGCGCCGCGAGATTTTCGGCGGCGGAGCGTTTCGGCGTCGGTTTTCCCGTCTTGACCGTCTTCGCGGCGACCGGAATCAACGGGTCGGGCCAAAGTCCGATCCAGCCGTCCGACTGCGGCGTCGCGGTCGGGAATTTGCGCTTCGTTTCGAGCCCGGTTTCTTGATAATACGAACTCGGATAATCGACAATAACGTTAGAAACGGCAAAAACTTCCGGCGCGTCGAGTTTGACCGTCCGCCCGTCCGCCGTTTTCAGCTCCGGCGCCCGAACGACGACTTCGAGCCGTTCGTCCTTCGCCGACCGAATCGCCAGCTGAATCGTTTCCTCTTCGTTGAGCGCGAGCGCGCAAAACGCCGGATTTTCCGCGCCGACCGGCGCTTCGTCCGCCGCGAACGTCGTATCCGGGAAGACCTTGACGACCGCCGGAACGTCGAAAACGCCGGTTCGCCCGCCGAGGAACGCGATCGGCTCGGCGTTCTCGACCGGAGCGACGAAAACGGAGTCGTACCGCGCCGTCCCCCGAGTTTGGCTCGTCAAGTGCAGGTCGAGGAACGCGCAGTCGTTCGTCGTTCGGATCGCGCCGGTTTTGAGGGCCCAATCGGTTTTGCCGCCGACCGGCTTCCCGAGCGACGACATCCCGCCTTCCGCGAGGTTCCAGTCGGCTCGCCGCGAATGAATATGCAGGTCGAACGATCCGGTAAACGCCTTGGCTTCCGAATCGGACGAAACGACGTACCCGATCAGGTAACAGCGGTTCGGCTCGACCGCGACGCGCCGCCGCCAACCGCGCCAACGCAACTCCGCCGTTTCGTCGACCGTCATTTCGAGCGCCTTCGAGCCGAGCGCCGCGACGCCCGGTTCGACGACTTTATACGAAACGCCCGGCTCGTCCGCGTCGCGCGACCAATCGGACTCGCCCGGCGGCAGGGTCGTTTTCGCGTCGACGTTTTCAAAATCGCCGTCCGCGACGATATTATTCTCCGCAAGGAACGCCGGAAGCGTCAACGCGACGCCGTCGGCTTTGCCGGTTTCGCCGGTTTTAGCGGTTTCGGCGCCGCCGTTCTCCTTCGCGTCGCCGTTATTTTCGTTACTTCCCGCAAAGTCGGCCGGATTCGCCGTTTGGAGCGTCGTTCCCGGGAACGCTTGGTTCGCGAGATTCGCCCCTTCCGCCGAGCGTCGACCGGCGCCGTCCTTCGCGCCTTTGCCGGTTTTGCCGTTTTTACCGGTTTTCTCAACGACGGCGAAAACGTTCCGCGCTCCGGCGACGACGTTCGCTTCGAAGAAAACGGAGCCGTCGAAAAATTCGAGCGGCGTTTCTTTCGCGTTCAAGTCGAGAACGGCGAAGTCGCCCGCCCCGAGCGTTCGCCCCCAACGCGTTTCGATCGGCGCCAAGTCGAGCCGAATCAGCCGCCGCCCGTCCGCCGACGGCGTTTCGACGCGAATAAGAACGCAACGCGCGCCCGAATATTGCGGAATCGCCGACTTTTCCGATTTTAACGTTTTTTCAACGGCGATTCCAAGTTTCGCCGGTTCGAAACGCTCCGCTCCGCGCGTCGCGTTCGGGTCGCCGCTCGGATAAACGGTCGGGGTCGCCGGAATCGCGAACGTTTCGCCGATTCGGAACGGGCGGGCGTTTTTCGGCAAATCGACGCCGGGTTCCTCGACAAGTTCGATTTCGACCGCGTCGAACCAAGCGGTTCCGGTTCCGCGCAAGACCGTCCCGAACTCGAGCCGGTTCGCGTCCGCCGGAACGGAGTAAACCTCCGAAAGCTCCGTCCAACCGAACTCCGTTTTATCGCTAAAACCGAGAAGCGGCGCCGCGATCATCGGCTTTTCCTCGTTCCCCAAGTGCAGGTACCAGCCGACCGTCCCGCGAACGTTTTCGCCGCGAACGCGCCCGGTAAAGCGGTACTTGCGCCCCGGTTCGACCGCGACGCCCCCTTGCCGCGCGGCGATCCAAGACGGTTCCGCCCCGTCCGCGACGTCGCAACGGACGCATTTTCGCCCCGAAAACGGGTTTTCGTCGACCCAACGCATCGAACGGTCGGCGCCGTCGACGTCGAACCGCCAACCGCTCGGAACGTCGCCGGTTCCCGCTTCAAAGTCGAGGTTCGAGAGCCGCCGCCGAATTTGCGAATATTGATCCGGATGCGCCGTCGCGCGGTCGTTCCCGGCAAAGACGAGATAACGCGCCGTCGATTTCGCCGCGACGGTCGCCGGAATCGTCAACGAAAAACCTTCGCCGATTTCGCCGCGCTCGACCGTTTCGCCGTCCTTATTAATAATATTGAAAACGAACTCGACGCCGTCCGAGTCGCAAAACCGAACCGACTCCGCCCGTTCCCCGACGAGCGGAGCCGCGCCGTCGACCGGTTTTTCCGGCGTTCCGGCGATCGGAATCTCGACCGCCCGCTCCGACCAATCCCGCTCGGTCGCGTTTTCGACGAACAGCTCGAACGCGCTCGCCCATTCGCCCCCGCCGTCGCGACAAAGCCGCTGCGAAATCGCCCGAATCTCCGGGGTCGCGTCCGCGCTCCAAACCGCCGACGTTCCGAACGCCCCGAACGTTCCGAGCGTTCCGAAAGCGAGCGCCGCTCCGAGCCCGAGCGCCGCCCTTCGTTTTAACCGTTGAACTTCGCGCATATTGCCTCTCCTTTGCGTTTTACCCATTTTAATGTTTTTCCGTCGCGACGTTCTCCCCGCCGCGCCCCCAAAAAACGCCGCCCAACGCGAACGCGCCGAAGCGTTTTTCGCAATTTCGCCGATTATACCGGAAGCGAACCGGCGTTTCAAGCGTTCGCCGTCGCGAAAACGAAAAAAACGGAAAATCGCCGAAAACGCCGACGCCGCCTCCCGCCGCCCTTGCGAACCGCCGCGACGCCGGTATAATTGACGGGAAACGTCGAACGTTCGGCAAAAACGCCGCGACGCGACGTCGCGCCAAGAAAGAAACAAGCAAAAAACGGTTTATTCAACAAAAAAGCGTTTTCGAACGCCGCGTCGCCGTTCAAAAACGGTTAAACGCGACGTTTTCAAGAAACGGACGTCCCAACGCCGTTTTTGTCGCAAAAATTTTAAAATCAAACCTCGCGTCGAAGAAACGGCGGTCAAGATGATTACAATCCCGGTTGAATTAAGCGAACGAAGTTACGATATTCAAATTGAAGAGGGCGCGCTCGAGCGTTCCGGCGTCGCGTTGGCGTCGTTGGGGGACGTTTCCCGCGTCTTGCTCGTTACCGACGAGAACGTCGACGCCCTTTATACGGAAACGGTCGCGGCGGCCCTCGTCGACCGCGGGCTCGACCTCGACGTCGTCGTTATTCCGGCGGGCGAAGAGAGCAAAACGATCGAAACAGCGAACTCCCTTTGGGAGCGCTTCCTCGAAGTCGGCGCCGACCGCAAGTCGGTCGCGGTCGCGCTTGGCGGCGGGGTCGTCGGCGACTTAACCGGTTTCGTCGCGGCGACTTACGTTCGCGGAATCCGCTTCTTTCAAATCCCGACGACGCTCTTGGCGCAAGTCGACAGTTCCGTCGGCGGCAAGACGGCGGTCGACCTTCCCGGCGGCAAGAATATGGTCGGCGCCTTTTGGCAACCGGGGGGCGTCCTGATCGACCCGAACGTTTTGGCGACGCTTCCGGCCGACCAATACCGCGCGGGTCTCGGCGAAGTCGTCAAATACGGCGCGTCGCTCGACGCCGATTTCTTCGCCTTTTTGGAGCGCAACGTCGAAAAGATCGCCGCCCGCGACCCGGAAACGCTCGGCGCCGTCGTCGCAAAATGTTGCGAAATCAAAGCGCAAGTCGTTTCGGAAGACGAGTTTGAAACGACCGGGCGCCGCGCGCTCTTGAATTACGGGCACACGTTCGGACACGCGCTCGAATCGGCGCTCGGTTACGGGACGCTTTTACACGGCGACGGCGTTTCGATCGGCTCGCTCGCCGCCGCTCGACTCGCCAAGCGCTTGGCCGAAAAGGGCGATTCCCGCTTCTCCGCCATCGACGGCGCTTGGGTCGCGCGTCAAACGGAACTCTTGGAACGGCTTGGACTTCCGACGTCGCTCGAAGTCGTCGGACGGCGAATCGGCGACGCGCCGGAAACGTCGGTCGAACGGCTCGTCGACCTGATGCGAACCGACAAAAAGGCGGAGTTCGGCAAGTTGAGCTTCGTTCTCCCGACCGGGCTCGGCGAGTGCGTCCGTCTCCGCGACGTTTCCCCCGAAGACGCCGCCGCGGCGCTGACCGAATGAGCGCGAAACGCCGTCCGAAAAAGCGCAAAACCGCGCCGCCGCCCGCCGCGAAGAAGTCGGCAAAACCGGTTAAGTCGCCGGAATCAACCAAACCGGCGAACGGCGACGGCTCGACCGCGTTCCAACCGACAAAACCGGCGAACGGCGACGGCTCGACCGCGTCCAAACCGACGCCCTTCCCGTCGACGCGACCGCTCCAACCCGCCGAGTCGACGCCGGGCGCCGCGTCCCGTTTTTCCGACGCGTTCGTCGCCGGAGCGTCCTGTTTGAAAACGTCGAAATTCGTTTCAAAAACTTTTAGCGCGTTTTCCCGAGCGTCGGCGGGACTCTTCGACGGCTCGGCCCGCCCGAAAACGCCCCGTCAAGAAGCGGACGACCGCGAAGCGCGCTTTGTCGCCGGGGTCGCGGCGCTCGCGTTCGCCGTCGGCGTCGTTTTCTTCTTCGCCGGAAAAGCAAGCCGCCGTCTCGACCCGCCGTCGAGGCCGGGCGCCGCGACGATTCCAACGCCGCAAAAGTTGGCCGACGCGGTCGCCGCCGAAGTCGAAAAGGCGCGTTCCAACGCGATTCGCCGACGCGAAATTATCGAAACGAGCGTCAAAACCGCCGCGTCCGACGACGTTAACGTCAAAACCGATTTTAACGCCGCCGACGCGACCGCTCCGACCGCCGTTAACGTCGACGCGAAAACCGCCGACGCGACCGGCCCGAACGCCGAAACGCTCGCGTTCGTCGTCGATCTTAACTCCGCGTCGAAAGCGGAGTTAACGAACCTGCCGCGCGTCGGCGAAACGCTTGCGGAGCGGATTGTCGAGCGCCGCGAAGAACTCGGCGGCTTCCGCTCGGTCGACGATTTGCTCGGCGTTAAAGGAATCGGCGAAAAGACGCTCGACCGAATGCGCCCGTTTTGCGTCGTCGCGCCGCTCGACGACGCCGAGTAACCGCGCCGCGACTTTCGTCCCGTCAAAACGGCGCGACTTCAAGCCGCCAAACAACGCGCCCCCGCTCGACGTCGCCAAGCGTCCGCGCTTTCGCAAACGTTATCCTTTCTCGACTTAATTTCAACGTCAAACCGCTAAAAACTCGACGCTTCCCAGCGGAGCGCCGAGTCTTTTTGCGTTCGAACGCCCCGATTAACGCAACCCCTCGACAAACCGCGCGACGCAAGGATTAAATCGAAACCGCTTCGCGTCTTTCGTTCCGCCAAAACGCCGCGACGTCAAGTCAAACGAATCGACGACGCCCGACGACGCCAAGCGCCCGCGTCGAGACCGCCGAAAAACCGCGACACCCTGTCGCTAAACAGCGCGACGCCGTTCGCTCGTCTCAACAGGCGACGGCGATTAGCGCAAAGATTCGATAAACCGCTCGACGTAAGGATTAAGCGTTAGCGATTCCGCGTCGAGACCGTCGAAGCGGGCGCCGCGTTTGATCAATTCGATCGCGGGGCGTTGATGCAAAAACTTTACCCAACCCTCCAAAGGCGTCGCGCCGTCGTTCGAACGCGCTTCGACGTCCGCTCCGGCGTCGATTAAGAGATTAATAACGTCGACGCTCGTCGCGAAATGAAGCGGCGTCTTTCCGTCGGCGTTCTTTTGGTCGACGTCGCAACCCGCTTTAAGGAGGAGGCGGCAGATTTCCGGTTGTCGGCGCCGAGCGGCAAGCGTTAGCAAAGGCAAGCCGTTTCGACTCGTTTCGGCGAAATCGACGGCGTTTTGCGCAAGAAGCTCCTTCATCCGTCGACGCGGCCCTCCTCGACGATTCGGCAAACGGGCGACGTTTCCTCGCCGTCGCTTTGGTAAATATTGTCGAGATACGCGGCGAAAGAATCGGCGATTTTCCAAATTTCCCCCGTTTCGCGGTCGCGCAACCCGACGACGCCCGTTTTTTTACGACCACCGCAGAAAACGCCGAACAGTTTGCGGGAAACCTTCAAACAATATTCGTTTCCGTAAGGATCGCGCCCGACCGGCAAAAACCCGCGCCCGTTCGGACAATCCGCCTCCCAATCTCGCGCCGCCGTTTGCAAATCCCAAAAACCGAACGGCGCGTTCAAGGCGTAAAGGAGGTCGATCGCGTCGACGCGGTCGTCGCTCGGCGGCCCGACAAGCGCTATTCGCCGGTAAAGAGCCCGCCGTTCGAAGCGAGCAAAAACTCGACGTATTCCTCCGGCAAAACGACGCCGTTTCGCGCCTCGAACCGCTTAATCTCGTCGAGCGTCGGCGCCGGAAAGGAATCGATCACCCGCGCTTTCATTGGAGCGTTTATTTCTTCTTCTCCTTAACTTGTTGATTTTGAATCGGTTAACAAAATCGGCGAATCCAAACGTCAAAAGCGCGACAAAACGCCGCCAACCCCGATTATACGCGCCGACGCTCGCCAAGTCAAGCGTTTTGCGAAAAAAGTCCTCAATGTTTTGCGACAAGCAATTGCGTTTCCCAATTTCCCAACGCCGCGACGCGACGCCGCCCGGCCAAATCGCGCCCGCTTCGTTAACGACGTCAAAAAAGCGACGCCGCGTCGATTACCTCCGAGAGTCGCAAGAAGTTCGGCAAATTCGCCCCGGTCGCCGAAACCTCGACGAACGCCGGGATTGACTTAGGGCGTGTTGCCATTAACGGTTAAGTAAAATAACGATTGTTACAAAGTTTAAAAACGCCGAAAACATAACGTCGAGTTTATCGTAACGCGAAAAATATCCGCGAAACGTTGCCGGAACTGGAAGCGGCGATTGCGGAAGTCGGCGGCGACGACGCGGTATCGCAAATTTGGGGGCGCGAAGCGTTTTTGAGGGCCCGCGAATACGTCGAAAAATGGAACGATTCGCGCGACTGGATCGACCTTAAAACCGAACAAAAAGTCGACTTAAACGCCTACGCCGCGCAAAAGATCGCCGGAACGCCGAAAGAAGCCGCCGCGATTCTGCGACACTATGCCGCCGACGCGAAATTGCAAGCGCCGCAATCGGAAGGCGAAACGTTCGGGCTTGCCGTTGGCAAAGATCGCAAAGCCAAAACGTCGTTTATCGGGCGTTGGTTCCGCGCCGCGTCGAACAACGACGGCGACGACTTGCCGGAATACAACCCGCAAGAGTGGCAAGACGAAGAACGCTATCTTGCGGAAACAAAAGCGGAAATTGCCGCGTTTCGCAAAACGTCGGCGGCGCAAGATTTTAAAGGAGTCGCCGACTTCCTCCGCAAAAATATAATATCGACGTTTCCGGGCTTGACACGGCGCCGGAAATTGCGACAATTTACACAGACGGGATTCTTGACGTTATGGAACGTTTCGGCAACGTTGGAACGCTTCGACAAGTTGTCGTCGTCGATTATTTGCCGAACGGGGAAGTTGCGCGATTTACCCCCAATACGTCAAAAATGGAGGTTTTGCGACTTTCGCGCAAAGAACTTGCGACAACTGTTAAAGAAGAATTTGGAAAAGGGAACTGGGCCTCCGGCGATTTGCGCGGCGTTGCACGGCACGAAATGGGACACGTTATTTCGGCGTATCTTCAAGACGACGCGTTCGCCGGTACTGTTTGCGCTCGATTTTTGCGGGTTCGCGATCGGATATACGCCGAAGCCGCTAATTTGTCGCCTGAACGTTGGAAAAGCGCCTACTCGTTTCGCGACGGCGAAGAATTTTTCGCCGAACTTATCGCCGCGTATCTCGTCGACTCTTTGCCGCAAAGACGCAAAGAGCAAGCGCGCTCTTTTGTTGAAGAACTTTTAACCCAAACGCCTTTAAGGGGCTGAAATGTTGTTGTCGCACAAATTCAATCAATACCTTGAACAAAACGACGACCCCGAACTTTATCGCGGCCAAGGCGTTTGGATTAAAGACGATACGCCGCCGGAAATCGTTGAAGAACTACGCGCAATCCACGAATGCGCCGTTTCGGGGGGGCTCCCCTATATGTTCCTTGATTTTTTAGCGGAAGACATTGAAAAGGGGCTTGTAGAACAACGCTTCCCCGGTAGCGACGCATACCGCAAAGGAACGCGCCCCCCGAAACTCGACCTTGCCGCGCGTCGCGAACGAAGACGGCGCGACGAAGAAAAATAAACGTTTTACGGCAGGATAACCGATGAGAAGTATTAAATTTTTGCGTCGCGTCGTCGACCTTGTTTACGCGATGGACGAACGCGAACGTTGGGAGCGCCGCGAACTTGCCGGCGTCGGCGTTTTTATCGTTTTACCGCCGACGCTTACGCCGAAAAAGCTCGAACGTTTGCGTTGGCTCGACGCGCTTGGTTTTCGCGAACTTGACGCGCACATTTTCGCGAATTTCCTGCCCGACGGCGAGCGCCCGGCGGACGTTTCCGCGCTGTGAGGAGGAAACAAAACGAACGCAGATTTTCCGCAAGGCTTAGTCGGCGGCGTTTGGGCGGGCTTTTGGGTCTTGGCTCCGATTTTCGCGCGTCTGTTTGGAGCGACAACGAGACAGGCGCCCGATTGGCTCCGCCCGCAAGCCGACCCGGAACTTTTGGCGGTCGCGCGCGAAATCCTCGCCGAACGCGAAGCGAACGGCGGAGAGCCGCCGTCGGAAAACGAACTGGTCGAGACGATCGCCGAACGCGTAAAAGGAAAACAAAATGAAGTTTGAATTTGAAGTCGTCGCGACGGAGCGTCAAACGGTCGGCGTCGACGCTTCGACGACGGGGCGTAATTGGGGCGAAACGGTCGACGCCGCGTGGCGCGAAGCGGAACTTGCGGCGCTTCTGTTTGCGGGCCCCGCTCGAAGCGAAGGGGCAAGCGTTTGCGTCCGAATGAAGTCGCGCGGCGGCGCGCAATCGTTAAGCGATTGGCGCGAATTTGGGCCCGACGTTAACCCGGCGGACGCTCCCGCGCTGTAAGGAATGTGCCGGCGGAAATTTTGGAAGCGCGACGCAAAAGCCGCAAACGCCGCCGTTCGTCGCGGCTTTTTTTATTTCTTGACGCTCGTTTGTCGCGGCGCCGACAATTCCCCTAACGCTCGACGATGGTCGCGGCGTATCGAACGCGTTCCATTTTTCGCCTTTCTTCGCCCCCTCTCGTCAAAAAAACAAAAGCGCCGCTCCTTTCAGCGGAGCGGCGCAAAGAACCGACGCGGCGAGCGACGGCCTCTAAGCGTCGCGATTTTATCGCTTCTCGGTTCGGCGAACGTTACTTCCCGCTTTGGGGCGACTCGCTCGTTTTACCCAGCCCGGCTTTCAGACGCTCGGTCGGTTCCGACGTCGCGCCTTTTTTCAGCGCCGGGAGCGCGACCTTCGCCGTTCGCGGGTCGAGATTGAAGATCGTAAAACCGTCCGCGCCCGCCTTGCGCGCCTCGACGACTTGCGCCGCGACCTGCTCCGCCCCCATCGAAATCCCGGTCGCCGTCATTCCGATTCCCGGGTAAACCGGCGTTCGACCGCCGACCGCGTCGAGCTGGCCGCGAACCGTCGCCGCGAACCCCGCCGCGTCCGCCGTGTAATCCATCGGGCAAACGAAGTCGAGCAGGCCTTCGTCGATCCAGCCGATCCAGTCTTGCGCGACCGACCGCTTCGCCGAGTCGACTCCGGCGAAAACCGCCGCCGAAAGCGCGACGTCCGGACGTTTTTCGTCGAGCGTCTTCCGAATCGAGCGAACCAGCGACGTAATACGCGAGCGCCGCCATTCCTCGAACGCCGCGCGAATCTCCTTATTCTCGCGAACGCAAGTCGGGAAATCGTCGAGTTTGCGTCCGGTCTTCCGCTCGTATTCCGCCGAGAACCGCTCCTTGCAGCCGTCGCAGAAGCAATGATCGTTATCCGGGTAACGGATGTAGTCGAGGTGAATCCCGTCGACGTCGTACTTCGTCGCGACCTCTTCGAGCGCCGCCCGTTCAAGTTCGAGGTTCGCCGGGTGCGACGGGCAAAGCCAAGGCGACTCCTCGCCGTCGAGCGAAACTTGGAGCCGACCTTGCGCCCGCATCTCCGCTAAAAACTCCGCCGGAGCGTTCGACGCGTTGAAGCAAACCTTCCAAATATGCGTCTCGAGCCCCCGTTTTTTGCAGGCCGCGACCGCCGCCGCGATTTGGTCGCCGTATTCCTCGACCGACGGCGCGACCGGAAGAATTTCGCTCCGATAATAAGCGACGCCGCCCCAAAGCATATTCGGAACAACGCCGTTAAAGCCGGCGTCCGCAAGCGCTTGCGCCGTCTTATCCCAATTGCCGCGTTCGATTCCAAACCCGGAATGCTCCCACCAGAAGCGGCCTTCTCCGGCTCGCGACGGCAACGAACGGCAGTACGCGTCGACAAATTCGGCCCGAATCGCCTCGACGTCCGCCCGCAACGCCGTCAAATTTTTCCGACTTTTCGCCGTTTCCGCGTCTTTCGCTCCTTGCTTATTCGCCGTAATCTCGGCGTTTTCCTTATTTTGCGCAACGCCCGCGTTCTTTGCATTCCCCGCGTTTTCGGCGTTAAAATCGGCAAACTCTTCCCCGCCGATCAGCCTAGCGACGTCGGCGAGCGTCCAACCGCGTTGCGCCAACGCTTTTTCGAGCGCGTCGAGCGTTTGCCGCCGCTTCGCCGGAACGTCGGCCTCCGGTTCGAGCCCGATTTCGAAAATCGAACGCCAACTTTGCCAAGCGCGCCGCCGTTCGAGGTTCCGGTCGAACGCCGAAACGAACGCTTCGACAAGCGTCGCTTGCGCCGCCGCGCCCTCGTCGAGGAAGATATGCGAGCAGAACAAGCCGTTAGGACTCGCCAAAATCGCCGGCTGGTCGACCGATTTTCCGTTTTTATCGAACCAAACGGCCAACTTGCGCGCCCGCTTATCCCCAAAAATCGGCGAAGTCCGCGCCCCTTCCCAACCGGCGAGCGGTTCCGCCGTCATTAGCGCCCAAGAATGCTGTTCGATTTTCGCCGGCAGCTCGAACCCGCGCGCCGTCGCCTCTTGCAAAACGCTTGCGTCGAAGCGCATCTCCGCGACGTCGAACCCGGCGTCCTCGCAACGGACGTAATGCCCGCGCTCGAACCCAAGTTTTCGCAACAATTTTTCCGGCGCGTTGTAAAAAGCGAAGACGAAGCCGCCGTCGTCGACGTAATCGCAAAGCGCGTCGACCGTTTCGGGCCGAATCCGCTCGGCGATCGGGAGGAAAACGCAGGGCCGTCCGCGCAACGCCTCCGCCGAAACGCCGTTCGCGTCGATTCGCCCGACCGAGAACCCGGCCCGGCTCAGCGAACGAGCGCAAGACGAAACGACCCAATCGTTCCCGCCGGTCTCGTCGACGTCGAGAATCGGGAAAGCGAACCGCGACGCGTCGAGCGAGCGGAAAACGACGCGCCCGTCGACCGGGCCGCCGCGCCAAAAAGAGACCCGAATCGCGTCGATTTTGTCCCAACCCGCCGGTTTTCCCTCCGACATATATCCGCCTTTTTCAAAGAGATACGTCGTTTCGCCGGTCGCCGAGCGTCGGGGCGCGCCGGTCATAGAGTACCAGCCGGCCCCGCTTTTGAAGTAAAGGGTCGCGGAACCGATTCCCTCCGGATTTTCGAGTCGGCAAGAGATCGCGAATCGGTCGAACGTCGAGCAGTCGGCTTTAAACGTCAGGTCGAGCGAAAAACGCTCCGCGTCCGATTCCGACGCGTAATTCAAGTCGACCGTTTTTCCGTTAAAATCGATCAACTCGGTTCGGTCGGTCGCGAAAAACTCGTCGAAAAAGGTCGGCGAAAGGAGGAAATCGCGCGCCGTTTTTTTATTTTCGGGGCCGACGTCGTTTTTCGACGCCGAAATCGCCGTCTCAACCTCGGCAAAACCCGCCTCGTTCGCCCAACTTGCCCCGTTCGCCCAATATTCGAATCCCGCCGCCCCGCAAACCGCGACGCCGCCGAGAACCGACGCCGAAAGCGCCGTCGTCAACGTCGAGAAAACGCCGCCGACTCTTCGCCTATTTCCCTTAACCGTTTCATTGCGTTTCATCGTCAAACACCCCCGCTTTCTCGTTAATCTTCTTATCTTGCGCGTTTTACCAAACAACCGCCAAAAAACACGCGTCTCCAACGTCCGTTTTGCCCTTATTTATTAATAAACGTTCAAAACGCAGCGCCGGTTCGCTATCATCTTAAACAATCTCGACGGCAAAAGCAAGCGCCCGACGCCGCCGATTCGCAAAATCGCGCAAAATCGCCCCTTTTTCGCCCTTTTTTCTTGCCGTTCGGTCGAACGCTCGCGACGCCGCGCTTCATCGCCGCTTTTTTCCCGCTTTTTCCCTTTTTTACCGCGTCAAACGCCGCCGTTGCCCCGTCGACGGCGCAAAAATCCGCAAAAAATAAAAAAATTTCCGAGAAAATCGCGTTTTGCGTTTGAAAAAGAGCGGCCCGCGCGGTATACTGAAGAAAAGTCGAGTCGACGACGGCGGGCGGTCGCCGCCCTATATTTTATCCAAACGTCAAAACTCGCAAAATCGATACCAACGCGACGCAAAACCGGCGTCGCGGCGCTTTTTTTACCGAAAATCGCTTTAGCGCGCAAGAAAGGAATTTTAATATGGAAAAAATGCCGATCGGCGTTTTCGCCAGCATCGACGCGGGTCTTGGCGTCAAATTGGAAGTCGTTCGCGACCTCGGCGTCAAAACGATTCAACTGCACACCCCGGCGAAAGAGTCCCGCACTCCGGAAAACGCTAAGGCGTTCCTCGCCAAGCTCGACGAATACGGCATTAAAACGACCGTCGTCTTCCTCGGCTTCGAAGGCGAAAGTTACGAAACGATCGAAATCACCGCGAAAACGGTCGGTTTCGTTCCGGAAGAAACCCGCGCCGCTCGTCTCGCCGAAGCTCGCGAAATCGCCGACTTCGCCAAACTCCTCGGCGTCGAAGCGATCGGTTCGCACATCGGTTTCGTTCCGCACGACGTCGACTCCGACCTTTACAAAGGAATGGTCGCCGCGATTCAAGAATATTGCGACTACCTGAAAGGCAACGGCCAACGCCTCCACCTCGAAACCGGCCAAGAAACCGCCGAAAACCTCCTCGCGTTCCTTAGCGACGTTAACCGCGACAACATCTTCATCAACTTCGACCCGGCGAACCTCATTCTGTACGGAATGGGCGAACCGATCGAATCGCTGAAAAAAGTCGCGAAATATATTCGCTCCTGCCACTGCAAGGACGCGAAGAAAACGACCGGCGTTCCGGGCGTCGATTGGGGTTGCGAAGTTCCGTTCGGCCAAGGCGACGTCGACGCGAAACTCTTCATCCAAACGCTCGCCGAAGTCGGGTACGAAGGCCCGCTGACGATCGAACGCGAAATTCCGGAAGAACCGGAACGCCAAAAGGCCGAAATCGGTCAAGCGATCGAAGTCATCAACGCGATCAAAGCGACCCTTTAGTCGTTTAATCGCGCCGTTTTAACCGACGGTAAAAACGTTCGTTAAAGCGTTTCCTTTTTCCGTTTAAAATCGAGCGAGTCGCGCCTGAATTTTCGGCGATTCGCTCGTTTTAAGCGGACGGGGTCGCGTTTGGCCTCGTCGCGACGAACGCCGCCCTCCTTATTCCCCCCTTAAAACTTTCAAGGACGAAAAACTCGATGCCCAACCTGACGAACACCTATCCGCACTCGCTCGGCAAAGAAGAAGCCGCGCGGCGTCTTAAAGAACGAATCGCTTCCGAAAAAATCAACAAGGCGAACGTCGCTTCCGTTTCGAAAGAGGTTTGGAACGACCCGTACAACCTCGATTTCTCGATGACGCTTTTCAATTACCGCGTCGACGGAACCTTGAAGGTCGAAGACGCGGAAATCGTCGTCAACTTGAATCTTCCCTTCGTCGCAATGATGGTTAAAGGGATGATTGAAGATCAAATGAAACAGCAAATGGATCTGATGCTGGCCTAAGCGTCCGTTTCACTTTTCCTTACCAATCCTTACAAAGCGCCGTTTTTCGCGGGGCCGTTCGATTAAAGCAACGGAAAATACATTTTAAAAGTTCAATGAAGATTGTCGTTTTAGACGGATTTACCGCCAACCCCGGCGACTTAAGTTGGGACGCCTTCCGCGAACTAGGCGACCTAACGGTTTACGACCGCACTCCCGCTTCCGAAACGGTCGCTCGCGCCGTCGACGCCGACGCCGTTTTGACGAATAAGGTCGTTTTCGACGCGGAAACGCTCGACGCGCTTCCGAATTTGCGGTATATCGGGGTTTTAGCGACCGGATTCAACGTCGTCGACCTTCAAAAAGCGCGCGAACAAGGCGTCGTCGTTACCAACGTCCCGACTTATAGCGCCGAATCGGTCGTTCAAGCGACTTTCGCGCACCTGCTGAACCTTGCGTCGAGTCTCGCCGTCAACGCGGCGGCGGTTCGGGACGGAGCTTGGTCGACCGCGCCCGATTTTACCTTTTCGCGCGGCCCGTTGACGGAGCTTTTCGGCAAGCGGTTCGGAATCGTCGGTTTCGGAACGATCGGGCGCCGCGTCGCGGAAGTCGCTCGAGCGTTCGGAATGGAGGTCGTCGCGTTCGGCCCGCGGTTGACGGTCGGTTCGGAACCTGCGCCGGGCGTTCGCGCCGTTAATCTCGACGAACTTTTCGCGACGAGCGACGCGATTTCGTTGCATTGCCCGCTGACCGAAGCGACGAAAAACTTGGTCGACGCGGAGCGTTTAAGTCGCGTCAAAACCGGCGCTTGGCTGATCAACACCGGGCGCGGCCCGTTGCTCGACGAAGCGGCGGTCGCGGCGGCGCTTGCCTCTGGAAAACTCGGCGGCGTCGGCGTCGACGTTCTCTCGACCGAGCCTCCCGCCCCGGATAACCCGCTGATCGGCGCGCCAAACTGTTTCATTTCGCCGCACACCGCTTGGGCGACGCTCGAAGCGCGAACCCGTCTGCTCGCCGTCGCCGCCGAAAATTTGCGCGCGTTCGCCGCCGGACGCCCGGTCAACGTCGTTAATTAATCGGTCGGTAAAGCGTCGTAATTTCACCGCGTTTCCTATTTTAACGTCGCCCCCTTGCCTCAACCGGCGAATTTGCCCGCTTTAAGCTGAATGCGTCGACTCCGGCGCGAAATCCGCGCAAATTTTAACGATTTTAACGCCCAATGGAAATAAAAACGCCTTTCCCAACTTGGCCGGTCGACGCGGCGCGACCGTCGGCGCGAGCCGAGTGCGCGGCGTTGGCCGTTTTCGAGTTGGCGCTCGAACGCCCGACCGGTCGTCCGACGTCGGCGCGGAAAATCGCCGAAAAATACGGCCTTTCGGAACGTTTTTTAACGCAAGTGTTGCAACGTCTCCGCCGTTTTGGGATCGTCGAAACGGCGCGCGGCTCGTTCGGCGGTTTTCGTTTAACGGCCGATCCCGCCGAACTGACGCTCGGCTTCGTCGTCGCCGCCGCCGAAACGGCTCCTCCCAAGTCGGAAAAACCGAAATTTGAAGAACGAGAAGTCGAAAACGACGCGCCGACGGCCCCGGCGTTCGGCAAAGACCGCGCGACCGACAAACGACGCAAACTCGTTCCCGTCGTCTCCTCAAACGCCGAAGCCGACGCGACCCGCGCTCTCTTCGACCGCGCTTGGCGAGACGCGGAAACGAAGCGGCAAGAATTTTTGAACGCGATTCTAATCTCCGAGTTAGTCGACGCCGCCCGCAAAACCGCCCCCGTCAATTTTACTATTTAGCCTAAACTAACGTCTTCGAACAACGTCGACGCGTTTTCGCCCCTCGTTTCCGTTTCCTTCCCGCCTTTTTCAATCGACGCGACGCCCGCCAATGACTTCCGTTCCTTTCGACGCTTCCGCCGCCCCTTCCGAAACGCCGCGACGGCCTTACTTTTTTATTTCCGCCGGCGATCCAAGCGGCGACGCGCACGCGGCCCGGCTCGTCGAAGCGCTCGAACGTCGTTTCCCCAACGCCCGTTTCGTCGGATACGCGGGCCCGAAAACGGCGGCGACTTCCTGCGACGTTCGCGTCGATTTGACGCGATTCGCGGTGATGTGGATCGGGCGCGCCGTCGCAAACCTGCCGAATTTCCTTCGCATTTTGAAAAACGCCGACAAAATTTTCCGCGACGAGCGCCCGGACGCGGTAATCCTTGTCGATTTTCCCGGTTTTAACTGGAAGATCGCGAAAAAAGCGAAGGCGGCGGGCGTCCCGGTCGTTTACTTTATGCCGCCGCAAATTTGGGGTTGGGCCCAATGGCGCGTCAAGAAAATGCGTCGCTTGACCGACCTCGTTCTCTCCTGTTTCGCGTTCGAAGACGCTTGGTTCCGCGAAAACGGCGTCCGCTCGACGCTCATCGGGCACCCGTTTTTCGAGTCGACGCGCAATCCGCAACTCGACGCGGCGTTCTTAGCCGACCTCGCAAGCGCCGAAAACGGGCGTTCGACCGCGCCGTCGTTAGCCGACTCGACCGATAAAACCGATTTTAACGCCCAAAACGCCGTCGCGACAGCCAAACCGTCCGCCGCCTCGCCCGAAACTCGCGCCGCTTCCCCCGCTTCGAACGCCGTCGCGCCGCCGTTCCCCGCTCCGCCGAGTCAAGGCGCGCAATATTTAACAATTTTACCGGGTTCGCGCAACCAAGAAGTAACCGGGAACCTTGCCGACTTGTTGACGACGGCGCAAAAAGTCGTCGCGGCGGCGCCGAACGTTCGCCCGGTCGTCGCGGCGTTTCGAGAGGAACACGCGACCGTCGTTCGCGCCGAGTTGGAGCGTCGCGGGCTCGATTACCCGGTTTACGTCGGCAAAACGCCGGAGTTGATGCGCGCGGCGACGTGTTGCTTGGCGGTTTCCGGCTCCGTTTCGATCGAGCTTTTATCGCTCTGCAAGCCGACGGTAATCCTTTATCGCATCGGAAAACCGCAACATTTCGCGCTTCGATTTTTGAAACGCGTTAAATACATCACGCTGACGAACTTGCTGGCGATTTCCCGCGTCCCGGGCGAAACGCCGTTTTACCCGAAGGGCGAATTCGCCAAGCAAACGGAACACACCGCTCGCGAACGCGCCCTGATGCTCTTCCCGGAGTTCATTTCGCCGAACGACCGCAGCGACGAAGCCGCCGCGATTCTCGCCGATTGGTTCCTCGACGCCGCGTCGCGCAACCGCCGAATCGCCGAATTGGAAACGCTCCGCCAAGCGACCGATTTCATCGACTCGCCGATCGAACTCGCCGTCGAAAAAATCGCCGAAGAACTCGCCCGCCGCGACGCCGACGTTTCTTGAACGCCTTAAACCGCCTCGCCTTGTCGCGACGTTTGGAAGGGCGCAAAGTTGCGACGCCGCGTCAATTTTGCGCGGCGTCGGACGCGATCGAAACGTTGTCGGCCCAAGTTTCGCACTGCGCCAAGACGGCGTCGAGCGCGTCGGCGGCCTCTTCCGGCGGATACTTAAACCGTTTCAGCAAACGCTTTACCATTCGACGCATATCGGCCCGCGCGCTTTTCTTGCGTCGCCAGTCGATCGTTAAGTTGCGTCGCAGTTCCTCGGTCAACGCTTTCGTCAACGCGACGAGTTGTTCGTTCTCGTAAAAATCTTGAACCGCTTTCGGTTGCGCGAGCGCGTCGTAAAACGCCTTTTCTTCGGGAGTTAGCCCCATTTCTTCGCCGCGGGCCGCCGCGTCGACGATCTCCTTCGCGAGGTTCAGCAACTCGGCGATCGTCTCTTCGTTGGTAAGAAGGCCGTCGAAGTAACGCCGCGTCGCGTCGGAAAAAAGCTCCGAAAATTTCTTCGCTTGAACGACGTTCGTCCGACGGTAAACCTTGATTTGCTCGGCGATTAGGCGTTTGAGTAACTCGACGGCCAAATTCCGACGCTTCATCTTCGCGATTTCGGCCATAAACTCCGGGTCAAAGAGCGAAAACTCGTCGCGAACGTCGGCGAAGAGGTTTACAACTCCTTCGCTTTTAAGGCTTTGCTTCAACAGTTCGTTGATTTGGTCGTTGATTTCGAAAAGCCCGAGTTTCTTACCTCCGGCGCCGCCGACGGTCGCGAACCGAACCAAAACCGACCGCAACGCCTCGAAAAACGCCGCCTCGCGACGCTCCGTCTCCTCAACGAGCGACGCGCAAAGGGAAAGCGCCTTTTTCATCGCCAGCGCCTCTTTCGCCAAGACGCGACTTAACCGATCTTCTTCTTTGAGGCCGACTTGCGACGCGTCCTTAGCCAGCGCGAAATCGACCGCGTCGGCGATAATTTTGCCGCGCGTCAAGTCGGAACCGTCGACGAACTCGGAATAATCGAAGCCATGCGTCAGATCGCGACAAACTTCGAGCTTCGCGCGGAACGTCGCAAGCGCCGTTTTCGCAACGTTTAAATCGCCGTAATTCTCGCGGTCGCGCTCGGTGTACTCGTTCATCGCCTCCTTCAACGCCGACGCGATCCCGACGTAGTCGACGACGAGGCCGCCCTCCTTCTCCGGAAAAACGCGGTTGACGCGGGCGATCGCCTGCATTAAGTTGTGTCCCTTCATCGGTTTATAAACGTACATCGTCGCCAGCGACGGCACGTCGAACCCGGTCAGCCACATATCGACGACGATCGCGATTTTCAGCGGCCCGGCGTCGTCCTTAAAGCGTTGCGCCAGCTCGTTTTTCCGCTTTTTATCGCCGATAATCGGCTTCCAATCCTCCGGGTCGTCGTTCGAGCCGGTCATCACGACGGCGACCTTCTCCCCCCAACCGGGCCGAAGTTCGAGAATGCGGCGATAAATTTTCATCGCGATTTCCCGTTTGTACGCGACGATTAACGCCTTGCCGGTCAAGAGGTTGGCGCGGTTTCCTTCGTAGTGCGACAAAATATCGTCGACAAGGGCGTTGACGGTCGCGTCGTGTCCCAACACGGCGTCGAGTCCGGAAAGTTCGCGCTTGCTCCGTTCGATCGCCTCCGACTCGGCGTTTTGCGCCAGCTTGTCGTATTCTTCGTCGATAAGTCGCAGATTCTCGGCGTTTAGCCCGAGTTTAATAACGCGGCTCTCGTAATAGACCGGCTTCGTCGCGCCGTCTTCGACCGCTTGCGTCATATCGTAGACGTCGACGTAATCGCCGAAAACCTCCCGGGTGTCGCGGTCGGCGGCGGAAATCGGCGTTCCGGTGAAGCCGAGGTAAACCGCGTTCGGCAACGCTTTACGAATCAAGAGCGCGGCGCCGAACGACGTTTTCCCGCTCTCTTTGTCGAATTTTTCGCGCAACCCGTATTGGCTCCGGTGCGCTTCGTCGGCGATAACGACGACGTCGCGTCGCTCGGTTAGCGGCTCGTTAATTCGGGCGAGCCATTCGGCGCGTTTCGCTTCGTCTTTCTCGTTGGGCGGCAAGAACTTATGAATCGTCGAAAAGAAAATCCCGTTCGCTTTTCGCCCTTCCAAAAGTTCGCGCAGGCCCTCCTTCGTTTCGGCGCGCTCCGGCGTCTGACGCAAAAAGTCGCGACATTTCGTAAACTGCAGGAAAAGTTGGTCGTCCAAGTCGTTGCGGTCGGTGAGGACGACGAGGGTCGGCGAGTCGAGCGCGTCTTGAATCGCTTTGGCGTAAAACGTCATAGAGAAAGACTTTCCGCTTCCTTGCGTGTGCCAAAAGACGCCGCCCTTCCCGTCGCCGAGTTCGCGAGCGCGGCGCGTCGACTCGACCGCTTTTTTGACCGCGAAATACTGGTGGTAACCGGCCAAAATTTTGACGTCGGAGCGGCCGTCGGACGCGAAGCAAACGAAGTTCTTGACGAGATCGAGGAAGCGGCGCTTCTCGAAAAGGCCGCGAAATAAGACGTAATACGGCGTAAAGCCCGTCGTTTCGCCGCTTCGGCGCTCGCCGTTTTCGGACTTCCACTCGGCGAAGCGCGTTTCGGGGGAGGTAATCGTCCCGACTTTCGACTGAACCATATCGCTCATCACGCAAAAAGCGTTGTAAACGAAGAAGTTAGGCGCGTCGGCGATGTAATTGCGCAACTGCCGATACGCGGAGCTTGCGTCGACGCCGTCCCGAACCGGCGACTTCAACTCGACGACGACAAGGGGCAGCGCGTTGACGTAAACGACGACGTCGAAACGTTTTGTTAGCCCGTTTTCGACGTAATTCCACTGGTTGACGGCGACGAACTCGTTATTCTCCGGATCGCGGTAGTCGAGCAGATACGCCCGGGCGTAGCGCTCCTCGCCGCGTTCGAAATATCGGACTTCGACGCCGTTTTGGAGGTAGTCGGTAAACTCTTTGTTCCGTTGAGTTAAGGTTCCGATTTCGATATGCCGAATCTTGCGAACGGCGTCGTCGAGGGCCTCGTCCGGAAGGCTTGGGTTGACGCGCCGCAACGCTTGCCAAAGCTCGACTTCGGAAAACGGCTCGCGATAATCCCGTTCGACCTCGGCGCCGCGTCGCGTTTGGTACCCGAGCTCCTCCCTGAAAAGCGACATAACGCCGTTTTCGAAACAATTTTCGTCGTAATGTTCGAGCTTCATCTCGCGTTATTCCTTAATTTACGTCGAACGATTTCGCGAGCGGAACCCCCGATCGCCCCGACGCGCCGCTCCCCGCGTCGAGCCGTCGCATTTCAAAGCGAAACGTCCGAAACGTCGATTTCGCCAGACATTAGCCGCGGAAGCAACGCGTCGCGCATTGCTATGAGTTTGTTATTTTCACAAAGGTTGTTTTCGATTTTTGCGATAATAGGCCACGTATAATTTGAAAACTTTTCCAGCCGCTTGTCATTACCTTTGGGTATCTTAAAAGCCGCTATCATTTTAGTTGTTAAACTACCTCGGATACTATTAGAATCAGAAACTGCGCGAAGTTCATTGTATCGTTTTCCTAAGCTCCAAAACAAATATGGACTCATTCGTCTATCCGTATGAATTACAATCACGGACTGATTAACATAAGTATCAAGTAACAACATTGAAGTTTGCCCACGCGTAAAACCTTGACCAGCCGACGCAATAACAATGTCGTATTTGCGAGCGAGTTTAGTACTCGAATTATCAACCCCAGCCTGGGTAATTGTCTTTTCCGTATTTATTACAAAACGGTTACGTGTTTCCCCCGAGGAAAACCATCCTAAATTTCCATTCCAAAAACTTAGGTTCGAAGTGTTTGGAGTACCGCCGCTATAAATTTTTTGAGCATAGTCTCCAATTGTAGCATCTTCTATTTCACTATCAAATAACGATAAGTAAAACGCGTCTATTGTAGCGCATAAGTTCTCGTTTATACGGCGGTTGAGTTCGATTTTATCGTCCAATGCGGAGAGAATCGCCGCGATTTTGCGTTGCGTTTCAATAGCCGGAACAGCAACTGGCATTTCTCGTAATCCGCCAAGCGGTAAATATGCTTGCGTCGATCCCCTTAATTGCGCATATACATAATCCCGAACTTGCGGCGATTTAAGCCAATAATACATCCACAACGCTTTATCTTTATCGCCATTAAATTTAAAGATTCCGACGTTTTTACACGCATACTCGGCAATTGGATTTCTTTCTAAATAAATGTTTCCAATTGTACCAATCATACTAAACAAAATATCCCATTGGTCAACCTTACTTCTTGCAATCACCTTTTGATAATCAGCTTCGCTAATCAGCTTGGCAGAGTCGAAATCTATATAATTCCCCTTAAGGTGTTTAGAAGTGATTAATCTTCTTCCTTCTAACTGCGGCTTAGGAGAATCGTGAGTTCCATCGGTAACTTTAAAACAAAATTCTTCCGCTTTGTATATTGGCCATTTTTTCATCGCTTTACCTAACTTGTTTTTTCGCAACGCCTATATTCACAGCTCGAATCCCAGCGTCCCCAAGTTCTTTTTAATCGTCGTTTCAAGTTCGCGGGATTTTGCGAAAAGTTCCGAGAGTTCGGCGGTTAGGCGCGCCATCTTGTCCTCGAACGGCTCCGCGTCCGCTTCGCGCTCCTCGACGCCGACGTAACGCCCCGGCGTCAAAATATAGTCCTGCGCCGCGATTTGCGCCGTCTCGACCGTCGCGACGTAACCCTTGACGTCTTCTAACGTTCCGGCGGCGTACGCTTCGTAAGTCTCGCCTAACTTCGCGATCTCCGCGTCCGTCAGCTGTTTCGAATTGCGCGTTACCATCGTCCCCATGTTGCGAGCGTCGATGAAGAGCGTCGTCCCGGGCCGCTTCTTTTTGCGCGCCAGAAACCAAAGCGACGCCGGGATTTGCGTCGAATAAAAGAGTTGGCTCGGCAGCGAAACGACGCACTCGACTAAGTCCGCCTCGACCATCTTGCGCCGGATTTCGCCCTCGCCCCCCGTCTGCGACGACAAGGAGCCGTTCGCCAACACGACGCCCGCGCGCCCGCCGCTCGGGTTCAAATGCGACGCGATGTGCTGCAACCAAGCGAAGTTCGCGTTTCCGGTCGGCGGCAAGCCGTAAGTCCAGCGCACGTCGTCCTTTAACGCCTCCGCGCCCCAGTTCGAAAGGTTGAACGGCGGGTTCGCCATCGCGAAATCGGCCTTCAAACGCGGGTGCAAATCGTCGTAAAACGTGTCCGCGTTGGCGGCGCCGAGGTCGGCCTCGATCCCGCGAATCGCCAAATTCATCCGCGCCATCTTCCACGTCGTCGGGTTCGACTCCTGACCGTAAACCGAAATATCGTTTAACTTACCGCCGTGCGCCTCGACGAATTTCGACGACTAAACAAACATCCCGCCCGATCCGCAGCAAGGGTCGTACACGCGGCCCTTGAACGGTCGCAAGATTTCGACCAGCGCCCGAACAACGCTCGACGGCGTGTAAAATTCGCCCGCCCGTTTCCCCTCCTGCTCCGCGAACTTCGCCAAGCAGTACTCGTAAACGCGACCAAGCAAGTCTTTAGATTCGCCCGCGCCGCCGACTTGAACGTTCGTGAAGAGGTCGACGACGTCGCCGAGACGCCGCTTGTCGAGCTCCGGTCGCGCGAAGTTTTTCGGCAGGACGCCCTTCAACGCGTCGTTTTCCCGTTCGATTTCGCGCATCGCGGCGTCGATCGTCGCGCCGATCTCCGGCGTCCGCGCCGCCGACGCAACCGCTTGCCAACGCGCGACTTCCGGAACCCAAAAGACGTTTTCCGCCTCGTACTCGTCGCGGTCGTCGGCAAAATCCTCCCCGAGTTCCGGGTCGGCGAGAATCTCCGCGCGCCGCGCTTCGAAACGGTCCGAAACGTATTTCAGGAAGATCAGCCCCAGCACGACGTGCTTGTACTCCGACGCGTCCAGATTGCCGCGCAGAATGCACGCCGCCGCCCAAATTTTGTCCTCGAACCCGATGTTCGCCGTGTTCGCTTCCTTCGCCTTCGCCTCTTTTTTCGCCGCCATTTTGCGCTTCGTTTCCGTTCGATTTTCGAATCGCCGCCGCTCGGAACCGCTCCGAGGACGCCGAAACCACCCGGTAAAACGCTATTATACGGCAAATTTTGCGCCAACGCAAGGACGCGCCGCCGTTTTTTCCGCGAAAAGAGCCCGCCCCGGGACGCCGGACGTCCCGGCCGAACCGCGCCGACCCCAAAACGCCGTCGAACGGACTCGACGGCGCTTTGCAAAGGACGGTTAGGGGAAAAATCGAACGGCGAACGTCAGACGCGAAGGAACTTGCCGCGCCGCCAGAAGTCCCACAGGAAGAGCCAAATCAACGCGACGCCCGCGACATGCGTCAGCGTTCCGTACCAGACGCCGACGTATTGCTCCGTCCCGTGAAGAAGCCAACCCGCTAACTCGTCGTATCGCAAGAGATGCGAAAGCATATACGCCGCGATCGCGTTCGCGCCGAAAACCAGAAGAAACGTGCGCAAAATACGGGTTTGCATCACGTCGAACGCCCAATAAAAGAACGACAGCAGAAGCAAACTCAGCCCCGACGCGTACAGCGTCATCGTCGGCGTCCAAATATACTTCACGATCGGGCAATAGCCGACGCTCCCCTCCGGAAGCGCGCCCCACGCTCGACCCAAAACGACGCTAACGACGCCGGAAATCGCCAACGTCGCGACCGCTCGCAACTCGATACGGCGTCGGAATTTAACGTCGTCTTCCGAAATCGCGCCGAGTCGGTCGCGCGTCCGACGCAAGAACTCGCCGGCGAAGACACCGGAAAGCGTCGTCGCCGTAAACGTCAACGAACTAATAATCCAAGTGTAATAATAACCCGGGTTAAAAACGACCGCGCCGTCCGGCCCGACGCTTGCGCAGTTCCGGAAACGCCCCAAAATCAGTCGGTCGACTTCGTAAGCCAAGTTGCCGTTCGGATCGTAAGACCCTCCGCCGCAACCGTTTAACGTGCAAAACGCGTTCAACGCCCAGAAACTCGCCAACAAGCCGCCGAAGAGCGCCCACCGACCGCGTCGCGGCAGGTAAAGGTAAGCGACGCAAGAGAATAGGTAGCCGGTCGCGATCGCCTGCAACGTGTTCGAATAGAGCTTTACGTCCCCCGGAACCAAATCTAAAAGGTTGCCCTGCGCGCACATACCGAAAATCCAAAGAACGGCGACACGACGTAAAATCCGAATCCAAAGCGCCGCCGAACGCTTGCGCCCGTCCGACGTCAAGTAGCGCGCCAACGCGAACGGAATCGCCGCGCCCGCCATAAAGAGGAACAACGGCATCACTAAGTCAAGAATCGAAAAGCCCTCGTTCCAACCCATATGTCGCGCTTGGTTTAGGAACGCTTCCGAGAAAGCGCGCGACTTCTCCGCCCAAGCCGGAACGTCGATCAAAAAGTCAAACGGTCGCCAAAACGCTTGCCAAAAATCGGTTTGCTCCGTAAAAATCGGGCCCGGCCCCTCGCGGAAAGCGCTCGCAATATCGTCGAACGCAAAAAGAAGGAAAATGTCGAACCCCCGCAACGCGTCGAGCGAAACGAGGCGCGCCGGTTTCGGCGGCGTCGGCGTTTTTTCCTTCGCTTCGTCTCCATTTGCAACATCAACGCAGGCAAGACTTGCGCCGTTTGGTTTTACGTCTTTCGACGCCGCGTCGTCGTTCATATCTCTTTCCTTTCTTTCCTTTTCTCTCGTTAAAAAACGTCAAGTTTTCGCGCCGCCAACGCGACGTTCAACAACGTTTGCGCTTCACGATGCGGCGTCAATTAGCGTCCTTGTCCCCGCGTCGTCCAAACAAACTTAACATTCGCAATATCGCCGTTTAGAATTTGATTTCAAGCCAGATAGGCTTATGATCGGAAAGAGCCGGGTAAAGCTCGATCATTCCGCCGTCGGTCGCCCGCGCGTCGCCCCGAAAAACGATTTGGTCGATAACGCCAAGGTCGCGGTCTTTGGGATTAATCGCGCTATAAGTAAATCGGTCTTCCGTTTCGATTCCAAGCTCCAGCCAAATATTTTTATATCCCTTGTCAAAAAAGTGTTTAACGCCGGACGTATGTTCCGTTTTGCAGTTGAAATCGCCGCCGACGATAATTAAATCGTTCGCGTCGCTCGCTTCAAGCGCGTCGACAAGGCGTTTCGCGTGGTCGTCCGCCGCGACGTTAAAGCAAAGGTGCGTCGAGTAAATTGAGACTTTGCGTCCGTCGACGTCGATCGTCGCGCCGACCGCCGACGCCGGGTTCCAACCGCCTTCGGCGTTCAACTCGATCTCGCGGAAATCGGAAATCGGATACCGACTAAGGATCGATTTGTATTTGTCGAAGTTGTTGGCCGACGAGATTTTACCGGTATAATAGTATCGATACCCCAACGCGGCGCCGACGCGAGCCGTCCAGTCGCCGCCCGGAACTTCGTTAAAACCGACGACGTCCGGCGCGTATTCTTTGAACATTTCGCCGATCGCGGTCGGCGTCGCTCGTTCGCCAAACTCGACGTTAAAAAAAGCGACGCGCAACGTTTGCTCCGCCTTTTTCGTCTCTTCGTCGCCGTCGCGCTCTCGCGCAAAGGTCGACGCGGAAACTAGCGCCGCAAGCGCAAGCGCCGCCGTTCCGCAAATTCGCGTTATCCCCATCTTTTAACTCCTTACTTTAAAATTGTCGCATCGCCGACAAGGAGTCGAACGCGACACGGCGCCGCTGTCCGACTCCTCGCGAGTTTGCTCGTTTCACGGCGCGTTATTATTCGAGCGAAAGTTCGAATTTTACGTCCTTATCCGTCTTCTCGACTTGATACGTAAGCGGCGTGTTTTTAAAAGAATAACGTTCCAACGCCGCGTCGATATCGGGCAACGAATCCCGCTCTTCGCTCGGCGCCATTTCGCCTTTTGAAGAGACGCAGACTTTGTACGTCCCCTTCGGAATCCCTTCGACGCCACGCGCGAACCGCATTTTAAATTTTCCTTCGGCGTTCGTAAGCGCCGAACCGCCGCGACTTCCGTCTGCGCCGGCAAACGTAACGTCGACCGCCGGAACCGGACGACCGTCGTAAAGGAGCGTTCCTTCAATCTCGTAGGTTTTCACCTTGTTTCCGCATCCGACCGTCGCGAGCGCCAGAACGCCAAGGGCGCCCCAACGGACGGCGCGCGTTACCTTTTTCATCTTCGCCTTCCTTTCTTTTCTCCGTTCGTTCGATTTTAAACGACGCGACGACTCAGTCAAGCGAAAACGTTTCGCCGCCCGACTTAGTATACGTCGAGCAATACGCGTCGCCGTTGATCGTGTCGGCGACGAAACGAACGGAACCGTCGCCCATCGCCGCGTTGACGCCGCCCGCGTGTCCGGAACGAGCGACTCGGCTTTGTTCCCAAGGATAAGGCGTAAAAGCGTTGGGCATATAGTTCGCGTAGTCCGGGCAACACATAACGAACCCGGCGTCCCACTCGTTATTCCAGAGGAACGGATTGAAAAAATAGGTCGCCGGAGCGCCGCCGGCCGAGTAACTTTCTTCCATCTCGACGACGCCGGTCGCTTCAAGGAGCAAAAACGTGTTCGAAGCGCCGTCTTTAATATCGCTGAAAGCGTTCCAGCTGTTCTGCGACAAGATAGCGTTTCGCGTTTTTACGCGGCTCGGATAAGTATGAGAGTAATCTCCGAGATTCCAAGTATTAGATTTGTTGGCGTAAACGCGTCCGCACGTTCCGCCCGCGGCGGCGTAATCTTTATATTCGCCCAACGGAACGTCCGATTTTTCGGCGCTTGGACAATGGAACGCGGTCGGAGCGCTCTTAGACGCCTCTTTGTTCCTTTCGCTCCCGCTTCGAGCGGAGCCGACCGCCGGTTCGCCGGTTCCGACCTCGCGCTCAACGTAAGCGGCGCAAGAGAAATCGATTTGTTCGAAGAGGGCGACCGACTCTAAATACGGCAGAATCGGCGCTTCCCAAGTAATCGCGCCGGTCCAACCGCGACACGTTCTTTTTTCGGCGCCGCAATCGGACCAAACGTTTTGAATAGGCGCGCCTTCCAAGGTTTCTGAGTAAAGAACGCCGGCGGGAAAACAACCGTTCGCGGACTCGTAATTATGCATTGCGAGCGCAAGTTGCTTCATTTGGCTCGTGCATTGCATACGTCGCGCGGCTTCGCGAGCCGCTTGAACGGCGGGCAGAAGCAAACCGATCAAGATCCCGATGATCGCAATAACGACAAGAAGTTCTACCAGGGTAAAGCCAAAACGTTTGTTTTGCCCCCCCCCCCCATTTTAACAAATTGTGCCATCCTAATCCCTTCATTTGCGTCAAACGACGCGCCAAAGTGAAGATTGAGCGACGCGAAAAAAAACACGTCGACAGAAAAAAGCGCCGGAGACCGCTTTTACGTCAAAAACCGACGCCTTTCTTAGTATACCAGACGGCGCTCCCGCTTGTCAAGCAAATTTCTTCAAATCGACGAAAATTTTTTCTTTTTTTTATTAAGGAAGCCTAACACCTAAGGCCAAACTAACTTCTTCATAAAATCCCAACGACTTTAAGCGAACGTCGTTGGGAAAAGCGCCGCCAAACGAGAATCGACGGCGCCGAGATAGCCAAACGTTTTATCGCAAACGTCGGTTACATTCTGGCGCGGAGGCCCGCCATCACCGTCTCCGGGTGGAGCGAGTAAACGCCGGTCATCTCGGTCGCCATGCCGAAACCGCAGCGGTCGCACAGGCCTAACTCTTCGCCCAAACACGCTTTATGGAAAACGCCGTCGACCGAGACGAAGTTCGAAATCCAACAGCGCTTCGTAAAGTTCATGTCCTTTAACTTGCGAATGCCGCGCGCCGAATTCATCAGCGGAGCGCCCTTTTTGCGCAGCTCCAAGAGTTTGTCGATCACCGCGCAACGCGTTTCCCAGTCGAGCGCAAGGTCTTCCGTGCCCGGGTACGGCGTGTGAAAGTTGACCGATAAGTACTTAAAGCGCGGGCTTTCCGTTACGTAACGGACGACTTCCTCGACCGACTCGTAATTCAAGCGGTTGATCGCCATATTCGCGTTCAAAAACGGATGCGTCGACGCCGCGACGTTCCGCTCCAAACGCTCGAACGCGCCCGGGCCCCGCACCGCGTCGTGATAAGCGCCAATTCCGTCGAGACTTACCCAAATCAGGTCGGCGTTCGGCGCGTCGAACGGAATCTGCGCGTTCGTCGTGATCGTCGTCGAAAAGAAGCCGAGCTTCTTCGCCAAAACGCATAAATCGTCGATCGTTTTGTCGCCGTCGCGCCAAATGAACGGCTCGCCGCCCTCGAAGTCGACGAAACGCGAGCCCATCGCTCGGCACTTTTTCAGTTCTTCCTCGATTTGCGCCCAACTTTTCGTCGTGCAGTCGCGCTCCTCGACGACGTTGCAGTGTTTACAGCGCAAATTACAGCGGTTCGTGATGAAAATCACCGACTGCAGCGGCTCGCGACGCCCCAACACGCGAACGCGGAAGAACCAACGGACAAAGGACAAATGCTGAACGAAACGCTTTAATATCGACATCTTAGGAACCGAAAACGGAAACGGTCGCGGCGAAAAGTCGACGACTTCCAATCGCCGCGAAAGCCCCAAAGTTAACAACGACTAACCAAATTAAAACAACCAAACAACGCCGCGAACAGCGTCAAAACAGCGAAACCGCGCAAACTTTAACGCCGTTAGCCGACGAAGCGCTCGAACGCCAACGCCGCCAAGAGGCAAAGCGCGAACGCGATCGTTAAATTTCGCGACAAATACCAACGAATCATGAACCAATCGACGTTCTTTTGCAAATAAACGTCCCAATATTCCATCGGGCCGAACCACCAAAGCCGCTCGACTTTGCGCTCCGGATCGACCGCGTAAAGGCGCATCGCTCGGAAGTACCCCCAGCCTAACGGAAGCGTCGCAAAGACGATAAGCGTCGACGCCGGAAGGACTTCGAACGCGACCGCTCCGACGACCGACAGGTAAATCGCCGCGACCAAGACGCCGCAAAACGCGACCGCTCGCCCTTTCGTTCCAAGAAGCGCCGCGAACGTTTTTTTCCCGGCGCGCAAGTCCGGCTCCAAGTCGAGAATCGAGTGCGCGTAAAGGATATTCGCGACAAGAAGCCCCATCGGAACGGAAATCGCCGCCGTCGCCGCGTCGAAACGCCCGCAAGCGGAGTAAGCGACGCCTAACATCGTCGTCGGGCCGAACAGCGCGCCGACCGACGCTTCGCCGAGTCCGCGGAAACTTAAACGCAACGGCGGCGCGGAGTAAAAGAACGCCAAAAACGCCCCGACGCCCGCAAAAATCAGGATCGGCGCCCCGCGTCGGAGCAGAATAACCGCCCCCGCCGCCGCGGCCAACGCGCAGAAAAAGAGCCCCGCCGCGAGGAGCCGCTTCGTCGTCGTTCGACCGTCGTCTAAATAACGGCATTTCAACGACCGAGCGCGCATTCCGCCGTCCTCCATTTCGCGTCGCGCTTTCACCGTTCCGCAACGATAATCGAAGTAATCGTCGAGCAAGTTCGCGCCCATATGCGCCCAAAAAACGCCGACGACCGCTAAAAGCGCCAAAAGCCAATCGAAATCGGGCGTTCCCGCGACCCAGCACGCCGCTAAAATCGCCGGCGCCGCGCTCTGTAAAAAGCTGTGATACCGCGCGTTGCGCAACCAAAACCCGAGTTCGCGGGCCCAACCGACGGGCGAAAACTTACCGGCGCTCCCCATATTTTACCTCTTTCGTTTTTTCGCTATTTTCCGACGTTCAATTCGCGTTTTCTAATTTCGACGGCGCGTCTTATTTTTCGTCGCCGACGCGGTAAGTTCGCGCCGTCTAATTTCATTACCGTCGTTTAACTCTCGTTTTTTCATTGAACGTAACCGCCGCCGCTTCGCGCTTTACAGCGTTTTCGATTCCCCGCCGTCGGGCGTCGCCATCGCGCCCCAAACGCCGTAAGGGCTCGCGCCGGACGTTTTTTCGAGCGCCGCCGGATCGCCGCAGTCGACCGTTTCCGAAACGAACCGCGCGGAACCGTCGGCGAAGAGCGCGTTGACGCCGCCCGAGTGATAACTCGACGCGCCGCCGACGATCGCGCCGCCGGAATAGCAAATCGGCGAGTTCGGCGGGAGGTTCGCGAGCATGCCGGAGTGCGCCAACACCCCGTCGTAAAAGAAGTTATTGCGCAAGTAACGCGTCGTTCCGGAGAGGCGTTTTCGGTCGTTCGCGTCGAAACCGCGCTCCAAGCAGACGCTCGGTCTGACGCTTCCGTCGACGGCGATTTCCGCGACTTCGACGACGCCGCCCTTGACGAGCGGTTCGTTAAAGTTCGACGCGATGCAACTTTCGGCGCCGAGGAGCGTCGCGCTCGTCCCGTCGAGGCAGTCGTTCAAGCGTTTGGCGGCGCCGTTGCGGAAGAGACCGCGGCGGTTAGTCGACTCAAACTTTCCGCCTCCGTCGGCGTCGGGAATCGCGGCGTCGCCGTAACAGAACGAGAAGCTCAGACGCGACGCAACCGGCCAATCGGCGGGCTTTCCGTCGGCGTTCGGGTCGGACGGACACGTCATAAAACTAATGTTCCCGTCGTTCCAAGCGGGGCGCCCGACGATAACTCCGGCGAACCCTTCGATATTTTTGTTCCGCATATCGGACATAAACGCGTCGTACCGGGCGGTCTGTTCGAGGTGCGGCAGGAGGAAAATTCGCCCGCTATAATAACCGCCCTTGTGCCCCGGGACGCCGTAAATTTCCGCGACGCCGCCTTCGGGAAGCCGCCCTTGCACGTCGTGAAAGTTATGCGTCGCGATTCCGACCTGTTTGAGCGAGTTGAGGCATTGCATTCGCCGCGCCGCCTCGCGAGCCGCCTGCACCGCCGGGAGAAGGAGACCGATTAAAATTCCGATAATCGCGATAACAACCAACAACTCGACCAACGTAAAACCGCGCGTTTTATTAACTTGCAACCGTTGACGTTCCTGTTTCTCGTTTTGTTTCCAAGATAACGTCGTCATTAAAAAGATTCGACGCGTCTTACTTGCGTCGCTCCGTAAAAAGGGGCGTTTTTGCCGTTAAACGTCGTTTCCGACGTTTTTTAGCGTTCTCTATCTTTCAGCGTCGTCTTTCGGTCGCCGGCGCTCTTCCCGCTCGCGACGGAAAGCAAGGACGACGGCCCGCCAAACCGCAAAAAAACATTCTCTATTTTATCGCGACGCCGCAAACCGGTCAAGCCCCCCTCCGAGACGCGAAACGCAAAAAACGCGGCGCGCGCTCGGGAAACCGCCTCTTAATCGTTAGTCGGCGCAAATTTCGCAAGAACGCTCTTTAAGTTCGTTCGCAAAGAAGAGAAGAAGCGGCGACGTCGCGTCAAATTCAAGCGAAAACGACTCGCCGAGCGCTTCGTTCAGCGTCGCGGTCGACCAGCGCGGCAGTTTTAAACGGTTCAGCGGATACTTTAACCCTTGCGACGTAATCGCTTGCGTCGGGTCGAAACTAAAAATCGAAATTTGCTCGCCCGGACGCGACGCGAACGTTCCGCTTTCCAGCGCGACCCGAAAAACGCCGAAGTCGTCGATCAGCCGAATCGACGGCGCGACGCGGGCAAAGTCGGCCAAACGCGAAATATTCCCGAGCGCGTGATCGGCTCTAAGTCCCGTCGCGCCGAGAATTGCAAGTTCCGTCCAACCGCGCTCGACGCAAAATCGGAACGCTTTGTCGAGATCGTTCGTCTCTTGCTCCGCGACGCGAACGAGCCGGTCGCGAAACCGCTCCTTCAGCGCCTTTGGAACCGAGTCGAGGTCGCCGACGATCCAATCGGGTTCGCGCCCGAACGCGACCGCCTTTTCCGCCGCGCCGTCGCAACAAACCAACGTCGGAGCGTCGACGATAAAGCGTTGCGCCGCCGCGCTTTGCGGAAATTCGCCGTCGGCGAGAATAACGACCGGCGCCGACGGCTCGTCCGCTTGCGACGCGACTTTCTCTTCCGGCGCGTTCGGCGTTTCTAAAATCGCAAAATTCGCCGCGCTCATCGTCCCAACTCCTTCGCAACTCGTTCCTTTAAGGTCGGTTGCGCCGACCGACGGCCCCGACCGCGTTTTAACGTCCGACGTTTAACGGAAACGCTCTTAATTAACGATTAACGAATCAAACGCCCTTCCGACGCTTAACGATCGTTCAACGCCGGAGCGACGCCGCGTCAACAATACGGCGCGAATGCCAGCGACGCCGCGCCCATCAGCCCGGCCTCGTACCCAAGTCCCGTTTTTTCAATCGTTAGCGTCTTATTCGTCGCTTTAAAGAGGCAACGCTCGAACGTTTCCCAAAGCGCCGGGTAAAAGAGGTCGAACGAACCGGCGACGCCGCCGCCGATCACGATCTTTTCCGGGTTGACTAGGTTCGCCGCATACGACGCCGCCCGTCCGACGTATCGTCCGGTATCGTCGTAAACGTTGACGGCAATCGGGTTGCCGCGCCGCGCTTCGTCGGCGACGTCCGCCGCGGTCGCGCGTTGCGCCGCTTCGACCTCCGCTTTTGCGTCGACGCTTTTCTTGTTTGACGCCAAGTAACGCAACCAAGCGTCGCGCAACGCGGGCGACGCCTCGTCGTCTTCCCCGCCGTTTCCAACGTTTTCGGCGCGTTCGGCGTTTTGAGCGCTTTCGGCAATTTTAGCGACCGACTCGCGGTACCGCCGCGCGATTCCGGGGCCCGCCGCCGTCGCTTCGAGACAGCCGCGATTCCCGCAACCGCACAGGGCGCCGCCGTCCTCGACGACGTTGAAGTGCCCGATCTCCGCCGCGCCGGAAAACTTGCCCGCGTAAACCTTTCCGTCGAGAACGAGGCCGCCGCCGATCCCGTTGCTGATCGTTATCCACACGAAATTGTCGACGCCTTGACACGCGCCGAAGACTTTCTCCGCCCAAGCGCAAGCGTTGACGTCGTTGTCGGCGAACACCGGTTTCCCGAACCGCGCGCGTAACTCGTCGGCCAACGGGAAATCGGCGATTCCGGAAAAGGGCGCGTAAACCCAGTAACCGCGCTTCGGGTCGGCGACGCCCGGAATCGTCGCGCCGATCGACGCGACGGCGTCCCAACTTTCGCCGGTTTTTTCGAACGTCTCGGCGGTCGCGTCGAGAATCGCCGCCCAAACGCCGTCGCGACCGGCGTCTTTCGTTAACGCACGCCTTGCGACGCCGCGTAATTTAGTTTCGCGTCCGCCGTCCGCCGATTCGAAAACGTCGACCAACGCCGACAGCATTTTCGACCCGCCCAAATCGAGCGCCAAAATCGTCGTTTTTTTCCCCGTTGTTTCGCTCATTTCGTCGCCCTTATATTCCGACCGCCGCCAACCGACCGTCTTTTGATTTTTTCAAAATCGACGCTTTTTTCAAACTTTTCAAACGCGGTTTCGTTTCGCCGCCTCGACGCGTTCGGCGACGACGTCGTTTTCGGCGAAATACGAGTCCGCCGAGTCCCAAGCGTCGAGATAAGTCGCGTAAATCGGTTCGTTAGCGGATTCGTCCTCCAAGAAACGGCGCGTTTCGTCGACCAGTTCCGCTTCGCGCTCCGGCGTTATTCGACCGCAAAGAACCTGCGTTCGCAGAAAAACGAAATACGCGTCCAAGACGTCGCAACGGCAATATCGGTGAATCTCGTCCAACTCGCCGGCGTCGAACATATCTTGCACCATATCGCCCTTAGTTCCGATTTTACCCGGTTTGCGCAAAATTTTCGCCGCGACGTTCAAACCGGAAACGAACTGCGTCGCGCCGAAATTCGTCAAAAAGTCGTATAAATCGAGGTGCGCCGAGCCGTACCGGTTGCGCGGCTGATCGAAACTGCGCTTGTCGACCGCGAACCACTCCGGAATCGGAATTCCGTACCGAAACGCCGTCAGCTCCATCAGCGGCACGTCGAACCCGCGCCCGTTGAAGGTAACGAACGTCGGTCGGTCGTAATAGCGCCAACCGTCCCAAAAACGTTCGCAAATCTTTCGCGGACCGCCGTCTTCGACGCGCAGAACGGTTATGTCGGCGAGCGAAAAGTCGTCGCGCACCTTTCCTAACGCCAACGAAATTGGAACTTGGAACGTATGCGGAATGAAGTCGCTTCCCTTCTTTTCCCTCAACTCGTCGCGATATTCGCGGAGCGCTTGCGTCGGCTCCGTTTCAAAATTCGTTCGCGTCGCGGCGATCAACGCCGGATCGGCGACGCTCTCAATGTCGAAAACTAAATAACGAATCGAATCTTTCGCGCTCATCGTTTGATTCCTTAATTTCAGCGCCGATTTTCATTCCTCGCCGCCGTTACGTCGTCCTTGATATTTAACGTTGCGTTTTTCACGTTTTCAAAAAGAGTCGCGACGCCCTTTTTAACGTTTTACGCCGTTCGCGTCGCCAACGCGACGTCAAAGCGAAAATTTTCTCCAAAATTCTCGCTAATTTTCGGCGCTCGCAATAAAAAAACGAGACGCGAAAACGGGAGCCGCCTCGTCGCCTCGTTTTTTTACGTCGACGCAAGTTATTAAGCGTCGAACGTTTAACGCGTTCGACGTTCGCGCGGGCGCCGACCTTAACAACTCGCCGGTTTCGACGAAATGTCTCGCCGTCAAATTACTTAACGCGTTCGACGTATTCGTTCGTGCGCGTGTCGACCTTGATGACTTCGCCGGTTTCAACGAAGTTCGGGACGATGATTTCGGCGCCGGTTTCGAGCTTCGCCGGTTTCGTAACGTTCGTCGCGGTGTTGCCGCGGACGGCCGGTTCGGTGTACTCGACCTTCAGAATAACGTGGTTCGGCGGGGTGATCCCGATCGGGTTGTTGTTGTAAAGGAGCATTTTGCACGGCATTTCCGGAAGGAGGTACTTCCAAGCGTCGTCGAGCGCGTCCTTTTGGAGTTCGTATTGTTCGAACGTTTCTTGTTCCATAAAGAAGTACGTGCCGCCCATTTCGTAAAGGAAGGAGACGTCCGCTTCGTGAATGTCGGCGCCTTCGAGCGAATCGCCGTTTTTGTACGTGCGTTCGAGGATCGTGCCGCGGTTCAGGTCGCGGAGTTTGCACTTGTAGAGCGCTTGACCTTTCCCCGGTTTGACAAATTGGCATTCGACCATAATGAACGGATTTCCGTCAATTTGGACTTTCAGGCCTTTACGAAATTCGCTGGTGTTGTAAGATGGCATTGGGTTTTCCTTCGTTTCGATGGAGTCGATTGGAAATTATTGTTTCAAAATCATTTGATTTCGCTGTTTTCAATTTTGGGTCGAGCGTTTCAAAACGGGCGTTTTTCGACGCGTCGCCGACGCTCTTTCCCCGACGTTTTCAAGTCGTTTGAAAACGAAAGATTTCGAACGTTTTTCTATTTTCTTTCATTTTCGCCGGAGTTTCGCCGTTATGCAGGCCGCCGTTTCCGATTTTTACGAACGCCGTTCGCTTTCCGCGTTGGAAAAAACGTTAAAAACGCGTTTCATCGTCGACGTCGACGAATTTTGCCGACGTTTGGAACTCCCGGACGACTTCGCGAAAGACGCTCGGGAAGCGGCGCGCGCTTTTCCGTTCCTTTTTCCGGAATCGGCGCTCTCTCGCATTCGCAAGGGCGACCCGGACGACCCGCTTTTAAGGCAGTTTTTGCCGCGTTCGAACGAACTCGACGTCGTTCCGGGATTCGAAACCGACCCGCTTTGCGAACAGGGCGAACTCGCCTACCCGGACGCGCCTTGCCTGCTGCAAAAATACGCCGGACGCGTTCTTGCGCTGACGACGAACGCTTGCGCGGCGCGTTGCCGCTTCTGTTTTCGCCGTCATTTTCCGAAAAATCGGGCGCTCTTCCCGCTTCCGACGGACGATCGCGCCGGTTTTGACGATTCTCCGAGCGGCGGTTCGGACCGTTCACTCGCCGCGTCGCCGACGACGGAATCGAACGCCGTCGACGGAACCGACGTCGCCGACGACGCTCGCGCTTATTTCGACCGGATTTTCGCGGGCGTTCGCGCCGACGCGTCGATCTCAGAGCTGATTTTCAGCGGGGGCGACCCGTTGACCCTCGACGACGCCGAACTAAGAACGCTCCTCCATTATATCAGAACAATCGAAAGTGTTAAGAGGGTCCGTTTTCATTCCCGCGTTCCCGTTTTGTGTCCGGGTCGAATCGGCGACGACTTCCCGAACGCCGACGAGTTCGTCGCGTCCGGCCCCGCCGCCGAATCGCGTCTCCCGCTCGTTTTGCATCTAACGCTGCACGTCGATTCGGCCAACGAAATCGATTCGCAGGTCGAACGCGCCCTTCTTTCGCTCCGGCGACGCGGGTACGTTTTAACGTCGCAAACCGTTCTTCTTCAAGGCGTTAACGATTCCGTCGACGCGCTCGCCGCCCTCTTCGAAAAGTTGATCGACGTCGGCGTTTTGCCCTATTACCTGCATCAGCTCGACCGAACGCAAGGCGCGGCGGCGTTCGAAGTTTCGACGGAACGCGGACTCGAAATCGTCCGCCAACTCGGCGAGCGGCTCCCCGGTTACGCCGTCCCGCGGTACGTTCGCGAACTTCCGAACCGCCCGATGAAAACGAAAATTCTTCAAGAAAAACTCGACGGTTTTAACGATTAGAACGATTTTGCGGCTTAACATTCCGCTTTCGACGCGCTCCGCAAACGCTCGACGTTCCTTTTCCAACCCGACGCCGAGCGTTCGCCGCCGTCCTTTACGCCGGTTTGGGCGCGGCCAATTTCGACGCCGCTTCCCTATTTTTCTCAATCGCCGCCGTCGTCTTTTTTCTCGGCGGCAAGAAGTCGACGCCCCGGGTTCGGGTTCCCGCTCTCGACGCGTTCAGCCGGGTCGGCGTTCCGTTTTCGTCGCGTTCGTTCCAACGTTCCGTTTTCGACGCGTTCGGTCGATTCGACGTTCCGCTTAACCGCAAACGCCGGTTCGGAGGCGGCTCCTTTTCGACGACGCAAGAAAACGCCCCCCGACGCCGAAGCGCGAAAGGCCCGAACGAGCCGTTTCGCCGCGACCCGTTCGGTTTCGCTCCGTCTTCGACGTTAAAGAGCGCGTTAAGAAGCGCCGCCGTCAAAAAGCGACGCTTTGATTTTCATTAAATTCGCTCGAAAATCAGACAATCTCCGGAACGACGAACGGCGCGCGGTACTCGCGTTTGAGGAACGAGTTGCCCATTTCCGCCATTTCGCCGACGAATTGGCATTTGTCGCCGTCGAACGTCATCGTCGGGCTGACTTTGATTTCCGAATCGATCATCGAAATACCGTTCGTGCGGAGCGTCTTTTCGGCGCTCGCCAAAATGTCTTGCCAAGGTTTCCCGGCGCTCGCTCCGGCTTCGGCGACGCGGGCCGCGTCGTCGCGGGTCATCGTCTTGCCGCAACGGAACGCGATGTTCGCCAAGTTGCACCATTCGCTCGTCGCCTTCCCGATTTCAACTTCGGCGTTGAGCATCGTCGGGTCTTGCGCCAAAACGGCTTCGACGAAGTTGCGTTGGTGATCGCGTTGGCCGCTGTCGCCCTTGAACGTCTTGATAACCTTGCCGTCTTTATCGAGCGCTTTGGCGCTGCCGCGTTGGCCTTCGAGCGTCCCGCCTTCGCAGAACGCGACGTACCCGCTTCCCGGTCCTTGACGGTCGCCCGCCGACTTCGAGCCCTTCATCGCGAGCGTCGAAAGTCCAAGAACGACCGGGATTTCGCCCGCGTCGAAGTAAACGAAGTGAATGTTCGGCGTTTCCCCGGCGTCGTTGTAACCGGAGCGCGACCCGCCGGCGAAAATGCGTTTCGGGAAAGCGAGCGAGTCGAGGAGAACGTTGTTGCGGCAGTCGTCGAGGACGTGGACGCCCCAGTTCCCCATTTCGCCGGTGCCGGTGTTCCAGTCCCAGTGCCAGTCGTATTGGAGTTTGTCGCGGTAAATCGGGAGATCCGCCGCCGGGCCGAGCCAAAGGTTTTTGTCGACGTTTTTCGGGAATTCCATCGGCGTCGCGCGTTTGCCGATTGGGTTGCGCGGGCTGTAATGGTTGACGCGAGCGGCGAAGATTTTGCCGAGCGCTTTTTCTTCGTGCAGGAACTTTTTGATTTCCGCTTGCATTTTGTCGCTGCGTTGTTGCATCCCGACTTGACAGACGCGCTTATATTTGCGGGCGGCGGCGACGGTTTGACGGCCTTCCCAAATCGAGTGCGCGAGCGGTTTTTCGACGTAAACGTCTTTCCCGGCTTCCATCGCCCAAATGGCGCCGAGGCAGTGCCAATGGTCGCAAGTCGCGACGATAACGGCGTCGATATCTTTATCGTCGAGGAGGGCGCGCGGGTCGGAGAACGTTTTCGCTTTTTCGAAACGTTTTTTCGTCGATTCGACGCGGCTCGCGTCCGGGTCGCAAAGGGCGACGATATCGACTTCCGGCATCGGCGCGAACCCGCCGAGGAGTTCGTTGGCGCGACCGCCGCAGCTGATCGAGCCGAGTCGAATTCGTTCGTTGGCGCCGCGAACAATTTGAGCCGGAGCCGGGAAACACGAAGCGACGCCCGCCGCGACGCCGAGACCGATGAATTGACGACGATTTAACGAAGCCATAATTATTCCTTATCTTTCTATTAGCACAACTAATAAACCCACGAACGTCCGCCGCTAAAACCGACAAAGTCGGCAAATCCAATCGTTCAAACAACTGAAAAAGCGGCTCGGGCGACGATTAAAAAGGCTCTAAACGCTTCTCTTCGCCCCGGCGAAACGGCCAAAGCCGTCGTCGCGTTCGCGTCATTTAATCTATCGTCGATTTTACCAAAACGCGCGGCGGTTTTAAAGCGGCAAATCTAAAGAAACGCCGAAATTTTCCAAAAAACCGAAAAAAACGCTTCCCGCGCCGCTTGCGCCGACGTTAACGGTCGTATTTGCTCAACCGTTCCGGCGACGCGTCGTATTTGCCGAGCCGTTTTTTCTCTTCCAGCTCCTCCGCTTTCCGCGCTCGTTCGACCTCGACCAACGCCGCGCTCCGTTCCCGCTCGACTCGTTCCCGTTCGGCCCGTTCCCGTTCGGCCCGTTCCCGCTCGACTCGTTCCCGTTCGGCCCGTTCCCGTTCGGCGACTTCCGTTTCGTCGGGCGTTTCCTCGACGGCGACCGGCGCGACGCGGTTCGTCGGCGGCGCGGCCAGCGTTTGCTCTTGTTTGAACGCGATCTCTTCCGTTCCGAGCGATTCGTCGCGTCCTCCCAACGCCGCGAACGCTCGGTCGACCGCCTCTTCTCGTTCGTCGCTAAGTTCCGGACGCGACGCGACGTCCGCGTTTTCCGCCGACGCCCCGAAAAATCCCGTTTCAAGAGCCGCGTCCGTCCAATTCGCAACGCTCCGCGCTTCGTCCCCTAACGACGCGTCGTCCGGCGCCGTTTCGTCGAGCGGTTCGGTCGCCGCCGCTTCTTTGATTTCGGAACCGTTCAACGCAAGGGGCTTTTTCCCTTGAAAACGGTTTTCTTCGCTCCCGGCCCGCCCTTCGAGAACCGCCAAAACAACCGCCGTTCCGATTATCGCGAACCAAAACTGTCGAACGCTTTCGACGCCTAACTCCCCCTCGACCGCTCCCGTCGCGCATCCGAAAAAATACAAAACCGCGAACGCCGGAAAAACGAGCCGGGCCAGCCGAAAATACTCCAACCATTGAAACGTCGATTTGTCGACTTCTCGCCCCCAAGCTAAATTCGTTCGAATATCGATCAAATCGGAGCGCAATTTCACGTCGTTCGCCGTCGCCGCGAGATTTTCCCCCGGCGTCGCGTTCAAGCGTTTTAATCGATTCCAAGAAGCGACGGCGAAACAAGCGACCGCGGCGCACGTCGCCGTCGCCAATAAAAGGGTCCAAAGATTCGCGTCGACCGTCAAAAGAGGCGTCGACGCGATCGCCGCCGCCACCCCGCCGAAGACCGGCGCGAAAATCGTTCCGTCCGCGTCCCCGACGCTAAAGCAAGCCAACGTCTCGGAAGAATAACGTCCGCAATTCGGACACGGCTTGTCGAGCGCGGTTCGTTCTCGAACATTTTTCAACATTTTCTCGGCTTCGACGCGAGCTTCCGCTTCGGATTTTTGGGACGTTCCCGCCGCTTCGCCCGAAATTGGATACTCGTAAACCGCGCCGCAATAAGAACAAAAATGCCGCCGACGGAAAGAATACGGAAGTCGGTAAGAATAGTTTTTTTCGCTCATTTTTCGCCGCTCGCCTCTTATTTGAAAGTCGCCGAAAGGTCGGAAGGCTTGAACCGTTCGAAAACGCCGGAAGTCGCCGTCGAGCCGCGTTCTTCAAACGCGTTTTGCCTTTCCTTATTAATAATAATCGACTTTTCAATAAAATTCAAGCGAAAACCGCCGAACGACGCCGCGTCCAAGAAAATAACGCGCTTAGAAAAAAAACAAACGCGGCGGCGATTCCTTGAAAAATCGCCGCCGCGTTTCAAGACGGTTTCTCCGCTATTTACCGCCGTCCAACAGCGTCGCCCGCCTATTTAGCGTCGAAAAAATCGCGACTGCACGCCAGCGCGTCGGTCGCCCAACCGAGTTTGCGCTGCAGGTTGCGGTAATAACGGTTCGACGGAACGTTGATCATTCGGAACGAGAACGGCGCCTTGCGGACGACGACCAAATCGTCCGGCGTCAGCTTTTGCCGCGACTCGCCGTCGATCACCAAATAAACCTCCCCGGCCAGCGCGCGCATCTCGTAAACCCGCGACGCGGAGTCGATCACCGGACGGAAGTTCAGCGTTTGCGGACTTAACGGCATCACAAGAACGGCGTCCAAGTCGTTGCGAAGAATCGGCCCTCCCGCGGAAAGGCTGTGTCCGGTCGAGCCGACCGGCGTCGCGACGATGAGGCCGTCGCCACGAAACGTCGTTACTCGAGCGCCGTCGATCGCCAAGTCCAACGTCGCGGTAGTGAACGGCGGCCCGGCGAGAAACGCGGCTTCGTTGACGACGAGGCGGCTCGCGACGCAAACGCGGTCGGTCGAACCGGGATTCCAGTTCGACGGCGCGGCCCAGTTTTTCAGCGTCGACGCGCTCGAAACCGGAACGAGAAAATCGCCGCAATTTTCCGAACCGCAACCGCAACCCGACGCGCGTTCGCAGTTCCCGACTTTAACGGTCGAATCGACTTTTCCGTCCAAAACGCGCCGCCAAGTGGAGCAAATCAGGAGCCGACGGTCGCGAACTTCAAAATTTCGGAACGCGTCGGAACGCAAAAACGCCCCGACTTCGTCCGGATTCAAACTCGCCAAAAAGCCCAGCGTCCCCAAATTAACGGAAAGCACCGGAAGTTGGCGTTCGTTCATCTGCCGCACCGCCCGCAAGACGGAGCCGTCGCCGCCGAAAACGATCGCCAAATCGGCTTCGATCTCCGATAAATCGAGTTTGTCCTCAAAGTCGGACGCGACGACGTCGACTTCGCTTTCAATCTCCGGGCGCAACGTTTCGACGCCTTGCAAAACGCCTTGTCGCTTCCCGTTCCCCAGCAAAATCGCTTTCTTTCGCATCGCCGCCGCTCCGTTTCTTATCGACTCTTTGATTTCAACCGTTTTCGCTCAAATTTCATCGACGTTCGTCAAACGACGCCGTTCGCTTCTTCGTACGCGGCGATTTTATCCTCGTAACGGAGGGTCAGCCCAATATCGTCCCAACCGTTGAGCAAGTTTTCGCGACGGAAAGCGTCGATTTCAAACTTCATTTCGAGCCCGTGTTCGTCGGTAATGACGCAATTTTCGAGATCGACCGTCAGTTTGTACGGGCGGAACTTCGCTTCGCGTTGGAACAGTTCTTCGATTTGCTCTTCGGTCAAGCGAGCCGGCAAGTACCCGTTTTTGAACGAGTTATTGTAAAAGATGTCGGCGAAGCTCGACGCCAAAACGACGCGGAAGCCGTAGTCGGCGACCGCCCAAGGCGCGTGTTCGCGGCTCGAACCGCAACCGAAATTGCGGCGAGCGAGCAAAATCGTCGCGTCGCGGAACTCCGGACGGTTCAGCTCGAACTCCGGATTTTCTTCGTATTCGTCGTTCAGGTAACGCCAGTCGAAGAAGAGAAATTTGCCGAAACCGCTCCGTTCGACGCGCTTCAAAAATTGTTTCGGGACAAGTTGGTCGGTGTCGACGTCGCTGCGATCCATCGGGACGACCAAACCTTCGTGTTTGACAAACGCTTGCATATTTTAACCTTTGTATTCGGATTCGATTCGCTTAGATACCGGGGAACCAAACGCCCTTTATTATTAATAAAGGAAAAATCGCGTTCGGCTCTTTATTAATAAGGGGAAAATTTCGTTCGACGCCGAAACCGCGCCCGACGTCGAACGCTTCCTAAACCGTCGCGTTAGTTATATTTCCATTCGCGAATATCGACGAAATGTCCCGCGATCGCGGCGGCCGCGGCGGTCGCCGGAGAAACCAAGTGCGTGCGACCGCCCTTCCCCATTCGGCCTTCGAAATTGCGGTTGCTCGTTCCGGCGCAACGTTCGCCCGGTTGCAGGCGGTCGGGGTTCATCGCCAAACACATACTGCACCCCGGTTCGCGCCATTCGAATCCAGCTTCGACGAAAATCTTGTCGAGCCCTTCTTCTTCCGCTTGTTTCTTGACGAGCCCGCTCCCCGGAACGGCGATGGCGCGGACGCCGTCGGCGACTTTGTACCCCTTGACGACCGCCGCCGCGGCGCGGAAGTCCTCGATGCGCCCGTTCGTGCAGGAGCCGATGAAGACCCAGTCGAGCTTAATCGAACTCATCGGCGCGCCCGCTTCGAGCGCCATATATTCGAGCGCGGCTTTCGCCATCTTCTTTTCGTCGGCGTTCGCGAAATCGTCCGGACTCGGCACGTTCGCCCCGACCGGAACGCTTTGCGCCGGGTTCGTCCCCCAAGTAACGGTCGGCTCGACGTCGGCGGCGGCGAAGCGAACTTCTTTATCGAACGAAGCGCCTTCGTCGGTCGCGAGCGTCTTCCACTCGGCGACGGCGGCGTCGAAATCGGCGCCCTTCGGAACGAAATTGCGACCGCGCAGATACTCGAACGTCGTTTCGTCCGGCGCGATCATCCCGGCGCGAGCGCCCATTTCGATCGCCATATTGCAGACGGTCATGCGGCCTTCCATCGAGAGCGCGCGGAACGCTTCCCCGGCGAACTCGACGACGTAACCGGCGCCGCCCGCGGTCGTCATTTTGCCGATGATGTAAAGGATAAGGTCTTTCGCCGTAACGCCTTGCGCGAGCGTTCCGTCGACGGTAATCCGCATCGTTTTGCTTTTCTTTTGGCGGAGCGTTTGGGTCGCGAGGACGTGTTCGACTTCGCTGGTGCCGATCCCGAACGCGAGCGCGCCGAAAGCGCCGTGCGTGGCGGTGTGGCTGTCGCCGCAAACGATCGTCATACCCGGACGGGTGTAGCCTTGTTCCGGCCCGACGACGTGAATGACGCCTTGCTCGATATCGCCGACGTCGTAAAGACGAATGCCGAATTCCTTGCAGTTGGCGCGGAGCGTTTCGATTTGTTTGCGCGAAATCGGGTCTTCGATCGGTTTCGAGCGGTCGGTCGTCGGAACGTTGTGGTCTTGAACGGCCATCACTTTTTCCGGACGACGCACTTTGCGACCGGCCATACGGAGCCCTTCAAACGCTTGCGGACTCGTAACTTCGTGGCAGAGCTGCTGATCGATGTAAAGAATCGCGTCGCCGTTCGCTTCTTGGTGAACCAAGTGTTTTTCCCAAATTTTATCGTACATCGTTTTCGGCGCTTGCGCGGCCTTGGGCGATTCTTGCGTCATGTCTACCTCGATGATAATGATGCGATTTTTCTAAAACGGCGGCGCGGCGACTTTTCCCGCTTTTTCCGCCGTCGACGAACCGGCGGCGCGGGCCCGGAAGCGCAAAAACGCCGCGACGGAACGAAACGTTTATATTGTACCTCCGGCGCGCAAAGCGTCAAGCGGGGGCGGCGATAAACAAAGGCGACGTCGCGGCTTAATTTTGTTCTAATTTTCAAATATTCAAAACCAATAAGTCGACCGCGTCCGGACGACTCTTTAAAAGCGTTCAAACGCGGCGCCGTTGATTTCCGTTACTTCGCCGATTTTTTCAAAGCAAGGGCTTTGTCGATAAACGCGTCGATTTCGGCGAGGAGTTCCGGTTTAATATCGTCCCCCATTCCGGAAATGCCGTGCGTAAAACCGGCGTTTTCGGAAAACTCGACGAGCGGCGCCCCCAACGCTTTCAGCGACGCGGCCATCAGTTCGTTCTCCTCGACGCGGCACTTCCACTCGATTTTGCGGTCGCCAAGAATCAGCATCGTCGGCGGGAAATCTTTCGAAAGACCGCCGAGAGGCGCGTTTACGTCGATAACCGGGTTGTATTGGTCGCCCGGATATTTGAGGAGTTCCTTGACATGAAAGTGCGTCGTCATCTGCCCGCTGACCGGGAGGAGCCCCGCCAACTCGCTCCGGTCGGCGCCGCAAGCGTTCAGCCATTTCGGATAGGCGCCGATCATCGCCGTCAAATACCCCCCGGCGCTCCCCCCCGAAACGAAGACCGCGTTCGGGTCGCCGCCGTATTCGCCGATGTTGCGGAGCGTCCAAGCGGTCGCCGCCGCCGCGTCCTCGATAAAGACCGGGAACGGAACTTTCGGCGACAACCGATAACCGACCGCGACGATCGCCAAACGCCCTTCTTGGAACGACTTCAACCGCTTAAACGCCGACGGAACATACTTTCCGCCGCCCGTCAAACCGCCGCCGTGAAACCAAACGACCGTCGCGAAACCGGGTTTGTTCGGGTACAAAATATCGACGCGGCATTGCGACTTTTGATAATCGTCGGCGTCTTTCAAAATTTCAGACGAGTAATACGAAACGCCCTTCGCTTCCGCAAATTCAACCTTTTTTTCTTGATTCGCGGCGCCGTTTTCAGTTTCTTGCGCGAAAACGCAACGATTCAAAGAGCCGTCGCAACCGCTAAAATTTTCCCAAGTTCCGAAAAACGCCGCGCTCGCCAACGCCGCGCTCAACGCCGCCGCTTTCATCGATTTCGTCGAAAATTTCATTATCGTCCTTCCTTCAAAAATAACAAGATACAAAAAAATATCGTTCCGTTAACAAAATTATTCAAACGCCTTTTCGCCGCTCGCTCGGCCCTTTTTCTTAACGTCGTCAAGGTCGGCAAGCGTTAAACTTTAACGGTTAAATCGGTTTTCCCGCCGAAACGCGTCCGGTTCCGCCAAAATTCGCCGCGACGCGGCAAAACGCCTTTTTTTCCAACGCCGCTTATTATATAATGAACGCGACGTTTTTTCAACCGTTTTTCCCTACTTTCCGCATTTTTGGAGTCGTTACGATGAAACGCAAAACTTCGCTCCGTCGCCTGCTCGTCGCGTGCGCCGCGTCGACCGCGCTCGGCTCGACCGCGCTTTTCGCCGCCGAGCCGTCCTCCGCCGACGCGTTGAAACCGGGCGCCCCTTGGAATCCCGCGCAAAGCGACCGCTGGGTCGCCGTCGACGGGCTCGGTCGCTCGACGCCGACCTTCGACGAAGTCGGGCCGACGCGTCCCGACAAGTTCGTCGCCGCTTTTTACTTCCTTTGGAACGGGCGACACGGCGACGCCGGGCCTTACGACATTTCGAAAATTTTGGCCGAACACCCGGAAGCGAAAGACGACCCGAACGCGCCGCAATGGGGGAAAATGTACGTTCCGCACCATTGGGGCGAGTCGATTTTCGGCTATTACGTCGGCGAAGACGAAGGCGTCCTCCGCAAACACGCGCAAATGCTCGGCGACGCCGGAGTCGACGTTATCTGTTTCGACGTTACGAACCAATTAACGTATCCGGAATCGTACCGCGCCCTGTTCAAAGTCTTTTCGGAGATGCAAAAGGCCGGGAACAAAGTTCCGAAGGTCGCGTTCCTCTGTCCGTTTTGGGCGCCGGACAAGGTCGTCCGCGAACTTTGGCGCGACGTTTACTCGCAAAACTTCTATCCCGACGTTTGGTTCCGCTGGAAGGGCAAGCCGCTCATTCTCGCCGACCCGGACTTCCTCGGCGGTTCGTCGCTAAACCCGAACGGCTGCCAACCGATTCCGCTCGCTCCGGAAAGCAAGTTGACGCAACGCTTTGCGATCGACCGTCCGTTCGTCGTCGTTCAATTCTGCTCGCCGACTTGGGAAGACGCGAACTCGACCGTCGACTTCGTTCTGCGCGATAAAGACGGCGCCGTCGTCGAAAAACGCGACGCGATTTCGCTAAAAGACAACGCGGTGAACGCCGTCCGCTTCGACGAGGCGCTTCCGGCGGGCGAATACGAGATCGAGCTGTCGAACCCGAAAGGCGGTCGCGTCGGTTGGTGGTCGACTCCGCTCGCGGGCGATTTCGACGCCGCGAAGTATCCGGAATTGGCGGGCGCCGTCCGCTCGAGCGCCGGCGTTCGTTGGCTCGAAGCGCGTCGCGACGGGAAGCCGGAAAACGCCGTTCGACTCGTCGCCGTCGGCGTCCAAGAAAACGAACGGGAGCAAATTCTCGACTTCTTCACCTTCCGCGCGCCGCAACCCAGCTACTTCGTCGGCCAAACGAAACCGAACCAATGGAGCTGGCTCGAAGCGTATCCGCAACACGAATTCCGCAACGATAAAAGCGAAGTCGAACAAATGAGCGTCGGCGTCGCGCAAAACGCCGTCGACGGTAAGCTCGGCGTCCTCAGCAATCCGACCGCTTACGGGCGTAGCTTCCACAACGGCAAAGAACCGGCGCCGGAAGACTGCGACTTTACCGGCCGCAACTTCCAAGAGCAATGGGAGCGCGCCCTAAAGGTCGACCCGGAAATGATTTTCATCACCGGCTGGAACGAATGGATCGCCGGACGCTTCGACATAAACGCCCCGTTCCACGGCGCGACCCCGGTTTCGTTCGTCGACCAATACAACCAAGAGTTCAGCCGCGACGTCGAACCGATGAAAGGCGGGCACGGCGACGCGTTCTATTATCAAATGATTTCGAATATTCGGCGCTTTAAAGGCGTTTCGCGACAGGAACCGACCGTCGCCGCGAGCGTCAAAATCGACGGGAAGTTCGACGATTGGGCGAACGTCGGGCCGCGTTACTTCGACACGATCGACGACGAAACGCGTCGCGACTGCCGCGGTTGGGGCGCCGGGACGCGTTACGTCAATAATTCCGGTCGCAACGACTTTATCGAAGCTCGCGTCGCGTTCGACGCCGCGAACCTTTATTTTTACGTCGAAACTCGCGAGCCGTTCGTCGGCGGGCCGGACGCGGAAAACTGGACGCGGCTCCTCCTCGACGTCGACGAAGACCCGGCGACCGGTCGCAACGGGAACGATTTTGTCGTCGTTTCCGCTCCGGACGGCAAGTCGCTCGTTTTAGCGAAAACGAACGGCGACGGAATCGACGCGACGGCGCCGACGTCGCCGATCGAATTCCGCGTCGCCGGAAACAAGCTCGAACTGGCGATTCCTCGCGCCGCGCTCGGTTTCGGCGAAAAAGTCGCGCCGTTCCGCTTCAAATGGGCCGACGCGATCGACGTGTTCGGCGATTGGAGCGGCTTCACGACCGACGGCGACGCCGCGCCGAACGACCGTTACTATTACCGCTGCGTTCCGAAAAACTGACGCCGCCTCTTAAAATCGCGCCGTTTCTTCGTTAAAGACGGCGCGACCGTCAAACTCCGCCTCCGCCGACGCGCTCTTTTGGTCGACGGAGGCTTTTTAACGTTTTTCTCGCTTCGCCGCCCTTCTCCCTTTCGGCGTCGTCGAATCTTCCTCCTTCCCGTTTCTAGGAGGCTTCGCCTTCGACCGCGCCGCCGTTACAATCTCCGTTAAAATCCCCGTTTCCCCCCCCGTCTCTCTCCCGTTTTCCCCCGCTTCCCAACCGACGTCGACCAATCGACTTTTTTCGCGCCGCTTTTCAACGTCGGAGCGCTTCCCGTCCCCCGTCAGAAACGCGAAAACGCCAAAGCCGAGCGAAACGACTTCAACGTTTTTCGTTCGCGACGCCGATTATTCTCGCCAAACCGCCCCCTTAAACTTTTTCTATTTTCCTTATCTTTCTTTTTACGCCGTTTTCTCGTTGTCGCTCGACAAGAAACGCAAAAACGCCGAAGCCGCGCGAAACGACTTCGACGTTTTACGTTCGCCGCTCAAACGCTAACGATTAAGCGGCGATTTTAACGATCGATTTCAAACCGAAATCAAACGTGCCACTTCCATTGACCCGGAACCGGAACGCTGTTTTCGTAAATGACTTCGCCTTCTTTCGGGAGAACCGGCATCGTCGTGTCGGGCATGACCGGCGGATTCGTTTCCCAGAAGAGGTTCGGGTCTTTTTCCCACTTGGCGACTTCATCGTACGGGAATTCGTCCGCGCCCTTGTTGACGGCGTCGTCCCAGGAGAGTTCTTTCCCGGAGCAAGCGGCCATACGACCAAGGTTCGAAGTCATCGAGGAGTTCGCCGCGTGCCAACCGTCGTTGTGTTTCACGCCTTCGCGAATCCATTTGGCTTGCATATGGTGTTCGTATTGGTAGGGGCCCGGAACTTTGTTTTCGGGCTTGTTGCGATCGAGACGCCAAACTTCGTTGCCGGCGCGGTCGTTCAACCAACCCGGGCCGCCCATACCTTTGGTGCCGTAGAAGGTTTCGCTAACGTTGTTCCAGCAGTTGCCTTGGTGACGGCATTGGCTGAACATTTGGCTGCCGTCGTCGTAGGTGAATTCGCAGACGTAGTGGTCGTAACGGTGACCGGAGTTCTTGAAGCGCGGGAATTTGCGAACTTCGCGGCCGCCCATCGCGTTGCACTTGACCGGGTGCGCGTTTTTGCTCATCGGATCGCCGAGGCTGTGAACCCAGTTCGCGACGTCGATGTTGTGGCAGTGTTGTTCGACGATGCCGTCGCCGCAGAGCCAGTTGAAGTGGTACCAGTTGCGCATTTGGTACTTCATTTCGGTGTCGCCTTCTTGACGCCCGCGTTCCCAAATGCCGTCGCCGTTCCAGTAGACGCGGCTGTACATAATTTCGCCGATTTTACCCTCTTTGATCTGTTCGACCATTTGGATATATTGCGGCTCGTAGTGGCGTTGGAAACCGACGACGACCGTCAAGCCTTTTTCGTCGGCGAGTTTGTTCGTTTCCATCGCCATTTTGTAACCGCGAGCGTCGACGCAGCACGGTTTTTCCATGAAGACGTGTTTACCTTGTTCGATCGCGTATTTATAGTGGATCGGACGGAAACCCGGGGAGGTAACGATGAGGGCTTGGTCGCATTCGTCGATCGCTTTTTTGTAAGCGTCGAAGCCCCAGAAGACGCGGTCGCCGAGATCGACGCCGTCGGGATTCATGTTTTGGAACGCTTCGGCGGCGGCTTTCGCGTTCGCTTCGAAAGCGTCGGCGATAGCGACGAGTTTCACGTTGTCCTTCGCGCTAAAACGGTCCGCGACCGCGCCGCGACCGCGACCGCCGCACCCGACGAGAGCAATCTTAATGACGTCGTCGCCGCCGACGTTGGCGCCGCGCGCAACGCTCATACCGCCCAAAACGCTCGCTCCGGCGACGAGGCCGGTCGATTTCAGAAAATCGCGTCGTTTCATTATTACAACTCCTAATTAATGGAAAAATACGCTTCGTTCGCGGCCCGATCGGAACCGTTCGCCGAACGGAAACGAGAAATAATCGTTCGTCGCGTTAAAAGACCGTTTCGACGAACGCCGCGCGACGTCCAAACGTTCGCGCTTCACAATTTTTCGCCGTTTTAGTCTTCCGTGCAACCTACGCTAATATCATAACAGCTATTAAGGGCGATTGCAAGGATTTTATCGGGTTTTTTTCCCATTTTTAGCAAAAAAAACCAAAAAATCCCCCGTTTTGCCTCCCTTACCCGGCGTCAATCGAGAAAATCGCCCTCTTTCAGGAGTCGCGGGACGTATTCTTCGGTCATATAACTAATACTTCGACTAAGGAGCGCTTCGACTTCGAGCTTGAAACCGTTCTTCATCATCGTGTCGATTTCGCGACGCCAATCTTTTTTGTTCGCGAACCACGGGTATTCCGCGATTTGTTTGGCGCGCTTGCGGTCGACGTCGCTCAACGAAATTTTCACGCCGTCCGACAAGCCGCACCGTTCGAAGTCGCGACTGCGAAGCCCGATAAATTTCGCGTCCGGCGTCGCCATCCGATCCGACTCGTAAGCTAGATTGATCGACCCCTGCTTCACCACCGAATAAATGTAATAGCCCCAAGGGTCGTTATCGAGGAGGCAAAAGATCGGCAAGCCCAACTCGTTATGGAGTCGATTCAAGAGACGGCGCACCCCGCGCGGCGGCTGACCGCTCCCGTGCGTCAAAATACAGTTGTGCTTCTTCCAAAATTTGTCTTCGTTAAAGCGTTGCCAAACGGTGTTTTTTTCGACGTGTAGAACGAAATCCGCTTTGCACTCTTTAAACTGAATAACCGACGGCTCGACGATCGACGGAATCGCGTAACCGCCCGACCCCATCCGCGAACAGTCGATTTCGTCGCCGGAGTCGACGAGCGTGATGTTCCCGACCATATCGCCCCGTTTGTCGGCGAAAAGATGCAACTCCTCGCGCAACGATTCGAGCAACACTTCGCAGTCTTCGATGATCGGGTCGCACTCGCCTTGATCGTGGAACGTCGGCTCCTTCGTCGAGCGCACGTCGTGCTTGAGCATATAGTAGAGACCGCGGATGCTCGTCGTTTTGCCCATCTCGATGAGGCGTTTGGCGCCGGCCGCGACGAGCGTCGTTTGCATAAAACTTTTCGCTTGCGAGAGATTGAAAAGTTCGCGGCTCGTCGTTTTCGAGCCCATTTGCAGAATCCGCTTCTTTTCGTTGAACGAAACGTTGCCGAGCGAACGGGTCGGAATCGCGAGAAGCGGTTCGTCGTCGCGCTCGACCGTCGCGGCCAAACGGGACGCCATATTGAAAATTTGCCCGAGCGTGCGCTCGTCCTGCGCCGAAAGCTCGACCGGTTCCGTCGATTCCATAAACGCCGGATTCGGCGCGATCTTCGCCGTCTTCTTTCTCGCCTTCGCCATAAACTCCGCCTTCCTTCGCTAACTTAACGTCTATCTTCCGCAAAACGCCGACATTTAAGAACGCCGTCCGCCTATTCGACGCAATCGCGCCAACCGACGCGACCGTTTAACCGGCGTTTAAAAAAACGAACGACGCGCCGCCAAGCGACGCGTCGCGCAACGCCCGAATCGACGGCGAGCCCGAACGTTCGTTCAAACCCGCCGCCAAGGGCCGATCGGCTAAGCCGTTCAAAATACGTCGATCAAAGAACGATCGCGCACTTCGGTTTCGCCTTCTTGAATTCTTCGACTTTCGCCTTCGTCGCGTCGTCGGAAGCGCCGAGGGCGGCGCCCTTGACGTAAACGCGGCGGAGATTCGGGGCTTGCGTCAGCTTCATCATCCCGTCGACGGTCAACCCGGCGTTTTCGCGGAGGTCGAGCGTTTCCAGTTTTTCCAGCTTGACGATTTCGTCGATCGACGCGTCGGTGATTTGAACGGCGCGCAGCGTCAGCGTTTTCAATTCCGGCATCGCGGAGACGATCGTTTTAACCGTTTCGTCGGTCGCCGGCATCGTGAAGAGCGAAAGGGTCGTCGGGGATTTCCAAGAAGCGAGAAGTTCGTTCAAACCGGCTTCGTCGACGGACGGAAGTTCGGAAAGTTCGACGCTCTTCAAGGAATCGGCGCCCATTTCTTTAAGCGCGAGAACGCCGTCGTTCCCGACGTTGAGGTCGCGGAGTTCCAAGCGTTCAAGCTTCATCGAAGCAATACCTTTGACGCCCTCGTCGCCGAAGCTCTTGCAACGGAAAATACGAAGGCCGGTCAACGCCGGAGCCGCGGTGAAGTGAGCGACGGACGCGTCGGTCAACATATCGCAGTCTTGGAGTTCGATAAACTTCAAGGTCGGCGAATTTTTGATGTGTTCGACGCCGGCGTCGGCGACTTCAAAGCGGAAGTACAGTTCTTCCAACTTCGGCAAACGAACCAAATACTTAACCGCGGAGTCGGTAACGCCGTTGCAACCGCGAGCGTCGACGACTTTCAAGGTTTGCGATTTCGAGATTTTGTTCATCCCGGAGTTCGAGAATTTGTTGTAATAAACGAACAATTTCTCAAGTTTCGGGAAGGTCGGAATCACTTCGAGGTCGTTGTTTTCAAGATTCAGGTTGCGACGCAAGTCGAGCGAAACCAATTCCGGATAGGTCGCGAACATCTTCAGCGTTTCGCCGGTGATTTCGCTGTTTTGGACGGTAACGGTCGTCAGCTTTTTCAGTTCGCTCAATTGCGCGAGAAATTCGTCGTTGAAGTTCGAACCGAGGAAGAAAACCTTTTGCAAATCGAAGAGACGGCCGAAAAGCGCCATATCTTCGACGGTCGTGTCGGCCGATTCGACGTTAATTTCGATAATCGCGCCGTTTTTCGCCGTTTTATACGAACCGCGGAGTTCGTCGATGCGCGCTTTCGCGGCTTCAATATCTTCTTTCGCGGCGAGAGCCGGTTCGACCGGAGCGGCCGGTTGGGCGGCGGGACGCGCGGCGACCGGACGCGGAGCGGGTTTCGAGGCGTCGTAAATCTTAGCGAGCGCTTTTTGTTGCGGGTCGACCGTTTCGACCGCGGTTTTCATCGTTAAGTCGGACGTGTCGGCTTTTTGCGGTTCGATCGCGTCCGGTTCGTACTTCAAACACGTCCCTTGGGTCGGTTCGGAAGGAACGCAGCCGCCGAAAAGAGAAGCGCAACCGGCAACCAGAAGCGCGCCCGTCGTTTTGCTCATATATTTCATTTTAAATACAACTCCTAACGAACGCCGTCGCTCGCGTCGCGCGCCGCCCTTCAAGCGACGCCAAACGCCGACGCAAACTCCAACGCCGTCGTTAAAGTCGCGCGACGCCGCTAAAACGTCGAGCCGACTCGAAACGTAAAAAATCTTGTTCAACTTGCCTCTTGGTTTCCCAACGCGCCGCGACGAACCCGCCAAAGCGCCGCCGGTATAACGCCGACGTCAAAACGCGGAAAATCAAGATTCATTATAACCGGTTTCCGCCGAAAGTTAAAAAAAGAATCGCAAAAAATCTCGAGTTCTTCAAGACTTTTCAGCCGACAACCGTTATAATCACGATAATCGTTAAAGTCGCGACGCCGCGTTCGGCGTCGAGCCTCGTTCGAGGCGTTCTTTTTCGCCCGCAAATCGCCGTTTGCCCCAAGCGAACCGTCGCGACCGTCAAAGTCGACGCTAACTTCGCAACGTTCCGTTTTTCTCGCAAACGTCAAATTTGCTCAAACGATTCTTTTCGCCTATTATACCAAATTTTACCGGTCTGAAAATAGTCGAAACCGCGACATTCTCCTTATTTTCTCTATTTTTTCTTTCGGAGCGTTATTTTTTCGCCGTCAACGCCTCTTCAATCTTCGCGCGCAACTCCGATTCGTCGATTTCCGCGATTCGAAACTTCTTCTGCGACGCAAGCTCGCCCGAAACCAATTCGATTTGCGATTTCCGCAGTTTGAGCGCCTTCGCCAAAAACTCCGCGATCGCCTTGTTCGCCTTCCCCTTCTCCGCGACCTGCGTTACGCACGCCTTCAACGCGCCGTCCTGAACGCCGCGCAACTCGTTTTTACGCGCGCCCGGCTGCGCCTTCACCGCCAACAACAACGCTCCGTCCCGCGCCTCGATTTCGATCGTCGCCGCCGTTTCTCGTTCTTCGCTCATCTTTTTCGCCTCGTTCGCTCGTTTATTTGCGCCGACCTTTTTTCGACGCGACTCGCCGTTTTTGTCATTAATACTATAGGAACCGCGAAAAGTCGACGCAACCGCCCGTCTTTCGCAAAACCTATCGTCCCCTTATTTCGCGCATTTTAACGCCGTCCGGCGCAAAAACAATAAAAAATCGCTAAAAAGAAAAAAAACGCTTGCAATTTCGCGTCAAAAGCAATATACTCTAGGAAACGAGCAATTATCGTTTTTTCCCCGACGTCGCGTATTTTAACGGACGGCGCGCCGTTCGTCAACCGGTCTCGAACCGCGTCGACCAATTTCGCGCCCTTTCGTTTGCCGCGTCGGTCAAAAACTAAGCGTTTTCCGCTTTAATAAATTTAACGCTTCTTCATTAACGCGGCGTCGACGCGCCTTCGGTTCGTCCCGGCGCCGCGTCCGGAGTTTTCGAATGCAACGAAGAGATGTTTTAAAAGCGTTCGTCGGCGCCGCCGGTCTCGGCCTCGCCGGTATTTCCCCTTCCCTTAACGGCGCGAACGTTCACGCCGCCCCCGCCTCCAAAAAAGAAAGCGAAACGATGCAATACGACAACTCGAAATTTTACAAAAACGGCGTTTTCCAACAAGACGCGGCCTTTGAAGCCTATTTCGAAATGTTCGAAAAAATGAACTACTCGCTGACCGATTCGCTTCGCAAAAACGCGAACTTCTGGGTCGCGGACTTCGGGCTCGGCGACTTCGCGAAGGTCGGGATGGGCGGCATTTTCTTCTTCAACGACAAAGAGTTCCGTTATTTCGGGCACGACATTTACCTCCTGCCGGGCCAAATGATTCCGGAACACCGCCACCTCGCCGCCGAAGGCCTCCCGGCGAAACACGAAGCCTGGCAAGTTCGCCACGGCTCGATTTTCAACTTCTCCGAAGGCGGCGAAAAGACGCCGGAAGTCCTCGCGATGCTGCCGAAGAGCCAACTCGACGACGCCGCGATCACCTGCTTCACCTATAAAGAAATGAAGGTCGGCGACCAAGACCGCTTGGGCCGCCTCGAAGCCCCGCACTTTATGATGGCCGGCCCGGAAGGCGCGATCGTTACCGAATACGCCTGCTACCACAGTATGGACGGTCTGCGCTTCACCAACCCGAAGGGCAAGGCTTGATTCGCTAAAATTCGCGTCGCTTTGCGTTTTTGAGTCGTCAAAGCGACGCGTCTTCGTTAAATTAGCGAAATTTTGACGCGTTGATTCCCGTCTTGACGAGACGGCGCGAACGTTCCGAACGTCGACGTTGGGAGCGAACGGATTTTTTTTGCCTTCGTCGTTTTAAAATCGTCGGCTCAACGCGTCCTTATTTACGTTTCATACGTTTTATTTTAAGAATTTACAAGAGGTTTCCAATGCTTAAACCCGGTCTCCGTTTTAGCCATATCGGTATTCCGACCCAAGACCGCGATCTTCCGATTTATCTCGAAGGTTGCAAAGTCGCCATCAACGACTTCAACGACGAACCGTTCGCCGTCGAATGGTTGAAATTTGACGCGGACAGCGAATTCCCGGAAATCCTGCAAAAACGCGCTCACGTCGCTTACGAATGCGACGATCTCGAAGCGGCGATGGCCGGTTACAAAGTTCTCGTCGAGCCGTTCGAAGCGGGCCCGGGTCTCCGTTGCGCGTTCATCGAAGCGGACGGTTACGGCGTCGAACTGATGCAACGCTTCTAATCGCTCGACATAGGGCGAGCGTCCGTTTCAATCGCCCCCGACGTCGAACAAACGCGACTTTTTTTTCGACGCTTAACACAAGGCTCGGCGCGACTTAGCGTTCGGCGTTTTGTCGCCGCGTCGGACGTTCGCGGCGTTTTTTTGTCGCTCTTAAAGTCGCCGTTTTGCGAAGCGGTTAAAAAAACCGGCGAATCGCGCTAACGATTTCGCCGGTTTTTCTTTTTTTGCGTCGCCTAAAAACGACGGTTTACTTATTCGGCTCGACGATTCGGTTGTCGATAAGTCGCGTCGCGCCGACGCGAACGGCCAACAAGATAACAACGTTTCCGGCGACGCGTTCCATTTCAAGCAACGTGTCCGGGTCGGCGACGTAAATATAGTCGATTTTCGCGCTCGGCGCCGTTTCAATAACGCGCTTCATCTCGTCGTAAAGCGCGGCGACGTCGCGAACGCCGGAGCGAATCAGCTCTTCCGCTTTGTCGAGCGCTTTGCTCAAAACGAGCGCTTGCCCGCGTTCCTCCGCCGACAAATATTGGTTTCGGCTGCTCATCGCGAGTCCGTTTTTCTCGCGGATAATCGGGCGCATATCGATTTCGACCGGAACGTTCAAGTCGGCGACCATCTTCTTAACGACCGCGACCTGCTGGAAATCTTTTTGACCAAAGTAGGCGATATTGGGCCCGACGATGTTAAACAGCTTCAAAACAACCGTCGCGACGCCGTCGAAGTGCGTCGGGCGACATTCCCCTTCGAGAATTTTCGCGACGCCGCCGATATGAACGTTCGCGTCGAACCCCGCCGGGTACATCGCCGAAGCGGACGGCGCGAAAACGAAATCGATTCCGAGTTGCGACAACAGTTCGAGGTCGGCGTCGAGCGTTCGCGGGTACTTGTCGAAATCTTCGCCCGGCGCGAACTGCGTCGGATTGACAAAAATCGAAACAACCGAAACGTCGGTTTCGTTTTTCGCCGCGATCGCGAGACTTAAGTGCCCGTAATGAAGCGCGCCCATTGTCGGCACGAGCCCGACCGTCTTCCCTTCTTTGCGCAGTTCGTTAAGCCGACGGCGCATTTCCTCGGGATCGGTAATCAACACTGGTTTCAATTCTTCGTTATCGGAAGTCGCCATTTTCTCTATTCTTTACTTTCGCCGCGTCTTATCGGCGCCGCGTCTTCGTTAAACTCGTTCCAACCGTCAAAGTTTTCGCCGCAACGTTCAAAAAACTCGCGGATCGAATCCTCCGGCGTCGCCAAAATTAAAGAAATCGGGATCGGCGCCCAAATGCGCCAAGCCTTTGCGCGTTAATTTCCGCCCGCGCGGCGTTCGAATTAGGAGTTCGCTCCGCAACAAAAACGGCTCCACCTCGTCGACGAGCGAATCGGTCGCGACGTTCATCGTCGCGGCGACCGCTTCGACGCCGACCGGGCCGCCGTTAAAAACGCGAAAAACGACTTCCAAATACCGGCGGTCGCGGGAATCGAGCCCTAATTCGTCGATTCCTTGCATTTGCAACGCGTCTTGAGCGACCGCGAGCGAAACGGCGCCGTCGGCCTTGGCGTCGGCGAAATCGCGCACCCAACGAAGCCGGTTGTTCGCCAACCGCGGCGTTCCGCGACTCCGCAACGCGATTTCGAGCGCCGCCGCGTCGTCGATTTTCACCCGCAACTTCGCCGCGTTGCGTCGCACGATCTCCGCCAACTCGTCGACGGCGTAAAAGTCGAGATGCTCGTGCATTTGGAAGCGGTCGCGCATCGGCGCCGAAATCAGCCCGGAACGCGTCGTCGCGCCGATCAACGTAAACGGCTTCAACGGGATATTTAGGGTTCGCGCGTTAACGCCCTCGCCCATCACGACGTCGACCCGAAAATCCTCCATCGCCGGATAAAGGAACTCTTCGACCGACTTTTGAAGGCGGTGAATTTCGTCGATAAAAAGGACGGAGCCCTCGGTCGCGTTCGTCAAATACGGGATGACGTCTTTCGGCGCTCGCATCGTCGCGCCGTTGGCGATTTGCATTTCGACGCCGAGTTCGCGCGGAATGCAGGTCGCGAAGGTCGTCTTTCCGAGTCCCGGCGGCCCGTCGAAAAGAATATGCCCGAGCGTTTCGCCCCGTTTTTTCGACGCTTGAATCGCGATTTGCAACCGCTCGTAAACGTCGCGTTGCCCAACCATATCGTCGATGCGCGTCGGTCGCAACGCCGCGTCGTCGTCCGCTTGGGCGCCGTAAAACGAATCGCAATAACCGCCCGCTCCGGCGTTAAAACCGGAATCGTCGTCATAACCGCGCGCCGCGCCGTCGAATTCGTCGTTTACGTCGCCGTCGTCGGCGCTAAAAATCGGTTTTCTCGCCATTAAATTTTCTCTATTTTCCGCAAACGTCCCGGTTTTCGTCCAACGCTCCGCCGTCCGGAACCGACGTCCGACCGCCAACCGCGCTTTCACCGACTTTCGCCTCGTCGCCGCTCAAACGCTCCGCCCTCCCGTCGCTTTCGCCGACCTCCGAAAGGGCGCGGCGACGCCGAAACAAAACTTTAACGGTCGTATCAATTTCAACGACTGTTCATATAAATCGCCTGAATCAATTCGGCGGAGTCTTTGAACTTTTTCTTGCTCGTTTCGAGAACGCCGTCGATCAAACGCCGCGCGTCGGCCTCGCCGTGCCCGAGACTCAAAAGCGCCTCGAACGTTTCCGAAACGACGTCGAGCGTTTGCTCGGCTCCGCCCGTCCCGCCTTCCGACGGTCGAGCGACCATCAGCGCGAACTTCGGAACCTTGCGCCGCAACTTCGCGACGATGCGCTCCGCCGTCGCCGGGCCGATTCCCGGAAGTCCGGAGAGAAATTTGACGTCCTGCTCCTCGATCGCCGCCGCGACTTCGCGCACCGGACGCACCATCGCGCGGAGAGCCTTCTTCGAACCGACGCCGTCGACGCTGCAGAAAAGCTCGAAAAACTCGCGCTCGACGTCGGATAAAAAGCCGATAAGACGCGGAACCAAGCGACCTTGCGTCGGGTTGCCGTCGAGATATTCGATCGTCCGCAACGAAATCGTTTGGCCCAATTCGCTTTGCAGTTGTCGCCGAGTAAATTCCGGAATCAACGTCTCGTACTCGAAAGGCGGCGCCTCGATAATCGCGCGTTCGTCGTAAAGAGCGACCAATTTGCCGGTAATTTTAACAATCATCGCCGTCGTTTTCTCTCAATCCGTTAAAAGAAAGCCCGCCTAAACCGCCGCAAACTTCGCGCGGTTTCTCTATTTTATCGCATTCGTCCTAAAACCGACGCTAACTCAACCGCTCCAACGCCAAACCGACGGCTAAACGATAAACGATAAACGCTCGCCGCCCCGTCTTCGCCGGTTCGAAGCGACGATTTTGACATTATTAATAGCGCCGCTTGCGAAACAATCGACGCGAAACGCCCAAGGCTTCTCGTCGCGCCGCTTTCAACGTTTTCGACGTTTCTAAAGGTTTTGACAATTTTAACGTTTTTGCGTCGATTTCGTCAACGCCAATAACGTCAGTCCGCGCTCAGGACGCCGTATTCGACAAGCGTCTTGCGCAACGCCGCTTCGGACGCCGCGTCGAGCGGAGTCATCGGGAGGCGCATTTCGCCGGAGTCGCGACCGAGCATCTTCATCGCGGCTTTCACCGGAATCGGATTCGTCGCCAACGACAGCATATCGCGGCACAACGGGAACAACTTTTGATGCCAACGGCGCGCTTCTTCGAGATTCCCGGAGTCGACGGCGGCGCAAAGAGCGGAAACGTCTTTCGGCGCGAAGTTGCCGACGACCGAAACGACGCCGCGCGCCCCGACCGACATGAAGGGCAAAGTCAGACTGTCGTCGCCGGAAAGAATCGTCAAATCGGTCGCGGCGGCGATCTTCGACGCGGAGTCCATCGAGCCGGTCGCCTCTTTCACCATCGCGACGTTTTTAATTTCCGCCAAGCGAATGATCGTTTCGGTATCGATCGCCTTCCCGGTGCGTCCCGGAATGTTATAAATGCAAATCGGCAACCCGACCGACTCGGCGACCGCCTTAAAATGCAAATACATCCCTTCTTGCATCGGCTTATTGTAATACGGCCCGACGACGAGCGCGGCGTCGGCGCCCGCGTCCTCGGCGAAGCGCGTCAACTCCAACGCTTCGACGGTGCAGTTCGAGCCCGTCCCGGCCATCACCTTAATTCGACCGGCGGCGAATTTAACCGTCGCGGCGATTACGTCGCGCTGCTCTTGGTGCGTCAACGTCGGACTTTCGCCGGTCGTTCCGGTCGGCGCGATCGCCGTCGTCCCCGCCGCGATTTGAAATTCGACTTGCTCTTGCAACGCGTCGAAATCGACCTCGCCGTTTTTAAAAGGAGTGATCATCGCGACGGTTAAACCGGCAAATTCTTCGGCGCGCGTTTTCATTTTCAGTCTCTTTTTTAAAAATTTCGCAAATTTCGGCTTGTTTTCGTCCGACGTCGTTCGACGCGCCCGGAAATTCCGTTTCAAGCGTCGCCGAATCGCTTACTTTCTATTATAATCGATTTTCGCAAAAAAAACACCCCCGCGTTAAGGAAAGAAGACCATTTCTTGTCGTTCCGCCCTTTTTTTTCGTCGCGACGCCGCAACGCAAACCGTCTCCAAACGTCGCAATCGTTTTAACCGACAAAATCGTCGTTTGTTTTCCCGTCGCCGCTCGCGCCAACCAACGCCCCGCACTTTTACGCGTTCCAAGCCGACAAAAAAACCCCGACGAAACTCAAAGTCTCGTCGGGGTTTAATACCGGATCCCGGAGTCGAACCGGGACGCCCTTGCGGGCAATGGATTTTGAATCCATCGCGTCTGCCTATTCCGCCAATCCGGCGCAAAAGTTGCGGCCTTGCCGACAACGCTTTCATATTACCACAAAATTTTTAAACCGCAAGGGGGGTTCGCAAATTTTATTTTTCTTTTTTCTTATTTCCTCCCCCGCTTCCCCCCCTTCGGCTAAAAGCGGAGCGTTCGCGCGTTGGAAACGCTAAGGCCGATCGTTCCCCAAACGAGCGGCAAGAAAAGAAAAACCCCCGACGAAACCCAAAGTTCCGTCGGGGGTTAGTACCGGATCCCGGAGTCGAACCGGGACGCCCTTGCGGGCAATGGATTTTGAATCCATCGCGTCTGCCTATTCCGCCAATCCGGCGCAAAAGGACAGAGAGAAAAACACTCTCCTTCCCATCGACTCTTTCATTTTAACCGCGTTCCCTTAAAGCGCAAGCCCCTTTTTCCCAATTTTCTTAAAATTTCTTTTTTAAAACGCAAAACCGTCGTTTTTCTTTCGTCATACGCGCCGTCTTTCCCCGCAAAACCGCGCAACCGCTCTTGCGCCGCCCCCTCCTAATCGTTAAAATCCCTCCGTCGTCTCAAACGTCGTCCCCCTAAACGCCAATCGCCTCCACTTTAACCGTTTTTAAAACGCGCCGTGCAAATCTCCGCCTTTCCCCCCGAAAACGCCCCCAAACTTTCCCGCGTATGCTCCGCGACCGGTCGTCCGTTCGAACCGGGCGAAAAAATTTTCACCTTTCTTTTCGAAGAAAACGGCGAAATCCAACGTCGCGACCTTTGCGCCGAAGCGTTCGCCAAAACGCGACGCCCGGAAAACGCGCTCGCTTGGTGGTCGTCGCGCCTCCCGTCAGGCGGCGAAAAAAAGGAAAAACTCGCCCCCAACGACGCTTTGATCGACTTTTTCGAGTCGCTCGCCGATCGTCCGGAAGAAGCGGCGCTCCGTTACGTTCTCGCCCTTTTATTAACCAGACGCCGCGTTTTGCGGTTCGAACGCGAAGAATTCGACGCCGCCGACGCCTCCTCGCGCCCCGACTCCGTTCCGTCCATCGTCTTTTTTTCGCCGCGACGCGAAACCTCTTACGTCGTTCCGGTCGTTGAAATGAACGCGGAAGAAATCGCCGCCGTCGAAACGCGTCTCCTCGCTCTCGTTCGCGAACCCGACGCCCGGCTTAAAACCGCCGCGCCGTCCCCCGTCGTTCCGATTCCGACGCCGACGCTCGAAGACGACGCGTCCTTTTAACCGTCGCAATAATAAAAATCGGAAAAATCTTCCCTAAACGTTTAAATTCCTCTTGCGGCGTCGAAGCGCGTTCGATAAAATAGGAAACGTTCGTTCCTATTTTAACGTTCGCGCTAATTATAACGCCATCCCGCATTTTATCGGAAGACGCATCGCTATGCCGACGCACCAACTCGCCGTTTTTTCCCTCCCGCGCCTCCGTCGTTCGCTTTCGACGTCCTTCGAAAGACGCAACGCGAAACGCTCGAAACGCGTCGCGTTCTTGCGTAATTTGTCCTTATTATTAATGTCGTCGTTTTTAGCGTCGACCCTCGGGCTCGCCGGATGCGTTTTTTCCCCGAAGCCGAAACTTCCGGAAGTCGTCGGCGAAACGCCCTCGTTTGAGGAACTGCAAACCGCCGTCAACGCCAACAGCGCGAAAATTCAAACGATCTTCTCTTCCGACGCGTCGATCGGCGCCGCCTCGACTCCCGGTTGGGCCAAATGCCAAATCGCGTTCGAACGTCCCGGCAATCTTCGCGTCGTCGCTTCCGCGCCGACGATGGGGCGCGTCGTCGACGTCGGATGCAACGACGAACGCTTCTGGTTTTGGAGCGATTTTCAAAATCCGGACGAACTTTATTTTTGCCGCCTCGATCAATATCAAAATTCCGCCGCGGCCCGCGTTTTGCCGCTCGACCCGACTTGGTTCCCGGAAGCGTTCGGCGTCGTCGAGTTAAAAGAGGACGAACTGGTCGACGGCCCGACGCCGCAAGGAGACGGCTCCCTTTTGGTAACGCTTAAAAAGACGCGCTCGGACGGCATTTACCGCAAACGCGTTTATTTCGAACCGAAAACCGCCGCGCTCTTGCGCCAAGACGTTCAAGCGCCGAACGGCGAAACGGTCGTTTCCATTCGTTGCAAACGTTCCGTTTACCTTGAAGAACCCGACGTCGTTTTACCGCAAAAAATCGAAATCGAATGTCCGCGAACGGACGACGCGCTCATCGTCGACGTCGGAACGCCGATCCTCAACGACGCGAGCAAAATCGCCGAAAAAGCCTTCCAACAGCCGACCGACTTGAAAGCGAAAGCGATCGATTTAGGCGCCGCGACCGCGTCGTCGACCGCCGACGCGACGGTTTCCTCGAACGCTCCGCAAAACGTCCCCGCCGCGACCGCCGACGCGGTTTCCACCGATAATTCGGGAATCGCGACCGTTTCCAACCGTCCCGTCGCCGCGCCCGCGACGTTTGAAGCGCCGGAAACTAAAATCCGAATGGTCGCTCGCGCTCGCGTCGAAGCCGTTCCGCAAAACGCCCTCGCAGTCGCGCCGACGGTTCAACCCGCGCCGATCCCTCAAACAAACGCTTCGGTTTACCAAACGACGCAAAACGTTCAAGCGCCGCAAAACGCGCTTGTTTTCCAAACGCCTCAAACAGTGCAAAACGTCCCGACGGCGCAAAATCCGCCCATTTTCCAAACGACGCAAACGTCCCAAAACGCCCCGACGGCGCAAAGTCCGCCCGTTTTTCAAACGCCGCAAACGGCGCAAAACGTCCCGACGACGCAAAGCGCGCCCGTCCCGCCAACGCCGCAAACGGAACTCCTCGAAGCGCCGTCGCTCGACAACTTCGAAGCGCCGCTCCCCGCGGAATCCGCTCCAATCCCCCAAAACGCGCCGTCGCTTGAAGATTTTGACGCGCTCCTCCCGCCGGAAACCAACTCGCCTTCGCTTCCCGCCGATTTCCCGGCGCTCGACGTTCCGACGCCGGTCGGCCCCCAACCGGAAGTCGTCGGAGCCCCCCGCGCCTCCTACTAACGCGTTTCTCGCCGTCGCCGACTCTTCTTGTCGGCGGCGGCTTTTTGTTTCGCCGCAAGAAAATTTCTCGGCGAAAAAAAATTTTTCTTCTTCCCCCTTCTTATCGGTTGAAAAACGGCGCAAATGGTATTATAATGTAAGGAAGGTTCGGTCGGTCGAAACGCAAAAACGGCTCGACTCGCCCGACGCGACGACAAGCGGAACGCCGCGTGTTTTATCCGCCTTCCCCATTTCCCTTATTTTATAAAAGACGCACGATGCAACCTATTCCCGAAATCTCTCCCGCGATTCGCGCTCGTCTCCAGCAGTGCTTCGAGGTCGGCAACCAAAAAATGCAGCTCGGCCAGCACGATTACGCGACCGAAATGTTCGTCCAATGCGTCCAAGGCGATCCGGCGAACATCATTTATATGAATTCGTTCATCGCGAACCTTCGCCTTCAACACGGCGGTCAAAAAAAGAAGTCGCGTTTCGGGTTCCTCAAAGGCGCGAAACCCAGCCTTCCCGGCGGCAAAGAAAAAGACTTGGCGACGACGATCAAAAACGGTTGCGAAAAGTTGAAGTCGAATCCTTGGGACGCGCAAACGTTCGTCTCGATGGGGCTCGCCTGCCTCGACGGCGACTTCGAAGAAGCGGGGCTCGCGTACCTGAATCACGCCGTTCAAAGCGAACCGGACAACGTCGATATCCTGCGCCTGGCCGCGGTCGAACTCACCGATCGCAAAGTTTACGAACAAGCGAAGGTTTGTTGGGAACGCGTTCTGAAACTCAATCCGGCCGATATCGACGCGGGCAAACGTCTCAACGACATTATGCTCGAACAAACGATCAACAAGCAAAAAGGAACGACGCAACGCGAAGCGGAAAAAGCGGCCGAAGAAGAAAAAGCGCCGAAAATGAGCTTCGAAGACGAATGCGAAAAACGCCTCCGCAAAAATCCGGAAGACCGCGACGCGTTCCTCGATCTCGTCGAACACTTCTTCCAAAAAGGCAACCTCCGCAAAACCGAAGACGCTTGCAAGCGCGCTCTGAAAGTTTTCCCGGACGATGTCGTTTTCGCGCCGAAACTCCTCGAAACGCAAAAAGCGCGCGCCCTCGACGAGATGAATCGGGTCAAAACGCAGTTCGAAAAGGCTCCTTCCGACGCGTTGAAGCAAAAATTTGCCGAACAAAAGAAAATTTTTGAAGAAAAATCCTTAGAATTAATTGAGTACAAATTGGCGAAAACGCCGAACTCCGCGCCGCTCCGTTGGGAACTTGGGCAATTTAGAATGCGCCAAGGACAGTACAAGGAAGCGATTACCGAACTGCAAGCCGCGAAGGTCGACGCGACGCTCGCCGGGCAATGTCTGTTTGCGTTAGCTCAATGTTTTCAACAGATTAAGCAATACCGTTTGGCGGCGACGCACTACGATCAAGCGATCGAAAAGCTCGACGCGAACGGCGAAGATTACAAAAAAGCGCTCTATTACGCCGCCCGTCTCGCGTTCGGTTTGAACGATTATGAGAAGGCCGACGATTTTGCAAATAAATTGGCCGCCGTAGATTTTTCTTACAAAGACGTGGCGGGGCTACTAGACAAGATCGCGGAAAAGAGGCATAATAGTAATTGAGCGTAGTTTTGCGTCGCGTTTCCCGTTTACTCGGTCTGCTCTCGCCGAGGGAACCGCGACGACGCCGACCGCTTTTCGACGAGAAAACCGACTATTAAGTTAAAATAGCGATTCCCGTTTGAAAAGCCCTTTGGTCAAAACGCCGTAAGACCTCCCCGCCCAGAGGGAATGTTTCGGAAAAACTTATGTTAAAACTTACCCATCGTTTTTGACGATAAGCGTTCCTCCTTGCGACGTGTTGAGAAACAAACGATAATTTTAACAAGTTTTAAAAATTTTAGAGAACCATGCCGAATATTCAAAGCGCCAAGAAAAGACTGCGACAAAACGTTGTTATCCGCGAACGCAACCGCGCCGCTCGCTCGGTCGTCCGCAACCGCATTAAGAACCTCCTCAAAACGCTCCGCGCCGGCGACGTCGCGGCCGCCGAGGAACAATTCAAAGGCGTTTGCAGCGCTCTCGACCGCGCCGCCGCTCGCAATCTTTGGCACAAGAACAACACGTCGCGCAAAAAGTCGCGCCTTTCCAAGCTGATCCTCAAGGTCAAGCAAGCGCAAGCGCAATAAGTCGTCGTTTTCGCGCGATTTCGACGGGCGCGTCCGCTTAACGGTTTTCCTTTAAAACGACGCGCTCGCGCCAATCGCGATCTTTCGGCGCCTATCGACTCTAAAATTTAGAAGCCTTCGACCGTTTCGGTTCGCTCTAAATTTTAGCGACGAATTTTTCTTTCGTCTTTGCCGGACGAAACGCTAATGTTCGACGTAATATCTCGCGTTTTCGGTTTTATCGTTAAAAACGCGTTATTTTTACGTCGAACGTTCGTTTTTAAACGCCAAGACAAGCGGGCTCGACGGCGACGCGCTTCGCGACGCTTCGAACGCTTCGCGCCTCCTTTTCCTTTCGGCGGCTCTTTCCCCGCCCTTTCCTTTAACCGCGCGATTTTCGCCGCGCCGCACCCTAGAAGCCGATTTTATGTTAGTTCGACTTTCGCAACTCGCCGAATTGACCCAAGGCGTTTTAACCGGCGATCCTAATCTGTCGATCGACAAAGCCGCGCCGCTGCATACCGCCGACGCGACGGCGATTACTTTCGCCGAACGCCCGGAACGCCTCGACTGGAACGCCGTTACCCAAGCGCGCGCCGCCGTCGTTCCGCTCGGCGCCGAACAACCGACGCCCGACGTCGCGACGATTCAAGTCGCCGACGTGAAGGAAGCGTTTGAAAAAATCGTCGCCTTCTTCCGTCCGCCGCGTCCTCGTTGGCTTCAAGGCGTTTCGGAACGCGCCGTTGTCGCACCGACCGCTAAAATCGGCCAAAACGTCGCGATCGGCCCGAACGCCGTCGTCGGCGACGACGTCGAAATCGGCGATAACGCGACGATTCATCCCGGCGTCGTCTTGCAACCCGGCGTTAAAGTCGGCGAAAACTCGACGCTTTTCCCGAACGTCGTCGTTTACGAAGACTGCGTAATCGGCAAAAACTGCCTACTCCACGCCAACTGCGTCGTCGGAGCGTATGGTTTCGGGTACGATTCGTCGACCGGCGTTCACGTCTTGGCGGCGCAATTTGGAAACGTCGTCGTCGAGGATAACGTCGAAATCGGCGCCTGCGCGACGGTCGACCGCGGCGCTTACGATTCGACGGTTATCGGCGAAGGCACCAAAATCGACAACCACGTGATGGTCGCGCACAACTGCAAAATCGGCAAGCGCAATATGATCTGCGCCAGCGTCGGGATCGCCGGAAGCGTTACGACCGGCGATTACGTCGTGATGGCGGGCCGCGTCGGCCTTCGCGACCATATCCGTATCGGCGACGGCGCGGCGCTCGGCGCGATGGCCGGCGTGATGGGCGACGTTCCCGCCGGAGCGCGAGTCGTCGGGATTCCGGCGACGCCCGAAAAAGAGCAAATGCGCAAACAAGTCGCGTTCGCCAAGTTGCCGGACGCGCTCAAACAGTTGAAAGCGTTGCAAAAAGAAGTCGAAACGCTCAAAGCGCGCCTCGCCGACCCCAACGCCGATTAGCGGCGACGCGTCGGAGCGGAACCGACGCGCCCAATTCACGCTCGCCGTTACGTTTTTTCCATTTTACCCAAAGGTCGTTCGCCGTGTCGTCCGAATTTTTTTTCCCGCCTGAAACGCGCCGCGTCGGCGTTCTCGCCGGTTGGGGACGCTATCCGGTTTTGCTGGCGGAAGCGATCAAACGAAGCGGACGCGAAGTCGTCTGCTTGGGCGTTCGCGACCACGCCGACCCGATTTTGCAAGAAATTTGCGACGATTTCGCTTGGGGCGGACTCGGAAAATTCGGCTGGGCGACCCAATACTTCCGTCGGCGCGGCGTCAAATACGCGACGATGGCCGGCAAAATCCACAAAATCCGCTTATTCGACCCCGGTTTCCTTTGGAAACAGGCGCCCGATTTGTACACTGTCCGTTTTTTTGCGGATCACTTTCTGCGTCGCCGCCGCGACTGCAAGGACGACGCGCTTCTATTGACCGCCGTCCGCGCCTTTGAACATCGCGGGGTTTCGCTCGTTCCCGGAACCGTTTTCGCGCCGGAGTTACTCGTGCAACGTCAACTTTTAACGAAACGCGCCCCGACGTCGGCGCAGTGGAAAGACGTTTTTTTCGGCTGGAACCTTGCTCGCGAAATGGGGCGGCTCGACGTCGGCCAAAGCGTGTCGGTCAAAAATCAAGCGGTTTTGGCCGTCGAAGCGATCGAAGGCACCGACGAGGCGATTCGCCGCGCGGGCGCGCTTTGTCGGAGTAAAAATTTCGTCGTCGTCAAAGTTTCGAAACCGAATCAAGATATGCGGTTCGACGTGCCGACGTTTGGGCTCGGCACGCTTGAAACGATGGTCGAATCGGGCGCGGCGGTCTTGGCGGTCGAAGCGAAAAAGACGCTTTTCATCGACGCGGAGGAAGTCGTCGCGTTCGCCGACCGACATAAAATCGCGATCGTCGCGCTTGAAGAGGAAGACGTCGCGGCGGGCGAACCGCCCTTCCCGGTCGGCGTCGAACCGGCCCCGATCGTTTGCCCGACGCTTCGCGACGACGTCCGCCGTTAACGCGGCGCGGCTTTTCTCCCTTCACGCTAAAAAACAACGCGACGGAGTTTTTCCGTCGCGTTTTGCATTATCGGCCGGTCGCGGAAACCGTCGAATTCTCAAACGGAGCGTCTTTCGCCGTCTTCAGCGCGATAAACAAACGCTTACCGCGTCGCGACGCGGACGCCGACTAGCGCCGACGCCCGTGTCCGGTAAAGTAAATAAAGAGAGTTCGTCTATTTTTCAAAAGTCTTTATCGCGGCGTTAACCCTCGCGTTCATTTCCTCGTCGTCCAACCTCATATCTAACAAGGCTTTCAATAAACCGACGCCTGTTTGGACGTCGCCGCTTTGTATCGTCGCGACGGCAAGATTCCACCGCGCGACGCTTAACGCTTCGACGTCGATCTTCTCTTCCGCCGCCAACGTATTCGCTAATTCGTCAAAACTTGCCGCCGCCGTCGAATAATCCTTCGCGTCAAAAGCCGCCTTACCCTCTTGATAAACTTCGCTCAAGCTCCCAAAATCAAACTCTAAACACTTCAACATTTCGGCCGTCGCGTCGTTTGCGTTCGCGCTTGGATCGTTCGTATTCGCCGCGGAAACCTTCGTCGAACCTTGCGTTTCCCCCTCGTTCGACGGCCTCGCGCTTATTCCCTTAACAACGCCTATTCCTCTAACGCCGGGCTCGCCTCCCGGAATTTCACCGACGTTCGGCCCCGCAATCGGCGGCGCCGGGCTAGGATTCCAAAAAATAACGCCGACGGCGGCTACGATCAACGTCAAAGCGGCGGAATATATCAATCGCCTCGCTCCCGGCGTCGACGCCTTCTCATCGCCTTCCGCGAACGCAACCACGCGCCTACTTGGATTCAACGCGAGCGCCAACCGAGCGATAACGCCGTCGAGCCAAGCCAACGCGCCCTTCGCCTCGTCGACCAAGCTCTTCCAAGCGGCGGCGACCCAAGCGGATATTCGCTCTATCAGGCTCCGCTTCACCGCTATCGTCGCCAATTCCGGCTTAAACGCAAACGCGATACTTTTCCAATACTCGTCCTTCTCCGCCGCGGGATTCGCTTCATAAGCGCGTATGCGATCGTAAAACGGCATATCCTCGTAAAACCCCGCCTCGTGCAACATCGCGCACTTTTTGCGACATTTTTCACACTTCGTCAGGTGTTCCGCTAAAAGTTGCGTTTCCTCGGCGGACAACATATCAACGTACAGCGACTCCCACATACCGCAGTAGTCTTCACACAACGTTTCGAGTTCCTCTTGTTCAATAATATACTCTTCAAGTAATGCCAATAACTCGAGCGCTCGTTTGTTTTGATCTATTTCTAACATTTTATCTTCTCTTTTATTTTCTCAATTTCTTATTTTGAACGATTCGACACACTATATTAACGCACTTTTAGTTTATAATTGCAATCAAGTCCGCTACAAACCCAAAGTTCACCAACAAACTTAATTATTATGTTCAAAAAATGCGTTATAGTCGCCTGTTTCCCGGTCGATACGATCGATACACGCAAGAAGAACGGCTATCGCTTCGCCAATATGCCCCGCCGTATCATCATTCCTTACGGAACTCTCTAACCAGAGTTTCACGAAACGGTTACGCCAATCACACGAGAGTATTGTATTCTCCTGTATAAAATATGGCTCGCAAATATTCTCCCAGTTTTCTCTTATTTCTCTTACGACGGTCTCAATCCCTTCCAATTTTTGTTCCGCATCGGCAGGGCTATTAATTCTCTCTAATACCGAATCCACATAATTACGTAACCAATCTTGTACGTCGCGTTCTCCCCTAATTTTTTCCAAACTGTTCCGAGCATCATTAATCGTCTGCGTTATATCTTCTACATTGTCTGCTACATTTTTTTTACTTTTTACAACCTTGTCTAAGGAATTCAAAGTTTCCCAGAAATTGCGTATCTCGCTTTTATTATTAAACGCCATTTCCAACTTTAATAAGGCAGTCATTCCCGCCGCTCTATAAGTTTGCCAAAACGCGTTAAACACCTCCTTTTGAACACCTTGGCAAAGGAGATTAAGAACCGGTTCCGTAACGTTCAGTTTTCCACGAACTCTGTATACAGCCCACCTCGTTTTCCTCGTCAAACGAGTTAAATCTGCTTGATTTATATCACCATACGTAGCGTCCTTCAGTATATCAACCTCTTTCGCGCTCGCCACCCCAAAGCGCAAAGCATACGCCTGACGACGCCTATTCGCAGTATATTCTCTTCTATAATGAATAAACGGTTGCAACGAACATAGTGTTTCGTCAATGTTAAACTTCAGCTTTTCCAGCAGTTCTTGCACCGCCCTATATTCATCGTTTTGTTCCGCGTCGTTGCCATTATATTGGTAAGCGCCTCCGAAATCGCCTTGATTAGCGTCATTTTCGTCGCCTTGTTCATCGTTTTGCGCGGGCTGCATATCGTTAAAAATTATTATAGGCTGATTATCCACCTGAGCCAACAACTCCTTTTGACAATAATCAGTCAAAATCTGCGCCAAACCGAGGCCGCCCCAATAAGTCTTTGCAATAGCTCCGTAAAACGTTTTTTCTTTTATTTCGCAATAGAAATTTTCAACGTCTAAATTTTGTAACACTCCCCAACGGTTTTGTATTATGATACAATACAAAAGCCCCCGGTATTGCGCGTCAAAAGCGCTCCAAGGATGATTATTTCCCCGACCCGCTTGAATTAAAGCAAGTCCATACCAAGGATTCCCGCTTAGGTGTCCCCCTCCTTTAAAACCTTTACCGTTGTAAACGCACTCCGCAACTTGATGAAAACTTAAAGTATTAATGTCAATATTTCCTTCCCACCTTTCTTGTAGGAAAACAAGCGTGTCGGCAGGTATTTCTCCATTCTCTATTGCGGCGTCATAATGCTTCTTAAGCGACCGAACCAATTTCCCAATCAGCGTTTCTTTATCTTCCCTGTTAAAATTTTCCGCACTATCCCAAAGCGGCGCCAAATCTTGACCGTCAACGACGCCTACGCGTTCCCCAGGAACCCCGGCAAAACGCATCAAGTACCGCGTAAAACATTCTTTAAGCTCCGGCGTAAACGTTATGCAACGCTCTTCAACATAACGTTCAATGCTTTGATTTATAATTTGGCCAATTTTGTATTTCAGTTCGTCGCACCACGGCGTCTGTTCATTGTCTATCCAATGCTCAAGTTCAGCATACGCAGTTTGCTGAGCTTCTGTACGCATCTCGTTCGTCCACTGTTCCCCCACTCCGACGCCGCCGACACATTGAACGATTATATCGCAAATCTGGGCGATCCGCGCATCGTCAATCCATGCTTGATATTGATCTACGTCATTCGTAAGACAATCGTTCATATGGCATACCATATCTTCAATGTCTTCATCCGACAATTGTATCTGTCTCTCGCGCACAAAGCGTATGACGTCAATATGCGTAAACAACCTTATTTTTTTGAGCAAACTGTTTCTCCACTCCACAAGGTTACCCACTCAATGATCGACAACATTATTCGTAAGCGTCCGCAGGCCTTCAATCTGCTCTATCGTTATACGATTATTCCAATTCTCATTCGCATAATTTCTTACGCTTGCGTCCAGAACCGCTTTAATTCGTGCAGTCAACGTGTTCCTTAACGGATGTTTTTTATTGTTACGCAGAACATCGCGCACAATAGTCTCAATTCGTTGAGTCCGCTCTTGTGTTATCGCCCCGAAATTATCCGCAAAACGATCGACGCTATTCCTCGCAATCCCCCATATCGCTTCAATCTGCTCGTCGGTCCACGCCATATTCGGGCGAATTTGAAAATTCTCGTTCGCCGCGGCGTTATTTTGGTTGTTCGTCGCTTCGTTGTTATTGTTACAAACGGCGTTATTTTGATTGTTCGTCGCTTCGTTGTTATTGTTACGAACGTCGTCGTTATTGTTTCGAATATCGTTTTCAGACATTTTAAAACCGCTTAAATCTTATTTATCGCTAAATTTCGTTTCGTTCAAAATTTTGAACTTTCGCCCAAACGTTGCTAAAAGACGCTTTCACGCAAAATAATTATATAAATATCAAAATACGAGCGTCTTCATTTCATTTGGGCAAAAATTAAAACACGGTTTAAAAGCCTTCGTTTTTCCAACGCTCGTATCTATAGAAGGGGCGCGAAGGAAAATTTCAGGCGTTTTTACCATTTTTTTCAAAAATTCTTGCAAATTTCAAACTTTTCTTCCAACGCGCCCTCGACGCGCCGTCGGACGTCAGTCCGTCGCCTCTTCTAAAAAGACCACGACGTTGTAAAACGCCGTTTGCGGAGCGACGAAACGCGCCACGCTCTCGACGATTCCGCCCGACTCCGCCGCTTTCGGCAATATCAGCGGAACCGCGCCGAGGTCGAGAATCGCCCCCTTCGTTCGCGGAAACGCCAACTTCGCGCGAAAGTCGCAAGACACGATCGACGGTCGCTCCACCTCCAAACGCTGCCGCGGCGCCGTCGACGTCGGAACGCGCATTCCGAAAGTCGCCGTCTTCTCGACGACCGTCGCTCGGTACCGCGCGAGCGTTTCCACCGTCTCGCCGTTCGCCGAAAGAAGCGGAGTCGCCTCGAAACGGAAACCTTCGTCGACCGCCGCGACGTCCGAAACGTAACCCGCCGGCGCCGACGAGTCGAGCCGAACGTCCCGAACCAACTCCCGCTTCGGCGCGACCGAAGACACGCCAAACGTCTCCGCGTTCGGAACGACGCCGCGCGCCGAGTTCAACAAAACAAAATCGGAACGTTTTTTAATTTCCGCATACGCTTTTTCAAGATCCGCCTTCTCCACGAGCCAGCCTTGCGGGTCGGCGCCGTTCCCAACGACCGTCGGACGCAACGGCATCAACGTTTGCGAAATCCGCGAACGCCAATCGGGCGTCCTCACCGCGACGACGCGAATTGAAAAAGAAACGTTGCGACGCGTCGGGTCGAGAAAACGGTCGACGACGTTCGAAACGTAACGTTGCACCGACTCGTTATGATAAACGTACAGGCGGTCGCGAGAAGCGGAAAACGCCGAAAACGGCTCGCGACGCCAAAAATCGTCCCCCGCGTCGAACATAATCCAGTCGACGATCGCGTTCTGCGGACTCGCGAGGTTCGGGAAACGCTCCGAATACCCGGCGACGTCGTACATCGCCCAAAATTGACCGTCGCTCTTCGGCAACTCGAATTCAAGCGAATAATTCGTCGTTCGCGGCCCGACGAAATCGACGCTCTCCGCCGCGCCGTCGCTCTCGAACGTCGCTCCCGTCGCCGTCTCGCCGACGTTCGCGTCGACGACGACGTTCGAACCGTTTTCCGCGTTCTTCCAACCGGATTCGCTCGCCGCGTCGACGGTCTCTTGCGCCGTCGCCTCGCAAAGCGAAAAACCGACGTTTAACGCCGCCCCCAACGCGACGACCGCCGCCCAACAACGTAAAAAATCGGTTCGACCGCCGCGTTTCCGATCGCCGTCCGCCCTTGTTCGCCGCTTAAAAACGGCGCTCGCCATATTGCTTTTTCGTCGAGTCAAATCGCCCTCCTTCCGTTTTTGCCGCGTTCCTCTCGAAACGGCTTTATCTATACGTATTATTATAAAGAAACGCGATTTTAATTTCAACTCGCCGCCGCCCGCCCCAAGAAAAAAAACGCTTTTTTCGACCGTCGCCCTTCCGAAAATTCGGGCCGCGTCGTTATTAATATACCAAGGGAAAAATAATAAGGAGAAAAGCTCCGACTTGCGCGTTCTCCCCAAAAGCCTCGGACGAACAACCGCTAAAACCGGCGCTTTCGACAAAACCGATTCATTCGAGACAAAAAATGGAAAAATTTCGCCCGTCGCCCCTTCATCTTGCCCGAAAAGGCGCTAAAATGTATTAGTAAATCTTATGGCAAATTCTCGTCAATGTTTTTTCGTCCTATTTTAAGCCGCGAGAAACGTCGATGGGACCGTTTTTTTGGGGTCGTTTTTTTGGGCAAGAGGTAAAAAATGAACCGCGTTTTGATCATCGGCGCCGGCGGCGTCGGGCGCGTCGTTCTGCATAAATGCGCGCAACATCCGGAAGTTTTCGACGAAATCGTCTTCGCCAGTCGCACCGTTTCGAAGTGCGACGCGATCGTCGCCGACGTGAAAACGTTTCCGAAACCGATTCCGACCGAAGCGGTCGACGCCGACGACGTCGACGCGCTCGTCCGTCTTTTTGAGAAATACCGACCGAATTTGGTCATTAATGTCGCGCTCCCGTATCAAGATTTGACGATTATGGAAGCGTGTCTCAAAACCGGCGTCAACTACCTCGACACCGCGAACTACGAACACCCGGACGTCCCGAAATTCTGCTACGGCCCGCAATGGGAGCTTCACGAACGCTTCAAGGAAGCCGGTCTGTGCGCGATTCTCGGTTGCGGTTTCGACCCCGGCATGACGAACATTTACGTCGCCCACGCCCGCAAACACCGTTTCGACCGGATGGATACCGTCGACATCATCGACTGCAACGCCGGCGACCACGGCTACCCGTTTGCGACGAACTTCAACCCGGAAATCAACATCCGCGAAGTCTCCGCCAACGGTCGTTATTTCGAAAACGGCGAGTGGATCGAAACGAAGCCGATGGAGCATAAACGCGTCTTCGACTTCCCGGAAGGGATCGGCCCGAAAGATATGTATCTCCTTTATCACGAGGAGATGGAGTCGCTGACGAAGAACTATCCGGAAGTCAAGCGAATGCGCTTCTGGATGACGTTCGGCCAATCGTACCTGACGCACCTGAAAGTCTTGGAAAACGTCGGGATGACCGGCGTCGAACCGATCGACTACGAAGGCTGTAAGATCGTCCCGCTTCAATTCTTGAAGAAGCTCCTTCCCGACCCGGCTTCGCTCGGCCCGCGCACCGTCGGCAAGACGTGCATCGGGATTTGGGTCGTCGGCGAGAAGGACGGCAAACCGCAAACGTATTATCTTTACAACATTTGCGATCACCAAGAGGCGTACAAAGAAGTCGGCGCGCAAGCGGTCAGCTACACGACCGGCGTCCCGGCGGCTCTCGGCGCGAAGATGTTCCTGACCGGCAAGTGGACCGGCGCGGGCGTTTTCAACGTCGAAGAGTTCGACCCGGATCCGTTTATGGCGGAAATCGGGCCGTGGGGCCTTCCTTGGCAAGAAACGTACCCGACGACGCGTTTCGAATGATCGCCGTTTAACGATTCGACGCGAAAACGGTCGCCGAACGCCGCGTTAAAATCCGCCGATTTTTCCGGTTTTGCTCCCGTTTTCCGTCGAAGTCGCTCTTTATTTTAGCGTTTTCGCAACTCAAACGCGTCGGCCCCGTCGCGTTTCGCCCCTATCGTTTGCCCGCTCGGCGTCGTTTTCTCTTGGAGACAACGTCTCGCCTCGACTTGCGCGAACGAAGCGGCGCCGTTGCGTTCCGTCCGATTCCCGCCGCTTTCCGCCCGAATCGACGGCTTGTTTTGTTCCGACGACGTCCCGCGAACCTTGCGTTTACCGACGCTTTTACGCCGACGGTCGCTCGACTTTTCCAGTCGCGCCGATTTTAACGCCGTCCGTCGTCTCCCCCTCCGCCGCAAGCGATTTTTATGACCGACCAATTCACCTAGCGAGCGCAATGAATCCGATTTTTCCTTACCCTCCGTTCGACTACGCGTCGCTCGACACGCCGACGCCTTATTACATCATCGACCGCGCCCTGATTCGCCGCAATATGCGCATCTTGGCGGACGTTCAAGAACAAGCGGGTTGCCGTATTCTTCTCGCGTTGAAAGCGTTCTCGACTTGGGGCGTTTTCGACGAAATGTCGCCCTATTTATCCGGCGTCGCGGCGAGCAGTCTTAACGAAGCGCGCCTCGGTTACGAGCATTTCAGTAAGGAAAAAGATATTCACGTTTATTCGCCGGCGTATTCGCTCGACGAGATGCGCGAACTTTGCAAATACGCGAACCATATCGTTTTCAACTCGTTGCAACAATGGCGTTCGCTCCGCGGCGTCGTTGAAAACTGCGGTCGCGACATTCGCGTCGGTTTGCGCGTCAACCCGGAATATTCCGAAGTTTCGCACGAAATTTACAACCCCTGCACGACGCGTTCTCGTTTCGGCGTCCGCTTGGAAAATCTGATCGACGCCGGGCCGGACGCGCTCGACGGAATCGACGGTCTCCACTTCCACACGATGTGCCAGCAAGGTTCCGACGTGTTGCAGCGCACGCTTCAAGTCGTTTGCGAACGTTTCGAACCGTACTTCGAAAAGGTGAAGTGGATCAACTTCGGCGGCGGGCACCACATCACGCGAATGGGTTACGATATTCAACGCTTGATTCGCATTATCAAAGATTTCCGCGCCAAATACGGCTTGGAAGTGATGATGGAGCCGGGCGAAACGCACGTCATTCACACTGGTTTCGTCGTCGGAACGGTCTTGGACGTTATCGAGAACCCGAACGGCGTCGACGTTCTTATTTTGGACGCGTCGGCGGCGGCGCATATGCCGGATATTTTGGAAATGCCGTACACGCCGGAGATTCTCGGCGCCCGTCGCGTCGTCGACGACTGCGACGCCCCGCTCGACGAAGGCTTGTTCAAGTACATCGTCGGTTGCAAAACTTGCCTTTCCGGCGACGTGATCGGCGAATACACCTTCTCGCGCCCGATCAAAGTCGGCGACCGGCTGACGCTCGAAGATATGTCGCAATACACGACGTGCAAAAACACGACGTTCAACGGCATTCAGCTTCCGTCGATCGTTTCGTGCGACTCCGACGTCGACGGCGGCGCCTTCCGCGTCCATCGCCGTTTCGATTATCAAGATTTCAAGAATCGCCTTTCCTGAAATCGCTTTTTCGCGTCGAATCCAACCGCCGGTCGCGTCGACTTCGACGATTCGTCCGGCGGTCTTTCCGTTCGTCGCGCTTTTGGAAACCGCCGCCCGTCGACTCGTTTTTATCGCAGAGGCTCCGCGTCGTGTCGCAGAAACCGCAAAAATCTCCCCGTCCGAAAAACGAACCGCCGTTGCGCAAGAAAGTCGGTTGGATTACGCTCGGAATGGCGGTTCTCGTCGCTTACGGTTTCTACACCGGAGAGGCGGGACTTCTCGAATTGAATCGTATGTGCGTGATGATGTTCCTTCTCTGGCTCGCTTGGCCGGAGCTGGAACGACTTCCGCGTTGGATTTTTTTCGCGATTCCGATTTTGGTCGTTCTTTGCGCTTGGCGACCGCAACTCCTTCTTTTCGTCGGGCCGGCGCTTTTTTTCCTTTGGCTGTTGCAACCGCCGAAATCGCGACGTCCGAAGAATTCCGCGACGAAAAAAACGCCGAAATCGCGTTGACCGCGGTTCCTCGAACGCGTTCGCTTCCGCAATTAAAAAATAAACGCGACTCCGGCTCGTCCTCGACGCCAAAGTCGCGTTTTTTATCGGCAAATTCGTTAAATTTTCGCTTTGCGAACCAAGCGAAGTCTATCGGCGTTCGTCCGCCTCGCGCAACAGCGCTTCAATTTTCTCCAAAAGGGGCGCGAAGTGATACGGCTTCGAGATGAACGTCCCTTCCCCGCTCGGCGCTTCGAACCGCGCCGTTCCGATCGCGACGATCGGCGTTTCGTCGAGTTCGGCGTTTTTAGCGAACGCGTCGAGCGCTTGACGCGGCGGCGCGGTCTCCGTTTCGACGTCGAAAATCACCAAGTCGGGCCGAGTCGTTCGCGCGGTCGCCGCCGCTCGTCGCGACGTCGGAAACGCCAACGCCCGGACGCCGCGTCGTTCGAGCGCCGTCGTCAGCACGTCCCGCGTTTCTTCGGACGAATCGACGATCAAGACGGTTTTCGCCGCCGTTTTTTCCTCGTTTCGTCGTTCCGCCGTCGCGTTCATTTTCGCCTCTTTCAATTCTAAAATCCAAAAATCGCCGTTGCTTTGAAAAGCCGGACGCGTTTTTGCGTCCTTCCCTCCTCGACGCGGACGTTATCGACCGTTCGTCGTTTTCGCCGTCGACGGGCGAACGTCGGGCTTCCTTGCCCAACGCTTGCCGAACGATACCGAAAATTTGCGTTGAGCGCAAGAGCGTTTTTCTTTTTTTATTCGTTTTTTTTCCGCGGTTCCGCTATTTCATCGCAATTCGGCCTTTTTTCCCTTCGAACGCCCGACTTTTGCGGCAAAATTTGAAGAAAAACAAGAAAAACCGTTGCTTTTCGCGTCGGTTTCGTTTAAACTTAACGTCGTCGGGTCGGCGCGTTTCGCCCTTATATTAATATTGGCGCGTTTCCGAGCGTTCCGACTCGGTTCGTTTCCGCGTCGAGCCTTCGTTTCGCTCGCCGTTTTACTCGCCGCGATCGTTACAATCGCGACAATCGCCGCAATCGTTCCAGCCGGAGGTTTTTATGCGTCTTTCCCCGATTTCGCGCCGCCGTTTCCTCGCCGACGCTTCGTCGCTCGCTCTTTGCGCCGCTTCGGTTCCCGAACTCCTCTCCGTCGCCGCCGACGCCGCTCCCGAAGCGCCCGCGTCGGACGATTTCGCCGCTTCCTTAGCCGACGCGCCGAAGCGGTTGCGCCGTTCCGAGTCGTTCCTCGGCGTCCATTTCGACTTTCACGCCAACGAGGGCGACCAAAATATCGGCGCCAACACGACGCCGGAAATGGTCCAAACGATTATCGACGAAATCAAGCCGGACTATATCCAAACCGACTGCAAAGGACATCGCGGTTTCAGCAGCTATCCGACGAAAGTCGGGAACCCGGCGCCCGGAATCGTCGCCGACGCGCTGAAAGTTTGGCGTTCGACGACCGCGAAAAACGGCGTCGCGCTCTATATGCACTATTCCGGCGTTTGGGACAAAGCCGCGCTCGAAAAGCGTCCCGATTGGGCGAGCGTTTCGAACCCCGACGGCGCCCGCTCCGGCGAGATGACGTCCGTTTTCGGCGGATACCGCGAAGGTCTCCTCGTTCCGCAACTCCTCGAACTGGCGAACGTTTACGGCGTCGACGGCGCTTGGGTCGACGGCGAATGTTGGGCGACGCAAGTCAATTATTGCGACGAAGCGAAGAAGCTCTTCCTCGAAGAAACCGGGCGCGAAACCGTCCCGACCGGGCCCGGTCAAGAGGGTTGGGCCGACTGGAAAAACTTCCACCGCGAGGCGTTCCGGCGTTACTTGCGCGCTTATTTGACGGAAGTTCGCGAAAAGGCGCCGTCGTTCCAGGTCGCGAGCAACTGGGCGTTTACCGACCATATGCCGGAACCGGTTTCGGCGCCGGTCGAGTATATTTCGGGCGACTATTCCCGCAACGACTCGGTCAACTCGGCGCGCTATTCGGCCCGCTTTATGGCCGCGCAAAACATTCCTTGGGACTTGATGGCTTGGAGTTTCGCCGACCGCGCCGACGGGCAGGGTTGGTCGCAGAAACCGGGCCCGCAACTTTGCCGCGAAGCCGCTTGCGTCCTCGCGATGGGGGGCGGTTTCCAAGCGTACATTACCCAAGAGCGCGACGGAAGCGTTAATTTGGAGAAGATAAAGCCGATGGCGGAAACGGCGAAGTTTTGCCGGGCACGTCAAGCGCTTTCGCACCGCTCGAAACCGATTCCGCAAATCGCGCTCTTCTGCCCGACGGAGTCGCATTACGACTATTTCGACTCGGTCGGCGGTCAACTTTTCCCGATGATTACTTGGCAACGCCCGATTTTGCAACGCCTCCTCGAAGCGAATTACTCGGTCGAAATCTTCGCGACCGCGGCGCTTTGCGAAAAGATCGCCGATTATCCGCTCGTCGTTCTCTTCCGTCCGCATATCTTGCCGCCGGAGCTGAAAGCGAAGGTCGCCGAATACGTTCGCGGCGGCGGCTCGGTTCTTCTGATCGGGAGCGAGCCGATTAACGCGGCGGCGGACGTTCTCGCGGACGGCGAAACGGTCGACGTCGAAAAGCGCGACGGCGGTTGGCTTCTCCGCGAATGCAAGCTCGGCGCCGGGCGTTTCGCTCTCCTGCCGACGCCGGAAGGCCGACACGAGGAAGTCGTCGCCGCGACCGGCGCGCCGTTCGTCGAACTCCTGCAAATCGCCCTTCGCCGCCTCTTCTCGGAACCGCTCGTCGAGTTCGCGACGCCGCAACCGCTCGACGTTACGGTTGCCCGCGCTCCGGACGGTCGCTTGACCGTTCACCTCGTCAACGTCTCGGGCCCGCACGCGCAAGCCGGTTTAATCGACAAAATCGATCCGGTCGTTAATATCGGAACGACGCTCCGCCTTGCCGAACGCCCGAAAAGCCTCCGCCTCGAACCGTCCGGCGTCGACCTCGCGTTCGATTGGGCCGACGGCGCCGCGAAGTTTGCCGTTCCGAGCGTTCCGCTGCACGAGATTATCGTCGTCGACTGACGGCGTTTTTCCCCTATATATTAATAGAAGCGCGGCGATTCGTTCGGTCGCCGCCCTTTCCCGTTTTCCTCTCGCCTTCATTATAAGGAAAATCCGATGCGTTTACCCCAATTTACCGCCCGACGCCGCCGTTTCGCGACGCTCGCTTCCGTTCTCGCGTTCGGCGCCGCCGTTTCGTTCGCCGATTTCAACGCCGTTTCGACCGCCTCCGCCGCGGAAAACTCGACGCAAACCGCCCAAACCGCTTCTAAACCGGGTTACGCGATTATCGCTTCCCCGAAAGTTCTCGACGACGCCGATTGGGCCAAGGTCGTCGAATCGTTAAAAGCGAAACGTTCGGAAGAGTTTAACGTCTCGGTGATCCGCCGCGAAACCGACGACGCCGCGTTCGCCGAACTCGGCAAAATCTTCCCGAAATACGCCTGCTTCGTCGTTACCTCGGAAGAAGCGACGAAAGCGAACCTCGCGACGATTTGGCAAAAGACCCGCGCCCTCGACGACGACCCCTACGGTGACGTTATCTGGGGCGTTATCACCGGTTACGACGCCGCCGACGCGCTCCGAATGACGCAAACGCAAGACCGCCCGACGACGAAAGTCGCCGCCGGCACCTCGATCGCGCTTTGCTATTTCGACGAAGGAATCGCTTACGACGAACTGAAAAAGAACCTCAAACGCGTCAAAAAGCCGGGCGCGGCGCCGGAAATTACGATGGACGCCCCGGACGACACGACCCGCGCGCTCGCCGAATCGCTCGACGGCGCTCACCTCTTCGTCGCGTCCGGGCACGCGACCCAACGGAACTGGATGATCGGTTTTACGTACAGAAACGGCTATTTCGTTAGTCAAGACGGCAAACTGTTCGGGAAACCGTCGACCGGCGAAGACCCGTTCGAAATTACCGCGTCCGGCTCGAAAATCTACCTCGCCAGCGGCAACTGCCTCATCGGCGATATCGACGGCAAAGACGCGATGGCGCTCGCGCTGATGCATTCGGCGAACGTCGACCAAATGGTCGGCTACGTCGTTCCGACCTGGTTCGGTTATATGGGTTGGGGCGTTCAAGACTATTATATCGAACAACCGGGCCGTTTCACCCTCGCCGAAGCGTTCTTCGCGAACAACCAAGCGCTCCTTTCGCTCCTCGAAGAAGCGAAAGCGGCGGAAAACGGCGACGCGGCGACGCTCCCGTCGAAACTCCCCAAGGGCGCGGAACTTTCGTCGCGTTACGTTCAAGGGCTCGAATACGACCGCGACGTCGTCGTTCTTTACGGCGACCCGGCTTGGCGCAACGCGTTGGCCGAGCAAGAGTCCGGTTGGGCGCAAACGTTAAAATCGGAAAAAACCGACGACGGCCGAACCCTTTGGACGCTGACGATCGACCCGAAAAAGGGCGACAAGTCGTTCGAACTGATCGACCCGAACGGTTCGGAACGGGGCGCGCGTCCCTTCTTCCAATTCTTCCCGACCCGCGTCGCCGACCCGCAAATCGTTTCCGGCGCGGAATTTAACCCGGTCGTCGTCGACAACTTTATCCTTGTTCCGCAAACGGAAAAAACGACGCCCGACAAGCCGATCGCGATTCAAATTTCGACCCGCTGACGCTTGTCGCGCCGTCGATTTTAACGTTAACGTTGGCGAACAAAGCCGGTTTTGCCGATTATCCTAATTTTGCCAATTTTTACAGTTTTGCAAAATCAACCGTCTTTGCCGCTTTTGCCAACGTTAACGCCTAAAAAACGCCGCGTCGTCCTTTCCAAACGTCCGACGCGGCGCCGTTTCCCTTCCCCGTTTCCAGTATTCCCCCTATTTTACCCCGCAGGAAAAGTTAATGCGTCTTTCCCACCTTCCGCGACGCCGCCGTTTTGCCGCGCTCGCTTCCGCCTTTGCGATTACCGCCGCCGCGTCGTTCGTCGATTTGAACGCCGTCTCCTCCGCCTTCGCCGCCGAAAACTCGACGCCACCCGTTCAAAACGCCCAAACCGCCGAAAAACCGGGTTACGCGATTATCGCTTCGTCTTGGGTTCTCGACGACGCCGATTGGGCGAAAGCCGTCGAAGCGTTAAAAGCCAAACATTCGGAAAAGTTTAACGTCGTCGTTATCCGCAACGACGAGAATATGCTCGGCAAACTCCGCAAAGTTTTCCCGAAATACGCCTGTTACGTCGTCAAACCGGAGGAGGCGAGCCGCGCAAATCTCGCGATGATTTGGCAAACGACGCGCGCCCTCGACGACGACCCCTACGGCGACGTAATTTGGGGGATTATTACCGGTTTTAACGCCGACGACGCGCTCCGAATGGCGCAAGTGGAAGACCGTCCGACAGTCAAAGCGGCCGGCGGAACCGCGATCAACCTTGACCTCTTCGAAGAAGGCGTTTGTTACGACGAAGGCGCCAAGAACCGCCGCCGCGTCAAGAAACCGGGCGCCCCGATGGAAGTTCTCGAAGACGCTCCGGACGACACGACCCGCGCGATCGCCGAATCGCTCGACGGCGCCCAGCTCTTCGTTACGTCCGGACACGCCACCCAGCGCGACTGGATGCTTGGTTACAACTACAAAAACGGTTTTTTTGTTAGCAAAAACGGCCAACTGTACGGGAAACCGTCGACCGGCGAAGAGCCGTTCGAAATTCACGCCTCCGGTTCGAAAATTTACCTTGCCAGCGGCAACTGCCTCATCGGCGATATCGACGGCCCGAACGCGATGGCGCTCGCCTATTTCCATTCTTGCAACGTCGACCAAATGGTCGGTTACGTCGTTCCGACTTGGTTCGGTTATATGGGTTGGGGAACGCAGGGGTATTACCTCGGCCAACCGGGCCGTTTCACCGTCGCGGAAGCGTTCTTCGCGAACAACCAAGCGCTCCTTTCGCTCCTCGTCCGCATTGAAAAGGGCGAGCTGAAAGTTCCGGCGCAATTCCTCCGCGGCCTCCTTTACGACCGCGACGTTTTCGTTCTTTACGGCGACCCGGCTTGGCAGAACGCGTTGGTCGAGCAAGAGTCCGGTTGGGCGCAAACGTTGACGTCGGAAAAAACCGACGACGGACGCACCCTTTGGACGCTGACGATCGAACCGAAAAACGGCGCGGAAACGTTCAACTTCGACGCGTCGAAGGGTTCGGAATACAACAACCGCCCGTTCGTTCAACTCTTCCCGACCCGCGTCGCCGACCCGCAAATCGTTAGCGGCGCGGAGTTTAACCCGGTCGTCGTCGACAATTTTATCCTTGTTCCGCAATCGGAACAGTCGACGACCGGCGAAGCGTTCACGATTCAAATTTCGACCCGTTGACGCTTCTTCCGCCGTTTCAACCGCCTTGGACGACTCGGTTCTTCGCCGGTTTTAGCGATTAAAACGTTTTTAACGCCGCTTCCGTCGCCGCGTCGCGTCTTTTCGCTCGACGCGGCGACGACGGCTTCCCGCTCTTTTTCCCGCTCCCCTTATTTTAACGGAACTCCGCAATGTTCGCCGCTCGCTTCCTCCGTTTCGCCGCCGCTTGTCTCGCCGCCGCGACGTTCCTTCCGACGTTCGCCGCCGCGCAAGACGCCTCATCTCCCCCCGACGCCGCAAACGTCAAAACCGATAAAGTCGCCGCCAAGCGCCCGTTTCGCGGCGTTTGGGTTTCGACCGTCGGGAACATCGACTACCCGTCGAAGCCCGGTTTGAGCGCCGATCAACTGCGTTCCGAAGCCGACGCCCTTCTTGACCGCGCCGCCGAACTGCGCTTAACCGCCGTCGTTCTGCAAGTTCGGCCGATGGGCGACGCGCTTTACCGCTCGAAAATTTACCCGGCGTCGAGTTTCGTTTCCGGCAAACAGGGCGTCGCGCCGGACGGCGATTTCGACCCGCTCGCCTATTGGGTCGACGGCGCGCACCGACGCGGCCTCGAGCTGCACGCTTGGGTCAACCCCTACCGCGTTACGACCGGCGCCGCCCAACGAAAGAACCTCGCCGAAACGAACCCCGCCGTTCTTCACCCGGAATGGACGTTCGAGCGCGACGGCAAAGTTTACCTAAACCCCGGAATCGCCGAAGTCCGCCGACTCGTTATCGACGGAATGGTCGAAATCGTCGAAAATTACGACGTCGACGGGATTCACATCGATGACTATTTTTACCCGGCGCGCGACCTGACGGAAGACCTCGAAACGTTCCGCCGCTTCCCCCGCGACTTTCACGACGTCGAAGATTGGCGCCGCGACAACGTCGACATTCTCATTCGCGACGCCGGCAAGGCGATTCGGGCGGCGCGTCCCGGCGTCGTTTGGGGCGTTAGTCCGGCGGGAATTTGGGCGAACAAGTCGAGTCATCCGCTCGGGAGCGACACGCGCGGCAACCAATGTTATTTCAACCTTTACGCCGACGTTCGGCATTGGGTGAAGAGCGAGTGGATCGACTACGTTACGCCGCAAATCTATTGGCATATCGGGTTCGAGATCGCCGAATTTAAGACGCTCGTCGACTGGTGGTCGGACGTCGCCGAAGGAACCGACGTCGCGCTTTACATCGGAACGGCGGCGTACCGCGTCGACCCGAACTCGAAGACGCCCGCTTGGCGCGACCCGCAAGAATTAACCCGCCAACTCGACTATATGGCGACGAAAGAGCGCGTCGACGGCCAAATTTTCTTCACCGCGCACAGTCTCGCCCCGGGAAAACCGGCGTCGGCGGCGCTCGAAGCGTATTCGGCCAAACATTGGGAAGCGCCGCGCCCTGAACAAGCCAAAGAAACGAAATAAACGTTAAAAACCGACTCAACCGCGACGCCCGGCGACGAAAGCGGCAAAATCGCCCCCTTCCCCAAGCGTCGAAAACGGCAAAGTCGCAAAAGCCGTTTCAGCGCCTAAAGCGTTAAAGCGACAAAATCGCTAACCTCGTCCCGGTCGCCAAAGAGGGTTCGCACCTTCCGCAGAGTCGCGAACGCGACCTCGTCGGCGGCGTCCGCGAAAAGCGCTTCGACGTTTTCAAAGAAGATTGGGAACAACGTTTCAGGCGCGCGTTCCTTTGGCGACCTCTCTTTTTTCTTTTCCGGTTTTCTCGTTGCTTTGCCTTGACTTACTTTGCGACGACGTTTATACTTAAAAAATAAAGGTTATACGCCGTCGCTCGGCGATTTCCCCGTCGAAATGCGACGCGACGCAACCGCTCAACGTTGAAATCCGCCCCAACGTCAAAAAGGACTCCGCCAATGCCGACCGCCCGAACCTTGCCCCCCGTCGCCAAACTCCCCGCCGACTTAGCCCCGCGTCTTTGGACGCTCTTTGCGCAAACCTTGGAACCGCTTGGTTTTACACCAAAATCAAATTACCGTCTCTTTTATTATTGGACGCGACAAACCGAGACGCTCGAGCAACGTTGCGGGCTCGCTTTTACCGACGATACCGTCGCAACTTGGTTCGATTATCGCTTTACGTCGAGTCTCGTTTCTTGGGCGCCGGCCGACGACCCGCTCGCGCTCCGAACGGTCGAGCGTTTTCAATCGCTAAACCGCGAGTTTGCGCGACTTCGAAAAGTTGGCGTCGAGAGCGACCGCGTCGTCGCCAAGCAAACGTACTTCGCTTCGCTCGATTCCGCGGGCCCCGAGAACGCGTTCGCTCGCTCGGAAGCGCCGTCCCTCCTTTCGCTTGCCGTCGAGACGTTCGAAAGCCGTCGCGAAGCGCTCGCCGTCTTGCGCGATTTCGACGCCGGACGGTTTGACGCGACGTCGTCTCCTTACTCGTTCCCCCCGCTAATTTGGAACGGCGCGCCCTGTTTCGGCTCCGACCCGATTCATAACGCCTTGACGTTGGCGGGTTTGCGTTTCCAAACCGGTCAAAACGCCGAAGCGCTCGCCCAATTCGACGCGCTCGCGGCGCTCCTCCGCGACCTTTCCTCGCCCGACGCAGCCAGACGTTTCCACGAGCTTTTCGACGAGTTCGCCCCTCTCGCGACGCCGCTCGCTCCGTCCTATTGGAACGCCGCGTTCGAGCTTGCGTTACTTGGCGTCGACGTCGCGAAACGCCGAATCGCCGTCGACGGCCCGGGCCCGAGCGCGCCCAAACAGCCCGAACCTATTGAACCGTCGCCGTTTACAAAGTCGCGCCGTTTTAAGCGCCCCGCCTTCTCGACGCCCGGTCTCGACGAAACGCTTGTCTTTACCCTGCTGAAAACGGCGCGTTTTTCGGACGACGAAGCGAAAGCGGCGGAAGCGATTCGGCGTTTAGAAGAACTCGCAACCCAAGCGTCGTTCGTCGTTTACGAAGCGCCCGACGAATGCCGACTCGTCAAAAATGACGCGACGTCAACGGCGCCGACGCCGTCTCCCGCGCCGCTCATCGACGACGCCGCGTCGTCCTCCGTTCCTTCCCGTTCTCGTTCTCGACGACGCCAAGTCGCGCCGCCGGTTCCGCTCGACCCGGTCGAACTCGTCGACGAAAAAACCGCCCTCGCCGCGCTCAAAACCAACCTAACGCGCCGCCTCAGAGAAATCTTCGCGCAACGTCTTGAACCGCTTGGCTTTAAGAAAAAAACGGCGCAATGTTGGACGCAAACGACGCAAACCCTTTCGCGCTATTGTCGTTTCGTTTTTAGCCCCCATTCCCTTTTTGTCGTGTTCGGTTACTCCGTTCTTCCGCAGTTCGACTGTTGGGCGAACGCGCCGCAAGACGCCGAATCGCAAGAACTTATCGTTCGGTTCCGCAAGAAAAAGCCCGAATTTCCCGGTCGTTTTAAGTACGACTTGGAGCCTTGCGCCGACGAAGCCGCTTTTTACAGCGACGGTCGCGTTTGGGCTTATCCTCCCAACGACGGCGAAACGGAAATCCTTGTCGCCCAAGCGGATGCGTTTATCGCCGACGTCGTTTCGTTTTTCGAACGTTTCCCGGAAATCGACGATCTTCTCCGCGAGTATGACGCCGGGCTGATCCCGCAAAAGTTCGCGCTCGGTCAATTCGCCGGGCCGCGCCGCGAATTTTACGCCGCTCAAACACGTTTCCGCGCCGGACAATACGCCGAATCGCTCGCCCGATTCGAAGCGGTTCCGGAGCTTTTGCGCCTTTTCGACGAAACGCCGCCTAACGCTTCGACGCGACTTTTGCTCGAAGTCGCGAGATTAGGCGCGTTAAGCGTCCGTCAAACGATCGCGGAACGGGGCCCCGGTTCCGCCGCGCTGTCGACGGCGCCCCTCCCGGAACCGCTCGCGACGGCTCTTCCCTTCGCTCCCAGCCACCAAGCGCGCAACCTCCGCCAAAAGCAAGAGTTAGCGTCGTCGTCCTTCGAACCGGAAACGACGGTTCCCCGCGCCGCCGTCGCCAAGAGCGCCGACAAGTTGCGCCGACTCCAAGAAAAATGCGCGCAAGTCTTGGAACCGCTCGGCTTTACGCGAACGTCGCCAATCTGTTGGACGCGAGAATCGGCGACAATCCGTCAAACGTTCAACCTCGACGCCTTCTTCGATTCCCTTTCCCTCGACTTCGCCGCTTCTCTCAAACTCGACTTCTCGCCTTGGGACGCCGCGCCGCAAGACGAAGAAACGCAAGGGGTTATCGAACGTTGGCGAGCGTTCGCCGCGAAGCGTTGGCCGGACGGCGCGTTCCCGAATTCCGAAGACGGCTATTGGCGTCTCAATTGGGCGACGCCGATTACCTACACCCCGCCGTCCGACGACGTCGTCCGACGAACCGTTACTCGGGAGCAGATTCGAGAAGACGTTCGCGGTCGTTTTTTGCCCCCGTCGAAGCGGACGCCGACGTCGTTCGATGAAACGCTAAACAAAGTCGATAAAGGCTTTAAAGAAACAGTCGTTCCGTTTTTCAACTATTGGCGGACGTCGCGCGACGTTCTCGACGCTCCGCGCCCCAGTTATCAAAAGTCCGGTTTTTCGACAAGGCCGGGCGTAAGCGACGAAGCGGCGGACAAACTTTGCCTTGCGATCGCGCTTTTTCAAGCCGGGCGTTACACCGAGTCGTCAAAAAGATTCGACGCCTTGTCAAAGTTGAAGAAAAAACCTTACGCCCAGCAAGAATACGCCGCCGCCGATTGGGCGACGTTACAAGACGCCGCGCGAATCGCCGCCGAATGCGTTCGCCAAATCGCACAAAACCAAAAGTTAAAGCGATAACCAACAAAAATTCGCCCGCCGCGCCGACGTTTTTTCGCGACGTCGCGCAAGAGTCCGGCGTTTACGACGCGCCCTTCCAATTTGCGTCCGATTTTTCGCGTTACGCCTATTTTTCCGGTCGCGTCGATTCCCCGCGTATCGACCTTTAAGACGATACTTGGGGAGAAGTCGTTCTCCTGAGCGGTCTCCCCGGAACCGGCAAAGACGCGTACATTAAGCAAATTTTTCCGGATTTGCCGGTTATTTCGCTCGACGACTTGCGCGACGAAATGAAAATCGCGCCGGAGGACGGGCCCGACCTTGTTTTGGCCCGCGCTCGCAAGATCGCCAAGGAACATTTGCGCGCGAAACGCCCGTTCGTTTGGAACGCGACGAACATCGCCGACTTTGCCCGCGCGCCGGTCGTCCGCCTCTGCCGCGATTACGGCGCGAACGTCCGAATCGTTTACCTCGAAACGACTTGGGACGAAACGTTGCGCCGCAACGCCGGTCGTTCTCGCGTCGTTCCGACGAGCGTTATCGAGCGAATGTTAAGCAAACTCGAACCGCCGACCGTCCGCGACGCGACGCGAGTCGATTGGGTTCTCGCGGAACGCCGCCCGAACGTCCGCTAAAACCGTTCCAAACGTTAAAGTCGACGCGAACGGCAAACTCCAACGCTTTCAACGGTTCCCGCCGAACCGTTGAAAGCGTTCTGCGTTTCTTGCCCAACCGTTTCCGTCTCCGCGACCGCTCGCCTCCGCGCAACCGTTCCTATTTCCCCAACCTCCGCGACCGTTCCGACCGTCTTCTCGCCGCTTCCCTCTTCCCCGACCGGCGTTCCCGTTCGAACTCCGCGACGCGGCGTTTTTTTCCTCTTTTTCGCGCAAAATTGGCGGCGAGTCGTTGTTTTTCGGCGGCAAAACTGTTATACTCAAGGGGCGAAATCGGGTCGCGGCGACGCGAGCGGCTCGGTTTCGTCCTTATTTTTCGTTAAAACCGTTTTTATCGTTTCAATTTAACGCAAACACGACGCGCGTCGTCGGAGGAGAAAGCGCAAATGGCGAGACCGCTGAGCAAAATCGCGCCCGATTGGTGGGACTACACGACCCTTGACCCGGAAATTTTGGCCGACGCCGCGAAACTGACGGAAGAAACGCTCTTCAAGCTGTCGCGTCCCGGTTTTACCGTCCATTATTACGAGACGCTGGAAGAGTTTTACCTCGCGGAGGCCCTCGAATACGTCGAGGCTTGGAAGGCGGCGACGGCGGACAATCCGGTCGGGATTTGCGGGCCGATCGGGCCGACGGAGCAGCTTCCGCTAGTCGCTCGCATCGTCAACGCGATCGGGCTGAACCTGAAACACGCGCACTTTTGGGGAATGGACGAATGGGTCGAAAACGGCGTCCCGGTCGGCACCGATCACCCGCTTTCGTTCGCCAAGGCCGACTTCGCGCTCTGTTTCGACCGTATCGATCCGAAACTGCGAATGCCGCTTGAAAACATTCACTTCCCGTCCGGCGATTTGGCGGCGTATTCGGCGACTTACGACTCGATCCGTTGCGCGACGATGCAAGGCGGTCAAGGCGACGTCAAGCACTGGGCGTTCAACGACCCGTTGCGTCGCGAAGGCGCTTACAAAGACGCGCCGCCGAGTCCGGAGGAATACCGTCGTTTGGCGACCCGCGTCGTCGACCTTCACCCGATCACGATCTTGCAAAACGCCCGAACGAGCGGCGGCGGTTACGTCGCGAACGTCCCGACGCAAGCCTGCACGGTCGGCCCGGTCGAGACTTGGAAGTCGGACAAAGTCAGCATTTGGCAAGCCGGAACGCACGACAACCCGTTCGGAATGCGTCTCACGGCGTTTATGATCGCGAACAAAATCTGCGACGCCGCGGTTCCGATGTCGCTCCTCGGCGACCACCCGAACGTCCATTTCCACTACTACCGCCCGGCGATCAAGAAAGTGGAAGCGGAAATGCACTAAACGGCGTTTTTCCGACGTTTAAACCTCCCGTCGACGTTCGAAGCGCTCCCGCCGCGCGAACGTCGACGGCGTTTCGACGCTCGGAGCGTTCCGCGTTTGACGGCGCTTTTGATTTCAAAATTAAAACGCCGTTTTTAAAAAAAACGCTCCCCGCAAACGCGACGCCGGTTCGCCCTTTCCGCTTTCTCGGCGTTCCCGTTTGTTTATTTTCCCTTTCTCCGCAACCGAGAGATTAAACCGTTATGTCCCAAGGCCTTACCGCTTCCGAAAAAACGTTGGAAGACGTTTTTTGCGATAAATTTGATTTTATCGTCCCGTTTTATCAACGCCCGTACGCTTGGAAGGAAGCGCAAGCGCTGGAACTTTTTGAAGACCTTTGGGGCTATTTTCGCGAAACCGCCGACGCTTCGGACGCGGAACCTTATTTTCTCGGTTCGATCGTTCTCATTCAAGCGGACGCGTCGTCGACGGCGGAAATCGTCGACGGCCAGCAGCGGTTAACAACGCTAACCATTTTATTAGCGGCGCTTAGAGAGCAAGCGTCTGACGCCGACGTCAAGAGTTCGCTCGACGCGCTCTGCAACCGTCCCGCGAACAAGCTCAAAAAAATCCCGCCGCGCCCCCGTTTGAAACTTCGCGAAGTCGACCAACCGTTCTTCGAAAAATTCGTTCAACGCGCCGACGGTTTCGCCGCGCTCGACGACGTCGCGCCGGAGGAGTTGGAGGAACTCGATTCGCGCAAAAACGTTTGGCGCAACGCTCAAACGTTGCGCGCCGCCGTTTGCAACGCGCTTCGTTCGGACGAAGCCGTTCAAGAGTTTAGCGCTTTTCTGCTAACGCGCTGCGTCTTCGCGGTCGTTAAGACGCCGTCGCAAGAATCGGCGTTTCGCGTCTTTAACGTCTTGAACAACCGCGGTTTGCCGCTGCTCCTTAGCGACGTGTTGAAAGCGGAAATCGTCGGCAAAATCCAAAACGACGAACGCGCCAAGACTTGGGAAAAGCTCGAACGCGCCCTCGGTCGCAAAGCGTTCAACGAGCTTTTCGGGCATATCCTCAAAATTTACCGCTACGACAATCCCAAGACGTCGCAATTAAACGCCTTTAAGGGAAGCGTCTTGACGAATTACCGAACGCCGGAAAAGTTAAAAGCGTTTTTCGACGGCGTTCTAACTCCTTGCGCGGAAAACGTTAAGCGACTCCGCGACTTAACGCTCAAATTCCCTCCGGGCGACAAAACGAAAGCGGCGACCAACCGCGTTCTCCGCTTTTTGAATCAAATCGAGTTTTCCGACTGGCTCCCGCCGGCGTTGGCGTTTTTGCTCGAACGTCGGCGCGGCGCGTTCGCGGAGCTTTCGCTTCTCGAATTTTTCGAAAAGCTCGAACGGTTGAGCGCCGCCCTTTATTTTATCGGAACGATCGCGACGCGGCGTTTCGAACGGTTCGCCGTCGTCGTTCGCGCCGTTAACTCTGGAGAAATCGGCGACTTGCGCGACGCGCTCGAATTGCGTCCGGAGGAAAAACACGCCTTTTACGAGCGCTTGACCGGCGACGTTTACGTCGATTTGTCGTCGAAAAAACGCAAATATCTCGTCTTGCGCCTCGACTCGTTCCTCGCCGAACAGGGCGTCGAGTACGATTGGGAAAACGCGACGCTCGAACACGTCCTTCCGCAAACGGCGAGCGGCGATTATTGGACGAGCCGTTGGTCGGAGGACGAGCGCGACCGTTGGACGCATCGCCTCGCGAACCTCGTTCCGCTCTCGCCGGGTCGCAATTCGAAAGCGCGCAACGCCGACTTCAAAACCAAACGCGACGCCTACTTCTTAGCGGACAAGAAGTCGTCCCCTTATCTCTTGACGACGCAACTTCTTAACGTCGACGACTGGACGCCGGAAATCGTCGCGCGCCGTCAAGCGGAGTTGCTCGCCGTCCTCGACGAAAATTGGCGACTCGACGGCGGCGCACCGGCTTCGCTTGCGCTTTCCGAGTCCGAGCAAGGCGCGCCGATCGAACGACTCGAATTTTGGACGCGTTTCAAACGGAAGTTGGCGGCGATTAACGATTTTCCGACGCAAGCGCCGCGAAGTTACGGCGCGTTTGAAATCCGAATCGGAAAAAGCGGAATCAATCTCAGCTTGCGTTACGCGCCGACCGAAGGGCAAGTCGGGTTGCGAATTTACCTCGGCGCCCAAAAGATTCCCCTTTACCTCCCGACGCTCGAAGAACGCGCCGACGCCTTGCAAGCGCTCGCCGGAGAAACGCCGATTAACTGGAACGCCAATTGGAACCCGAACGGAATCGACCGCGTTATCCTCTTGAAAACGTTCGACTTCGACCCAACGAACGCCGCCGCCGTCGACCGCGTTCTCGACGCATTAATCGACGCGACGTTGCATTTCCGCGCCTACCTCCGCCAAGCGTTCGCCGAAGACGCGCAAACGTCGGAAGAGGGCGTCTGGACGCTTGAAACTCGTCCCTTTTACGCCGACTGCCGCGAACTGTTCGAAGAATTGCGCGCGGAACTCGTTCGGCGCTTTCCCAATATAAAGCAAAGCGTTCGCAAACTTTACGTTGCGTTTAGCGCGCAAAAAAGCGTCGTCGCCGTTGAATTTCAAAAACAAGGTTTGCGCTTATACGTCAACCTAAAATTTCCGGAAGTCGTCGACCCGGACGGAGTTTGTCTCGACTTAACGAATGTGAACCATTGGGGCGCGGGCGACGTCGCTATTTTCGTTCGCGACCGCGCCGACGTTCCCCAAGCGTTGCGCGTTGTCGAGCAGTCGTATCGCAAGAACTCTTGACGCGTTTCCCGCCGTCGCCGACGTCGCGCCGCAACCTATTTAACAACATTGGTTAACGACGCCGCCGAACCGCGCCGCCCCCAGTTTAATAACGTTGTTTAACAACGCCGCCGACCCGCGCCGTTTACCCCGACGTTTCCGTTTAACGTTTTAACGTTCGACCAACTTTAACGATTTTTCCGTTTTTCCCGTTTTACATCAAGGAGCCCAACGATGTTTTTAAGCGAACTCAACCGCCGCGATTGGTTGAAATCCCTCGGTCTCGGCGCTAGCGCCGCCGCGCTCGGAGCCGTCGGTCTCGCCCCGCGCGACGCCGCCGCCGATTTCGTTACTCAAAAGGACAAAACGACCGGAAAACTCCTCGACGGCTCCCAAGCCGTTCCTTGCAAACTCGGCGAAGGCGGCGTCGTTCGCCCGTCCGCGGTCGTCCCGACGATCTCCGAAACCGACGTTCTCGTCGTCGGCGGCGGCCCCGCCGGTTGCGTCGCCGCGATCTCCGCCGCTCGCGCCGGAGCGAAAACGACGTTAGTCGAGCGATACGGCCACTTCGGCGGGCTCGCGACCGGCGGTCTCGTCGTTCACATCCTCGGGCACTGGACGAAAGAAGGCGACAAAAAAGTCCAAGCGACCCAAGGTATCGGCGAAGAAATGATGAAGCGCCTCGAAGACCTCCCGCAAGGGATCGTCAATCGCGAGTTCGGCCGCAACCCGACGCTCGACGCCGAAGCGTACAAATATTTGCTCGTCGAAATGATTACCGAAGCGAATATCGAAGTTTTCCTCCACTCTTGGGCGATCGACGCGATTATCGACGACGAACCGTCCCCGGAAACCGGAAACCCGGTCGTTCGCGGCGTCGTCATTCAAACGAAACTCGGCCCGAAAGCGATTTTGGCGAAACAAGTAATCGACGCGACCGGCGACGGCGACGTTTTCGTCCCGGCGGGCGCGGCGCACACGCAACGCATGTACAACATCGGGCTTCCCTACCGCATCGGCAACCTCGACCGCGCGAAACCGGAAAAAGGCGGCAAACGCGCCCGCTTTTTGGGCGACGTTACCCCCGTCCCCGGCGTCCGTTGGGTCAATATGACCGGCCCGTCGCTCGACGGAGTCGACGTTAAAGTCTTGTCGGAACTGGAATTGAAACATCGCAAGCAAATTTGGAAGCAAGTCCAAGAGACGCGCTCGACGCCGGGTTACGAGGACGTTTACCTGATGGAAACCGCCCCGCAAATCGGCGTTCGCGTTACTCGGGTGATCGAAGGCGTCGCGACGCTCAAGCTCGACGAAGCGCGCGCGGGCAAGAAATTCGACGATTGCGTCGGGATCGGCGGCGCTTGGCACGGCGACCATATCGGTTGGCAAATTCCGTTCGGCGCGCTCGTTCCGAAGAACGTCGAGAACATTTTGACGGCGGGCCGCTCGATTTCCGGCGAACCGTTGATGTCGGACGTCATCCGCGTCATTCCGAACTGCTGGGTCAGCGGACACGCCGCCGGGGCCGCCGCCGCTGTCGCCGTTCAAGACGGAACGCTCGCTCGCGCCGTCTCGATTCCGAAAGTTCGCGCCCTCCTGAAAGAGCAAAAGGCTTACCTCGGCGAATGAAACGCTCCAAAAAACCGTTAAAATCGGCGCGACCGAACGCCGCGCCGCCGCTGAAACCGCTCGAACCGTTAAATTCGCTCCAACCAACAAAAACGCTTGAAGCGGTCAAGCCTTCCAAGACGACGCAAACGCCCGCTTCGACGCTTCCGCAACCGTTCGAACCGGCGAAATCAACCGCTTCGACGCTTCCTCAATCGCCGTCGAAGCGTCGCGTTTCGCTCCGTCGACTCGGCGTTTGGGCGTTTCGGTTCGCGTTCTTGGCGGCGACGCTCGGCGCGTTCGTCGGCGGTTCGCTAGAAATCGCGCGGGCGGCGGCGCAAACGTCTCCGCTCGTCTTCCTCGTCGCGCTTGCAAGCGGAGCGGCTCCGTTCCCGAACGCGACGACGGCGGCGAGCGGTTCCGTCGGCGTTTTTCTCGTCGGCGCGTCGATTTTTTCGGCGATCGTTTTCGCGCTAACTCTTTTTAAGAGGCGTTTTTACTGCCGCTTCGTTTGTCCGTTGGGAACGGCGGTCGACGCGGCGGCGCTTCTCCGTCGGCGACTTTTCCCGCGACGTTTCCGCTTCCTTCGAACCGGTTTCGTCGTTCGTTCGCCCGGTTTCGCCCTCTTTTTCGGAACGTTGACGCTCGGTTCGCTCGCGCTTTCCCTTCTTTTCGGCGTTTCGTTCGCCGGGCGGAGCGCGCTCGAACTCGACCCGACGGCGCTCCTTTCCCGTTGGACGCTCGACTTCCCGGCGTTCGGCGTTCTCAGCGGCGTCTTTTTGACGGCGTTCGTCGCGTCGCCGCTCTTTTGGCGGTTTCACGTTTGCCCCTGCGGCGCGTTGCAAGACGTTTGCTTTTTCGGGTTGCGTCGATTTTTCCGCCGCCGCGTCGCCGCCAAAATCGCTAAATTCAATAAAACCGATAAAACCGACGCGTCTCTTCCGCCTCCGACGCAGGCAACCGCGCCCGTCGACGGCAAACCAACCGACGCGACCGAAAGAACCGGCCTCTCCCGACAAATCGCCCCAACTTTCCCCGCCCAAAAGCCGACGCCCGCGCCCGTCGACGCCGAAACAACCGACGCGACCGGCAAAACCGCTCCCGCTTCCCCGCTTGAAGCGCCGACGCGCCGCCGCTTTTTGCGAACGCTCGCCGTTTTCGGACTCGCCGTCGCGACGTTGGGCGCCGTTCGCCGTTGGAGCGCTCGCGTTCTCGCCGCGACGCCGTTCCGCCCGCCGGGCGCGCTCCCGGAAGACGCGTTTTTGGCCCGTTGCGCCCGGTGCGGACGATGCGTCGACGTTTGCCCGACGCAAGTTTTGCGCTTCGACGCGCCGTCCGACGCCGTTAAAACCGCTAAAATCGACGCGACCGAAACCGCCGAATCGTCGGAAAACGCCGACGTCGCGAACGACGAACCGACCGCCGACGCGTCCGTCGAAACCGCCGTTAAGGTCGACGCGACCGTCAAAACTTCGCCGCTTTCCCGTCCGGCGCCGCGACTCGTTTTCGACGACGGCGCGTTTTGCGAAAAAGACTGCGTCGCTTGCGGAACCGCTTGCCCAACCGGCGCGATTTCGCCGCTGACGCTCGACGCGAAAAAGCGTTTCAAAATCGCGACCGTCGAGTTTAAAATCGAACGGTGTTTGATTTATTATCAGCAAGAGTGCGCGATTTGCCGACGCGAATGCCCGTTCGAAGCGATCGATTTCGTTTGGAACGAAGAAGAATACGCGAGTTTGCCGGTCGTCGACGGCGAAAAGTGCGTCGGGTGCGGTCGTTGCGTCGCGTTTTGCCCCGGCGAACCGATTTTTCAAGAATTTACCGATCCCGATAAGTTCGACGCCGACGCGCCGCGCCCCAAAGCGCTCGTTTTACGCCCGACGGATTAGCCGCCTCTCGCGTCGCCGACCCGGTCTCGTTCCAACCAATACGTTCCTTCGCTTTTCGACGACGTTGAACGACGGGTTCGCGGCTCGGATCGCCAACGCAATGCAATTCGCCGACGACGAAACGGCGTTCTAAACGCTCGTCGTTCCGCCGTCGCGCGACTCCTGCAACGGCAAACCCATCTAAATCGCGCAAGTCCCAAATTACGCAACCTCTTCTACGGCGGGTTTTAAATCGCGCAAACTTTTCCAACGACGCAATTCTTTCAACCGCAAAACTTAAATCGCGCAAACGTTTCAACGGCAAGCGTTTAAAACCGCTTAACCGTCTAAAAAGACGCGAAACAAACCGCGAAAATCGCGAAACTCTTGCAACGGAAACCACCTAAACACGCAACCGCCCAAAACTTCCAACTCTTTTAACGACAAGCGTTTAAACTGCGCAAGCTCTAAAAATCGCGCAACTCTTACAATAACCGTCGATTAAAATCGCTTCTTTCCTCCATTTCCCTCCATCGCGAGGGTTCGCAAGAAAAGAAAAAGGCGGCGCGTCTTTCGGCGCGTCGCCCTTGGTTTGCCGCCCAACGAAAACGAGTTTGGAGGGCGGGCGTTTAAGCGTTGTCAACTAACGCGTTATCATTCCGCCGGTTCGGCCGGAGCCGGAGCGTTCGCGGCGGCTTCGGCGGCGGCGCGAGCCGCGCGAGCCGCTTCGAGTTCCGCTTTCAATTCGGCGATTTGCTTTTCAACCGTCGCGCGAGCTTGCGCGGAAGCGGCGCGTTCGTCGGCGACCGTCTTTTCGGCGGCGGCTTTCGCGGCTTCAACTTGTTGCGCGGCGGCGGTTTGCGCGTCGGCGACTTGACGAGCGGCGGCGGTTTGCGCGTCGGCGGCGGCTTTGTCCGCGGCGGCCTTCGCGGCGACCGCTTTTTCGAGCGCGACGTTCGTTTCGGCGGCGACGGCGCGGGCCGCGTCGCGGTCTTGCGTCGCTTTTTCGGCGGCGGCGAGCGCGGAGTCGCGTTGAACTTCCGCGTTCTTCACCGCTTGCGCGGCGGTTTGGTCGGCGGTCGAAACGCGAGCGTCGGCTTCCTTCGTCGCGGCGGCTTTAGCGTCGGCGATTTCCTTCGCGGCGGCGGCCTTAACCTCGGCGATTTGCGCTTCGGCGGCGGCTTTAGCGGCGGCGACGGCTTTTTCCGCGTCGGCTTTAGCTTTCGCGACGGCGTCTTGCAACGCTTTCTTTTCGTCGGCGGCGCGCTTCGCTTTGTCGGCTTCCGCTTTCTTGGCGCGTTCTTCGGCGGCTTTCGCTTTCGCTTCGTCTTCGGCGGCCTTCGCGGCGGCTTCCTCGGCGATTTTCGCGTCGAGTTCGGCTTTCGCGGCGGCTTTTTCCGCGTCGACGGCGGCTTGCGCTTCGGCGGCGGCTTTCGACGCTTCTTTCGCGGCGCCGTTTTTGCCGAGTCGCGTATCGTTGGCGACTTCCGGAGCGCGGTACCACTTCCCGGCGAGCCAGTCGGCGAGGAGTTCGACCTCTTTTTCGGTCATCAGTTTGTCGCCTTCGGTCGGGCAGTACGCCGGCATGCGGTCGTTATGATCGCCGTAGAAGCGTTTTTGCGTCGGGTCGGCGATGAAACCGGCGATCCAGTCGCGGCTCATGTAGGCGCGGAGGTCGCAAGCGTGATCGTTTTCTTTGCCGTAGAAAGCGTGGCATTCCGTGCAGGTGAGGAATTCCATATCGGAAATCGCGTTTTCGGCGAGCCCGAGGTACTTCCCTTCGACGAACGGACGCGGCGCGTCGAGTTGCGCTTCGGCGGCCAAGACGTCGGCGATTTCATCGCACGCGGCGACGATCGAATTGCGAAGTTGCGAATAATACCGCATATCTTCCAACGGGATCGGCTCGTCGTTTCCGTTGAGCTGCGCGAGGTAAACGTCGGTCAGGAAGGTCGCCGGGTCTTCGTCGATAATGTACTGAACGTTTTCGGCGTCGAAAAGCAACTCCGTATAAACTTCGTCGTGAAGCGTCGCGCGCAAAACGTCGTAGAGAGCGCCGCTAACGCGCCGCGGGAGACGCGGTTCGAGTTCGGCGACAAATTCGGCGTCGAAGAATTTCGCGTCGATTAGCTCGGCGAGTTTCGCGACGTATTGCTTTTGCGCGGCGGCGATCGTTTCTTCGTCCGCTTCGCCGTCTTCGTCGAGGATCGTCGTCAAAATTTCGACGTTTTCTTCTTCCGCGACGAAGTCTTCAAAGACCGACTCCATAATGTCGAACGCCGGAGACGCGTCGGCGGCGATCACTTTCGCGACCAAGCCGAGCGGGTTCGGCATAAACGAGCCGTCGTCGAGCTCGGCGCCGCTGGCGACGCGGCCCTTCATAAAGCCGATCATCGAGCCTTTTTCGGCGAACGCGGTCTTCCCGAAGAAGTCCGGGTCGGCGAGCGTTTTTTCGTTGGTGAAGCCGCGAATCCACTTGGCCGATTGCGCGCCGAAGAGGTTCGGAGCGGTCGGGTCGTCGCAGATAATCGGCGTGTAATCCGAGTTCGTCAGAACTTCCTCTTTCGAGTCGAAGTTGTGGCAGCTGGCGCAATGTTGCGCGAAGAGCTTCGGCCCTTGGACGTAAGCGTCGTTTTTCAGGAGCGTCAAGGCGCCGGTTTTCGGAATCCCCGCCGGAGCGAAGGTCAGTTCGACGGCGCGTTTGGCCAAGCGGTCGGCGTCGCCTTTGCTCGCCAAGAAAGCGGGCGCGTGTTCCGGGTTCTTGTAGTCGTCCCAATACGAGAGGTACGTGAACCAAGCGCAAACGACCGTGAAAACGCCCGCGACGCCGACGCAAGCGTAGTAGCCCGCTTTATTGCGACTCAAAATCGGAATCGCAAGGAAGAAGAGCAAGATTGCCGGCGGAACGACGAAGATCGCGTAAATCATCCCGATCTTACCAAAGATCGGCAGTTTCGACATATGGTAAAGCGCGCGGAACGACCATTCCGGACGAGCGGCGTCGTAGGAACCGGCCGTGTCGACCGGCGACGTAAGGCCCGCGCCCAAATAGGCTTCCGCCGGAAGCGTCGCGGCGCGTTCGGCGATTTGCCCGGACGTCAGCGAGTGTTGGAAAACGAGCAAAAGCGCGGCGCAGAAAACGACCAAGCAAGCGACGCCGGTGAAGAGGGCTTCCGAGCCCCAGAACGCGCGGCGTTTTTTGTCGGCGCAAGCGAGGGCGCATTTGTGCCCGACTTCGTCGAAACGCGATTCCTTAGCGAGAATCGCGCGGGAGCGATAGTCGGCCCACTTCCAGAACGCCATCATAACGAGTCCGCCGCCCCCGAAGACCGCGATGTGCAGAATCAGGAAGCGCGTCAGCGTCAGGGCGCCGAATTGCGGGTCGGGGCCGCCGACGACGAGTTGGTAAAGCGGAACGCCGATCACCGGCAGAAGTTGCAGGAACGCGACGCGGGTGTACGTCGCGAAGTAGCCGGAAAGCGACCAGTTCAAGAGGTCGCCGGTCAGGCAGCTGCAGAGCGAGAAGAGGAACATCCCGATCGCCGCCCAATAGACGAACTCGCGCGGACGACGGCAGCCGCCGTGAACGATCAAACCCAAGACGTAAAGCCCGCTCAACCCGACGAACAACTGCGCCGAATAGTGGTGCAAACCGCGAACGAGCCAACCGCCCGGCAGATGGTATTGAATATAATAAACGCTTTCCCAAGCGCTCGTCGGACTCGCCGAGTAGAACGCCCAAAGGAAGAGCCCGGTAATCCCCTGCATAAGGAAGAGGAAAATCAACGTTCGCGGAAGGAAACGGCAAAAGCAGTTCGCCGCCGGAACGCTCCAATTAGCGACCTTTTGAAAGCCGGCGCAAAGACCGGTTCTTTCGTCCAACCATTTTAAAAAGTTCATTTTTTAATTTCCGTTTATTAAATCTTCGCGCTTCGTCGCTTTTCGGCGCTCGCGTAGACGCTCCGACGTTTTGGGCGTTTCCGCTTTCGTCGTTTTTTCGTCCGCCGTTTGCGATTTCGCCCTTATATTAATTAATAGGGCAAGAAATCGGTTCGCCGCGCTCTCGTCAAATCGCGAAAATCGTTTTTATCGTTCGAATCCGGACGCTTTTGCGCGTCCGCCGCTTCGTTTTCGCTCAGACCGGCTTCTTTTCGGCGGTTCCGAGTTGGAAGTTTTGGAACTTGACGAAAACTTTGCCGCCTTCGATTCGCGTTTCGAGCGAGTCCATCGAGCGCGCCGACTTCGTCGTTTCCGGGTTGACGCGTTCGCCGTCGAGCTCGAACACGTCGCCGTGGCAGGGGCAGAAGAAGAGCGTTTGCTCTTCGCCGGTGTTCGGATGTTTCATCTTCCCGGCTTTGATGCGGCAACCGGCGTGCGGGCAGATCGACTGAAACGCTTCGACCGCTTCGCCGACGCGGCGCAGGTAAACGACGCCGATCGTTTGGTTCGCTTCGGTCGCCCAAGCGTCGTTGAGGTTGTCGCTAATGACGAACTGACGCGGCGTTTCGTCGAGCGCGTCGAGCGTCGTCAGTTCGTATTCTTTGCCGGAAAGGCCTTCCTGTTGAAGCGGATAGAGCGCCATCTTCGCTCCGGCGCAAACCGGAACGGCCAGCGCCGCGACGCCGACTCCGGCCCCGACCGCGCCGAGGCAGAAATCGCGACGAGTCGCCTCGCCGGTCGCGTTTTGCGCTTGATTATCGTTTTTCTTCGACATAGTGAAATAACTCCTGCTAAAATTGCGCCGTTCGTTTGATTTGCTTTTTCACCGCCGCGAAACGCTCGAAAAAAACATTCTCGCAACGCCAAAACAAAAACGCGTCAAATTCGAATCAAGCGCGCTGACGAAAGCTCGGCCGCCGAACGCCGTCGAGCCGCAAAACTCGCCGACGCAAAAGCCGCCGCTTTTATTTTAAACGATTCGGAGAAAATTTTAAGGCGACGCGCCGCCAAATCGGGAAAAAAGCGTTCTTTTTCTTGCCAATTTTAGCCTTTTTTAGCGCAAATTCGCATTTTACGCGACGACGCAAAGTTCGCGGCGCCGACGTTTTCCGCTTCAATCGTTACGACCGCTAAAATCGGCCGCGCCGTCGAAAATCGAGTCGACGCGACGCAAACCAAGCGGCGTTTCGGCGTTCCGTTATTTCGCGCTTAAACGTTAAAGTCGCCGCAAAACGCGTTCCCAACGCAGACCGCGCAAAGCGCCCGCTTTCTCCAAACGTTTCTTTTAACGTTAAGGTAAACGAAAGCCGCAAAGTTGCAAGAGAGGCCGCGCCCGAAAAATGCAAAAAAACGGAAAATTTTACAAAAGTTGGCGTCGACGCTCGTTTTTTTCGCCGCGTCGTCGTTTTACGACGTATATTTTCGCAAGACGAAGCTCGATTTCCGCGTCGAGGAAGCCCGTTTTGAAAGGAATGCGAGAATGAAACAAAACCTGTTTAACAACTTTACCGATTTTATCGATTCCGCCGTCGCTCGCGGCGCTCGATTTTGCCCCGATTGGGCGACGTATGACGACGACGAATTCGAAGCGGAGCGTCGGGCGCCGGTCGCGACGCTCGAAGAAACGCATCGGGACGCGCAAGAATTCGCCGAAGCGCTCGAAAAATTCCGACTCGTTCACCGCCGACGCGCCGTCAGTTACGAGGAGGCGCTTTCCGTCCTGAAATCGCTCGGATACCGCAAAGACTAACGCCGTCGACGGCGCAAAATCGCTTTAATCGTTAAATTTTATTTTATCGCAACGTCGGCGTCGCGCTCGTTTTCCCTCGTCGCGACGCAAATTTTAACGTTTTTTCCGATTTTAACGCCCCGATTCCCCGCCGCAAACTTTCCCTTTCCGCCGTCGACCAAACGCAATGACGACAAGAATTATTTTTTCGGCGCTAATATTCTTTTTCGCGCTCTAATAAAATCGTTTTTTCATCGAACGCGCGACCCAAAGCGCTGTTTCGCCGCTCGACCGTTTTTTGAAACGCTTCCAATCGCCGCCAAACCAAAATTACTCGGAGCGTCCGCAACCGCAACCGCTCGACTTTTCGTCTTCGCCGCCGTTGCAACCGCCGCAACCCGCGCAACCGCAACTTTTCTTCTCCGCGCCGCCTCCGCAGCCGCAGCCGCAACCGCTCGACTTGAACGTCCGACGCGCTCGAAAGACGACGTAAATCAAACAAGCGACGACGATCGCTCCGACAATAAATTTTTCCGTCATTTTTCCTCCTTGCGACGTTCCGCACTCTCGTTCGAGCGTTCGAACGTTCCCGCCCGACGTTTCCCGTCGCGTTTTCATTTTATCGACCAAATCGCGCCTTTTCGCCCGGTTGAAAGCGCGTTTCGTCCCTTTTTTCCTTTTTTTCCCCGACGAGGGCGCCTCCCGCCCGAAAAACCTTGCCGATTTTAACGGTTCTACCGGTCGAATCGCCGTTAAATTCGATTAGGTCGCCGCCGTCGCGTTAAAAATCGGTTGTTTTTCGACGCCGCGCCCTTTATACTATAGACGTTTTCGAGCTAGCGGTCGCTTTCGTCAAAATCGCTTCGCGCTCAAATAATTGCCCCGTTTTTCAAGGAGCCGCGCAATGCCAGTTCGTCGCCGTCTTTTCCCCGCTTTTTTATCGCTCGCGCTCGCCGTCGGCCCCGTTTTTTCCGCCTTGCCCGCTTTCGCCGACGCGCCCGCCGACCTGCGCGCCGCGTTCGACGCTAAAGTCGCCGCCGACGCCGAAGAAATCCCGCTCTTCAACGGCGTTAACCTCGACGGTTGGGAAGTTTGCGTTCGCGGTCTCGGCGCCTCCGACCCGAAAGGCGTTTTCAGCGTCCAAGACGGCGCGCTTCGCGTTAGCGGCGAAATGTACGGCGGCCTTATGTCGGTCGGCTCTTACTCGAATTACCGGCTGACGGTCGAGTTCAAATGGGGCGACGCGACTTGGGGCGCTCGCGCCGACAAAGCCCGCGATTCCGGCGTTTTGTTCCATTCGTTCGGCCCGGGCGACGGTTTCGGCGGCGTTTGGGCGCGCTCGGTCGAGGCGAACGTTATCGAAGGCGGCGTCGGCGACTTTTGGATCGTCGGCGGCCCGAACGACGGAATCGCGGCGACCTGCGACGTCGTAAAACGCGGCGACGCCAAAGTTTGCGTTCGCGAAGGCGGCGAACCGGTCGAAATAACCGACAACGCCCAAGGCTGCTTCCAATGGGTCGGACGCTCCCCCGACTGGCGCGACGTCAAAGGTTTCCGCGGCCCGAACGACGTCGACCGTCCGAACGACTGGAACGAATTGACGATTTACGCGATCGGCGACGCCGCCGAGTTTTACGTCAACGGCGTTTTCGTCAACCGCGTTTACAACCTGAAACAGACGAGCGGCAAAATCCAGTTGCAGTCGGAGGGCGCGGAAATTTTCTTCCGCAACGTTTCCCTCCTCCCGCTCGATTGACGCCGCGTCGCCAACGGTTTTCCCCGTTTTTTTATCGCTTAATTTTCCCAACTTAACCGTTTGAAAGAAAGAACGTTATGTCCGTTTCCCGTTTTTTTTCTCCGCTCCTGATTTTAGCGCTCGGCGCCCTTCCCGCGTTCGCCGACGACGAAGCGATCGCCGCCTCTAAGAACCCGAAAGAAGCGGAGTTGCGCTCAAAAGTCGTCGACTATATGCGCGCCGCCGCGAGCGTCGAATGGACGCCGAAAGAAGATATCGAGTACTGGAACGCCTCCGGTTTCGTCTTCAAAAAGGGCGAAACGTATTACGGTCTGCCGTACACGCAATTCCAACGCAATCACAACCTTGCGTCGTTCGAAACGCAAATCGAAACGATCGACGGTCAACGCGTTTACGTCGGCCCGACCAACCGCGAAGGCTATTTCGGCTCCGACTGCTCCGCGTCCGTTTCGAACGCTTGGCGGCAAGTCGACCCGGACCTCCCGGCCCTCCTGACGCGCCGCATGATCCCGGACCGTCCGAAAGAAGTCGTTCCGGTCGGCGACTACCCGTTGAACTTTTACGATTCGACGCCTAACATCGTTAAAGAGGCGGGTTACGAAACGATGAAAGCCGCTTACGCCCAGCTGAAACCGGCGGACGCGGTCGTAATGCACGTCGATTACGACGGGCACGTGATGCTGATTTTGAAAAACGACCCGGAAAACGAGCGCGTTTTCGTCTCCGACCAAACCGGCCTCGCCAACGGCAAACCGAAGGGAAAAGACGGTCGCTCGACCTTCCGCGTCGATTGCGAATACTCTTATAAGCGCTTATTTGACAACGGTTACATTCCGATCGCGCTCAAAGTCATCGACGACGCCGCGAACGAAAAACATCTCTTCAACGGCGAAAATCTCGACGGTTGGCGCGTCTTCCTGAAGAAGAGCGGAACCGACGACCCGGAAGGCGTTTTCTCGGTCAAGGACGGCGTTCTCCGAATCGGCGGCGAGGATTGGGGCGGTCTTTCGACGCTCGAAAGTTTTGAAAATTACCGACTTACCGTCGAGTTCAAATGGGGCGACAAAACGACGCCCGCCGACCGCCGCGGCGCCCGCGACTCCGGCGTCATGATTCACGCGAACGGCCCGGACAACGGTTTCGCCGGACTTTGGGCCCGTTCGATTCAAGCGAACCTCGTCGAAGGCGGAATCGGCGACATTTGCGTCGTCGCGCAACCGCAAGACGGTTTAGAGGCGACCGGCGACGTCGTGAAGCGCCCGGGCGGTCGCGTTTTCGACCCGAAAAACGGGAAGCCGGAAACGATTCGCGCCAACTCGGACGGCGTCATCCAATGGCTCGGCCGTTCGCCTAACTGGAAGAACGAACGGGACTTCCGCGGCCCGCTCGACGTCGACCGCCCCGGCGATTGGAACGAACTCGTTATTTACGCCGTCGGCGACGTTATGGAGGTTTACCTCAACGGCAAATTCGTCAACCGCGCGTACAACCTGAAGCCGACGTCCGGTCGCATCCAGTTGCAATCGGAAGGTTTCGAGATTTTCTTCCGTCGCGTTTCGATTCGTCCTTGGAACAAACCGCTCGATTGACATTGCGTCGTCCCGCAACCTTTTAACGCGACGCAACCGTTTTAACCGCGCCGTTTAGTCCGACGTTTCTTGTTAAAGCAAACGTCGGGCGGCGCCTTGTCGACGGCGCGTCGTTTTTTGTTTTCCCTTCCATTGTTCCGTTTTGCTCCTTTCTCAACGAAAGTCCTTCAATGAAAACGCCTTCCCTTTTAAAAACGTTCGCCGCCGTCGCGCTTTTTTCGACGGCGCTCTTCGCGACGACGCAAGTTCCGGCGCAAGAAAAGGTCGAACTTTGGCCGAATCTCGCGCCCAACGAAACGGTTCGCGAACCGAACGTCGAAAACCCGGCCGGTTCCGCGCGCCGCGTAACGACGCCGTATCTCCTTATTTTTCAACCGGAAAAGAAAACGTCCGACGTTTGCGTTTTGACGATTCCCGGCGGCGGCTTCAATACCTGCTTTTACGGCGAAGAAGGAATCCCGAACGCTAAGTTCTGGAACTCCAAAGGTTACGTCTCCGCCGTTCTCGTTTACCGCGCCCCGCGTCCGGCGTCCGGCCCGATTTACGCTCCGGCGCTTCAAGACGCCCGCCGCGCAATTCGTTATCTTCGCGCCAACGCCCCAAAACTCGGAATCGACCCGAACAAAATCGGCGCCCAGGGATACTCCGCCGGCGCCTGCCTGACGCTGCTCGCCGCAACCAATTCGGAAACCGAGGTTTACGAACCGGTCGACGAACTCGACAAAACGCCCGCCAACCTAAATTTCGCGATTCCGATTTATCCGGCTTACGTCCTGACCGACGGCGCGACCGACCCGAACGCGAACAAAGGCGAAGGCGCGGAAATTTTGAGCGATTTTCGTTTCGACGCGAAAACGCCGCCCCTTTGCCTCGTTCACGGCGACGCCGACATTTATTCGCCGCTCGGTTCGGTCGAGGTTTACAAGAAGCTGCGCAAACTCGGAATTCCTTGCGAATTACACGTTTACGCGGGCGCGCCGCACGGCTTCATGTTTTGGAACGACAAGCCGAACGCCGCCGATTGGCAAGAACGTTGCGCCGCTTGGCTGAAGAAAATCGGCTTCTAACGTTTGACGCAACCGCCGCGAAACAAGCGTTTCCAACGCAAAAGCGACGCGTTGTCAAACGTCGTTAAACGAAAAACCGCGCCGAATCGACATTCACCGTCGAACCGGCGCGGTTTCTTTTTCGCAACGTAACACGCGCTATTTTAGACGTTTAGTCGACAATCTTATAATATTCGCGGAACCACTCGACAAAGCGCGCCAAGCCGACTTCGATCGGCGTGTTCGGGCGGAAGTCGAAATCGCGTTCGAGTTCCGAAACGTCCGCGTAAGTTTGGTACACGTCGCCCGCCTGCATCGGCTTAAAGTCAAGGTGCGCGGGTCGTTGAATCAAGCGCTCCAACGTGTCGATAAAGTCGAGCAACTTTTCCGGTTTGTTGTTGCCGATATTGTAAACCTTGGCGCGGTCGCCCTTTGCGTTCGGCTTCGGCGGGTTGCAGAGCATATTTTCGATCCCGGCGACAATATCGTCGACGTAAGTGAAGTCGCGCAACATATCGCCGTGATTGAAAACTTGCAACTGTTCGCCGTTAAAGATTTTACGCGCAAAAATGAACGCCGCCATATCCGGACGCCCCCAAGGGCCGTACACGGTGAAGAAACGCAAACCGGTCGTCGGAATCCCGTACAGGTGCGAATAGGAATACGCGAGAAGTTCGTTCGCTTTTTTCGTCGCGGCGTAGAGGGAAATCGGTTCGTCGACGCGGTCGTCGGTCGAGAACGGCGTCTTTTCTTGGTTGCCGTAAACGGAAGAACTCGACGCGTAAAGCAAGTGTTCAACCGGGTTATGTCGGCACGCTTCCAAAATATTGCAGAAGCCGACGAGGTTCGAGTCGACGTAAGCCTTCGGATTTTCTAGCGAATAACGGACGCCCGCCTGCGCCGCCAAGTTGACGACGACGTCGAATCGCTCTTCGGCGAAAAGCGCGTTCACCGCCTCGGCGTCGGCCAAATCGCCCTTCGCGAACTTGAAGTTTTCAAAGGGTTTAAGTTGTTCGAGCCGAGCGTATTTCAGATTAACGTCGTAATAATCGTTAATATTGTCGAACCCGACGACTTGCGCGCCTTGGGACGCCAACTTCTTCGCAAGGTGAAACCCGATAAAACCGGCGGCTCCGGTTACCAAATATTTTTTCGCCGGATCGAACGGCTTAAACATCGTCGTCATAACGTTTACCTTTCGTCGTTTTCAAGAACGCGACAAAAATTAAACGGCGTCGCGCTCCCCGCTTCCGCGTTTGTTTTACGCGTCGCAACCTTTGTATTCGGCTTTAATTTTTTGATAACTTTCGAGATTCCCGACGTCGAAGCGGACGCCCGGCGCCTCGAAGGCGAACGTCGGCTCGTTTTTGCACGTCCACGCGAGAAAACTTCCCGGCGCGTCGAATCCGCACCCGTCGGCCAAGGCGGCGCGAATTTTTTCGCAAGTCAAACCGGCGTAACAGTAAAAGGGCGGCGCGCACCAATGCGATTTCGGCTCCGCGGGCTTCTCTTCCATCGACAAAACGCGGTCGTCGTCGGCAATTTCCAGGACGCCGCACTTGCGCAATTTTTCGACGCTCGGCTCGAAATACCGCATTCCCGCGTTGGCGCCGGGCGTTTCCTTCCCCTTGCGTTCGAAGTAGTCGAGGAAGAGGTTCAGCGAGAAACTCAAGACGTTGTCCCCGGCGACGACGAGCGTATCCCCCGACCAGCCAAGGGTTTCCATCGCGAACAAAATGTCCTTCACCGCCCCGATTCGCGTCTCGTTCGAGGTCGAACCGTCGTCGACGATTTCGATCGGAGCGTTAAATTTCGTCGCGCCCGCTTGCTTAGCGTCGCGCCATTTGCGAAAATGTTCGGCGAATTTCGCGTTCGAAACGACGGCGCAACGTTTGATTTTACCGCTTCGATTCAAGTCGTCCAAGAGCCAGTCGACGATCGTTTTGCCGCCGACTTCGAGGAGCGGTTTCGGGAAATTTTCCGTCAGCGGATAAAGCCGCGTCGCGTATCCGGCGGCCAACACGATGCAATTCATCTTTACGCAACCCTTTTTAAAATCCAATTTAGCGCGCCGTCCAAACGTCGAAAAACTATTTTAAGACGCAAACGAGACGCCGCTTTTTATTTATACCCTCGCCTTGCCGCTTTGTCAAGGGGCCCCGCGAAACCGCTTCGATCCGCGCGACCGTCATTTTTTTCCAGCGTTGCCGCAAGATTTTAATCGAACGCAACCGCTTTGCCAACGTCGGTTAGCGCAAGCCGAGGTCGCGTTCGACGTAAAAAATTTTTCGCCGCCGATTGACTTTTTATCGCGATGCGCGAAAATAACAAAAGAGACGCGGCCCCGCCGGTTCGCGCCTTCGTTTTCGAGTTCAGGCGCCGCCGCGCCGCCGTTTTTAACGCACTAAAATCAACGGAAAGAAACCAATGACGACCGCTCGACGAACGACGCGCAAGTTCCGCGTCGGCAACGCTTACATCGGAGGCGACGCCCCCGTCTTGATTCAAACGATGACCGCGACGAAAACGACCGACGTTTCCGCGACCGCCGCCTCGGTCAAAACGCTCGCTGAAGCGGGCGCCGGGCTCGTTCGCGTCGCCGTCGACTCCCCGAACGACGCGAAAGCGCTCGCCGAAATTCGCCGCTTAACCCTTGGCGTCGCCAATATTTCCGTCGACCTGCAAGAAAATTTCCGCTTGGCCGAAGCGGTCGCGCCTTACGTCGACAAAATCCGTTACAATCCGGGACATTTGGGGCGGCTCGAACCGGAATTGAGTTGGCAAAAGAAGGTTGAATTTCTCGTCGAAACCGCCCGCGCGAACGACTGCGCCCTCCGCGTCGGCGTCAACTGCGGCAGCGTCGACCCGGTTAAACTCGCCCGATACAAGGAGTTAGTCGCGCAAAACGGCGGCGTCGCGCCGGAAGGCGAATCGGTCTTCGCTCCGCTCCTCGAAAGCGCGCTCGAACACGTCGACTTCCTCGACTCGCTAAACTTCGACCGTTACTGCGTTTCGATCAAAGACTCCGACCCGGAAACGGTCGTTTTGGCGAACCGCCGTTTCGCCGAATTGCGCCCGCAAATCCCGCTCCACCTTGGCGTTACCGAAGCCGGCGCCCCGCCCCGCGGCGTTTTGAAGTCGCGACTCGCGCTCGAAACCCTTTTAAACGAAGGAATTGGGGAAACGCTCCGCGTCTCGCTGACGGTCGAAGCGAACCGCAAAACGGAGGAAATCGAAGCGGGCCGCGCGATTCTCGCCAACGTCGCCGCCGGAACGGTCGTCGATCCGGCGACGAAACTTCCCGCGCTAAACGTCGTCAGTTGCCCAAGTTGCAGTCGGGTGCAGAACGGGCGTTTCGTCGAGTTGGCGCGACGTCTCGAAGCGGCGGCGGAATTCGCTCGCGACTACCCGCTAAAAATCGCGACGATGGGCTGCCGCGTCAACGGCCCCGGCGAAACGGACGACGCCGACGTCGGGCTTTGGTGCGGCGCCGACCGCGTTAACTTGAAGAGCGGCGGGGAGTTAGTCGGCGCGTTCGGATACGACGAAATCGTCGACAAAGCGCTCGAACTTCTCCGCGAAAAAATCCGCGAATACGACGCGAAACACGCTCAAAACTAACGTTTGTAACAGACGTTGACGCTGTTCGCAAACGACGCGGCGCCGTCGTTCGATATTTCATTAACGACGCCGCGTCGTTTTTCACGCCGACGCAACGTTTCAACGTTTAATTTTCCAAAACTTTCCAACGCCTTTTCTTTGCTCGACGACGTTAGGAGCCGCCCTTGGAAAACGTTACGCGACACGCTTACCTCGACCGTTACCCGGTCGACCCAAATTCGACGCGCGTAGTCGTCGGCACCATCCACCCTCACGACGAGGAAAACTTCTTCCTGCCCTTCTTTTACGGCAACAAGATGAGTCTTTGGAAGATGTTAAATCTCGCGACATACGGCGAATTAAACGACCCAAACTTCGCGCCGCAAGGTAACAACCGCGTCTTTCGAGAGCGCGACGGTTTCGAACACCGAATCACGCTCGACTCGATTCTCCGATTTTTGCGCGCAAAACGCATTTCAATGAGCGACGCCGTCCGCGAATGCCGCCGCCCCGGAAGCGTTTGGGCCGACGCCGAGCTGATTCCGACGCGCTTGAACGTCGAACTCGTCGAGCAAATCCGCGATTCGCAAGTCTCGGAAGTCCTGTTTATGAGCGGGTTTGGAAAAACAAACGCCTTCAAATTATTTTACGTCGACGTATTGCGACAAAAAATAACGCCGGAGATTCGAGCGCGACGCGAAGTCGTTTGCTCGCCGGAAATTTTCGGTCGCCCGGTTAAATTCTCGATTCTTTACTCCCCGTCCGGCGCCGCGAACGTCGCGATCGCACAATCCCAGGAATATCGGGCGGTTAAAGAGCGTTACGCGACCTCGGCGACTCCGGTTCGCGACTTTAAAATCGATTATTATCGCCGCAAATTTAGCCTCGATGCCAAGTAACGCTCCCTTTCCAAGGTTCGCGCCGCCGCGGTCGTCCGTCCCCGTCGCGCCCTTGTCGCCCGTTATCTCCGCGGTCGCCGTTTCGTTTCGGCGAGCCGTCGCAAACACAAGTTAGCCAAAACTAATACAGCCAAAAACACTAGATTAGTCAAGCCTAACTGCCTCAGCTATCGATTTCCGAAAGATCCGCAAGCCGTTAAAATCGCCGCGACCGTTACAGCCGGACAAACGTTTCTTTTTTTCGCAAAAGTCGGCGCAAAAACGGAAAAATTCCTTTTCATCGGGTCATTCGGGCGTTAAAATAGGAAGGGAGCGCGTTTCGGCGACGCGTTCGTTCGCGACTTTCGCATTCCGCCAACCATTCGGCTTTCGAGCGAAAAAACCGACCGGAGAGGACGTTGGACTCGCTTTTTGTCATTCAAGGTTACGACCAAGGAAACCGTTTCGCCCTCGACGACAAACCGGCGACGATCGGCCGCGACGCGTCGAACAACATTCGGTTGCGCGACGCCGAAGTTTCGCGCCGACACGCCGAAATACGACGCGACGTCAACGGGCGAACGCTGGTCGACCTCGAAAGTTCGAACGGCGTTTACGTCAACGGGCGACGGGTCAAAACGCGTCGTCTCCTCAACGGCGATCAAATCCAAATCGGCAAAACGGTTCTCCTCTTTTCCTCGCGAGTCTCCGACGTCGGGTCGCGCGAACCGCTCGTCGACGTCTTCCAGGACGCCGAAGACGACGACGTTTCGCAAGTTTTGCACGCGCTCGCGCCGGAGGAAAACCGCGTTTTTTCCCGTTCCTCTTCCCTCGCCGCCTCCGCCGACGACGTTAAAGCGGCTTGGTTCGAAAAAGCGCGCGCCCACCTTAACTTTATGTATCACGCGACGTTAGCGGCAAGTCGCACGCTCGACGTCGAGCGTTTGCTCGACCGGATTTTGGAGCTGATTTTTCAATGGGCGCCCGTCGACCGCGGTTGCGTTTTCCTTTACGACGCCGACGCCGACAAGCTCGTTCCGAAATCGTCCCGCACGCGCAAAACCGGCGGTCGCGTTCAAGTTAGCCAAACGATTTTGAATTACACGTTCAAAAATCGCAAAGGAATTCTCACCAGCAACGCGCGCCGCGACGAACGTTGGAACGGCTCGGTTAGCGTTCTCGACGCCGGCGTTAAAGAAGCAATTTGCGTTCCGATGCAAGGCCGATACGGTCTCGTCGGCGTTTTATACGTCGACGTTTCACGGCGTCGCGACGATTGGGAACTCGCCGACGTTGCGTCGCCGGACGCCTCCTCCGCTCCCGCCCGGCCTTCCGACGCGCCGTTCGCAACGCCTTCTCAATCGGAAAGTTCCGACGCTTCGGTCGACCGTTCCGCCTCCCCGTTTTCCGCGCCGACGCTCGACGCCGACGCGTTCGAACCGCCGGTTTTTATCGACGCCTCCTCTTCGAGCCCTTTCGATATTTACGCGACCAACGAGGCGGCCTTTCCGCCGGAAACGTCCCCCGACGTCGCGCCTTCCGCCGAACGTTCCCTAAAGAAATTAACGCTCGACCACCTAAAGCTAATGATTGCAATCGGTTGCCAAGCGGCCTTGGCGATCGAGGACGCGCAATATTACGTTGGGCTCGCGCAGGCGGAGCGTCTTGCGGCGATCGGGCAAACGGTCGCGGCGCTCTCGCACCACATCAAAAATATCCTGCAGGGAATCCGCGGCGGCAGTTATCTCATCGACGCGGGTCTCAAAGATCACGACGAAAACCTCGTCGCGAAGGGTTGGCGCATCGTCGAAAAAAATCAAACGAAAATCTCCGATCTCGTCCTCGATATGTTGACCTTCAGCAAGGAGCGCGTCCCCGTTTGGTCGTTCGCCGATTTTAACGAGGTGATGGAGGACGTCGTCGAACTGACGCGCGGTCGAGCGGACGATTTGGACGTCGAACTGGTCTTTTACCCGGACGCTTCGATTCCCCGTTTTTATTTCGACAAAGAGCAAATTCACCGCGCCGTCGTCAATTTGATCGGCAACGCGATCGAAGCGTCGAAAGATTACGACCCGGACGCGCCCCCGCGCCGCCGCCCGCCGTCCGACTCCGTCCCGAACGCCGTCGACGCAACCGACGACGTCGCAAGCGTTTCCGCGTCAAGCGACGCCGCGAATCCGCCCGAATTTCCCCGCTTTCCTCGCGGTCGAGTCGAAGCGCGAACCCGTTTCGACGCCGACGCCAAACGCGTTTTCGTCGTTGTCGACGACGTCGGCCCCGGCGTCCCGCCCGCCAACCGCGACGCGATTTTCCGCCCCTTCGCGTCGAAAAACAAGAGCGGCGGCACCGGTCTCGGTCTCCCGGTAACGCAAAAAATCGTCCGCGAACACCAAGGAAAAATCGTCGTCGACGATTCCCCGCTCGGCGGCGCGCGCTTCGTCGTCGAACTTCCGCTCGTCCTCGAAAAGAAACCGGACGACGATTCCGACGTTTTTTAACGCCGCTCGACGCGACGTTTATTAACAAAGCGACGTCTGCCGACGTTGCGACATTTATTAACGACACGACGTCGGTTAACGCCGCAATATTTGTTAACGACGTCGTTTAACGAGTCTTCGTCGACGACCAACGCAACTAACGCCGTCGTCAATATTTACAACGTTGTTTTTCGTTTCCCTTTAACCGCAAGGAACCGCCAATGACGCAACCTCCGCAACCGTCCGCGCCCGTCCCCGGCGACGGAGGCCCGCGCTCGCCGATTAAAACCCTCTCGGAACTCGAAATCGGACTCGAAGCCGACTGCTTCGTCCTTTTAGCCGAGAAGGAAAAACTGCGCACCAAAGACGGAAAGCCTTATTATAAAACGGTTTTCCGCGACAAATGGCGCGAAATCCAAACGCCGATTTGGAGCGACGCGCCGTTTTTCGACGAATGCGACAAGGATTGGCAGACGGGCAAATTTTACAAAATCCGGGCGGTCTTGCGCGAATCCGGCTTCGGATACGGCCCGAAATTCGAGTTCCGCCGCGTTCGCGAAACGATCGAAGCCGACAAGCGCGACGGTTTCGACCCGAACTTTTGCCGTCCTTCGTCCGACGTCGAGCCGGAAGCGCTTGCCAACGAAATACTTGCGTTCGCAAAGTCGCAAATCGGCAAAGGCCCGCTTTTGACGCTTATTCAACGCGTCTTCAAGGAAAATCGCGACGTTCTCTTCGAAACCGCCGCCTCGCGCGCCCATCACCGCCCCTACCCCGGCGGCCTCCTCGAACACGCGCTTTCGGTCGCAAAAATCGCCGTCGCGTTGACCGACCACTTCCGCGCCGTTCGCCCGGAGCTGAAAAAAACGCTCTCGAAACCGCTGATCGTCGCGGGCGCCATTTTACACGACGTCGGCAAGATTATCGAAATGGAGCAACACGTCGCGGCGCCGCGTCGCACCGTCGAGGGCGAACTCCTTGGCCACGCCATCCTAAGCCGCGACGTCGTCAAGCGTTACGCCGACGCGGTCGCGCTCGACGACGAAACGCGAATCCGCCTCGAACACCTCGTTTTGACGCACGCCCGCTTCCCCGATTGGGGCGCCCCGACGCCCCCCGCCAGCCTCGAAGCGATGATCCTGCATTACGCCGATTACGCCGACGCGACCTTTTTCAGTTCGCTCGCAATCCTCGACGCCGACGACGGTTCCGGCGCGTTCACCGTTCGACGCGGCCCGTTCGGAACGCCCCTCCTCAAACCGTCGGTCGACGCGACGCAACCGCCAAAAGACGGCAGGCGTCGTCCTTAACTCCTCGCTTCGTTGAACTTAACAACGTCGCGCGCCCTCCAATCCAGCCTTTAACCGGCGACGCTACAACGCGCCGCCGATTTTGTTTTCGTTTTCATTCCGCAACCTCGAACCCGTTTAACGACAAGGTTTAATCGAATGGGACTAACAACGCTCGACTATCTCGTCCTCGCCGCGTATTTCGTCGCGATGGCGCTGATCGGCCTTTGGTCGATGTTATCCGTCAAAAAGCAGGAGGACTATTTCCTCGGCAGCCGCAGTTTCGGCAAGATGTTTCAAATGTTCGCCGCGTTCGGCGCCGGAACAAACGCGTCCGACCCGATCGTTACCGCTAAAACAACCTTTACCAACGGTTTAAGCGGCGTTTGGAGCGGTCTTCTTTGGCTCTTTGTAACGCCGTTTTACTGGATTTGCGGCGTTTGGTACCGGCGTATGCGCTGCCTGACGCTCGGCGACTGGTTCGAAGAGCGTTACCAAAGCAAGGCGATCGCGTTTGCGTATATGATTTTCGGCGCCGTCTTCTATATGGTTTACCTCGGCGTTGGGATGACCGCCATCGGGAAGATGGGTGCGCCGCTCGTCGGAGCCGACACGTTGTCGCTTTTCGGTTGGACGGTCGGTTTCGACCAATTCATCATCGTTCTAACCGCCGCTTGCGTCTTATTTTACGGCGTTCTCGGCGGGCTTCGCGCGGCGTACTGGACGGACTTGATTCAAGGGATTTTTATCGTTATCCTGTCGATTATTTTGATTCCGGTCGGCTTGAACGCCCTTGTTAAGGACGAAAACGAGACGCTCCGCGCCAACGCAGCCGTCGCGACCGCAACCGACGAAACGGCAAAAGTTGCGACCGACGCCGCGCCCGCCGAAACCGCCGCGACCGCCGACGTCGACGCCGTGTCGTCCGCCCAAACCGTCGCGAACGCCGAAGTCGACGCCGCGCCCGCCGACGTCGCAACCCCCGCTCCGCGCGAGCTTTCCGGAACGCTCGACGGTTTCGAAGCGCTCCACCGTCGCGTCCCGGCCGAATACTTCGAAATCTTAACGAGTCCGAAAGGCGGCGAGTTCCCGCTCCATTATATCTTGGCGATCACGCTCCTGAACCTCCTCGGCATCGTCTGCCAACCGCACTTCATCGCGACCGGCGGCGGCTCGGCGAAAACGGAGTACAACGCCCGCTTCGGCCTCGTCGCAGGCAACATTCTAAAGCGTTTCTGCACCATCGGTTGGGCGTTCACCGCGCTCGTCGCGTTGGCGTATCTCGCGAGCAACGTCGAGTTGGCCGCCGACCCGGATAAAGTTTGGGGCGTCGCGACGCGCGAACTCCTCGGCCCGCTTAACTGCGGTTTGGTCGGATTGATGCTGGCGTGTCTCTTGGCGGCGCTGATGAGTTCCGCAAGTTGTTATATGCTGGTGGTTTCCGCGCTCGTCGTCCGCAACGGTTACGCGGCGTACATTAACCCGAACGCGAGCGAAAAAACGTTCGTTTTCGCCGGGCGACTCTGCGGCGCCGTCGTTATTATCGGCGCGACGGTTGTTTCGCTGACGTCGATGAACGTTTTCGAACAGCTGAAATTCGCTTGGGAGATTCCGATCGTTTTCGCCGCGCCGTTTTGGATCGGGTTGTACTGGCGCCGCGCGAACAAGTGGTCGGCTTGGGGAACGATCGCGCTCACCCTGACGCTCTTCTTCCTGATTCCGATGAACGCCGCGAAATTCAAACCGTCCTTAACGACGAATCCGCAATACTTAGCGACGAACGAATTTGTCGTCGTTCGCGAGACGCGCGCCGTTTCGCCGACCGACGTCGAGCGACGCGACGCCGCGATTCAAGTTTGGAACGAACGTCGCGCCAAGCTCGAAAGTTCGCTCGCACCGGAACTTAGCGACGTCGAACGCGCCGCGGCGGTTCATTCGCAACTCGGCCCGGCGCCGAAGAAAATCGCGCTCGGCGAAACGATCGTCGACGAATTCCGCACCGGCGGCAAGGCGATCTTTTGGGGCGGCGGCGTCGCGGCGTTCGACGAAAGCGGCGCCGAACTCGTCGTCGACTCGAAGGGCCGCGTCGTCGCTAAAATCGTCGACGGCAAAAAGACTTACGTCGCGACCGACGCGCCGGCGCTCGAGTTGTTCGACCCGAAATTCGCCGAAACCGAAGACCTCGGCGACTCCCGCGTCCGCTCGACCGACCGTTTTAAATCGGTCGACGATTTGGCGTCGCTCGGCGTTAGCTTGAAGGGCAAAGGCTCGTTCGAACTTGACTTCCTCCTTTACGAACGCTGCGGTTTCGACCTCGTTTCGGCCAGCAACGGAACCCTTGAAGCGATGCGACTTCCGACGCGTCTTTTCCTTCCGTTTGTCTTCCTGATTCTGCTAAGTTTCGTAACGCCGCGCGGCGACAAGGAACTCCTCGACCGTTACTTCGTCAAGATGAAGACGCCGGTCGACCCCGACCCGGAACGCGACGCGGAAGAGATGCGCCTCTCTTACGAGAATCCTAACCGCTTCGACGACAAGCGTTTGTTCAAATTCGGCGGTCTCGAGTTCAACCGTCCGACGGTTTGCGACGTCGTCGGTTTCGTCGTCAGCTTCGCGATTTGCGTCGGTTTCGTTTTTGTCATCGTCGCGTTGGCGGCGTACCGTCCGTAATAACGTCGGAAACAAACCGCAACTCGTTTCATCGCGTTAGTTGCGGTCGCGCCCAATAAAAAAGCGAACGTCGTTTTAACGCGGCGTTCGCTTTTTTCGTCGACGAAGCCCGACGCGTTCGACGCCGCGTCAAGCTCTGTTTAATTCTTGTTTTTCAACGTTTTAAAGCGTCAAAACTGCACTTGCGTCCAGTTCCCGCCCGCGCGTTGGTCGAAGAGGAGCGCTTCCAATTCGTCGGTCAACGTTTCGAAGCGCTTCATCGCGTCGACGATCGGTTCCGGTTTCTCCATATCGACGCCCGCCGCCTTCAAAATATCGAGCGGATCGGCGGAACACCCGGCTTTTAAGAAGTTAAGGTAATCGTCGCGTTCTTTCGTTCCGCCGTTCAAGACCCGCTCGGCCAACGCGATCGCCGCCGACAGCCCGGTCGCGTACTTGTAAACGTAAAAACCGCGATAGAAGTGCGGAATGCGGAAACATTCGAGTTCCAGCGCGTCGTCCATCGCGAAATCGGGCCCGAAATAATCGTCGAGAAGTTCGCGGTAGATCGCTCGAAACGCTTGCGCCGTAAGGGGTTCGCCCGCTTCCGCTTTCTCGTGCGTCCGCAGTTCGAACTCGGCGAACATCGTTTGACGGAAGATCGTCGTTCGAATCGAGTCGAGTTCGCGGTTGATAATCCAAGCGCGGGTTTTGGAGTCGGTCGATTTCTCTAAAAGCCGTCGCGCAAGGAGTTGCTCGTTGAACGTGCTGGCGATTTCCGCCAAGAAAATCGTGTAGTCGTGATATTCGTAGGGCTGCGTCCGCGCGGAATACCAGCTGTGCATCGAGTGGCCGCCCTCGTGCGCCAACGTGAAAACGCTTTCGATCACGTTCGGCTTGTAATTCATCATAATATAAGGCGGAAAATCGTAACCGCCGTAGCTAAACGCGCCGCTTTGCTTATTTTTGTTCTGATATTTATCGGCCCAGCGATCGGTCGTCAACCCTTTCGTCAGCGTTTTGACGTACTCTTCCCCAAGCGGCGACAGCGCGTCGCCAATCAATTCGACCGCGGCGTCCCAAGAATAATCGACGGAAACGTCGGACAAAATCGGCGTGTAAACGTCGTAAAACCTGATATCGTCGAGGTTCATCGCGCGACGGCGCAGGTCGTAATAGCGATAAAGAGCGGGCGTCGCGGCGCGGACGGTTTCGACCAAATTGCGGCAAACGCTCGACGGAACGGCTTCGCTAAAGGTCGCCGCCTCGAGCGAACTTTCGAAATTGCGCGCTTTAGCGTAAAAAACGTCTTTGCGAATCGAGCCTTCGAGCGTCGAAGCCAACGTGTTTTGACGTTTGGCGTACTCGGCGTAAAATTTCTCGAACGCCTCTTTGCGAACACTTCTAACCGGCGAGTGCAAAAAGACTTGGAACGTTTCCGGCGTCAGCGGCGTTTCGGCGCCGTTTTCGTCGGCGACCGTCCCGAAATCCATTTCGCCGTCGTTCAAGACGCGGAACGTCTTCGAAGAGGCGCCCGCGACGTCGCCGACCGCCGCCAGCAGCTTCTCTTCCGCCGCCGAGAGCGAATGCGGTTTGTAACGTAAAATACGTTCCAGCTTCAACTTCCAAGGCGCCAACCGCGCGTCTTTAAGGAGTTCGGCCCAACGCTCTTCCGAAAGCGCAAGCAACTCCGGACGAACGAAACTCGCCGCTTCCGCCGCCTTGCTCGCCGCGAGCGAAAACTCGCCCTTCATCGTTTGACGCGCCGGGTCGACGACGTCCTCGACCGCTTTCAAATAAGCGTAAACGCCGAGACGGTCGGCGGTTACGTCGACTTCGCGTTCGTACTCGAAAAACTTAACGAGCGTTTCGACGTCGCCCAATTTGCCGCGGAAATCCTCGACCTTTTCCGCCAATTTCTTCCAATTTTCGAACGCTTGGCGCCAAGCGTCTTCGGACGCGAACATCGGCGTCAAATCCCAAGCGTCTTCCGCCGGCACGTCTTTACGTTCTCTAAGTTCTTGCGTAAAAGCCATTTAACAACTCCTGTTTTACTAACGCGACGCCGCCGTCGCTTGCCGCCGACGCCCAAAATTCGCCTCCGCTCAACGCAAAAACGCGGAAAAGCCCTTATAATTGTACCCGGCGCGGCGCGCAAGTCAAGCGTTTTTTGCCAAATCGCGCAAATTTCCCGACGCAACGCGATTTTTCGCGACTTTTCGCCGCCGCCCCAAAATTGCCGAGAAAACCGCTTGCAATCGCCGCGCCGTTCGTTTATACTAAAGGTAAGCGCCGCGTTTGAACGGTCGCTCGCGTCCGTCGTCGAAAGCGTCGACCGTTCGGAAACCGTTTCGGCGCGCCTCCCGTTCCCCGAGAAAGGTTCGAAAATGCAACACTTCCCCCGTTTTAACTTCTTTTGCGGAATCGCGTTAGCGTCGGTCGCTTTCCTCGTTTCCGCCGCGCCGACTTTCGCCGACGACGTCAAGTCGCCGGAAAACGCCGCGAAGTCGACCGTCTTGCGCGTCCTTTCGTACAACATTCAAATCGGACGCGCGCCCGGCGGCTCTTATTCCGACCCCGCGCAAGCGTTCCTCGACCGAACCGCCAAGGTTATCGCCGACGTAAACCCCGACGTCGCAGGGCTTCAAGAAGTCGACAATAAAACGAACCGCAGCGGCGCCGACGTCGACCAACTCGCGACGCTGGCCGAAAAAACCGGTCTTAACGGTAAGTTCGAGTCGAAAATCGAGCTGCCCGGCGGCCTTTACGGCGTCGGCGTCCTGTCGCGCGAAAAACCGATCAAAACCGCGAAAGTTTACGTCAAAGGCAGCGCCCACCGCCGCGTTCTGCAAATTTGCGAGTTTGAAAAATACGTTTTCTTCAACACGCACTTTCCGCTGACGCAAGAGACGCGTTTGCAAGCGGTTAAGATCGTCGAAGAAGAAGCGAAAAAGTACGACAAGCCGATTATTCTCGTCGGCGATATCAACGCGACGCCCGATTCGGCGGAAGTCGTCGAGCTGAAAAAGACTTGGCGTTCGATCGGCGCCGACGCCCCGACGTTCCGCGCCGACAAACCGACTGTTCAAATCGACTACATTTTCATTCGCAACGCGCCAAACGCCCGCGTTGTCGAAACTTGCGTCGTCGACGAACCGCTCGCGTCGGATCACCGCCCCGTTTTTTGCGTCGTCGAATTTTGACCGCGTTTCCGTTTTACCGAACACTTCAACTTGTCGCCCAACAAGCGACTTACCGCAATATCAATAAGGACAACGTTTATGCAACTCAATCGCCGCGATTTTATCAAAGCGAGCGCGGGCCTTTGCTTCGCCTCGTCTCTCCCGACCGTCTCCCCGCTTCTCGCCGCCGACGAGTCGCTCCTGAAACCGCAAAAGATTCGTATCGAAGTCGGCGCGACGCAACCGTTTAAGGCGGTTCACGTCTCCGACTCGCACTTCTGCCTCGTCGACGACCGCGAAGTCGAACGCAAGAAAAAACTCGCCGCGTCGCGACTTAAACATTTTGGCGACGGCGTGAAGCGTTTCGACGCCGCGATGGCGCTCGCGCAAAAGAACGACGCGCTCTTCCTGCACACCGGCGACCTGATCGACTTCACCAGCCATAAAAACTACGAAACCGTAAACGCCAAATTCGCAGGGACTTACTCCTTCGTCTCCGCCGGAAATCACGAGTACAGCCACTACCTCGGCGAAGCGAAAGAGGACGAAGCGTATAAAGCGCAGTCGTTCGAGCGCGCGCAAAAGGCCTTCCCGAACGACTTAAAACTCGCGTCCAAGGTCGTTAACGGCGTCAACTTCGTCGCGTTCGACGACGTGTACTACTACGTTACGCCGGAAGTCTTCAAAGCGTTCCAAGCCGAGGTCGAGAAAGGACTTCCGATCGTCGCGCTCTGCCACGTTCCGCTTCATACGCCGGAGCTTTTCAAGCTCGCGATCGGCAAAAACTCGCAATGCGCCTACCTGACCGGCGTTCCGGAAGAGCTGATGAAGGACTTCAACCCGGGCCGCCGCGAACAGCAAAAACCGGACGCGACGACGGTCGAGTTCCTCGATTGGCTCCGCGAGCAAAGTCTTTTGAAGGCAATCCTTTGCGGCCACCTGCACTACTATTGGCAAGGCGCGTTTTCCAAGACCGCGACGCAATACGTCGTCGGCGCGAACTACTCGGGCGCCGCTTACGAAATCGATTTCGTCTAATCGGAGCAAACGCTTAACTCGCGTTATTTCGTTCCTTAAAGCGGCGTCGGCTTCAAACGACGCCGCGTAAAGGCGCAAAAAAACTCGACGCCCTTTAAGAAAAGGCGTCGAGTTTTTCTTTTTTCACCCGTCAAACAACGCGACGTCGACGTTTCACTCAACGTTTGCAAGTCGCGTCGTTCGTCGCGTTAACGCAACCGCGTCGGTCATTTTTCTTCGACGGTCGGGAACGCCGAAATACGGAGACGCGCCGCGCCCATCGGAATCAGTTCCAGCTCTTCGACCGGTTCGGCGGTCGGCGCCGGGCTGAACGGAAGCGTTTCGCAGAAACCGGTCGGTTCGTAACCCCAACTCGGGATTTTGCGCCCCTTCAACTTAATCGAGTACGGAACCGCGTCGGTCGTCCACGGGAAGTTGTTTTCCGGCCACGGTTTACGAACGAGTTCCAACTTCGAAAGGTCCAGCGTCGCCGGGTCGATCAGCCCGTAATTCCACGCCGATTTCGGCAGAATTTCGAACGACGGCCAAGCGTCGACGTCGGCGCCGTCTTGCCAACCGGAGTCGCCGATCGCGGTTTGGCGACCGTCGCGCTCTTGACGGTATTCTTCGTCGATTTTGAGCGAGAAGGTCAGCGGCCCGTAATCGACGCTGACGGAATCCTTGTTTTGTCGCCACTTACGATACGAGAACTTCGCCGGGAAGGTCGCCGCGACCGTGTCGCCGTCTTTCCATTCGCGTTCGACGCGAATCCACTTTTGCGGCGCCGCGTCGACGGCGAGCTTTTCGCCGTTGAGCGTCGCCGACGCGCCGACCGTCCATTTCGGGACGCGAACGTAAAGCGGAAACTTAACGCTTTCGACGCCTTGCGGAAGCGAAACGGTCAGTTTCACCGTGTCGTCGAACGGATAGTTCGTCGTTTCTTTAATCGTAACGGTCGTTCCGTCGCCGACTTTCGCGGAAACTTGCGACGCGCTGTAAAGAGTCGCCGCCAAGCCGCGGTCGGGCGTCGCCGTCCAAAGATGTTCGACGTAATACGGCCAACCGTGCGCGTGATTGTGTTGGCAGCAACGGCTGCTGAACGGGTTCATCGACATAAACGGCCCGGCGTTGCAGATGGCCGGGTTGTGATTCTTCGCGTCCGAAATCGGTTGGTTCGGGCAAGTGATGTAACGCAAGGCTTTAAAGTCGGGCATAAGAGCCGCCGGAGCGCAGTTGAACGCGACTTCCTCGGCGTGATCGGCCCAGAACGTGTCGCCGGTCGCGCGGAAGAGGAGCATATTGCTCGTCAGCTGTTCGAAAATGGCGCAGGTTTCGATTCCTTGGCGCGGGTCGATATAGCCTTGACGCGACACTTCGTCGCCGCCCCACATGCCGCCCGGGACTTGACCGTAAATCGCGCGAATCAGCCAGAAGTTGTTGTACGTCGCGGCTTTGTCCGCTTCGTCTTTCGAGAGTTGCCAAAACGTCGCCGGTTCGCGGAAACATTGGGCGATGTTGACGTTATGCCAGTTCGGCAGACCCGAAACTTGACGCCAGTTCGCGGTGTTCTCGTGAATTTTTTCCGCGACCGCGAGCAACTTCTTGTCGCCGGTTACATTGTATAACCAAAGGCAGCTGTGCAACATGTCGCCGCCGCGGCTGTTTTCCCAATACGTTTCAAGGAGGCGTTCGTCCGGACGCATCGCGATCCAGTCGAAGTACTTGGACATAAAGGAGATAACGCGTTCGTCGCCGGTGTTTTCGTAATACGATTGCATCAGGAAGAGGACGAGCATATTCGGCCAAATGTCGATCGGCTTTTCGGCGTTCGGATCGCCCGGGCCGAAGTAACCGTCGGCGCGTTGGCTCTTTAGGATCGCTTCGATCCAGGTTTGCGCTTCGGCGATCATCTCTTTATCGCCGGCGAGATACGCCATATCGACGTAACCGCGGAGCCAGTACGGAAGCTCTTCCCAACCGTATTGCCCGCCGTTCATAAGCCAAGCGTTGTCGCCCTTTTCGAGCCATTTGCTGATCGTGCCGAGCTTCCCGGCGAGCCCTTCGTTTTGACGTTTGAGCGCTTCGCCGAGCCAACCTTCGGCCTTGACGGCGCCGAGCGGCAACTTCAAGAACGGCGACGGTTCGAGCGGAGCCCGGTTCGCCAAGTAATGCGGCGCGGCGTCGCCGTTTTCCGGACGCTCGACGACGCGAACGTCGTCCGCCGCGAACGCGCCGACCGCCGAAAAAACCAGCGCGACGCTTGCGATCGTTTGAATCAATTTCATCGTTAATTCCTTTTAATTTAAGACTTCGACGGCGTCGTTCCCGACGCGTCGCTAAAAGATCAATATGGAATAGTCGGCGACGTTTCAACGCGACGTCGCTTAACGGTCGCGTTAACGCGCTCCGAAAAACGCGCGACGTCGGTTAACGTCCGCGTTCAAAACGTTTCCCGTTCCGTTTCCTCAAACGGCGGAAAGGACGCGAAATACTCGATTCGGATTGTTTCGTCGTTCGCAACCTCTTGCGTTTCCGTCGGTTGCAAGTTTCGACGTTTCGCTTCGAGCCGGACGCCGAACGGTTGAACGCTCGACGGCTCGACGGCGATTTCCGACCCGGCGATTTGCTCGAAATCGAACGACGGAACGCCTTCGAACGGCGGGCAAAAGGCGATAAAAACCGGCGCGACCTCGGCGTCCGCCTCAAATTCGACCGCGACCGAACCGAAAATTTGCGTTCCGCCGTCCTCCGTTCGAACGCGACGCTGCGTCGCGAGCGTTTCGCCGTCGGGCTCTTCCGCAAGTTCCGCGTTTTCTTCGCCCGACGCGCCAAGCGGCGTTTCGTTCGCCGTTTCGCCGTCGTCTTTTCCAACGCCGCAAACCGTTGTTTTTTCGGACGTTGCAACGCCTTCGTTCGACGTTTCTTTCCCCGTCGACGTCGCGTTGTCTTCCAAGGCGAGGCGCCAATCTCTCGCGACGGTCGCGCCCCAACGTCGAGCGAACGTCGCCGCCCCGACGTCGACGCAAACAACGTAAACCGCCGACGCGCAAGCGGTTGCAAACGTCGAATCGACGCCGCTCGCCTTCGCCGTCGACGCGACGACGACCGCCGACGTCGCCCAAAGCGGAAGCGACGCCGAACGAAGTCGCGCCCGCAACTCCGATTTCGGGAGCCGGCAAGGACTTTCGCGCCAAACGCAAACGGTTTCGCGCAAGACGTAAACGGTTATCGTCGCGAACGTTAAGCCGACAAGCGTCGACGCGGTTAACGTCGCCCAATCGCCGCGTTCTTCCGGCGGAAAAAGCGCGAAACGGACGACCGCCGACGCGAAAACGCCCCAAAGCGCGACCGACGCCAACGCGTCGAGCGCCGTCAAAACTCTTTCGCTCCAACGCTTTGCGTCGTTCTTCTCGCCTTCGCGGAATCCGTTTGCGACGCCGCGCCGCGTTTCGTTTCGGGTTGCGTTCATCGATCTTTCGCCTTCTTTTCCTTGCCGCGCGACGCTTCAATCTTTCGAATCGCTTGTCGGAATCGCGAACAGAAGACGTCCCGGCTTAGCCAGAGCCCCTATTTTAACAATTCGAGCGCAAAAAACGCTTCTTTTCACTATAAACGTTATTATACGCAAGGACGCGCCGCTTGTCAAGGAGGGCAAAATAGAAAAACTCGGCGCTTTTCCAAACAACGAAACGCGCCCGCCCCGCCCTTGCGACTCGGCTCGTCGACGTAAAAAACGACGGTCGACGCTTGTTTGCGTCGACCGCCGCTCGTTTTTCGACGCGTCGTCGTCTTTCTAAACGCGACGCTAAAATCGGTTAAATCGCAATTTACGCGCTCGTCGTTAGAAGCAGTATCGCACGACGTCGAGGTAAATCACCCAGAACATCAACGCTAAAATCAGCGCCAAGCCCATATAACTCAAAATCACTTGGACGTTTTCGTTCGGTTTGCGCCGCGTTATCGCCTCGTACAGAAGGAAGACGATATGCCCGCCGTCCAGCACCGGAATCGGCAGAAAGTTAACAACCGCAAGGTTTGCGCTGATCATGCAGAGGAACAAAAGGAAGACGCCGTTTTGCTCGCCCGCCGCCGCGTAAGCGGTTCCGACGATCATTCCCGGGCCGCCGAGCGCCTTCGCGGAGACGGTCGAACCCAAGTTTTTGAGCGTCGTAAAGATCATCGTCGCGCATTCCCAAGTCTTGGCGACGCCGAAACTTAACGCTTCGCCCAGCGAGTCGGCGCGATGGAAAATCGCGTCGCCGCCGAAATAAAGGCCGCGTTCGACGACGAAAACGTCTTCGGCGCGACGGAGCGTCGTTTCGATTTTCGCCTCGACGCCGTCCTTCGCTGCAACCGTTACGACGACGGGCGTTCCGTTCGGCAGAAGCGGCGCGACGGACGAAAACCAAGTCAACGCGATTTCGGCGCGCTCCGCGTCGGTTTCGCCGACGATTTCGGTCGTTTTCGTTTGCGCGCCCGCCCCGGCTTCGGCGCCGGTCAACGCTTTGAAAAGTTCTCGCGCTTCCTTCGACGCGTCGGCGCCCGGGTCGGGAACGGTCGCTTCGATTTTAACGATTTCGCCGCCGATCGGGTTGGAGTCGGTTTTAACGGTTCCGTCGATCCCGGAAACGACCGGCAAAACCTCGAACGCGACGCCGAGTCGACCGCACGCCATCGTTCCGCGGCTCGACGCGAACCCGTCGTAAGGCGCGGCGTTCGGCAACGTCGCCGTCAAATCGACGCGTTCGCCGTCCCGTAAAACCGTCAACGCGACCGTTTGCGTTCCGGTCGGCGCGGTCGCTTGCGCTCCGGAAGCGGCGGCCGACTTTTCCGATTCGGCGGAATTTTCCGAATTTTCCGTTTTCGCCGCCGCCCATTTTGCCGCCAACTCGGGACGCGTTTCCTTCGAACCGCTCGCGAAAAGGCGATACGGCAGGAGGCGCGGGTCGAGAATCGGTTCGGCGTCGATTTCGAGCAGGACGTCGCCGCGTCGCGTTACGGCGCCGGTTTCGTCGACTTCGCGCTTGCGGAGCCCCGCTTTTTCGGCGGCGGAACCGGGGCGAATCTCGACGATTTCGCCCATCGTCAAGCGAACGCCCGTTTCCGGCGCGGCGGTCGGCGGAATCGTTACGGAAATTTTTTCCTTCGTTTCGTCGACGGAACGCTCGCCCGCTTTCCCGACGACGGTCGGCGCGAAGACGTATTCGATCGGACGGTCGATAAAGAGCCGCGCCAAGCGGTATTGGTCGGCCGGCGTTTCGACCGGGACGCCGTTCATCGAAACGAGACGCTCGCCGCCGGTCAACGCGCCGAGCCGCTCTTCGATTTGCGCCGCTTCTTGCGCGTCGAGCGACGAAGCGTAAGGGACGCCGCCGGAAATCGCCGCTAAGTCGAGCGAAATCGACGGGCCGACGCCGATCGTCGGGTTCATATCGCCTTTACTGAAACGCGGTTGAATCGCCAACGTCGTCGGCGCGTCGGCGCCCGGGCGCAAAACGTCGAAATTCGTTTCCTTCCCGTCCATCGTCGCGACGATAATCGACGAGAAGACCGGATTTTTGTTCTCGTTAATCCCGACGATTTCGTCCCCGGCTTGCATTCCGCTCTTCCAAGCGGGCGACCCCGGCGCGACGTAACCGATTCGCGCCGACGATTCCGGCGTTCCGATCAAAATCGCCGCGGTCGCGCAAACGATCGCAAAAACAACGTTCATAAAAACGCCCGCCGAAATGATCGCCATCCGTTGGAAAACGTTCTTCGCCAAATAGCTGTCCGGCGCGAACGCTTGCTTTTCGAGCGCCGCGATTTCTTCGTCCTTCGCCGCTTTTTCCTCGGCGGAAAGCTCGCCGTCTTTCTCGGAACGCTCGAGCTTGGCGCGCTCGATCTCCGCTTGAATCCCGCCCGGATTGTCCTCTTGACCGAGCATCTTCACGTACCCGCCGAGCGGAAGCCAGCCGAGCCCGTACTCGGTGTCGCCCCATTTGAAGCTGAAAAACTTGAAGCCGTAAGCGTCGAACCAAATGTAAAATTTATCGCAGCGGACGCCGCACATCCGCGCGACGATAAAGTGCCCCCACTCGTGTACGATAATCAACATATTGACGCCCAACAGGACGATCAGGACGCGCCAAGCGACCGCCAACGCGTTCGCCAACGCCGAAGCGTCTTCCGCGACGCCGAGTAACGCCGCTATCGAGAAATCCATATTTCGGTCTCCTTTCGCGCCCAAGCGTCGAGTTCGACGATTCGCTCGAGCGTCGGTTTTTCTTCAAACGTATGTTGTTCAAGGATTTGACGGCAAACGACGGGAATTTTGTCGAACGTCGTTCGTCCGTTGAGAAAAGCGTCGACGGCGATTTCGTTCGCCGCGTTCAAGACGACGCCGGCGGTTCCCCCCTTCTTCGCGACCTCGAACCCGAGCGAGAGCGCCGGGAAGCGTTCGAGGTCGGGCGGGAAAAACTCGAGCGTCGCGCTTTGCGTCCAGTCGAATTTGCGGGTCGGGCCGGGCCGCCGCTCCGTTTCGTAAAGGGCGAGCTGGATTGGGAGCCGCATGTCGGGCGGGCTCAGTTGCGCGAGAACGGCGCCGTCGACGAACTCGACCATCGAGTGAACGATCGACTGCGGGTGAACGACGACCGAGATTTTATCGGCGTCTAGCCCGAAAAGCCAACGCGCTTCGATGATTTCGAGCGCTTTATTCATCGTCGACGCGGAGTCGACGGTGATTTTCGCCCCCATTTGCCAAGTCGGGTGCTTGAGCGCGTCGGCGACGGTCGCCGTTTTGAGGCGTTCGGCGCTCCAATCGCGAAACGGGCCGCCGCTAGCCGTCAAAATCAGCCGCTCGACGTCGGAACCGTCGACGAACGTCGAGTTCGAGTCGAGCCGCCGCGACAGCAAACATTGAAAAATCGCGCTGTGTTCGCTGTCGACCGGGTAAATTTTCCCGCCGTTCGTTCGGAGCAGGTCGGTCATCAGCGAACCGCCGGCGACAAGCGCCTCTTTATTCGCTAAAGCAAGCGTTTGCCCCGCTTCGAGCGCGCTCCAAGCGACGCGCAGCCCGGCGACGCCGACGATCGCCAACAAAACGACGTCGATTTCCGGGCGCCGAACGACTTCGGCCAACGCGTCCGGGCCCCAAAGAACTTCGATTCCCGAAGGCAACTCGGCCAACGGCGCCCGGTCGGCGTTCGGGTTCGCGACGACGACCGCGTCGGGCCGGAATTGTTTCGCCAATTCGACCAACTTAACGACGTCGTTGTTGACGGAAAGAACGCTCGCTCGGAGCCGTCCGCCGGACGCCGCGATCACGTCGAGCGCGCTCGTTCCGATGCTCCCGCTCGCGCCGATCACCGCGACGTTGCGCGGCGTCGAACCGCTTTCGGAGGGAGCGTTCGCGTTAAATTCGCTCATTTTGTCAATAATATTAATATAACGGATAAAATTTCTTCAATAATAACGCGCCAACCCCGTTCGAAAACGAAATCCGCCGCGCCGACGGGAACGCGCCCGAGCGACGCGGCGTTAAAAACGGAGTTTCCGTTCTATTATACGGCGCCGACGCGTTTTTTAGAAGACGCGTCGAACAAAAAAACGCGAAATTTCGCAAAAGATTCGGAAAATCGCCGCGCCCGCTTCGCTCGTCGTCCGTCCAACCGCGCATCAATATCAAACGTTTTTCAACCTTTTCAAAAACCGCCGTTTTAACAACCTTTCGAAGCGCGCGTCGCCCGCCCGCGACGTCGATTTCGTTTATCGAACGTTTAAAAACAAAATCAAAGACGCCGGTTTTATCGATTTTAACGCAAATTAGCGGCGTCGGCGGCGACCGTTTCCGCGAGCGTTTCGGCGATAATTCGGAATCCGCGCTCGACGACGCTTTCCGCCGCCGAAAAACTAATCCGCAACATTTGCCGCCGATGCGCTTCAAAAATCGGGTCGCGCTCCGCTTTTCCGTCGCCAATTTTCGCGTTTTCGTCGAGTCCGTAAAAGAACTCGTCGCCGGGAATCGCGAGGACGCCGCGCTCTTTCAAGTTGCGGTAAAGCGTTTTCGAACCGGACTTTAGCTCCGGCGCCCAAAGCCAAAGGAAGAACGCGCCTTCGCTCGCGTGCAAGCGTCCGTAGACGCCGACTCGCCGCAACTCGTCGAAGAGCAAGTCGACCGCCGCCGCTCGCCGACGCCGGTAATAAGGCCGAACGATTTCCCGCGACGCCCGCAAAATTTCGCCGGTTTCGTCAAAAAAGGGTTTCGCGATCCGCTGCCCGAGCGCGCCGTTGGCCAAGCCGACGATCGCGGTGATCGCCGCCAACCGCTCGACGATCTCCTCCGGCGCGACGACGAAGCCGGTTCGCAACCCCGGCAAGCCGATTTTCGACAAGCTGAACGTCAAAATCGTTCGCCGCCCCCAAAAAACGGAGTCGAGTTCGCGCTCGTCCTCGACGATTCCCGGGAACGGGCCGCCGTAAGCGGAGTCGACGATCAGCCAAGCGCCGATTCGCTCCGCCAACGCGTCCAGCCGTTCCAACTCGTTTCGCCGCAAAACGTTGCCGCTCGGGTTCGTCGGTCGGCTGACGAGAATCGCCGCGACGTCGTTTTCGGCGACCGCCCGTTCTACCGCGTCGAAATCGACGACGTATTTGAAAATTTGCGGATTATCCGGATTAGGAAAGGTGATTTTCGCCGGACAAGCGACGAACAAATCGGGCTCGACGCCCATATCGGCGTATCCGACGTACTCGGGCGACGCCGGAATCAAAATTTTGCGCCGCCGACCGTCGCGCGTTCGCCCGGCCAAGAGGTTCAAGAGGCAAAAGGCGCCGAGTTGCGCCCCGCTAACGACCGCGACGTTTTTCGCCGTTATCGGGAGCCCGAACCGCTCCGCGAAAAGTCGAGCGAACGCGTCGAGAAACGCCGGGTCGCCCTGCGGCGCGTCGTAACAAACGAGCGCTTTGTCGAACGACGCGCCGTCGGCGAGAAAATCGGCGGCGCTCTTTCTCCAAAGCGCCTGCATTTCCGGAATCGCCGCCGGGTTCCCGCCCCCGAGCGCGAGCAAGTCGGGCCGGAGCGCGACCGCTTCGCCAATGTCGTTCATCAGGTCGAGAATCCCGCTTTGCCCGGAGAGTTTTTCGCCGAAAATCGACAAATCGAGCCCCGCTTTCGCTTCCGCGCCGCTCATTTTCCCCGTCAAATCCGCAACATCCGTTAAATTCGTCAAAACTCGCGCTCTCCTCTCGTCGCGCTTTCTTTCTTAATCGCTTGTCTAAAGCCGTCAATCCAATAAAATCGTTAAATGCGTCAAAAACTCTAACAACGACGCTCGCCAACGCGCCCGCTCCAAACCGCCGAGCGGCGCCGTCGACGCCCCAAGCGTTCGAACGACGTCCCCCCAACCGTTTAGCGCCGCCCGTTAAAATCGCGTTAATCGCTAAAAACGCCAAAATAACGCTTCATTTTTCAATCCAACGCGACCGAATCAACCGATTCGCGCTTTCCGGCGTCCAAGTCGCGGCGCTTTCGTCGTCGAAAACGCTTTCGACGGCGTTCGGCGAGTTCGCGTCGGGCGGCTCGACGACGGTAAAAATCCGGTTGAATCGGTCGAACCCGCGACTCATAAAGTCGGTCGACTCCGGCGAATGATCGAGCCCGAACGCGTGTCCAAGTTCGTGCAGTCCCGCCCCAAGCGTCGACGCGGTCAGCGCCCAACGCGTTCGGCGGAACCCGGAGTCGGCGGCGAAATCTTCCGAAATCGGTCGGGCGTCCGCGAACGCGTCGGCGACGTCGACCAACGAATCGGGCCAAGAAAAAAGCGTCGACGCGTCGAGCGCCGCGACCGAACCGCCCCCGAGCGCGACTCGCGCCCAAGTCGAGCCGGGTTTTCCCCGTTCCGCAATTCCCCCAACCGCGCCGTTTTTTCCCGTCGCGCCGCTTTGCTCAGACGCCCTATCTTGCTCAGCCGTTCCGCTTTGTCCGGCCGTTTCGCTTTGCTCGACCGTCGTATTTTTAACCGTCGCTTCCTCGTCGCCGGACGCCGTCGTTTTGCCGGGCGCGCCGATCGTTGAAATCGTTAAAAACGCTTTTATCCGTTCTTCTTCCGCCTTTTTGGCCGCCGCAAGCGCCCTATTTTGCGCTGTTTCGCTATTTTCCGCCCCCTCATCGACCGCGACGCCCGTTTCCGCCGCCTCCGTTTCGCTCAATTTCCGAGCGAACGCGACCGAAACGAAGTAGCGCGCAAGTTCGTTCGCCAAATTCGACGCTTCGATCTCCCGATAAATCGCCCGGAACCGCTCCGTTTCGGAAAGCGCCGCGTATTCGGCCGCCGTTTTTTCGCCGCGCAAGACCCAAACGACCGGGTCGCCCGCCTCGTCGAGTTCGAGCGAAAAGGTTCGACGCCCGTATCCGGCGTCGTTCAGCCGCTCGGCGGTCGCCGTTTGCCAAAGAAGCGCGGCGGTTCCGATTTTCGCTCGAAAATTATTCGACGTTTTTTCGGCGGTTCGCGCGCTTTCCGCCGACGATTCGCCCGGCGCAACCGCTTTAACCGCTTCATTTGGCGCGACCGTTTTATCTTGCGCAACTCGCTCAACTTCCGCCGCGCCCGCCGCTTTGGAACCGCCCGTTAAAACCGCTTTCTTCCCCCCAATGTTCCCATTTTTCGTTATTTCCGTTTGAGCGTTCGTCCAAAAATCGGGCGTCGCGAACGTTTCGTCGCCAGTTGAATCGACGAAGTAAATCAGCCGAACAAAACGCGGATTATCGTCGGGGCGCCGCGTCAAAAGAAAGTCGATTCGCGACTCGCCGACCGCCGGCGTCAGCCGGTTTTCGCCGGGAACCAACTCGACGAGAACCTTGAACCGCCCCGCGACGACCGGCGCCCGCGTTACCCGAGTCGGTCGCGACGACGACAAATTCTCGACGACGACCGTCCCCCGCTCGACGCCCGGCGCCGTTCCCCGTAAAAGCGCGACCGAATACGAAACCGCTTCGCCGCTCGTAAAGTTCTCGATTCGAATCGGTTCCGTCGGCGACGTCGCATCGTCATTTCCGTCTGAAACGCCGTCCGTCGCGTCGACGCTCTTCTCGCCGACGTTCTTGTCGCCAATCTCGCCGCCGTCAAGAAAACGCGTCGCCGCGTCGGCGCGAACGCCGTCGAGTTCGTTCCCGACGACGCTTGCGACCGACGCGACGAGCGCCAAAACCGCGACGCAAACGCTTACGCCGCTTAACGTTGCGCGTCGAGTCATTTCTCCTCGGCGATTTCCCGAACGACGGTTTCCGGCGGCGTTCCGTCGAGCGGCGCTTCGAGTTCCATCGGCGCTTCCAGCTCGACGTTTCCAGCCTTCGCGAAACGCAACCCGCGCCAAACGCTCCAACCGATAAAGACGAGCGTTACAACCGCCGCCAACGCGTACGCGACCGGAAGCTCCAACCCGAAGCCGGTCGGGCCGCCGTGCGCCGTCGACGTCCACAAGATGTAACTAACGACGACGAACGTCATGAACGCGCCCGGAACCGCCGCGATCCAACCTTGTTTCTTCAAGCCGTAAAGCCAAGCCGCGCCCGCCGCAAGAGTCGACGCCGCAAGGACTTGGTTCCCCCAAGCGAAGTAGTTCCAAAGTTTGCCGAACGACGCCGCGTTTTGGTTCGACCACCAAAGAAGGGCGCAAATCGCCGCGATAATCGGCGCGCAAATCGCCAACCGTTTCGAAATCGGTTTTTGGTCGATTTTCATCATTTCCGCGAGCGTCAGGCGCATGCTCCGCATCGCGGTGTCTCCGGAGGTGATCGCCAGCACGACGACCGCGACGACCGTCGTTTTCCCGAGCCAAGAGCCGAGAAAATCTTCGGTAATCTTTGCCAACACGAGGTTTGGATTCTCCGCCATCAGCGCCGGAACCTTGTTGTAAATCGCGAGCGCGGCGCCGGCCCAAACCATCGCGATCACGCCTTCGAGAACCATCATCCCGTAAAACGACGAGCGCGCTTGCCGTTCCGTCTTCATCGTGCGGGCGATGATCGGCGCCTGCGTCGCGTGAAATCCGGACAAAATCCCGCAGGCAATCGTTACAAAGAGACACGGAATAATCGGTTGCGTCAGTTTGCCCGCCTTAAACGCCTCCGACTCTTGCAGAATCGACGCGTCGCCGAAGCCGCGAATCAACAACGCGACCAAAAGCGCGCCGCTTCCGACAAGCAGAACGCCGCCGAAAATCGGATAAAGTTTGCCGATGATCTTGTCGACCGGAAACATCGTCGCGACAACATAATAGAGGAAAATCGCCCCGACCGCGCCCCAAAAGAACGGAATGTCCGGCAGAAACGTTTTGTCGATCAGGTTCGCCGGAACGTTGATGAAAACGGCGACGACCAACGCGAGCAGAAAGACGGTAAAAGCGGAGAACGCGCGGTAATAAACGGCGCCAAGCGTCAACTTAATGAAATACGGCAGGTTCGCGCCCCGGTTGCGCAGCGACGCCATCCCGGCGATAAAGTCGTGCGTCGCGCCGCCGATAATGTTCCCGATCGGAATCAGCAGAAAGACGATCGCGCCGAACTTAATTCCCGCGATCACGCCGATTACCGGCCCGACGCCCGCGATGTTCAGCAGCTGAATCAGCATATTTTTCCAGTGCGGCAAAACGACGTAGTCGACGCCGTCCGCCTGTTGAATCGCCGGAGTAACGCGATCGTCCGGCCCCAAAACTTTTTCGACAAAACGGCCGTAAGTCAAGTAACCGACGACCAATAGAACGATTCCCGTCAAAAACAGAAGCATCGTTTTTTCCTCTTTTTTCTTCGCTTTTTCGGCTCTTTCGAGTCGCCAATCTCAATTTCGAAACGATGAAGCGTTCGCGACCTCCCTCGCCGCCGCCGAAACGACGCGGAGCGAAACGGTCGCTTTCTTTATTTTACCAAGAGACGCCAATTTGACAAGGCGCCCGAAAAAACGTCGAAACCGCCGCCGAACGCCGCGCAAGAAACGCCGAACGGCGCCGCCTCCGCGTCGAGCGCCAAACTCGAACGCGGAAACGACGCCGCTTTTAACGTCGCTCTAAGCGAAGCCGTTAAAGAACTTCGGCGCTTTTACTTCGCGAACTCTTGCAACTCTTCCGGAATCCAAACCGGGAGGTCTTCGATCGAGTCGCGGGCCGCTTGCGAGGTCGGAACGCCCCACAATTCGAAGAACGGGCCGAGGTTTTTGCCGGTATTGCGCGACATACGCACCATCCATTGGTCGCGTTTTTCGTCGTCGTTTTTCGGCAGTTCGGCTTGCGGCGCCTTGCGATACTCGTCGACGGAGCGGATAAACGGTTCCCAACCAAAGGCTTCGAGCATTTGGACGGTCATTCCGAGCGCGAGGAACGGGTCGGACTTCCAAACGTCGAACGAGCGGCCTTCTTTTTCGACGTAACGCTTGAACCGCTTGACGCGAGCCTCTTTCCCGATGGCGCCCGGGCGCGAATCCGCCGCGGCGATACCGTTCAATTTCTCCATAACGTAAAGCGTGAAGTAGTTGACGGTTACCTCGGTCGTTCCTTGGAACGTCCAGTGTCCGGATTGGTGGTTGTGCCCGAACTCGTGATAGAAGCCCCAGTTCCCTTGCGTCTTCAATTTTTGGGCGTCGGCGAGGTCGTTTTGGACGTCCATCCAGGTCATCACCGGATAGCCGGAGTGCATATAACCGGCCGAAATTTGGCGGTCGCAACAGATGCGTTCCGGACGGTCGCGACGCATCGGGGTCGACGCAAACTCGGCGATGTAGTCGAGCGCGGCGTCCCAAACCATCATAAGTTCTTGCGGATTATCGAGTTTGCGAATGACCGACGACGGGAGCGTAACGATAACGTTCGTCCCTTGCAGTTCGGCCCAAGGCGCCGGATATTCGCGAATCTTCTTCCATTCCTCGAGCGAGGTTTCGCCGCGGACGAACCAAGGCGCCTTCACCGCGCCGGAGATTTCGACTTCGATTTCGCCCAAACCGGCGCCTTCAATTCCGCGCGGAACGACGACGTAAACCGGGCCGCCAAACGGGTTGGCGATTTCCATTTCCGGCGATTTCAGCGTTTTTTCGAGCGCGATTTCCGGGTAGCGCGTCCAACTGTTGAGATGCCAGTTCTTATCGCGGTGCGCCCCAATGCGGATTTTCAGTTGACGCGGGAGCTTTTTAAAGGTCGCTTCGTCGACGCGAACGGTAATCTTTTCGCCCGGCGCGGCGTAAAGCCCGGTCGTGTTCCAGTCCGGAACGCCGGTCTTAATCGCGACTTTAACGCCTTGCAAACGCTCGGCTTCCGACGGAACCGGGCCCGGGAAATCTTGCGACGCGGCGAGCGCCGGCACGTCGTCGGCGTCGGTCGTCCCGTCCATTTGCCCGGCGATATATTGGTCGGTTTGAATCGCGATCGTCAAGCGAGCCAAGAGATTGTCGCTCTTGATCGGCGCTTTTTCGGTCGGAACGATTTCGTCGCCGCCGGACGCCAAGCGTTCGAACGCGCCGCGTTTTTCCTTCGGGAGGTGGCGATACGTCAACGAAGCCGTCGACGAAATTTGACGCAACGTCGCCGCGTCGGTTGCCGCAAGTTCTTTTTCCGCGACGTCTTTCGAAGCGCCGATTTTATCGACGAAACGGACGACTTCGCCGCCGGACGCAAATTGCGGAATCGCGGTCTTTACGTTATACTCGTTCGCGCCGACCGGATCGACCGAGCCGTCCGCCCAAGCGAGTTCGACGCCGTGTTTCGTAAAGCTAGCGTTCCCGGCGTGATCGGTCAAGAAGTTTTTCCCCGGGTTCAGTTGAATCCAACCCCAACCAAGCGAACCGCCGACGTAACCGCCGCCGTTCTTGACGACGTCGAGTAGTTTGTCAAATTGCTCTTTCGGAATGTTCGCGGCCGGGCCGAACATCACGTCGAACGAGGCCGGAACCTTGTCGACCGAGACGGCGTTAAAACCTTCCTTTTTCAAGAGTTCCGCCGTCGCCGGATTGCGCCAAACGGCGACGCGAATATCGGCGTTTTTCTTGTCGGCGTCCGCGCCCGCCGCCCAACGGACGACGTTCGCAACAAAACGTTGCGTCGACGCCGTCTCGGCGATTTTATCGGCGTTGCAATAACCGTCGTGTCCGAAAACGACAACGCGTCCCTTCTCCGCAAACGCCGCCGCGACAAGGGGTTGCATAACGCCTTTTTCGTATTCGCCGACGACGACCGGGAACGCCGAATCGCCGAGCGCGACGACCGGCCCCGGCGCCCCGCTCTTAATAATCGTATCGACGCCGTCGGTCATCGCCGCGATCGCCGCCGCTTTATCTTCTTCGCTCGCAACGGGATTCGCCGCAAAAAGCGACGCCGCGCCGCAGAAAACCGCGCTCAGCGTCAACGCCGAAACGCCGAACGCCCGCAGTCCAAACTCGTTAATTTTCATCGAGTTCGCCTCTTTGTAAATCTTGTTGTTTAAAGGTTAACCGAACGCCGACCGAGACGCGCAACCGCCGACGCCGTCGTTCGAAATTTTGTCGTTATTCCAACGCGTCGCGACAAGACGCCGCAAACGCGGCGTCTTTCCGAAAGTCGTTCAATCGTCGAACGTTCCGACCGATTGCGAGTGCGAGTCGAAACTCGTCAAAAACTCGACGACTTCGAGCGCGTCGTCGGTGAAATCGCGGAAGTAAAGTTTGCGAATTTGATCGAGAATAAAGCGCTTTTGCGAACCGTTCGGGACGGTCGGAAACTGCGCTTTTTCAAGGATTTCCGTCTCGGAGCGTCCAAGAGCCAGCAAAACGCCGCGCCCGGTCAAGCTCCAAAAACGCATCGCCTTCAAACGCCGCCCGTTATCCGTCTGCGCGACGCGGCCTTCGGCGAGAACAAACTCGCCCAAATCGGGAATTAACCCCGGCGAACGCTTGACTTGCGAAAAACCGTTTCCGACGTTGAGCATCCAGCCTTCGCCCGACTTCCAATAAGCGACGAGCTTGTCGCTCCCGACGACGAAGTAAAGGTCGTCCGGACGCAAACGCCGCATTTTCAAGCCTTCCGTCGCCGGAGCCGCCGCGGCGGACGCCGCGTTCGGAGCGGTCGCCGCCGCGTTTGCCGGGCGCGCTTGCGACTGTTCCGCTTTAACCGGTTGCGGTTTCGGCGCTTGCGGTTGCGCCGCCGGTTCGATCAAAATCGGTTGGCGACACTTCGGACAGCGACGCGTTTGCCCGCGCAGTTCGTCCTTCGCGTCGATTTTACTTCCGCAACTTCCGCAAATAACCCGAATAGCCATCGCAATCCCCTTATTTTACCGACTTTACGCGTCGGAACGGACGGAAGTCCGCCGACGACGCGCAACTTTCGTTTCTTTAATTTTAACCGTTTCGCGCGATTTTTCAAGCGGTTTCGCGCAAATTTCGAGCGTATTTTGCCCGACGCGAACGGTCGTTTTCCCGTCAACGGTCGTTTTCAGCGAGATAACCTAATATTTCGTCGAGGTTTGCGTCGCAGGAGTGAACGGCGACGACGCGCTTCGTCTTCATATTAATATACAAAAATTGGCCGCGCATCCCCCCCTTGCCGAACGCAAACCCCGAATCGCCGACCGGATGCAGTTCGAAACCGCGCTTCAAAACTTCGTCGACCGCCGCTTCCGAAAGGATTCGCTTGCCGTCGTAAACGCCGCGCTGAACGTATGTTACGCCGAGTTTCGCCATATCCTCGGTCGAAATATACATCCCGGTCGCGCCCATCGGAAAGCCTTGCGGACACTTCGCAAACGCGCATTCGGAAAATTTCATCGGCGCCAACGCCTCGCGGATAAGGAAATCGTCGAGCCGCTCGCCCGTTTTTTCGGAAACGATTCGCGAAACCAAGTAAAACGCCGCGTCGCTGTAAACGCTTTTTTCGCCGGGTTTATATTTCAACGGTCGTTCGAGAACAAGGCGCAAATAATCTTGCGACGCCCAGTCGTTCGGATTTTCCGCGTCGATATCGAGGAAGCCGCGCCCAAAACCGACGCGGTGCGTCATTACGTCGGAAATCTTGACGTCGCGCCACTTCGGATCGAAGTTTTCCGGGAATTTCGCTTCAAAGATCGGGAAAACCGGGTCGTCGACGTCGAGAACGCCGCGATCTTGCAGAATCATAACCGCCGTAACCGCAAAGAGTTTTGCGACGGAGTACGTGTTCTGACTCCGCGACGCCGGGCGAACTTGTTTCGTTCGCGAAACGCCGTCGCAAACTTCGCAAATCGCGTAAACCCGCCCGTCTTTTTCGGCCAGCTCGACCAATTTTTCAAACATCGGTTTCGACGCAGCGTCGCTCGTTTCCATTTCTTCGTCAACCTCCGAAATCGTCGCGACTTCCGCTCCGCCGTTTTCCGCGTTATCGTCGAACCCGTAAACCGCGCCGACGCCGTTGTTACTCGCCGTCGCGACGCCGCCGAAAAGCGCGACCGCCAACGCGATTTTTCGCCAATTCGCTTTCATTTTACTCTCCATCGCTTGCTTAAAGCGTTACTCGTTTTGCGTCAAATAGTTAAGAAGCCCTTCGCAACCGGCGAGAACGTCGTTCCAAGCGGCGTCGAAGTCGTTCGTGTACCAGGGGTCGACCAAATCGCGCGGCTCGGCGGTATAATCGAGCAGAAGCGAAACCTTGTCTTCAAAGCCCTTAGGGCAAACGCGCATCATATTGCGTCGATTCCAGTCGTCCATTCCGATCAGCATATCCCAACGCTCGAAGTCGTCGGGTCGGAGCCGCCGCGCCGTTTTACCCGCGCAGGAAATCCCGTGTTCGCTCAACTTGCGTCGCGCCGGCGGATAAACCGGATTTCCCAGTTCCTCGGCGCTCGTCGCGGCCGACGCGATCTCGAACTCGTCGGCGCGCCCGGCTTTAGCGACTATATCCTTCATAACGAACTCCGCCATCGGACTGCGGCAAATGTTCCCGTGGCAAACGAATAGAATGCTCGCCCGATACGCGGAGTCGCGAGAGGACGAGGCTAACCGCCCCTCCCGACGAGGGACGACGTTAGGTTGATTGGAGTCGGAACGCATCAGGCGACCTTCGCTTTCTTTTCTAAGAGTTCCAAAATGGCCAAGTCGGCGCTCCCGTAGTAGGCGCTTTCGCCCATATACTCCGTGACGCCCGCGCGGTCAAAATAGCCGCGAACTTGTTCGGCGGCGCCGCAGAATACCACGGTCTTCCCCCGTCGCTTCAGGGCTTCGCAGGTCTCCAGCATAGCCTGAGCGCCGGACAAGTCCACGCTGGACATACCGCGCAGAGAGATAATGAGATAGTCGAACCTGTCGGCTTCTTTCATACGGTGGACGAATTCGTCGACGTCGCCGAAGAAGAGGGCTCCGGTGATATAAGCCATACCGCAGCGCTCAAGCGTCGCGGAATCGGCGACGGGACGCTTAGCCACGCGGGCGGGATCAATGTCGGAGAACTCGATTTTGATCCGGCTGGAGTTCACCATAAACAGGACGGCGGAGTAGACGACGCCCATAATGATAGCGACGGTCAGATCGAACAGCACGGTTGCGATCAAGGTGATCACGAACTGACTTATCGCGGACTTGAAACGGCGGGCGAAGATGTAGCGGACGCCCTCCCAGTCGTTCATACGCCACGCTGTAACGATCAATACGCCGGCCAGCGCGGCCAACGGCAACTTCGCCATTACGTCGCCCAGCAGGAACATCGAGGCCAGCAGAAACACGGAATGGAACACGCTGGTCAGCCGAGTCTGCTGACCGGACTTGACGGCCACGCTGGTGCGGGCGATCGCCGCGGTGGCGGGCACGCCGCCCATCAGAGGCAGCAGGAGGTTGCCGACGCCCTGAGCGATCAACTCTTGGTCGGCGCAGAAGTTTTCGTTCTTCATACGGGCTGCGGAGGCGCCGCACAGCAGGCTTTCGATCATGCCAAGCGCGGCGATGGTAATCACGGGAGACGTCAAATCGGAGACCATCCGGACGCTCAGACCGGACAGAGTTAGGCGATCCTCCAACCACAGCGTCTTGGGGATATCGCCCACCGCGGCAAGGGAATCCATACCGCAAACAATGGAGACGACGGCGGCGACGACGACGCCTACCAGAGAGCTGGGAACCTTGGCCCCCCACTTCTTGGGCCACGCCAGCATCACGACGACCACCAGAACGCCGATACTTACGGCTTCCGGGTTAGGGTGGAAACCCAGACGACCGTAGGAGGCCAACTTCTCCAAAGCGGTGGCGCCCTCGGAAACCGTGCCGAAGAAGGCGTCGATCTGGCCCAGAGCGATAATGACGGCGATACCGGAGGTAAAGCCCATAATCACAGGCATAGGAATAAAGCTGATGAGACGGCCTAACTTCAACATACCGGCCGCCAGCATTAACGCGCCGGCGGCGAAGCAGGCCAAGAACACGCCCTGCAGACCGTGTTGCGCCACGATACCGATCAACACGGCGCTCATCGCGCCGGTGGGCCCGGAGACCTGATAGGAAGCGCCGCCCAAAACGGCGATAACGACGCCGGCGACAATGGCGGTAACCAAACCGGAGGCGGCGGTGGCGCCGGAGCTAACGCCGAAGGCCAGAGCCAACGGCAACGCCACGGCGCAGACCGTCAAGCCGGCCATCATATCCTTGATCAGCTTAGCGGCGTTATATCCGGAAAACTCCCGCTTTAGCCCTTGAACAAACTGTGAGATCATCTGAGTTGCCCTCTCCAAAATATTTTTAACCCAAGTCTATTCCCACACTATACCACAGCCTTTCAAGAAATCAAGAAGAAAAAACGACGAAACATCTCTCCGGAGTTCCCACAGTTCCGCCGGTAAAGCAAAATCGTTGAAGCGGATGGAACGCCGCTTCCCGTCCCCGTTCGCCAACGGCGCGCCTTCGACCGCAAGAGGATTGCGGAAACGCAATAGTCCGCGACGGCTCTTTGATTTTCTATTTTTCGCGCCGTTAATCTTTGTCCCGCCGTTTCCCAACGGTTGGACGAGGCCGACGCTTCCCGTTTACGCGTCGGCGATTCGTCGCTTAAATCGGCGAAAAACGCCGCGCCGCCCGCCGACGACGCGACGTCGTTACTAATGACGCCGCGTCAAGGAATCGGCCAAACTTCGTCCGTGTAAAGGGGCGTTCGGACGCGAAGCGGCAAGTCGCCTCCGCCGTCGGCGCTAAATTCGACGCGGTAAACGCCCGGTTCGAGCCGAATCTCAACGTCTTGCATTTCAATCGGTTGCGGTTCGGCGAGCGGCTGTCCGTATCGTTTCGGCGTCTCGCCCGGCAGCGCGAACAAATATTGACCGCGCCCCGCTTCCGACGGTATCGCAAGGGTCGCGTCGACCTTTCCTCCGGTTATCTTAACCCGAGGATTCGCAACCTTTGCGCCGTCCGACGTCGCCGCGTCGGTTTCTCGGAAATGAACTTGCAGACCGAGTCGACAAGGCTTTTCGACGCGGAGTTCCCAAGTTCGCGACGCCGCGTCGGCGCCGATTTCTTGCCAAAGCGGATAAACGACGCGCCGGAACGACTTAGAACCGTCCGCCGCCGTTTCGAGTCGCAAATCGTTCCGCTTTCCGAGAAGCGCGTTTCGTTCCTCGACCGTTTTTTTCCCGTAAAGCGCCGGGTCGACGCGAAGTAGCGCTTTTACTTCCTCCGGAACGCGCCCGGAAAGGCGCAACTCTTCGTAAGACCTTATCAAATCGAGAATTTCGCCGATAAACGGATGTTTCGACGCGGCGCCGACCGACGCTTGGAACGAGAACGACGCGTCGTAACCGATCGTCGTTCCGAGGCAATACTCGTACATATCCGGCGTCGCGTTGCGGTCGTAGCCGTAATACCAGCCGACGTCGAGGCGCATATTATTGTCTTTCATTCCGAGAAAACCTCCGGAACGCTCTTCCAAATAAGCCTTTAGGTCGTCGTGCCCGTCCGCCGACGCCGAGCGCGAAATCATATGCCAAGAATACGGCGAACAACTGCTTCCTTGGTAAAGAATATTCTTGTCGTTAATCTTGTCGTAAAACGCTTTATGAAGGCGCGCGTTGTAATACCAATGCTCCGAACCGTCTCCCGGGCGTTGCAGCAGTTCGGAACCGTCGAAGTAAATCATATCGAGCGGCAACTCGTTCGCCAGCCGAGCGAAATTCCCGGCGATTTCGTCGATAAAGTCCGTGTCGAGGTCGGGCAGATGATACCCGTAAGCGCGAACAAAATGCGACACGTTGGAGCCCTTTTTATGTTCGACAACTTTCGTTCCGTAAAGTCCGCGTTTGCAATCGGTTAAGCCGTTCGCGTCGACGCCGCCGTATTGAATTAATTCGTCGTCGATGCGAACGACCTGACCGGAACCCATATACGGGTCTTCCCCGACCGGAAAAACGGTCGCGTCGGTCGCCGTCGGAATCGTTGTCGCGTCGGCGCTCAAATCGGCGGCCAACGTCGTCGACTCGCCGAGGAGAAAGCGTTTATCCGGAACCGGCGTTAAATACGGGTCGTTCCTATCCACCGACGCCGCAAGGAGATGGAGTCCAAAACGGATTCCTTCGGCGCGGAATTTTTCAATCGTTTGACGCAACGTCGGCAAACCGCCCGGGAAGTTCGCTTCGTTGACGCGGTAACGCCCGGTCGACTCGCACCAAGAGTTTTGCAGGAGCAGAATTTGCTTAAACCCGCCCCGTTTCGCGAATTGCAACGCCGCGTCGTACTCGTCGACGTTAAAATAAGTCAGGAAGAAATAGGAGTCGCGAACGTGTTTCGAGGCTTCGCGCCAACCGCCCCCCGGCCTCGGCGACGGAATCCCCGCCGCCCGCTGCATTCGCTCGACCACTTTCGGCCAATACCCCGCCGGAACCGCGACGATCGCGCACTGCGCTCCTTCGAGGCCGTGTCGCTTGTAGGCGTTCGCCGACAAAATTCGCGTCGGCGCGTCCCAAAGCGGCGACGCGGCGTCCGCAAAGTCTTCAAGGAGAACGGTTCGCTCGTCCGCGCCCTCGCCGAACACCGCCTCGACGCGATCGATTAACGTTCGAACGCTCTTCTTGCCCGGCAGGGAGTTGTAATAAAAATAAAGACGGCGAACGTCGTCGTATGTCAAATCGTTCAGCGGCGGCGCCGTTAAGTCGAGCGTTCGCCAACCGTTAAAGTCGATCGGAATATAATCGTCGCGATGCCCGCTCTTCCCGCCAAGCTGAATTTTGAGCTGTTGACCGCCGCCGTCCCCCAAAACGCGAACGCGAATCGCTCGGCAACCGGTCAAGTCGAGCGGCTCGGCAAACGACCGCCCGCGAACCGACCAACCGTCGTTGTTTTCGCGGGTCGAATTCGCGCAAAACTCGGCGACCGGCTTATCGGAACTCCCGTCTTTGCTTGCCTTACCGCCGTCGACGTTTTCGGCGGCGCCCCGCGGCAAGGGGCGGAACGAATGCGAACAGCCGTCAAGGTTGTTTTGCGCCCGCCCGGTATGCGACGCAAGGGGGCGGACGTTCGGCGCCGCCGTCATCACCGCGATATGATAGCCGTCGTCCGCGATCGCGGCGTTAATCTGCCCGGCGATTCGAGCGTCTTGCGGCGCGCCAAGACGGAAAATCGCGATTTCGTCGACCGGCGATTTCTCTTCGAGACCAAGCAACCGCAAAACGACGCACCCCATCCTCCGCTTTGCCTCGAACTTCGCTTTCGTTCCATCCTCAAACTCGACGATTAACGTTTCAAACGTCGTTTTTTCCTCCGTTATTCGTTCGACTCGCGTCGCGTCGATCGTTCGCCCGTTCGAAACGAACGAAAACGCCCGAACCGGCGCGCTCGTTTCGCCGCCGTCCGTCCGCTTCAAGACCGCGGTCGCGTCCGCGCCGAGGATTAAGGTCGCGTCCATAAGTTGCCAAACCGCCGCCGGTTTTGCCGGTTTCGCGGAATTTTCCGATTTTAACGCCGTCGGTTCCGCCGCGACGCCCGAAATCGCCGCCTGCGTCGCCGACGCCGGAACGCTCGCCGCCGTTAATAACGCTCCCAACGCGATAACGCTCGCCGCAGTAACGCGCCGTTTCGACGTTTTTTTCCCATTTTGCCGATTTTTTCGCATCGCCGTTTCCTTTCTCTCGTCGCCGCTAAGAAGCCGCGACGTTTCCTTTGTTAATAACGCTTGAAACGCGAAGTTCGCCCTTTATATATTAATAACGACAAAATCGGCGAAACGGCGCCGTCTCGAACAACGTTCGAATCGGACGCCGCGACGCCGCCAATTCCGCGTTAAACTCAACGCGCTTCCGCCAATTTAACGCGATTTTCCTCTTCCGCCCAACGTTCGAACGCCTTTTGGAGCATTTCCTTCGCGACGAGGCCCTCGTGCAACCAAATTCGCGCGCGCATTTCGATTCGCTCGCCCGGCTCGAATTTTTGCTCGACGACGCCCGGCCAACCGACGCAAAGCGGCCCGTAATAACGAGTTAGCCAAGTCGGCGGGAAATCGGGAAAGTTTGGCGAAAGGAAGATCGCGGCGCCGCTCAACGCGTTTTTCTCGCCGGTTTCCTTATCGACCGCGCCGAATCGCGACGTAAAATCGGCCCAACGGAGCGGTTTTTCCGGCATGTCGCCCTTCGCGAGGCCTTCGTCGGTCAGGATAAAGCGGTCTTCGCCGTTTTTGCCGACCGGACGGAAGCGAATTGTTAGCCCGCCGTAACTTTTCCCTTCCGCGCCGCGCAACGAAATCGGTTTTTCGTTCGGAATCAAGACGATTTCAACGTCGACCGAACGGCAACGAACGCCTTCGAACGTTTCAATCGGGCCGGTTTTGACGCGAACGATTTCCGTAACGACTTTTTCTCCGTACAGCGGCGCGTTTTCTGCGATTCGCTCCCCGACGCGTTCCCCGTTTTGCCCGTCTTTCGCGGTCGGGTCGAGTTCCGCGTCCGTTTTTGTCGCGTTCGGGCCGACGAACCAACCGTTTTCAACCGCAAATTCGGCAAAGTCGCCGCCGTTTTCGCCGTTTCCGGTCGTCGGCCGGTCGAGGAAACGAACGAAGCGTTGGCGAATCGGCGCGTTCGTCGTCCAAAGGTCGTATTCGCGTTTCGTTCCGTCCGCTTCCCAAACGCCGACGGCGGGCCAAGTCCAAAAAACGCCGCGATGATGATAATGGTCTTTCGGCGCCAAATCGGTCAAATTTTCGCCGTCGACGCCGTTCAGCGGATAGAAATAACACCCGGCGCCGCGACGAGAATCGGTTTTCGGCACGTTTTCGTGTTCAAGAAACGAATATCGGTAACTAAAAACGACTTTCTCGCCGTCGCGCAACGTCAAAAGGCCGTCGTCGAGCGTCCAGTCAAATCCCGCGACGGACTTTTGAGACTCGCCGTCGACTTTGGCGCTCTCGGTCGCTCCGTTGACAACGGCGACTTCCGCTCCCGACGCTTCGCCGCTCGAAAATCCAACCTGCGCCGCCGCTAAAATCGCGCCGACCGCTAAATTCGTCAAAATCGTTGTTTTCGCGGTTCGTCTTCTTAATTCGCTTTTCATTTTACTCGCCTTTCGTTTCATCTTGCGACGTCTCGCTCAACCTTTTTTACCTCGCGTCGAGCGTCAATTTCTCGACGAAAATAATTTGCCGCCGAATTTTCCTTCTTATTTTTTCGTTTCGCACCGCTTAACTTTGTCTTAAGCGCCCATTTTTCATTTGCCGCGCCCGCGCAATCGTCGCGCTTTTCCCAACCGACGCGACTTCGCCATTCGCGCTAATATTTTCAGCTTTTTCAATTTTTATATTTTCAACGACGGTTAATCTTTGCGCGTTTCACTCCGCTTCGCTATTTTAAGTTAAATTAGGTAAGACGCGCAAAAGCGTCGCCCGCTAGATCGTTCCCAACTTTTTCCTCCCCTTAACCGACGCGCCGCCGGCCGTCTTGCAAAGGAACCGTTTTCAGAATGCGCACTAACGCCGACTTAAACCGGATTATCGATAAAATCGCCGCGCCCCAACCCGCTCGCTTCGACGCTTCTTCGCTAAGCGGCGCCGAAAGTTCGCGAACTTCCGCCGCCTCTCCCCAATCGAGTCGCGCCGAAACGCCGAGCGTCGCCTCCCCCAAAGACGACGCGTCCCCGTTTGACGGCGACGAGACTTCGCGTCCGTTTCCTCCGCGCCTCGCCGTCGATTCGTCGACGCGTTCCTCTCGGCGACGGCGCGGTTCGTCCGCGTCTCGTCGTCTTCTCGACGCGAAAATCGACGGCGAAAAAATCGATAAAAACGTCAAAATTCCCGCAGACAACGCCAAAAAACGCGACGCGGAAGAGTCCGACGAAGAAATAAAACGAACGCAACGCCGCCGCCAAATCGATCCGACAACCTGCGAACGCGATTATTCGACCGACGAAATTGAGTTTATGAAGGCGCTCGACGAGTACAAACGCGCCAGCGGGCGAATGTTCCCCACTTGCAGCGAAATATTAGAGGTCTTTAAGTCGCTCGGATACGTCAAAGTCGCTCGCGCCGAATCGCCCGACGAGGCGCCTCGACGCAACGCTCAACCGAATCGCGCCGCGACGCCCGCTTTTTTGAGCGACGAAGAAACCGACGCGTTCGATTTTGACGCGGCGCCCGCCCTCGAAATCGCTTGACTTCGCCTCGCGTTTGCAACGTCGTTTTACGCGTTCGCCAACGCGCCGCTTTCACGACGCCGGATAAAGAATCGAACCGACGCGAACGATCGTCGCGCCCTCTTCGATCGCGGTTTCGAAGTCGCCGCTCATTCCCATCGAAAGTTCGGTAAAGTCCGAAAAATCGGGATATTGCGTTCGGCAACGGTCGCGCAATTCTCGGAGCGTCGCGAACTGACGGCGCGTTTCGGTTTCGGTCGCGGTCAAACCGGCCATCCCCATCAGCCCGCGAATTTTCACCCGACGAAACGCCGCCGTTTTCGGCAAAACGTCGAGCAGTTCGTCGGGCTCGAACCCTTGTTTCTCGGCGTCGGCGGAAAGTCGAACTTCAAGAAACGCCGAAATCGTTTCGGGAAAAACGGGCTCGGCGGCGGAGCGTTTTCCCAACGCCGCGCGCTCGCTTTCCTCGCTCAAGATTCGGTCGAGCGCTTCCAACAGTTTCAGCGAGTCGACCGAATGCAGGAGCGAAACGAAGGGCAAAATTCGACGCGCCTTATTCCGCTGCAACGGACCGATAAAATGCCAACGCAACCGCCCGACGTTCGACACGTCGCCGTTCGCGCCTTGCGCCGCGCTCGCAACGTCTTCCTCCGCAACGTTTTGCAACAACGCCGCGTCGTTCGTTTTTTCCGCCGTTCGCAAGGCTTGCGGAACGAAATCGAGCGGCGGCGCGTCCGCGTTCCAATACGGCGACGCGGCCCAAAAGTTCGCCTTCTCTAAGAATTTTTGCGGTCGATTCTCGCCCAAGTCGAACGCGCCGGCCCGCAACAGTCCCGAAACAATCCCGTCGTCCGGCGCCGAATACTTCGACACCGCGACGAGCGTTACGTCGGAACCGCGTCGCCCGGAACGTTGCGCCGCCGCGTCGATTCGCTCGCGAACCCGCTCGACGTTCTCCTTAATTTCCGCTTCGACCGCCTCCCGCGAACTCACCGTCGTCCCTTTCTTCACTTTTCGCCGTTTTTCTCGTCAAAATCGTCAAAATCCGCCAAGTCCGTCGTTTGGTCAAGACAAAACGCAACCGTTCGCCGCCGCTCGAACCGCGTTTCAGCAACGCTTTTCAAACGGCGACGGCGCTTTTAAATCGTCCGTCGAACGTTCCGACGCGGCCTAACGTCGCCGCGCCGAAACATTCTTAAAATCGACGGTTAAGTCGGTTCGACCTCAAACTTTGTCGGCGGTCGGAACGACGAATTCGCCGCGGTATTCGCGGGTTTCCATCGCCTTCGCTTCCGCGTCGTCGACGAACGACTCGGTTTTCGGGTCGATCTTCAACATACGGCCCATCGAAATCGGCGTTTTCGCGAGGTCGACGCCGTTCTTTTCGAGGTGCGCCAAGGTGCGGCCGAGCGTTTCGACGTTGTCGTCGTTCCCCGGAACCGCTTCCAAAACCTTCTTCGCTTCGTCCGGCGACACTTTGTTTTCTTCGCCGAGGTAGTACGAGATGTTGCCGAGGTGCGAGAGCGCCGCGGAAAGGTGCCCGCAACGCGCGTCGGCGTTCAGGCTCGCGTAATCGTCGTTCTTGACGGCGTCGAGGAAGTTGCGGAAGTGGTTCAGGTCGCGACCGCCTTTGAACTCCTTGATTTGCTTGCCGTCAAGGTCGTAAGCAACGCAGTAACCGTAGTTAACTTGAACGATGTAACCTTCCGAACCGTAAGCGACGACGCCGATCGAAGCGCCGCGGTAGGCTTCCGTTTCGAGACCGCGCGTTTCGAAAACGAGCGTTTTGCCGTCGGCGTAGTTGTAAATCGACACTTCGGTGTTCGCGGTGTCGCCGGCGTCGACGTAATTGTCGTCTTTGCGTTCCGCTTGGTAACCGAGGCGGCCGCCGTAAGAGATAACGCTCGTCGGGAAATCTTCGACGCCGAGCAACGTGCGCGCGATGTCGGTTTGGTGCGGGCCTTGGTTCCCGAGGTCGCCGTTCCCGTAAAGGCGTTGCCAGTGCCAGTCGTAGTGGAAGTTCGGACGGGTCGGCGGGTCGACGATCGGCGCCGGGCCGCTCCAGAGGTTGTAGTCGACCGTTTCCGGAACCTTGTATTTCCCGAGCGCGCCGATCGACTTGCGACGTTTGTAGCAGAGGCCGCGGGTCAGTTTGATTTCGCCGACGCCGCCGTCTTTAGCGAATTTGAACGCGCCTTGAATCGCTTCGTTCGAACGGCATTGCGACCCGACTTGGCACATCACGCCGTATTTTTTCGCGGCGGCGATCAGCGCTTTCCCTTCGTGAATGTTGTGCGAAATCGGCTTTTCAATGTAAACGTGTTTCCCGGCTTGCATCGCCCAGACGCCGCAGAGCGCGTGCCAGTGGTTCGCCGACGCGCAGGTAACGACGTCGACCGCTTCGTCGGCGAACGCTTCGCGCATATCGGCGACAACCTTCGGTTTGCGCCCGGTCTTTTTCTCAATATCTTTAGCGCGATTTTCGGCGCGCGGAAGGTCGGGGTCGCAGAGGTAAAGAATTTCGGAACGCCCGTCCGCGAGGAGTTCGCCGATATGGCTGCCGGCGCGACCGCCGCAACCGACGATCGCGACGCCGAATTTTTCGTTGGCGGAAACTTTTTTAGCGTCTTGAGCGCGAACGGAAGCCGGAAGCCAAAGGCCGCTCGTCGCCGCGGACGCGGCCGCCGCCGTCAGAAGAGCGTCGCCCATAAAACGTCGTCGAGAAATCGATTTCATCGCAAATACTCCGAAAATAACGTCCAAAAAATCGGGAAAATCGTCAGAACGCGTTCGAACGCCAAGCGAAAACGCTCTCTATTGATTAATAACGTCGAACTCGTCGTTTCGCTCGCCCCGTCGCGAAGTCGCGACGCTTTTTCGAGCGGGCGTCGCCGCGTCAAATTTCAACGTCGGCGACTAAGAACGACGCTTATTTTAACAGACCGAAACGCAAAAAGCAAGAAAAACGTCGAAAAAACGCCCGATTTTTTCGAAAAAATTCCCAAACGCTCGTCGACCGACTTTATAAGGAGTCCGACGCCCCTTGTCGATAACAGACTTGCGGGCGCCTATGGGACAAAATATGGGATAAAATATGGGATAAACCTCGGAACGAATCGTCCTTGGAATAATTGGGGGAGTCTTCCCGCAAGACGTTCCAACGCCCGCGTCCCCCGCCCTCGATAAATCGCCGAAATCTTCCGACGGTAAAAGAAACGCCGCCCCGTTAGGAGCGACGTTTTAGCGCCGATAATCAAAAAATCAAAACGCCGTCGCGAGTCGTCTTAAAACGCGCCGCGACGTTCGCTTCCTCTTTTATTTTTCGACGTTTTTATCCTTTTGCGTGTTAAAGAGAATGAACGCGTACATATCGACCGCTTCGTCGACGATTTTCGAGACCGGTTTCCCGGCGCCGTGTCCGGCTTTCGACTCGACGCGAATCAAGAGCGGAGCGTCGGTCGCGTCGGCGTTCGCTTGGAGCGTCGCGGCGAATTTCATCGAGTGCGCCGGGACGACGCGGTCGTCGTGATCGGACGTCATCACCATCGTCGCCGGGTATTTCGCGTCTTTGCGAACGTTATGCAACGGCGAATATTTAAGGAGATAGCGGAACATCTCTTCGCTTTCTTCGCTCGTGCCGTAATCGTTCGCCCAAGCCCAGCCGATCGTGAACTTGTGGTAACGGAGCATATCGAGGACGCCGACTTGCGGAACCGCCGCCGCGAAGAGATCCGGGCGTTGCGTCAACGTCGCGCCGACGAGGAGGCCGCCGTTCGAACCGCCGTTGATCGCCAACGTTTCCGGCGACGCGAATTTTTCGGCGATCAGGAACTCCGCCGCCGCGATGAAGTCGTCGAAAACGTTTTGTTTTTGCGTTTTCGTCCCGGCTTTGTGCCAGTCTTCGCCGTACTCGCCCCCGCCGCGCAAGACGGCGACCGCGAAAACGCCGCCGCGGTCGAGGTAAGGCGTCCGCGTCGGTTTGAAAGACGGCGTCATATTGATGTTGAACCCGCCGTAACCGTAAAGAATCGTCGAGTTGGCGCCGTTCTTCACGAGGCCTTTTTTATACGTAACGAAAATCGGCGCGCGCGTCCCGTCTTTGCTCGTATACCAAAGGCGTTCGACGACGTAATCGTTCGGATCGAAACCCGCGTCCGGCGCCCAGAAAAGCGACGCTTCGCCGGTTTTCGCGTCCGCTTTGTAAATCGTCGTCGGCGACGCGAACGACGTGAAGGAGTAGAAGAACTCGTCGTCCCCCTTGTCGCCGGAAATCCCGACGACGCCGAGTCCCGGAATGTCGAGTTTGCCGACGTTTTTACCGTTGTAATCGACAAAAACGCACTCGTGCGCCGCGTCGACCAGGTACTTCGCGAGGAGTTTGTCGCCGACCGGAACGATCGATTCGAGCAGATTTTCCGACTCCGGCAAAACGTCGCGCCAGTGTTCCGGCGCCGGATTTTTCGGGTCGACGGCGACCAAGCGACGGTTCGGCGCTTTATAGTCGGTCAACGCGTAAAAAACGTCGTCCTTGACCACGACGACGGTCGTTTCGGAGTCGAACGCCGGGTAGAGCGTTTGAAAATCCGTTTTTTCGTCGCGCAAATCGTCGAAGAAGACTTTGGCGCCGTACGTCGAGTCGTTTTGGTAAACGAAAAGCCAATTTTCGTCCTCGTCGACCGACGCCGTACAGTTGCGAAGGGGCGCGGAGCGGTCTTCAAAGACGAGCGCGTCCTTCTCTTGCGGGTCGCCGACGCGGTGATAGTAAATCTTGTGATATTCGTTCTTCGCGCTAAACTCTTGCCCTTTCGGCGGCGCGTCGTAACGGCTGTAATAGAAGCCGTCGCCCTTCCAAGCGATCCCGGTGAATTTCGCCCAGCGGACGCAGTCGTCGAGTTTTTTCCCGCTTTCGATTTCTTGAACGTAAATCTCCCGCCAGTCGGAACCGCTGACCGAAACGGAGTACGCCATATAACGGCCGTCCTTCGAAATCGCCAGCGACGAGAGCGCGACCGTGCCGTCGTCGGAGAGCGCGTTCGGGTCGATCAGGAGCTTTTCCTCGCCGTCGAGCGTCGTTTTAAAGTGTTGCGTCGACTGGTTTTGCAAACCGCTGTTTTTCGAGTAGAAGTAACGGCCGCCGCGTTTCCAAGGGATTCCCTGTTTTGCGTAATCGTAACGCTCGGTCATCTCGCGGCGCAGTTCGTCGCGGAACGAAATTTGGTCGAGGTAGGCGTTCGTCGTCTTGTTTTCGGCGGCGATCCACTCTTCCAACTCCGGCGTTTTCTCGATTTCCATCCAGCGATACGGGTCGGCGACCTTCGTTCCGAAATACTCGTCGACTTGATCGCAAACGCGAGCCTTCGGGTACTCGAACTTCGCGCTCTTGTCTTGCGCTTGAACGCCGGTCGCCGCGACGCTCGCCGCCAACCCGACGCAAAGCGACGCCGCCAACGGCGCGACGCCTCGGTTTTTCCGTTGTTTCATCGTTAAAACTCCTCCATCTTATCTAAAATCAAGCAAAATTTTGAACTAAACGCGCGTTTTGCGCCGACGCGACTTCGCCAACCCTTCGTATTATACCAAATTTTCCGATTAGCGCACGGCGGGGCGCCGATTTTTAAAAAAATCAACCGTTTTTGTCGATTAAGGCTTCCCTTACTCCTTGCTTTCTCACCGTTTTACGGTATATTATTAACGACGCGTCGTTTATTAGATTCGGCTTATTTTTTCTTAAGATTTGTTATGTCTTTCGAAAATTTTATTCGGCGCGTCCCAAACGCCGGTTTCTCGACCTGCCGCAACGTTTAACGGCGCTCGCGAACTCGGCTCGACGCGGCGTTCCTCGTCGTTGTTTTAGTTCCGCCCTTCGTTTTGCCCAAGGAATCGTTATAACACAATGAGAATTTCCACGAAAGGCCGTTACGGTTTACGCATTTTACTTGATTTAGCGGCGCACCAAGCGGACGCGCGCCCTCGACTAATCCGCGAAATCGCCAAATCGCAACAAATTTCGGAAAAATACGTCAGCCGCCTGATTCTCGCCCTGCGCGACGCCGGAATCGTCGGTTCTTTCCGAGGCGCGCGCGGCGGTTACTCCATCGTCAAACCGCTCGACCAAGTAACGCTCCTCGAAGCGATCGAAACGATGGAAGGCCCGCTCGAAGTCGTCGAGTGTCTCGCCGTCAACGCCGCAAACTGCGAACGTTCCGAAAGTTGCGCCCCGCGTTTATTTTGGCGGCGCTTCAACGACGAAATTCGCGCCATTTTGCAAAAATACACCGTTCAAGATTTATTCGAGTCCTGTTGCGCGGGCGAACAAGACGGCCTCTCGACGCTCGTTTCTTTGACGGCGCCCGCTTCCGAGAACGTCGCCGAATAACGCGTCGCGTTCGTTCCGTCGGAGCGGCGGCGCGGCGAGCGTTCGTTCGTTAAAATTTAACGTTTGCAACGTTTTTAACGCCGCTTTAACGTCGGCGCCGTCTTCCGAAGCGTCGTTCCGCGACGCGTCGAACGGAACGCGCTCGTTTTCGCTCCAAACGTTCTTTCGGAGGCGCCCCGTCGTTGACGAAACCGCCTTCCCTATATATAATGACGGAAAGAAGGTTCGTCGAAACTCGCCCCGCGACCGACGCCGACGTTTCGTCCCGCCCCGTCGTTTTGCGCCGACGCGGGCGTCGCCGACCGTTCGGAACGTTGGAAGACGACTTTTTCCCTTTGCTTCCTTTTTGATTTCGCGCGACTTCGCCTTACCTCGCGCCCAACCAGAAAGCCTTTCGATGCATATTCCGGACAATTATCTTAGCGTCTCGACCTGCGCCGTTTTGACCGCCGCGACCGTTCCCGTTTGGTATCGCTCGATCAAAACGGTCGTTCGCGACTTCCCGCAAGAGCGTTTTTCCGCGCTCGGCGTCGCGGCCGCCTGCTCCTTTTTGGCGATGATGTTCAACATTCCGCTCCCCGGCGGGACGACCGGGCACGCGGTCGGCGGAACGGTTCTCGCGATTTTGCTCGGCCCGCAAGCCGCTTGCGTCGCGCTGACGATCGCGCTGGCGATTCAGGCGCTCCTTTTCGGCGACGGCGGAATTATCGCGTTCGGCGCCAACTGCTTCAATCTTGCGTTCGTTTGCCCCTTCGTTGGTTATTACGTTTATCGAGCGTTGCAACGTTTTTCGAAGAACGCGCTCGTCAACGTCGCCGTTTCGTCGTTCGTCGGGCTGAACGTCGCGGCGCTGACGACGGCGATTCAATTCGGAATCCAACCGGCGCTCTTCACCGACGCGAACGGTCAAGCGCTGTACTGCCCTTACGGTCTTTCGGTCGCGGTTCCGGCGATGATGATCGGACACCTGACCCTTTTCGGGCTGGCTGAAGCCGTTTTTTCGGTCGCCGTGTTCGCGTTTATCCGCAAATCCGCCCCGCATTTCTCCCCCGAATTCGCTAATTTAACGTCGGAAACCGTCGACGCCGCCGCCTCGAAGCCGGAAAATAACGCGGACGCGCCGCAAACCGGGACGCAACCGTCGACCGCTTCCCGCTTCCTTCCGGTTTATTTAATGTTGGCGCTCTTGATTGTTTTGTCGCCGCTCGGCCTCCTCGCCGAAGGAACCGCTTGGGGCGAATGGGGCGCCGACGAGATCGCCGCGACGCAAGCCGCCGCCGACGGCCCGGAACTCGGTTACACGCCGTCCGGCTTGACCGACGGTTTCGCTTGGAACGCGCCGGTTCCCGATTATTCGCTCGCGGAATCGGCGCCGGGTCTCCCCGATTGGGCCGCTTACGTCCTTTCGGCGATTATCGGAACGGCTCTTTCGGTCGTTTTGGCGAAACTTTCCTACCTCTTCGTCGCCGCGAAGCGTTCCGCTTAACGGTTTTGCGCCAACTTTGCCGATAATATGAACTCGACCGAACCGGTAGAACAACCGCGACTCCCCGCTTGGCTCGACTCCGACGAGCGATACGAACCGCCGCGCGACCGCGACGCCTTCGTTCGTCGGAGCGCGGCGGCGATTTCGGCGGTTTTGTCGCAAGTCCGCCGAGCGCCGGTTTCCGGAAGCGCGTTCGGTTTGTCGACGCCGGTCGAGACGTTTTGCGTTTTCGCGCTCGTCCTGCTCGTCGCGGCGTCGCGCAACTTCGCCTTTGTCGAAATTCTCGGCGCGGCGACGCTCGTTCGCGTCGCGTTCCTTTCCCCCCGACGCTTGGCCGACGTCTTGACGGCGCCCTTCCAAGCGTTCCTTTTCTCCTTATTAATAACGGCGCCCGCCGCGTTTTTCGGTCAACCGCGCGCTTTCGTCGTCGTTCCTTGCAAAACGCTCGTCGCGACGACGTTAATCGCGCTTCTCGCTCGGTCGACCCCTTGGAACCGACTCTCGGCGAGCTTCAAAACGTTCGGCGCCCCCGATCTTTTCGTCTTTACCTTCGACCTTGCGTTGAAATACGTCGCGTTATTAGCCGAAATCGCGCTCCAAACGCTCGACGCGGTTCGGCTCCGTTCGGTCGGACGCGACCGACGCAAGGGCGCGACGCTCGGCGGCGTCGTCGGCGTCGCTTTTTTGAAAGCGCAAGACGCGGTCGAAGAGCAATTTGACGCGATGACTTGCCGCGGTTTTTCCGGCGAATACCGACGTTTTCCGGTCGGCGTTTTCCGTCCGGTCGACGCGCTCGGCGTCGCGGCGCTCGTCGTTTTCGTCGCGCTTTTCCTTTATTTGGAGTCGTTCGTTCGATGATTGAGTTGAAAAACGTTTCGTTTTCTTATCCGGACGGCGTCCGCGCGCTCCAAGACCTCGACTTGACGCTCGAACGCGGCGCCTCGGTCGCGCTCCTCGGCCCGAACGGTTGCGGAAAAACGACGCTTTTACGCCTCCTAAACGGCCTAATCTTCCCATCTTCCGGAGAATACCGTTTCAACGGCGACTTAATCGACCGTTCGGCGCTCAAAGACGCGACCTTTTCGAAACAGTTTCATCGGCGCGTCGGGTACGTTTTTCAAAACGTCGACGCGCAGCTCTTTTGCGGTTCGGTCGAAGACGAGATCGCGTTCGGGCCGCGTCAAATGGGGCTCGACGAAGCGGAGATTTCGCGCCGCGTCGACGATTGTCTCGAACTTTTGCAGATTTCGCCTCTTCGCCGTCGGGCGCCTTACGCGCTTTCCGGAGGCGAAAAGCGTCGGGTCGCGTTCGCTTGCGTTTTGGCGTTGAATCCGGACGCGCTGACGATGGACGAGCCGCTCGCCGGACTCGACGTCGGAACGCAGCGCCGCCTCCTCGACTTCCTCGTCGGACTCCGCCGCGCGAAAAAGACGCTGATTTTCGCGACGCACAGCGAGAGTTTCGCCGCCGAAATCGCCGAAATTCGCGTCCGAATGGAAGCCGGGCGAATCGTCGCCGTCGAGCGTTAACCGTCCAACGCGACTCGCAAAGCGGCGAACGTTAGCGACCGTCGCTCAACGCCAAACGACGCAAGCGTTCCAACCGCAAGAACGACAAACGTTAAGAAGAACGGCGCAAACGACGGCGCTCGACAGACGACGGCAAACGTCCAACGCGGCTCGCAAAGCGGCGAACGTTAGCGACCGCCGTCAAAGAGTTCTAAACGTCGCAAGCGTTCCAACCGCAAGAACGATAAACGTTAAGAAGAACGGCGCAAACGGCGGCGCTCGACAGACGACGGCAAACGCCCGACGCGGCTCGCAAAGCGGCGAACGTTAGCGACCGTCGCTCAACGCCAAACGGCGCAAGCGTCCCAACCGCAAGAACGACAAACGTTAAGAAGAACGGCGCAAACGACGGCGCTCGACAGACGACGGCAAACGTCCAACGCGGCTCGCAAAGCGGCGAACGTTAGCAAACGGCGCAAGCGTTCCAACCGCAAGAACGACAAACGTTAAGAAGAACGGCGCAAACGGCGGCGCTCGACAGACGACGGCAAACGTCCAACGCGGCTCTCAAAGCGATGAACGTTACCGACCGCCGCCAAAGTTCCAAACGGCGCAAGCGTCCCAACCGCAAGAACGACAAACGTTAAAACGAACGGCGTAAACGGCGACGCTCGACCGACGGCGGCAAACGTTCAACGTCGCGCCGCGTCAAAATCGATTCTTTTGTTAAAATCAACTAACTTTCTTTCCGTTTCTTTCCGTTTCTTTCCGTTTCTTTCCGTTTCTTTCCGTTTCTTTCCGTTTCTTTCCGTTTCTTTCCGTTTCTTTCCGTTTCTTTCCGTTTCTTTCCGTTTCTTTC